>JBBRTF010000016.1:0-85517 GCA_038244725.1 Burkholderiales bacterium
CACGGCGCGCGAGCTCGACGCGGTGCCCGGCATTGGGACCGCGCGTTATTCGCAGATTGCTGCCGTGATGGAGCTCGCGCGCCGCGCGCTCGCCGAGGAGATGAAAGCGCGCGACAGCATTACCTCGCCCGCGGCGGTGCGCGGATACCTGCGCCTGCACATGCAGGATCTCGGCCACGAATGCTTCTTCTGCGTCTTTCTCGACGCCCAGAACCGCGTGATCGCCGCCGAGGAGCTTTTTCGCGGCACGCTCACGCAGACAAGCGTTTAGCTTTGTGCTGGACGGTATAAGTAAGCTCTCGCGCTATGTTTGCCAGGGCGTGGCCGGGAATCTCGCCAGAGCCGTCAGGCCCAGACCTGTTGTTATGGTCGTCCTCAACGGACACATCCCCGACGGTGCCGCTGGCGAGGATGAGCGAGCCCTTCAACTCGTACGTCCAGCCGCCGCCCTCAAGTTGCTTCACGAAGATGCCCCGGCCCTTGTCTTCCGGACGCCGCCAGTGAATGCGTCCGCCTATCATGATGGTCGCCAGTTCTTCCTGCTGCTCTGGCGTCCAGTGCATTGGGCCACCGTACTTCGTGAACCTGCCAAGTAAAGCGTCGACACGTTCGGCCAAGTCGCTTGGGACTTCGAGCGTTGGCAGCGTTGCATCGATTTCACTGATACGCGTTTGCAGCAACCCTTTTGTCGCCTCCAGCTTCTCGAACTTCTCGTTAAGCTTCGCCGCCATCGCCGGGCCGCTCTTTGCAACGCTCTGCACTACGTTGTCCTGCTCACGCTCAATGCCAGCGAGTTTCGCCACTCGGTCGGCACGCTCAGATTCCAATTCGGCGCGGTTGTTGTGCGCCTCGTTCAATGCTTCCCCGATGGACTTGCGAAGCGCTTTGTATTTGTCCTTCTTCGGATCTCGAAACAAGGTCCACATCTGAGCGAAGACTTCTTCCTCAAGCTTGTCCGCTCGAATCGCCACGACGCATCCCGGTTTGCGCGTCTTCATGTGGTGTCGGTAATACTCCCAGGTCGTGCCGGACAATGCGTGCGCGGACAGGACGCTGCTGCAATGGCCGCAGCGGACGAGATGCGCGAGAGGCGAGACCCGCTTGCGCGCCGTGCTCAGCTGGTTGTGGCGGGAGCGCGCGGCAACTGCCTTAAGGTCTTCTTCCGAAGCGAGTGCCGGAATCTTCGTCACGATCTCCGTCACCTTGCCTTTGATCGTGAACTTCTGCGTGTAATCAGGTCCCGCTGCCTGTACCCGCCGCCGTACCGTGTTCTCGTCTACCTTGCCGGGTAACTGCGCTGCAATCTCCCCCCACGTCTTTCCCTTCAAATAGAGCTTGATGACCTTCTCGATGAAACGTTTCGCCTCAGGGTCTATCGACCACGGCGGGCTCGCCAACTTGTTGAAAACTCGTCCGTAGGGAGGCCGCCCTGCAGAGGGCAAGCCTTGTTGGGCGCGAAGCACCCGGGAGTCGATGCTTTTACGCTTTTGCTTTCGTGCGAAGTGCTGTCCGATGGCCATGTGCAAATCCATTTGCAGCATGTCATCCGGCTCGTCCAGCCTCATTTCCGTTTCGAGCATGAATAGCCGAACACCAGCTTCTTCAAGAATCGCGAGTGCGGCAATCGAGTCCTTAGTGCTACGAGAGAATCGTGTGTGGTCCATGCACATCACGCCATCGAACTTTCGGCGTTTTGCATCGGCCAACATTCGATTGAATTCGGGCTTCAGTCCGTCGGCGCCACTCTCTACGCCGCCATACCACTCGCCGAACTCCCATTTCTCCGGGAGCCGGGCTGTTGCAGCCTCGCAGGCGTTCGTCTGGACTTCCAGCGACGCGCCGTCCTCTTGATCCTTGGTGCTTACCCGACGAAGGCCCACCATCCGCAGTTTACGCATAGAGCTATCCTAGTTATGTAGTTGGTATAAGGCTAGTTTAAACCCTTCCATAACGAGGACAACCGCGAGAGTAGCCACTAACAGGAAAAACCCCATAGGATGCCATGAAACCGGCTGTCCTACACAAATTGTGGGGAAATTTACGTCAAGAAGACGTGTGGATAACCTGCTCGCCGCGGACTAGAATTAGTCCGTTGTCTGTAGCTATTCGGCTACAAATCCCAACGGAAAGGAGGTGATGGCCAGATGACCACGAGCAAATACGTTTACCGCCGCGCGGACACCGGGAAGTTCACAACCCCGGACTATGCAAAGCAGCATCCGAAGACGACGGAGAAGGAACGCGTCTACGTTCCCTCTCCCAAGAAACCTTAACCTAACGTAGTTGCAGCATGGGGCGCGCCATTACGGGCGCCCTCTTAGAAGTTGTCAGCCGGGTGGAAAGTAAGACTTAAGGGACGCTTTAGTCAACAACAGAATGCGTTGCCTGTTGCGGCATAACAACAAGCTTGAGCCGGGAGGACGCTAGTTGACGACTCTAACTATTGCCTTGCTATGCCAGGAAGCGCGGGTATTTTCCGAAGCTGAAAGCACCCACCCCGAGCCCACCCTATTTGGTGTCACTGACGGCAAAGCAGTCGGCACCTACTTAGAGCTCAAGTTCCGCGAATACTTGAATGACAAGGGGTACGAGTTCAAGCAGGGGAATGCCGCCAACGGACTGGATTTCCCCGACCTCAACGTGGACATGAAAGTAACAAGCGTCCGGCAGCCTCAATCGTCCTGTCCCTTCAGGTCCACCCGCCAGAAGATTTACGGCTTAGGCTATTCGCTTGTGGTTTTCGTCTATGACAAGTCAGACGACCCTGCTACGCACTCGGCCACCCTCCGCATTACTGACACTCTTTTTGTTGAAGAGGGTCGAACGGCTGACTTTCAAATGACTAAAGGCTTGCGCGAGGTCTTGGATAACGAAGGAAATGAAGACGACTTAATGGCGTTCATGGCAGCGAGGCACCTAACGGAAGATCCGGTGGAACTGCGAAACTTAGCTGAGGAGGTCATGAAGAAGCGGCCAGAGCAGGGCTACCTGACAATTTCACCCGCGCTGCAATGGCGACTTCAATACAAGCGTGTAATTGACAAGGCCGGTTCCGTCGACGGCGTCCATTCAATCTACAAAGACCTTGGCGTATGAGTGACGCTCGAAAGCGCAAGATCGAGTTTGGAGATTTCCAAACGCCGGATGGTCTGGCCTTCGATGTGTGCCGCCAACTAACGGCTCTTGGGATACGTCCAGACGTTGTGATCGAACCCACGTGTGGACTCGGCGCGTTCGTATTCGCCGCTCTAAGAGCATTTCCTAGCGCCCGCATCCTCGGGTTTGAGATTAATAACTCGTACCTCGACACGTTACGAGATGGCTTACTTTCGTGCGGCTTGCCGGTTAGCCGGGTTGAGACCGAGCACGCCGACTTTTTCGCTCTTGACTGGGCGCAAAAGCTCGCGTCGATGGAGGGTTCTATTTTGGTGGTCGGGAATTTTCCGTGGGTAACCAATGCTGTCCAAGGGTCCATTGGTGGAACGAACCTACCGGAGAAGTCAAACTTCCAACGCCACAGCGGATTCGACGCAATCAGCGGCAAGGCCAACTTCGACATTTCGGAGTGGATGCTGCTGGAGGTACTGCGCTGGTTCAACGGAAAAGCCGGCGCCATCGCAATGCTAGTGAAAACCTCCGTAGCGCGAAAGCTTTTGGCCCACGCCGAGCGCCAAGGCTCTGCAATTGCAGACGCGTTTGTATTCAAGATTGATGCTAAAAAATATTTTGGCGCGTCTGTAGATGCATGCCTTCTAGTGGTGAAGCTCTCCGAGGACGCTGCGACGTCGAACCATGACTACACAATCTTCGACGGACTGAATGACACCCAAGGCCGACGTGTTGGGCATCGGTCAGGTCTTACCGTAGGCGACCTCGACACCTTCGAGCGGCACGGTGCGCTAATCGGCCAGAGCCCGCAAAAATGGCGCTCTGGAGTAAAGCATGACGCCTCGCCGATCATGGAATTCACCCGGACGGAAAGGGGGCTGGAAAACGGAAGCGGTGAAGTATTCGATCTCGAGCCCGACTATTTATTTCCCCTCTTGAAGGGTTCGGATGTCGGAAGCGCAAAGGCATGGCGCAAGAAATACGTTTTGGTCACGCAGCGTTTTGTCGGCGAGTCCACCAGCGAGATAAAGACTGTCGCTCCGAAGACCTGGGACTACCTTGAGCGGTATTCACGCGAACTCGACGCGAGGGGCAGTTCCATATATGAAAAGAATCCGCGCTTTTCAATTTTCGGCATAGGGGATTACGCGTTTCGCCCTTGGCGTATCGCGATCTGTGGACTATACAAAGTGCTGCGCTTTAGGCTAGTGGAGCCAATCGAAGGAAAGCCTGTGATGTTTGACGATACGGTCTATTACCTGTCGTTTGACTCCGAAACCGAAGCCCGCGAAACGTTTGACCTGCTTAACTCCGAACCCGCCTTGGAACTCCTCGCGTCATTAATCTTTTGGGATGAAAAGCGGCCAATCAAGACCGGCATATTGAACGTGCTGGATTGGTCCCGCTTGATTGTTCCTGCCCGACCTCTTGCCCACCGTGAGGCGGCATAACGCGTGAGCTGGCAATAGGGCTTGCCATGGTTTATCATCCTGGTGCGCAGTCCGAAGAACCTGCGGCAGTTATGACCCGGCGGAGATGACCTCCGGTCCTTCACTTCCCAAAGGACCAGTCATCATGAAAAGTCTGCCATTTCCCGAGCGTTTGGTGAATGAGGTTGAAAAGGCAAAGGCCGAATTGCAGAGGCTTTACGAGATTGAACAGCCAGTAGAACTCCAGACACTAGTGGATATACGCGACCAAGAGGGGTACGTGCGAGGCCTTGTATCTGCGATGTTTCTAATTGCAGGATATCCCCCCCCCGTGAGCGCTGGGGGGCTGCAAATGGCGTTGTAGCGCGTCTACGGACCCCGTTTACGGGGCGATTTGACGGTGCTGGCGCGGTCCGGCGAGGGCGATCCCGTTGGCCTTAGCCCATGCGACGATTTCGACGCGCCAGTAGAGCACGCGCCCGCCATCGCGGACGTGGGGGGGAACGTTGATGTTGGTGCGGTAGCGACCTGCGCGCAACGTGTGGACGCTGACGCCGAGGATGTAGCTGACCTCTTTCTCAGTCAGCCGGTCGCGCGCCGTGGCGTTCAAGTTGGTCCACCACCTCTTTCGTGATGCGGGCCGCGTTCTCTTCGATGACTGCGCGTGCGCTGATGGCGAGCGTGCAGCCGATCATGCGTGTTGCGTTCTCCACCAAGTACAACCCCTGCTTCAGCGCCTGCTCCGGACTCATGCAGCATCCAGCAAGTGGCTTCCCTTGGGCGTCGAACAGGAAGAAGCCGAGGCCTACGGTGCCATCGGGCACGCGCACGGCGACCCCTGCTTCCCATTCCCCGGCGTCGGGAAACTCCTGCTCCTGTTCATCCGATGCGAGATAGACAGTGCTCATGGCGTTTCCTGCGGAGTTGGTTTGCTGTTGAGGCCGATCTTTGGCAGGTTGTCGAGCGCGGTCATGTTCACCGGCACGCGATGCAGCTCGCCACCAGCGATGTCCGGGTAGCCGAGGACGTTGCGACATTCGTTCGTATTCAAGATCCCCGCGTTGACCAACTCCTTGAGGTACTCGGAGGTCTCTTTGCCGGGTGCCACAAGAAGATGGTCAAGCGGAGCCTCGATGCGCATCCCCTTCAGCCGCTGCTCTCGCGTCAGCAACGCGCGGTCTAGGCAGTCGGTGAAGCGCGCTGCCCACGGACGCAAACAATGAAGGACGGCCGCGCGGAATTCTTCCGTCGCGGTCGAATAGCTGGCGTTGCCAGTCTGTCCGAGGACTGAGGGAGGCACGCCATACAGTCGGCTCACTTCCTCGACGCCGAACCTGTTGTACTCGACCAAGCTGGAATCAGCAGGTGTCATGCCGGGCTTGACCGGCGCGTAGGTAAGCCCATCTTCGAGGATCGCCGTGCGGCCGAGAACATCGCCCTTGTAGTATTCGTCCCATTGCGCGCGCAGCCGATCGATCACCGGCTGCTTCAGCGTCTTCGGCGTCGTCAGCACGCCAGCAGGCACCGCGCCCTTCTTCCAGATGATGCTTTGGAACTTGCGCGCCGCGAGAACGAGACCAAGCTGTTCCGCGCACGTCACGATGGGTGGCACGCCGAACACCGTGCGCCCGAGGTGATCCCCGATATTGCGATAGCGCAAGAGCGCAACGTCCTGTGCAGCCAAAATCTCAGGCTCGCCAGTGCCCGGACCCATAAACGGCGCGATGGCGAAGAAGATGGAGCCCGCTTCGTCCTGCGCAGCCATGACGCGCCGCGCTGCGACGGATTCGAGGGCTTGGATTCCACCACGCGAGTTCTTGCGCAGGACTGCTAGACCGTTGCCACCGAGTGCCGCTTGAAACAGGAACATCTCACGGTCCGCGTAGCTCCATTCCGAAAGTGCGCGAGCAACGTCGGAGTCCCCTACCACCTTCTTCCCGCCGTCCGGCTGCACTTCCACGATGCGCAGGTCTACGCTCGCCAGCGAATCGGCGATGAAGCTGCACGCCCTGTAGAGCGCAGGCAACGCGCCAGCAGTGACTACATCAACTATCTCGCCACTCGTAGAGTTACGCGCCCCACCCGATCCAAGGCGTGACGCTGTCCACGAGGGCGTCCAGAGGGCGGCCCCTCCGGGGGAGCCCAGGAGCATGGACCCGAGTTGTTGTAGCCACCGCATGCGCGACCCTGCCATCGTCTTACAGGGTTGGTTAAAGCGTGTCGGTGTTGAATTTCAACACCCGCTTTATGTCTCGGTGCGCGATCTGGAAGTCCATCAAGCCTCTGATGAGCACAGACCCCGCAGCGAACACGCTGTCGGCGTACGGGTTCGCAACCATTTCGAGGGCAGGCCCGAAGGTGCACGCGACGGCTTCGCTGTAGTCGCCGACCAAGCCTTTGGTGAAGACCGGGGGGCCACCAGCCGGTGTCGGCACCGCGTAGCTCTCCACGAACGTGCGTGCGGCCCACTGCGTTTCGTTCGGCCCCACCAACGGCGTAAGCGCGCTGGAGAACGCCGGCGTCTTGCGCAAGTTGGCGACGAACAGTGAATGCAGGAGCCACTTGAGGTTCGGGTTCGTCTGCTGGATGTACGCCTCGATTTCGTCGCGCAGCTTGTATCCGGCGTCATAGGCATTGCTGGTCGTGACGTGCGTTGCTCCGCCGTAGTTCGTGGAGGCCGTCGAGCCACCCGTCCCAAGGAACCCCAACGGCTGGTTGCTCGCACCCGTGCCGTTGATGATCGCGTCGTCCAGCGCGTATTCGATCGCCATGCGTGCATCGTTGAGCAGGAGTTCTTCCCCCGCCGGGTGATTGGCGTAGACGATGCTGCGCTTCATCGTAAACAAGAGCGCCAACGTTGTCGGCGTCATCGTGATTGCGTCGAATACGGCGTCGCTCGATGCCGACGCGTTGCCGTCCCGGGCGATCCAGCTGGCTGCGAGCTTCGCCGTCTGGCGTGGGATGATGACAGTGCTTTCGTCGGTGGAAATCTGCGTCACTCCGAGCGCCGATGCGACTGGGGGCCGGAAGATCGCGCTGTTGATTCTCTCGATCAGGTCGCCCCGATAGTCCGTGCCCACCAAGCTGTGGCCGGTGTCCGGCGATACCGTCGTGGTGTCTTGGCTCTTGGTGAAGACGGAATACGGGATCAGGAATCCCTCCGGTGCGTTCGCACGCCCCCGCGCCATCTCCTGATGCACCTCGCGCTCGTAGCCAATGTCGGCGTGCTGGTCCCCGGAGAGCGCGCGCAGCACGCCCCGTAGCGAATATTTCCGCTCGCCGCTCGTATGAACCGCGTGCGCGCGCCCGATGGACGTGAGCTTGCCCTGCGGCTTCTTGCACTCGGCGTCGTGTTCGTCGAACTCCCGCTGCTCGGCCTCGGTAAAGGCGCGCTGTTCCTTGCTGGCCAGCGCGACAATGGCTTCCATGCGTGTGATGCGTTCCTGCCGTGTCATGTGCTTTCCTCGTCTTTGGGTGCCGGGTGGCTGACGAGGCCGCTGCGCACAGGTTGAAAATAGGGTGTGGTGGTCTTGTTCATACGTCGCCGGTCCGCTTGCGAAAGAACTCCGGACGAGCGAGCCGATACTTGAGCGCGCTTCGATACTCCTCGGCCATGCGCGTCGAAGCTTCATGCGACCAGCGGTCGTTAATCATCAAGCGCACGCGAATCATGTCTCGCACCTGCCTCATGAAGCGTTCGCGTTCCTCGACACTCGCGCAGTCCATCAAGGAGTTGAAGTCTCTCTCGAACCTCAACAGCAGGACGCCGAGCACGCGTGGCGCATCCTCGACCGTGGCCTTATCTGTTCTCGTCTTCACGTCCATGCAGTGTTTTAGCGTCTGCGACGAGGCCACGCGACCACTCAATTTCGCACCAAGGAAATTAAGGCCTACTCCGGCCGCATTGCACGGCAGGTCCTGCTGCACTCAACACCTAGTTCGGGGCCACACCTTTCCGACTTGCGCCATGGTTTGGCGATTCCGTGGAGAGCGGCGTTACCTAACTAAGTCATTGATTGCTTTAAGTCCGGCCTATCCCCCTACAGCCCTGCTCGCTGCATCAACTTCGCCACGCTTATCTCAAGCGCCGCAGCGATGCGTACCAGAGTCAAGGTAGCCGCATTGTTGTCCCCTCGCTCTACGCGCCCCACATAGCTGCGATCCAATTCAGCCAGCAGAGCAAGCCGTTCCTGCGAAATACCCTTCGCAAGACGTACTTCACGAATAGCTTCTCCTAAGGCTACGAGAGCGGCGTCTTGGCGTTTGCGAGATAGGTTTGGCACTCATGAATGGTTCCTATACAGTGCGCGATAAGCCACGGTACATGTACCGCAGGAGGATGCCATGATTGCTCGTTACTCACTCACGCTCGCGCTACTTGTCGGAACCTCGACCGCATTTGCGCAGACTGAATCCGGTAAGACGAACTTCAATTGCGAGCCCGGTAAGAAGCCAATGGAGTGCTACCGGCAAGTGGCCGCAATCGGACAGTTCATGTGTGAGGCCGCCGCCATGTTGAACCGCGCTGAAATAAAGGCGGGCAGCAGCCGGGACTTGTCGCGCATTGGCCAATGCATCGCCGACGCCGAAGCGGCAATGAAAAAAACATATCCCCGAACGCAAGCATCGTTGAAGGGGAAACCGAAGGCTCAGGATTTGTTGAAGGAGCATTACGCCGCGTGGCGTTCTTACCTGGAGCTGATGCCCACCGTGGACCCCTCGCCTGAGCTTGGCCCTAGCGGGGCTCGGTTGCGAGAAAAGGCAAGCCGACTGGCAGTCGAGCTGGAATAGCGTGAGGCGTGTCATGCCTGCTGCCTCGGGAGCATCCGCACCCGCTGCCTTCGGATAGGCATGAGGAGCAGAGCCTGCATCTCGTCTGACCAAGTGAAGGGCACGTTCTCGATGCTGATGGTCGTGTCCTTGGCATACCCTATCTGCCAGTACTTCCAAGTGGCCCTGTGGATTCGACGTTGCATGCTGCAACGCTAGCGTCGTCGATGTGCAAGGGAAACCTAGTCTGTAACTTCGCTCAGTCAAATTACGGAACGTAGGATGTCGCACCCCAAACTACGGGACAGTTTCTACTTCAAACCCTTAAAGCTGTTCATGTTGTGTAGATATAACTGTCTAGTACTTTGTAGTGTGCGATCCTACGGTGCGCTTGGGCTTGAAGTATCGCGGCTCACTTTCGTGCGCTAGGCCTGCGTGTGCAAGGGACCAGAGCGCAATTGGCCTTCGGCTGTGTTCATCCTCGGCCTGCTCGCCCCATAGCGAGTGCTCCACGGACCCGACGCGCTCAATCAGCCCGTACTTCTTCGCGAGTCTCAGGAAGTGCTTCCAGCGGTCCCGGTGAAGCATGCGCTCGGGCTTCCAATACTTCTCGTACCCGCTGTCCACGTTTTCTAGCAACCGCAGCGCATCGCGCTTCTGCGCCGTCTGGTAGTTCTTAAGGTCGTAGTGCCCGGGCCATTTGTGCGTGTTCACCGCGAGCTTGTACCCGGCGTCGAATGCTCGATTGCCCGCGTAGCGCGTGCAGCGGTCGTTCATCGCGTGCCGCAGCTCTGGCACTTCGCACTCCTGCTGGACTGCCTGGGCGAACCCGGGCGTTAGGGGTGCCGGTTGCGGACCGGCATTGTTTAGCCAGGTGTGGGCCTGTTGGAGTCGGCAGAGGATTTCGCACACGCGGGCCAGCCCGAACGCGCCCTCGACCCGGATTTCCCCGGCCTCCACCCGCGCAAAAATGGCGTCTGCAAGCGCTGCAAAGGGGTCTGCAGCAGGCGCAGCCAACGTGGGTGCGGGTATGGCCCCCGCGCGCAGCAGAAGCAGCGTAGCGAGCGTGTCGTACGTCGCCTTCGGAATGTACTTCTTACCCTTATCCGATTCGCGTTCCAGCCTGAGCGCCCGCGCGTAATGCTGCACTAGGCCTTCGGTCCGCACATTCTTGGGCTTGCTCGGAAGTTGGATCGTGTCGGCGTCGAAATCCGTGGCCGCCCAACGGGCCTTCCATTCCCCGATGATGATTACTTTGGCCTTGCCGTCCTTTCCGATGTTGATGTACACGCCCGGACGGTAGGCGGCCTCGCTCATGGACGTGAGGTAGCCGCTTTCGGAAAACTTGGCATACGGCCACGGCCTCACGCCGAGCAGACCATATATGGCGTGCAGGGCCTCGGGAACGAACCCCCGGCGCGCCATGAAAAAGCATTCCAGCGACTTCCGTGGTGGCGTCGCGGTTTCAGGATGTGCACGCCGCACTTCGCCTACTGTGCGTGCCCGAGGCTCCTGAATGAGCCCCCTATTTAGGAGCCGTGGGCGCGTGCCCTGCGCACTTGCTGGCTGTAGTGTAGTCAATGTCGTTCCTACGCATGGGGACGTCCTAGGTTGTTGCCTTGTTTCGGCTCACCCTTACCGGTGGGCCGTTCTTTTGATTGCTGACGGTGTTGCTCGACGTGCAGCAGCTGACCGCCGCCCACGAGTAACGTAGGGCGAGTCCTTTGGCAGCTGCGAGTAATGTGGCAAGGGGTCAATGCGCCCTTGCAGTAGGAATGGGAGCGCTACGGCCCCGAGCGTCTTTACACCGTACCGCGCTAAGTTATCCCCGCGAAGTCGTGAAGCACTCGCTGCGCCACAACGCCGCCGCGGTGATCCTCGCGCACAACCACCCGAGCGGCGTCGCGGAGCCGAGCGTGCAGGACCAGGCGCTCACCCGCACGCTCTGCGAAGCATTGGGCCTGGTGGACATCAAGGTGCTCGACCATTTCATCGTGGCGCCAGGCGCGTGCCTATCGTTCGCGGAGCGGGGGCTGCTTTAAGCCGGTCCGCGATGGGCGTAAGGGCATCGAAGCGGATCGTGGGACAGGCTTTCTCGGCGCCGCGGTCTGCCGCCAGAGCCTAGCGGCGCCTCAATTCCAGCGTCATCGCGCCGAGCGTGAGGCCGATCTCGCCGCCGCCCGCGATCTCGTTGTTGAAGTGATAGTCGTCGAAAAAGTAATCTGCGGGCTCGGCGGAAAGGCCAGGCTCGAGCGTGCGCGCCGCCTGGAGGATGCGGCGGAACTCCGCGGCGTCGAAGCGGAACTCGAAATGGCCGCCCGTTCCCTGTGCGTCCGGCGAGATGAAAGGCGCGGGCGTGCGCAGCGTCTCTCCGCTCGTGCGGCGCCCGAATTGCGAGGGGCCGAACGACGTGGCGACGATCACGTTGCCATCCGGGCCGTCGCGAAGCACGTTGTCGATCGCCGGCACCGTGCCGTAGGTCATCACGATGATGTAGAGGTGCCCGCCCGAGCGTCGGTCGAAGACGTCGAGCGTCGGGTGCCCATATGCGTCGCTCCCAACGGAAGTTTCGAGCCGCTTCAGGCGCAGCTCGAAAGAGATCACTACCTCGACCTGCGTGTCGTACTGGCCGGCCCAGGGCGCCACGCGCTCGTCGGGCACGCCCTGGCCGGGCGCGAAGCGCTCGAATTGGAAGATCGGGTTGATGTTCGAGAGGTTCGCGCCGCCGCGCGAGTGCGTGTCGACATGGATGCCGAAGGTGGTGTCGCCGGAGAGCTGCACGAACGCGTTCGCCGCGGCGGCATCGATCCCGGGACCATCCACGGCGTAGACCGTCCCCGAGGCGAGCCCGGTGCGCGCGCCGAAAGCTGCGGAGGCGATCGAATCCGCGATGAACGGGCCGATGACGTTGCGTGGGCCGGGAATGTTGTTGGACCCGATGCACGCGCGCCGCTCCTCGATGATGGCGCCGCAATCGGGTCCCGAGCGCACGAGATCACCCGTTACGCGCAGGACGAAGCTGCGCAAGGGGTCGTCGCGCACCGAGCCCGCGCAGAACGCGATGCCCTCGTCCTTCCATCCGCGCGCGACCATTCGCTGCTGCGCTTCGGGATCCCACGCATAGCGATGGTTGGAGCGATTGGCGCCCGGCGCATAGCCGTTGTTGTATGACCGGAAGACCGGGCGAGTGCCCGCCGGACACGCGCCGCTCGCGGGATCGGGCGCGTACGCGTCGAACGCGATGCCCTCGTAGACCCAGTTGAAGTCATGCTCGCGCACGAAGAGGCATTCATCGGCGTCGACGGTGTAGAAATGGGATCCCGAGCCGAAAGGCGGGGCGCCGTAGAAGCGGCATACCGGCCTCGCGACGCACGGGAACGGGGTGGCCGAGGCGCACGGTCCGGTGGTCTCGAACTGGTAGCCGGTTCGCACCCAGCCGCGCCCGGCACCGCCGGCCTCGACATAGGCCATCTCGCCGGGGTCGGCCGTGAGGAAGTACCGGTCCCGCCCGGCGTCGTAGTACTCGACCACGGGGGAGGGCCGGGCGGGGAGCGAAGCCAGGAGCAGCAGGGCGACGAGGGCGGGGAAGCGGGCCATGATTGCGAAAAAGGGCGTCGGGATGCTATAATTTAACGCTTTGATTCTTCAACCGGTAATGACCATGTCGCGCGTTTGCCAAGTGACGGGGAAGGCCCCCCGAGTCGGACACCATGTGTCCCACGCCAACAACAAGACCAAGCGCCGCTACCTCCCGAACCTGCAGTACCGCCGGTTCTGGGTCGAGAGCGAGAACAAGTGGGTCAAGATGCGCCTTACCAGCGCGGGCCTGCGCCTCATCGACAAGAAGGGGATCGACGTGATCCTCGTCGAGATGCGCGCGCGCGGCGAGAAAGTCTGACCATGCGCGAGAAGATCAAGCTCGAGTCGTCCGCCGGCACCGGCCACTTCTACACGACCACCAAGAACAAGCGCACCACGCCCGACAAGATCGAGATCAAGAAGTACGATCCGAAGGCGCGCAAGCACGTCATCTACAAGGAAACCAAAATCAAGTAGATCGAGCATCGGGAATGGCGTTGGAGCTGACAACAAGTTGCCGCTCAACGCCGGCGAGCAAGAGAAAAGCCCCGCGTTGCGGGGCTTTTGCTTTGGATCTCTGCCTGCCGGCGTTGAGCGGCGGTGAATTTTCGTCCGCTCCAACGCCGTTCCCGCTCCCCGCGATTCGCGAGGCATTCCCTTACTTCTGCTTGGCGATGATCTGGTCCTTGATCCCGTCGTACACCTTCTGCGGGATCACCTTCTTCGCGACGAGGTCGTCCTTGCCGTTGTAGGGGCGGTGCTTGACGATCGCCTTGGCGCGCACGTCGCCGATGCCCGTGAGGGTGGCGAGCTCCTTCCCGGACGCGGAGTTGATGTCCATGAGGTCGCCCTTCTTGGCCTCGGACTTCATCGCGTCCTTGGCGGGCGCGGCCTTCATGGCGGGAGCGGCCTTCATGGCGGGCGCGGGCTTCATGGCGTCCTTGGCGGGCGCCTGGGCGAATGCGATGCCGATCGAGGCAATGGCCGCGATCAGGGCGGCGAAGATTCTTTGCATGGTGCAGTCCTCCTCTGGGATTGTTTCGGGGTTGTTTGGGGTTCGGGGAATCGGGATGCCGGGCGTGTTCGGCTCGCAGGGACTCAACGGCCGCGACAGTTTACCGTTGACCCAAAAGAAAAGCCCCGCGGGTGCGGGGCTTTGGGAGATTGGGTCCCCGCCTTCGCCGGCGCGAGGCGCCCGCTTACGCGTAGCAGCGCAGACGGCGCGAGAAGTTCACGAGCTGCGGGACATTGCTCTTCTCGGCGCGCTCGCACCAGTCCTTCAACTGGTTCACGAGCTGCTCGGTGTTGAGCGTGGAGCGCTCCCAGAGGCGCGCGAGCTCTTGGCGCATCGAGGTCGCGGTCTGCAGCATCGGGCTCGAGGCGAGCACCACGTCCACCTCGACCCGGTTCTGCGCGGGAAGGTCGCGCGCGTCGCTGTGGAGCCACTTGCGCAGCGTCTTCAGTGCGGCGCTGTCGTGGCCCTTGGCGCGGAGCGCCGTGAACTCCATCGCGCACGTGCTCTTCATCGACTTCGCGTAGTTCGCGAGGACGTCGTAGCGGTGGGCGATCACGGCCTGCAGGGTCGCCGCGTCGACTTCGAACTTGGACGGGTCGAGCTTTACCTTCGGCGCGGTCTTCTTCACCGTGGCGAGACCCAGCGCTTCCATGATCCTGATGTACATCCAGCCCAGGTCGAACTCGTACCAGCGGATCGAGAACTTCGCCGAGGTCGGATAGGCGTGGTGGTTGTTGTGCAGCTCCTCGCCGCCGATCCAGGCGGCGATCGGGGTCATGTTGGTGCTCGCATCCTCGGTCACGAAGTTGCGATAGCCCCACCAGTGGCCCAGGCCGTTGATGACGCCGGCGGCCCAGAACGGGATCCACGCGAGCTGCAGGCCGTAGATGATGGCGCCGGGGAGGACGCCGAAGGCCGCGATGTCGATCGCGAGGAGCAGCATGATCCCCCACTTGTTCATCGGGGTGTACACGTTCCTCTCGATCCAGTCGTCCGGGGTGCCATGGCCGTAGCGGGTCATGGTCTCGGGCTTGTGGGACTCCTTCACGTACAGGAACACGCCCGTGAAGAGCACCTTGTTGATGCCCAGGATCTGCGGGCTGTGCGGGTCATCCTCGGTCTCGCACTTGGCGTGGTGCTTGCGGTGGATCGCCGCCCACTCCTTGGTGATCATGCCCGTCGTCATCCACAGCCAGAAGCGGAAGAAATGGCTCACCACCGGATGCACCTCGAGCGCCCGGTGCGCCTGGCAGCGGTGAAGGTAGACCGTGACCCCGGCGATGGTGATCTGCACCAGGATGAGAGCCGCGATGATGTCGCCCCACCAGGGGAGGTTCAGGAAGCCGCTGAACATGGAGTGTGTGCCTTAGGTTTGGAGGCCCGCGAAGGGCGAGCCCCTTATATGGAGACGATAGTCCACGATTGTAGCCGACCCCCCATCGGAAGGGGGAAATGATTGCCCGGGCATGATTTAAGGCATTGATGTTGAAATGGTATTTGTTATTACCGGCGTAGCGGGCCGGAGGATGTCGCGCCGCGGGCCATCGATGCTCCCGCGCTCGCCGCAGGCTGTTACTTCTTGCGTTCCATGACGGCGGCGAAGAAGCCGTCGGTGTCGTGGATGTGCGGGTAGAGGCGAAGGTACTCGCCGGCGCCGGCGAGGCTCACGCCCTGGCGCTTGAGGATCTCGCCGGCGGGCACCAGGACGAATTGCTCGTTTGCGACGAGGAATTCGCGAACGATGTCCTCGTTTTCCTCGGCGAGGAGGCTGCATGTCCCGTAGACGAGGCGCCCGCCGGGTTTCACCAGGGAGGCGGCGGCGGCGAGGATGCCACGCTGCTTCGCGTTCAGCTCGGCGAGCCCCGCCTCGGTCTGGCGCGACTTCAGGTCGGGGTTGCGGCGCAGGGTGCCCAGCCCCGTGCATGGCGCGTCGACCAGCACGCGGTCGATCTTGCCGCGCAGGCGCTTCACCTTGGGGTCGTTCTCGCCGGTGATGCGCTGCGGGAAGACGTTGGACAGGCCCGAGCGCTTGAGGCGCGGGGCGAGGTTGGCGAGGCGCTTGTCGGAGACATCGAAGGCGTAGAGGCGCCCGGAGGAGTTCATCGCCGCGCCCATCTGCAGCGTCTTGCCGCCGGCGCCCGCGCAGAAGTCCACCACCATCTCGCCGCGGCGCGGCTCCATGAGCATGCCGAGGATCTGGCTGCCCTCGTCCTGCACCTCGACGGCGCCGTCGAGGAACATCGGATGCTTGTTGAGCGCGGGCTTTTCGCGAAGGCGCACGCCGATCGGCGAATGGCGCGTCGGGTTCGCGTCGATCTCGTCGTAGGCGAGGCGATCGAGCACCGCCTCGCGCGGCGCCTTCATCGTGTTCACGCGCAGGTCGAGCGGCGCGGCCTGCTGCAGGCCGCGCGCGAGCGCGAGGAGCGCCGCGTCGTCCATGGATTTGCGCAGCCGCGCGATCACCCAGTCGGGAAGGTCCGCGCGGATCTCGAAGGGCAGCGTGTCGAGGTCCTGCGCCTTCAGCGCGGCGAGCCAGGTCTTCTCCTCGCCCTTCAGCGCGGACTCGATCTGCGACAGGCCCACGCCCTGCAGCTTCACGATGGCGGCGAGTGCGATCTCGCGCGGGCTTGCCCGCGGCGTCACGTGCTCGAGGAGGCGCCGGCGGCGAAGCGCCGCGTACACCGTGTCGGCGATGAGCGCGCGGTCGCGGTGGCCGAGGCTCTTGTGGTCGCGGAAAAAATCGCCCAGCAGCCGGTCGGCCGGCGCCGAGGCCGGCAGCACCACGGCGAGCGCGTGGACGATCGCATCGAGCTGCGCGCGGGCGAGGTTCACGGCGCTAGCGCTCCGACACCTGCGTGGCCGACTGCTCCACGGTCATGCGGTTCTTCGCCACCGGATAGCGCAGCTTCACGGGCAGGTAGTGCTGGTCCACGCCGAGCCACACGTCGACCTCGCTCCGGTCCTCGGGATCGGTGTGGCGCAGGTGCATGGCGCGCACGGTGCCGAGCGGGATCGCGATCTCCTCGATGCCGAGCACCTTCAGGTGGAACTGGTAGTAGCGCCGCTGCGTGAAGACGCGCAGGTCGTAGCTCTCGCCCGTGGGCGGCACGTGCGCCATCTGGAAGATCATCGAGAGCCAGTCGAGCGTGTTGCCGGTGAGCTCCTCGGTCTTGCGGCTGTCGCCCCGGTCGAAGGTCACCTTGTGCGCGGCCCAGTCGAACTCGAGGCCCTCGGGCGTGGCGTTGGGCTTCCTCTCCACGAAGCGCTCGGGCCGCAGGCCCTCGGCGGTGACCGTGCCGCGACTTTCCTGCCGCAGGCGCCCCTCGACGAAGAGCGTGAAGAAGCCGATGGCCTCCGCCTCGCCGGTGATGGTGTAGTTGTCCCCTTCGCGCGACCAGTTGTACACGGCGCGAGCGTCGGCGAGCGGCGAAGTGAGGGCGTAGGTGATCGAGATGTTTGCGGGCAGAGCCTGCACCGGGAATCTCGGCGGCTCCACCGCTGTCACGGGCACCGCGGGCTGCGCGAGGGCCACGACATCGGGCTTCGGTTCGTCGATGGCGGGAATGTCGGGCCGCGGCGAGGCGAGAGCGATCGACGCGGCCGCGACCTGCTCGGTCTCGGCGAGAAGCTCGGGCTGAGTGAAGTTTTCCAGGTGCGCCGGCACGGCGAGGAGCCGCGGCCGCAAGCGCGGCCGGGTGAGGCGTTTCATCGGCGCGGGCACGGCGATGGGTGCGGGCGGCGGCAACGCGGCGGGCTCGAGCTTGGCCGTGTACACCTCGCGAGGCGCCTCGTCGACCTCCGCGACGCGTGCGGGCACCCCGACCAACACGGCCGCGTGCGCCACCGCCGACGCGAGGATCGCGGCGATGACGGGCTTGCGGCGCAGGAGGGTTTCGGCGAGGGGCATCGACGCGTGAAGGCTCAGTTCGTCTTGAGCGAGACGAGGACCTGCTCGAGGCGGAAGCCCTTCGGGTCGTCGAAGATGACCCGCACCGGAAAGTCCGCGCGGTCCTTGGCGAGCCACACTTCCACCTTGGTGTCGCCGGGCTTGTCGGTCACGCGCGCGTAGTGGAGCGCGTCGAATTCGCCCGCGGGGGTCGAGACGCGCGCCGAGTCCACCAGGCGGTAGTTGTATTGCTCGACGCGACGGCCCATCGCCATCGGCATGGTGAGCGTGGGGCCCGGGGACGGAATCTGGAGGAACTGGTACATGGCCGAGAGCCGGTCCTGCGTATCGCGCGGCAGCGGCACTTCGGACTTCTCCCCGTGCAGCACTGTGCTCACCGTGCCCTTGTTCCAATCGAAGGTGGTCTTCAGGTCGCGATTGGAGTTCTTCAGGCGCCGCTGCACGAATTCCAGCGGCTGCAGGCCCGAGGCCACGATCTTTCCGGAGCTCTCCAGCGTGATCTGGTCGTCGAGGAGGACCTTGAGCGGCCCCTCCGATCGCGTCACGCTCTGCGCGGAATAGGTGTCGCCGCGGCGCACGAAGAACTCGTTGATGCGCCCGATGGTGAGCCCGGTGTGGATCACCGCGTATTCGGCGGTGATTTCCGACGGCGGGGCGGCCACGGCCGCGGCGGCGCTGGTGAGGAGGAGAGCGGCAAGAAACACCTTCACGCGAAATTCCTTGGCGAGATCAGGTAATCCGTTGAAACGCCCGTTTGCTTCGCGCGGACGACGCCGGGGCCCGAAAACTCGATGCGCGCTTCGACGAACCACCGCAACGCCTGCGGGTAGATGCGATGCTCGACTTCCAACACGCGCGCGGCGAGGCTTTCCTCGTCGTCGGCGTCCAGCACCGGCACGGCGCCCTGGATCACGATGGGGCCGTCGTCGAGCGCCGGCGTCACCACGTGCACGGTGGCGCCGTGGACCTTCACGCCGGCGGCGAGCGCGCGCCGGTGCGTATGCAGCCCCGGGAACGCGGGCAGCAGCGACGGGTGGATGTTCAGGATCCGCCGCGAGTAGCGCTCGATGAAGGCTTCCGTGAGGATGCGCATGAATCCCGCCAGCACCACCAGGTCCGGCGCTTCTCCGATCGCCTGCGCCAGTGCCGCGTCGAACGCTTCGCGGCTCGCATACGCCTTGTGGTCCACCACCGCCGTCTGCAAGCCGTGCGCGGCGGCCCATTCCAGGCCCGCGGCATCGGGACGGTTCGATATCACCCGCCGCACCTCGAGCCCGGTCTTCGCCTCGACGATCGAGCGCATGTTGCTGCCGCGCCCCGAGATGAGGACGACGGCCGACGTCAGACGACCACCGTCTGCGGCTCGCCCGCCTTGCGTTCGACGATGGCGCCGATCTCGAACACCTCGGCGCCTTCCGCGGCGAGCGATTCCTTCGCGGCCTCGGCGTTTTCCCTCGCCACCACCAGCGCCATGCCGATGCCGCAGTTGAACGTGCGGTGCATCTCGGCGTCTTCGATGTGGCCGCGCTTCTGCAGCCAGTCGAAGATCGCCGGGCGCGGCCAGCGGGCGCGCTCCAGGCGCGCGCAAACGTTTTCCGGGAGCACGCGCGGGATGTTCTCGGTGAGCCCGCCGCCGGTGATGTGCGCGAGCCCCTTCACGGCGACCTTCGCGAGCGTGGCGAGGACCGGCTTCACGTAGATGCGCGTGGGCGCAAGGAGCGCGTCGCCCAGCGTGCGGTTCTCGTCGAAGGCCTCGTAGAGGTCGGCGCCGCTCACGGCGATCACCTTCCTCACCAGCGAATAGCCATTCGAGTGCGGGCCGCTGGAGGCGAGGCCCAGCACCACGTCGCCCGCGACGATCGAGGCGCCGTCGATGATCTTCGCCTTCTCCACCAGGCCCACTGCGAAGCCCGCGAGGTCGTATTCGTTCGGGTCGTACATGCCCGGCATCTCGGCGGTCTCGCCGCCGATCAACGCGCAGTTGGCCTCCTCGCATCCCTCGGCGATGCCCTTCACCACGTCGGCGGCCACGCCCACGTCGAGCTTGCTGCAGGCGAAATAGTCGAGGAAGAAGATGGGCTCGGCGCCGGAGACGAGGATGTCGTTCACGCTCATGGCGACGAGGTCGATGCCGATGGTGTCGTGCTTCTTCAGCCGGAAGGCGAGCTTCAGCTTGGTGCCCACGCCGTCGGTGCCCGCCACCATCACCGGGTTCTTGTATTTCTTCGAGACCTCCACCAGGGCGCCGAATCCGCCGATGCCGCCCAGCACTTCGGGACGCATCGTCTTCTTCGCGAACGGCTTGATGCGCTCGACCAGATCGTCGCCCGCATCGATGTCGACGCCGGCGTCGCGGTAGGTGAGGGGGGCGCCTTTGGAGGCCACGGGCGAATCCGGTTGATTTGAGAGGAGAAATTCTAACAGTTACGGGCCATTGCCTCCCGGCCGATAACCGGGGACAGACCTCAGTTATCGCCTGCCGATAACTGAGGTCTGTCCCCGGTTATCTTTTCAGGCGTCGCCGCTGCCCTGGAAGCTGGGCAGCGTTTTCTTGGCGAAGTCGAGCATGCGCTCGATGGGGACCTTGGCGCGGCGGCCGATCTCGGGGTCGATGAAGACCTCGTGGCCGGGCGCGCCCTCGAGCGTCTCGATCAAGTTGCGAAGCCCGTTCATCGCCATCCACGGGCAATGCGCGCAGCTCTGGCAGGTGGCGCCCTTGCCCGCGGTGGGCGCCTCGATGAAGGTCACGCCGGGCAGGCGCTTCCTCATCTGGTGGATGATGCCGCCGTCGGTGGCGACGATGTACTCCTTCGCGCCGAGGCGTTCCGCGGCCTGGATGATGCCGGTCGTCGAGCCCACGGCGTCGGCGAGCGCGATCACGTTAGCGGGCGATTCGGGGTGCACGAGCACCTTCGCGCCCGGATGCAGCGCCTTCAGCTCCTCCAGCTGGATCGCCTTGAACTCGTCGTGCACCACGCACGAGGCATTCCACATCAGCATGTCCGCGCCGGTGATCTTCTGCACGTAGTCGCCCAGGTGCTTGTCGGGCGCCCACAGGATCTTCTTCCCCTGCTTGTGGAGATAGCCCACGATCTTTTCGGCGATGGATGAAGTCACCATCCAGTCGGCGCGCGCCTTCACCGCCGCGCTGGTGTTGGCGTAGACCACCACCACGCGATCGGGATGCTCGTCGCAGAACTTCGCGAAGAGCTCGATGGGTGTCGCGAGGTCGAGCGAGCATTCGGCCGCCAGGTCCGGCATCAGCACGTGCTTCTCCGGGTTCAGGATCTTCGCGGTCTCGCCCATGAAGCGCACGCCCGCGACGACCACGGTCTTGCCCGGATGCTCGTGCCCGAAGCGCGCCATCTCCAGCGAATCCGAGACCGTGCCGCCTGAAGACTGCGCGAGGTCCTGCAGGTCCGGGTGCACGTAGTAGTGCGCCACGAGGACGGCATCGCGCTCTTTCAGAAGGGCGCGCGCGCGTTCGAAGAGGGCGGGCTTGTCCTCGGGCGCGACGAAGGGCGGGGGCTTCGCGGGGGCGATGCCGATGTCGCCGTTGAAGCGCTCGAAACGGATTTGGATAGGGGAAACCGAGGCGTGAGGCATGAGGCGTGAGGTATGAGGAGGGGCTGGGTCGATTTTGCCATAGCCGCCCATGCGTCCATCCGTTTTCATCTCATGCCTCATGCCTCACGCCTCATGCCCCGCGCCTCGTCATGCTAAAATTTCACTCCAAATCAGCGTCTTCTTCGACGCGCCCGGGCCAAGCCCCCGAACGGAATCTCTCCGAAGCGGCGCCGGCCCAGGAAATCCCATGAGGCAGCTCCTCCTCGACTTCACCCAGGCGCCCGCGCCGACCTTCGCGAACTTTGTCCACGGCGGCAATGCCGAGCTCGCTTGCGCGCTGGAATCGGCCGTGAAGGGCGATTCGCCCGAGCGCGTGATCTACGTGTGGGGCGAACCCGGCGCTGGCAAGACCCACTTGCTGAAGGCGTTCACCGCCGCGAGCGCCGGACGCGCGCGCTACGTCCCGGCCCGCGACTATGCCGATGCCGGCGCGGCCCCCGTGTTCGCGATCGACGACGTCGAGAAGCTTGATGACGAAGAGCAGGTCTCGCTCTTCAACGCGTTCAACGAGCGCTCCTTCGACCTGCTGCTGGTCTCCGCGAGCGCCGCCCCGCGCGACGTGGCCATCCGCCGCGACCTCGCGACGCGCCTCGCCACGGGCCTCACCTACCTCGTGCAGCCGCTCACCGACGCCGAGAAGCGCACCGCGCTCGCCGCGCACGCGAAGGCGCGCGGTTTCGCGATCCCCGACGAAGTGACCGCCTATCTCCTCACGCATGCGCGCCGCGACATGGGTTCGCTCATCGCCGCGCTCGATTCCCTCGACCGCTTCTCCCTCGAGACCGGAAGACCGGTGACGGTGCCGCTGCTGAAGGCCGCGCTGCAGATGACGCTCGCATGAAGCTCGCGCTCTTCGACCTCGACAACACGCTCCTCGACGGCGACAGCGACCACGCGTGGGCGCAGTTCCTCATCGAGGAGGGCGTGCTGCACGCGGGGGAGTACAACGCCAAGAACGAGTGGTTCTACGAGCGCTACAAGGACGGCACGCTCGACATCCACGAGTTCCTCGACTTCCAGCTGGCGCCCATCGCGCGCCGGCCCCGTGCGCAGCTCGACCGCTGGCACCAGGACTTCATGCAGCGCAAGGTGCGCCCGATGATCCTCGCGAAGGCGCCGGAGCTCATCGCGAAGCACGCCGATGCCGAGACCGCCATCGTCACCGCCACCAATCGCTTCATCACAGCGCCCATCGCCGCCGAGCTCGGCGTGCCGAAGCTCATCGCCACCGACATCGAGGAAGTCGACGGCGTCTTCACCGGCAAGCCGCGCGGCACGCCCACCTTCCGCGAGGGCAAGATCGAGCGCGTGAACGAGTGGCTCGCCGAGAGCGGCCACAAGCTCGCCGACTACGAGAGCTGGTTCTACAGCGACTCGCTGAACGACCTGCCGCTCCTCGAGCGCGTGACGCATCCCGTGGCCGTCGATCCCGACGCCACGCTCAGGGCCCATGCCGAGGAGCGCGGCTGGCCCATCATCTCCTTGAGAGAGCCGTGATAAAAAAATATATCGACAAGCTTTTCGGGCGCCGCGACCGCGTGACCCACAAGGACGCGCGCCCGGTGATCTACGGCAAGGACAAGCACGCGATCCAGAAGGAGCTCATCAGCCGCTGCGCCAAGCGCACCTGCGAGGACCTGCAGCGCGCGGGCCACGCGACGTTCGTGGTGGGCGGCGCGGTGAGGGATCTCCTCCTCGGGAGGAGGCCCAAGGACTTCGACATCGCCACCAGCGCCACGCCCGAGGAAGTGCGCTCCGTCTTCCGCCGCTCGCGCATCATCGGCCGTCGCTTCCAGATCGTGCACGTGATGTGCGGCGCCGAGACCGTGGAAGTGTCGACCTTCCGCGCGCACTTCACGCGCGAGGCGACCGACGAGAACACCGACGAGCATGGCCGCATGCTCTCCGACAACGTCTTCGGCACGCAGGCCGAGGACGCGATGCGCCGCGACTTCACCGTGAACGCGCTCTTCTACGACCCCGTGAAGGAAGAGGTCTGGGACTACGTCCACGGCATGAAGGACCTGAAGGCGAAGAAGCTGGTGATGATCGGCGATGCCGCCACACGCTACCGCGAGGACCCGGTGCGCATGCTGCGCGCGGCGCGCCTGGGCGCGAAGCTTGGCCTCGAGATCGACGCGAAGTCGAAGGACCCGATCCGGGAGCTGCGCCACTTGCTGAAGAACGTGCCGCAGGCGCGCCTCTTCGAGGAGATCCTCAAGCTCCTCCTCTCGGGCAACGCCGTCGAATGCATCCGGGTGCTGCGCGAGCTGAACCTGCACCACGGGCTCCTGCCGCTCCTCGATACCGCGCTCGACGATCCGGAAGCCGGGCCCTTCGCCATGGCGGCGTTGCGCGCCACCGACGAGCGCCTCGAGCAGGGCAAGCCCGTCTCCCCCGCGTTCCTCCTCGCGGCGCTCCTCTGGGGCCAGGTAGAGCGGAATCTCGAGAAGTTCGAGGGCAAGGGCCAGCCCATGATCCCGGCGCTGCATTCGGCGATGCACGAGGCGCTCGACGTGCAGCGCGATTCCCTCGCCATTCCCCGCCGCTTCGACGCCACCATGAAGGAGCTCTGGCTCATGCAGCCGCGCTTCCTGCAGCGCGGAGGGCAGCGACCCCATCGACTGCTCGAGCACCCGCGCTTCCGCGCCGCCTATGATTTCTTCGAGCTGCGCGCGGCCTCGGCCAACGCTCCGCAGGAGGTCGCCAAGTGGTGGGAGCGCTTCCAGTCCGTGAGCCCCGACGAGCGCGAGGAGATGCTGGTCTCCGACGAGATGGGGCCGAAGAAGAAGCGCCGGCGCCGGCGCAGCAGCAAGCGCAGGGAGGAAGGCGCGAGCGCCGAGCCGCAGGGCGGCGACGAAGGGCAATCGTGACGGTCCGGGCGGCGATCGCGCTCGGCTCCAACCTCGACGATCCCGAGGCGCACGTGACGCGCGGCTTCGAGGACATCGCGGCGTTGCCGGAAACGAAGCTTCTCGCGCGCTCGAGCCTCTACCGCACCCAGCCCGTGGGCTACGCCGACCAGCCGGATTTCGTGAACGCCTGCGCGCTCGTGGAGACTTCCCTCGAGCCGCGCGCGTTGCTCACGGGATTGATGGAGATCGAGAAAGCCCATGGCCGAACGCGCGGCATCCGCAACGGCCCGCGCACGCTCGACCTCGACATCGTGTTGTATGGAGACCGCGTGGCGCGCGAGCCCGACCTCACCATTCCCCATCCGCGCGCATTGGAACGCGACTTCGTTCTGAAGCCGTTGCGCGAGGTCTGGCCGGACGCTGTCTTCCCCGCGCAGCCCGTCTCCCCCGCGCAGCCCGTCATCCCCGCGAAGGCGGGGACCCAATCACCCCGATGAAGCACCGCTACATCGTCGTCGAGGGCCCCATCGGCAGCGGCAAGACGAGCCTCGCCACCAAGCTCGCGCAACGCATGAACGCGGCGACGCTCCTCGAGGAGCCGAAGGCCAATCCCTTCCTCGCGCAGTTCTATCGCGACATGCGCCGCTACGCGCTGCCCACGCAGCTCTTCTTCCTCTTCCAGCGCGTGGCGCAGCTCGAGTCGCTGAAGCAGCCGGATCTCTTCGCGAAGCCCACGGTCGCGGACTTCACGCTCGCCAAGGACCCGCTCTTCGCGCGCATGACGCTCGACGACGCGGAATACCAGCTCTATCGCCAGATCTACGAGCACGTGAAGCCGCAGGCGCCCCCACCGGACCTCGTGATCTATCTCCAGGCCTCGGTGAATACGCTCGTGGCGCGCGTGAAGAGGCGCGGCAATCCCATCGAGCGCGACATGGACGACGACTACCTGCGGCGCCTTTCCGAGGCGTACACGCGCCACTTCTACGACTACGCCGAGGGGCCGCTCCTCATCGTGAACAGCGAGAAGCTCAACTTCGTCGACGTCCCCGAGCACCTCGACATGCTGATCGAGCGCATCGAGGGCATGCGCGGCGGGCGGGAGTTCTTCAACCGCGCCTGACGGCGGCGATTACCACGCGGATCGTCGCGGCGCAGCGCAGTCATGGCAGAATTCGCTTCCCGCCTCGATTCTTTCTCCTCGATATCCCATGAGCGCACAAGGGCCCGACAAGATCGTCCGCGTCTCCATTCCGAAGCTGCAGGAAAGGGCGCGCGCGGGCGAGAAGCTCGTCATGCTCACCTGCTACGACGCGAGCTTCGCCCGCATCTCGGAAGAGGCCGGCGTGGACATGCTCCTCGTCGGCGATTCGCTCGGCATGGTGATCCAGGGCCGGGACTCGACGCTCGTGGTCACCGTCGGGGAAACGCAGTATCACGTGCGCTGCGTGGTGCGCGGCAGCTCGCGCGCCCTCGTCATCGCCGACATGCCCTTCGGAAGCTTCCAGGAGTCACCGGCGCAGGCGTTCCACAGCTGCGCGCGGATGATGGCGGCGGGCGCGCAGATGGTGAAGCTCGAAGGTGGCGCGGCGATGGTGGAGACCACGCGCTTCCTCGTGGAGCGTGGCATTCCCGTGTGCGCGCACATCGGCCTCACGCCGCAGTCGGTGAATACCCTCGGCGGCTATCGCGTGCAAGGCAAGACGGACGATGCGGCAGCGAGGCTCGTGGCCGACGCGAAGGCGCTGGAAGAGGCCGGCGCAGCGATCGTGCTGATGGAGGCGATGCCCGCCACCGTCGCGAAGCGGGTCACCGAGTCGCTACGCGTGCCCACCATCGGCATCGGCGCGGGCGTCGACGTTTCCGGCCAGGTCCTCGTGAACTACGACATGCTCGACATCTATCCGGGGCGCAAGGCGCGCTTCGTGAGGAACTTCATGCAGGGCGCGCCCTCGGTGAAGGCGGCCATCGAGGCGTATGTGAAGGCGGTGAAGGACAAGACGTTCCCGGGCCCCGAGCACTCCTTCTGATTCCATGAACGTCATCCATGCGGTCGCGGAGCTGCGCGCGCGCCTTGCCGCCGAGAAGTCGATCGCGCTGGTGCCGACGATGGGCAACCTGCACGCGGGGCACCTCGCGCTGGTGGGGATCGCGCGGCAACGCGGCGGCTGCGTCGTGGCGACGATCTTCGTGAACCGCCTGCAGTTCGAGCCGGGCGGCGATTTCGAGCGCTACCCGCGCACGCTCGAGCGCGATTGCGCGCTGCTCGCCGCGGCGGGGTGCGACGTGGTGTTCGCGCCCGACGAGCGCGAGATGTATCCAAGCCCGCCGGAGATCCTGGTGACGCCGCCCAAGGTTGCCGACCCGCTCGACGGCAATTTCCGCCCCGGCCACTTCCAGGGCGTGACGACGGTGGTCTCCAAGCTCTTCAACATCGTCGCGCCCGACATCGCGGTCTTCGGCAAGAAGGACTACCAGCAGCTCCACGTGATCCGCGCCCTCGAGAGGCAGCTCAACTTCGGCATCGAGATCGCCGCGGCCGAAACGGTGCGCGAGCCCGACGGCCTCGCGCTTTCCTCGCGCAACGGCTACCTCACCGCGGACGAGCGCGCCAAGGCGCCGCAGCTCCATCGCGAGCTCATGAAGATCAAGGCGGCGATCGAGGCGGGCACGCATCGCTTCCAGCGCCACGAGGAGATGGCGGTCGCCGACCTCAACCTGGCCGGCTGGAACGTCGACTACATCGCGCTGCGCAATCAATCCCATCTCGCGCCACCCACGCCGCACGACACGAAGCTCGTCGTCCTCGGCGCCGCGTGGCTCGGCAAGACGCGCCTCATCGACAACCTCGAGATCGACATTTGACCGGCCAGCGGCGCGGTTAGAATCACGCTCATGTGGAACCTCTCGAACACGGCGCCGCAGGTGATCGAGGCGCGCGTCCTCACGCGCGTCCCCGATTCCTTCCGCAGCCTGCGCCGCACCGAATGGGCCGACGCCAACAAGCCCGGCCACGAGGTCGACTGCTTCATCGAGGGGCCCACCTTCGATCGCGAGGGCAACCTCTACATCGTCGACATTGCGTTCGGGCGCATCTTCCGCATCACGCCGAAGCTCGAGTGGTCCCTCGCGGTGCAGTACGACGGCTGGCCCAACGGCACCGCGATGCATCGCGACGGGTCGCTGTGGATCGCCGACTACCGGCGCGGCCTGTTGCGTCTTCCCCGCGAAGGCGGGGATCCAATCTCCATCCTCGGTCACCGCAACAGCGAATCCTTCAAGGGCGTGAACGACCTCACGTTCGACTTCGAAGGCAATTGCTACTTCACCGACCAGGGCCAGACGGGGTTCCACGACCCCACGGGCCGCGTGTACCGGCTGCGCGCGCAGGGGCAGCTCGACGTCGTGATCGCGGGCGTTCCCAGCCCAAACGGCGTCGCGCTCGATGCCACGGGCAAGTACTTGTTCGTGGCCGTGACGCGCGCGAACCAGGTGTGGCGCGGGCCGATCCTCGCCGACGGCGCGCTCTCGAAGGTGGGCGCGTTCCGGACCTTCTTCGGTCCGAGCGGTCCCGACGGCATGGCGGTGGACGTCGACAATCGCCTCGTGGTCGCGCACGCGAGCATGGGCGGCGCGTTCGTCTGCAACGCGATGGGCGAGGTCACGCATTTCGTGAAGAGCCCCGCGGGCTCCACCGTCACCAACGTCGCCTATCGCCCCGGCACCTCGAAGCTGGTGATGACCGAATCCGAGACCGGCTCGATCCTCGAGGCCGACCTCCCCGCCGCAGGCGCGGCCCTCTACTCCCACAAATAACCGGGGACAGACCTCAGTTATCAACTGGTGATAACCGAGGTCTGTCCCCGGTTATTTTTTACTGTGGCGTTATGCCGGCGTCGCGGACGACCTTCACCCAGCGCACGTTCTCGGCGCGCATGAAGGTGCCGAAGTCCGAGGGGGACATGACCTTGATCTCGGCGCCCTCGTCGATGAGGCGCTGGCGCACGACGGGATCGGCGAGCACCGCCGCGACCGCCGCGTTGATCTTCTGCACGACCTCGGCCGGCATGCCCTTGGGCCCGATGAGCCCGCTCCAGGTGCCGACCTCGAAATCCGCGAGGCCCAGCTCCGACATCGTCGGCACGTCGGGCACGGCGGGATTGCGCTCCTTCGAGGCGAGCCCGATGGCGCGCACCTTGCCGCCGCGGATCTGCGGCACCACCGCGGGGAGTGTGGCGAAATTCACCTGCGCCTCGTTCGACATGATCGCGAGCACCGAGGGCGACCCGCCCTTGTACGGGACGTGCGTGATGTTGGCGCCCAGCGCCTTCACCATGAGCTCGCCGGCGAGGTGCCCCGGGGAGCCGACGCCCGACGACGAGTAGAAGGTCGGCGCCTTCGCCGCCAGCGCCTTCAGCTCCTCCAGCGTCTTGAACGACGTTTCAGGCGAGCCGATCATGATCATCGGGTACGAGCACACCAGGGCGATCGGCGTGAAGTCGTTGATGGGATCGAACCTGCGCGTCTTGTACAGGCCCGGGTTGATGGCGTGCACGGCCACCGTGGACATCATCAGCGTGTAGCCGTCGGGCGGCGCCTGCAGCATCAGCTCCGCGGCGAAGTCGCCCGCGCCGCCGGGCTTGTTCTCGATCACGATGGGCTGGCCCAGCTTCTCGCCGAGCTTGGGCGACAGCAGCCGCGCGACCACGTCGGTCGAGCCCCCGGGCGCATAGCCGATGAGGACCTTGATGGGTTTTTCGGGCCAGGCCGCGAAGGACGAGGAGGCGGCGAGCGCCAGTGAAGCGAGAAGGATGCGCAGCAAATTATTTCCCCTTGAAGACGGGCTTGCGTTTTTCCATGAATGCCCTGCGGCCCTCGGCGTAGTCCTCGCTCTCGAAGCAGTCGAGGATCATCTTGCGGGCGAGCTCCATGTCTGCGTCGTCCCTCTTCAGCACGTCGCGGATGATGCGCTTGCCGGCCTTGATGGTGAGCGGCGCGCCGGTGCCGATGGATGTCGTGTATTCCGCGAGCAACGCCTCCAACCCTTCGGGCTCGGCCACGCGGTTGATGAGCCCGATGCGCAGCGCCTCGGCCGCGTCCAGCCGGCGACCGGTGAAGAAGATGTCCTTCGCGAACCCCGGGCCCACCAGCTGCGTGAGATTCTTCATCGCGGAGTAGCGGTAGCCCAGCCCCAATCGCGACGCCGGCACCGAGAAGACGGAATTCGACGAAGCGACGCGGATGTCGCAGCTGATGGCGACGTTCACGCCGCCGCCGATGCAGTAGCCCGTGATGCACGCGACCGTGGGCTTCTCGAACTCGTAGATGCCCTGCAGCGCCGCCTCCGCCATGGACTCGTAGCGCTTCACCGCTTCCTTCGCCGCGCGCATGTCCTCGAACTGCGAGATGTCGGCGCCGGAGATGAAGGCCTTGCCGCCCTCGCCCGAGAGCACCACGACGCGCACGTTGTCGTCCTTCGTCGCCTTGGCGAGGAGCGGCGGCACCGCCTCCCACATGTCCACCGAGAGCGCGTTGTGCTTCTGCGGATTGTTGAAGCGGATGTGCAGCACGTTGCCGTCCACCCAGGACTTCACGCGCTCGGTGGTCGAGACGTAGCTCATGTCGTTCATCAGAAGACTCCCGCGGTTTTCATCTGTTTCAAGGCGTCGGCGCCGTAGCCCAGCTCGGCCAGGACCTCCTCGGAATGCTCGCCGCGCTTCGGCGCCGAGCGCGCGATGGTGGACGGGGTGCGCGTGAGCGTCACCGGCTGCCCCATCAACGTCTGCTCGCCCAGCCGCGGCGAGACCACTTTCTTGAGGATGCCGAGGTGCTTCACCTGCGGCTCCTCGAAGACTTCCTTCAGGTTATTGATGCGCCCGCAAGCGACCCCTTCGCGATTGAGCATCTCGATCCAGAAGTCGCTGGTGTTCTCCATGAGGCGTTTCTCGATCTCTGCATTGAGCCAGTCGCGGTTCACCGAGCGCCCGGACTTGGTCTTCGAGCGCTCGTCGGTGATCCATTCGGGCGCGCCCATGGCCTCGGCGAAGCGCTCCCAGATCTTGCCGCCGAAGACGGCGATGTTGATGAAGCCGTCCTTCGTCCTGTAGACGCCGGTGGGGATGCTGGTCGGATGGAAGTTGCCCGCCTGGCCGGGGATCTCGCCATCCAGCGTCCAGCGCGCCGTCTGGAAATCCATCATGTACATCTGCGCTTCGAGGAGCGAGGTGTGCAGCCATTGTCCCTTGCCCGAGGCCTCGCGCTCGAGGAGCGCCACCGTCACGCCGTACGCAGCAAAGATGCCCGCGCACAGATCCGCGATCGGAAGACCCACGCGCAACGGCCCCTGGCCCGGCAGGCCAGTGACCGACATGAGCCCGCCCATGCCCTGCGCGATCTGGTCGAAGCCGGGCCGCGTGGCATAAGGCCCGGTCTGGCCGAACCCGGAGATGCTCGCGTAGACGAGGCGCGGATTCACCTTCGAGAGCGCGTCGTAGTCGATGCCCAGGCGCGTCTTCACGTCGGGGCGGAAATTCTCGAGCAGCACGTCGGCGGTGGCGACGAGCTTCTTCAGCACCTCGATGCCCGCGGGCTCCTTCAAGTTGAGCGTGATCGAGCGCTTGTTGCGGTGCGTGTACTGGTAGTCGGAGCCTTCCTGGCCGCCCAGCGTGTCGTCGCCGCGCATGCTCTCGGGCATCTGCACCTGGATCACGTCGGCGCCCCAGTCGGCGAGCTGGCGCGCAGAGGTGGGGCCGGCGCGCACCTGGGTCATGTCGATGACGCGGAAGCGGGAAAGGGCCTTTGAAGCGGGGATATGGGGCATGGGTCTAGTTTACTTTGCTTCGTTTCGCGCGGCGCTCACGCCTTCAGGTGCTGGCTGAAGAAAGCGAGCGTCCTCTGCCACGACAGTTTCGCGGCCGCCTCGTCGTAGCGCGGGGTCGTGTCGTTGTGGAAACCGTGCTGCGTGCCGGGATAGATGTAGGCCTGGTAGCTCACGGGGTTCGCCTTCAGCACCGCTTCGAAGGCGGGCCAGCCGGCGTTGATGCGCTCGTCTTCCGAGGCGTAGTGAAGCAGCATCGGCGACTTGATCTTCGCCGCTTCCGCCGCCGGCGGCTGCGCTCCGTAGTACGGCACGGCCGCCGCGAGGTCCGCGTAGCGCGTCGCGATCGTGTTCACTATCCCGCCGCCGAAGCAGAAGCCGACCGCGCCCACCTTGCCGTTGAAGTCGGGGCGCAGCTTCACGTGGTCCACGGCGGCGAGGAGATCCTCGGCGCGCTTGGCGGGATCGAGCTTCGCGAACATCTCGCGCGCCTTGTCCTCATCGCCGGGATAGCCGCCCACCGGGGTGAGCGCGTCGGGCGCGAAGGCCGCATAGCCCTCGAGCGCGAGGCGCCGCGCGACGTCCTCGATGTAGGGATTGAGCCCGCGGTTCTCGTGGATCACCACCACCGCCGCGCGCTTGCCGGTGGCGTCGGCGGGGACCGCGAGGTAGCCGCGCATCGTCCCGGATCCCTTGCGCGACGGGTAAGAGGCATAGCCCGCGTCGATGCGCTTGTCCCGGGGGTTCACCTGTTGCGCCCACGCGAAGTTGGGGCTCAGGGCTTCGAGCATCGCGGCGGCGCCGAAGGTGCCGACCGCGTACTTCGCCGCGCTGTCGAGGAATTCGCGCCGCGTGAGCGCGCCGTGCACGTATCCGTCGAATAGCTTGAGGACATCGGGGGGAAAGTCGCCTGCGTTCTTGCGTTCCATGGGAGCTCCTTTCGCTAACCGCCGGCTGCGCGCGTGAAGAATTCGCGCAGCTCGGAGTAAGTCTCGTCGGGCACCTGCTCCGCCGGGTAATGACCGCACGCGAGCATCTTCCCGCGCACGTCCGCGGCGCGCGCCTTCCACGCCTTGATGGGCTTGTAGCTGCGGTTGACGTGGCTCTTCTCGCCCCACAGCACCAGCATCGGCATGGCGATCTTCGTGGAGAGGTCGGCCTCGTCGTGCACGAGGTCGATGCCGACCGCGGCGCGATAGTCCTCGCACACCGCGTGGATATTCTCGGCGTTGCAGCAGCGGATGTATTCGGCCATGGCTTCGGGCGTGAACGCGGAGAGCCCCACGCCCTTCTTGTCGAGCTTCTTGCGGATATAGTGCTCGAAGCCGTAGGCCTCGATCATCTTCTCGGGATAGTCGTACGCCTGCGCCATGAAGAACCAGTGGTACGAATCCACCGCCCACTGGCGCTTGATGTTGTTCAGCATGTGGTGCGTGGGCACGATGTCGAGGAACGCGACCTTCTCGACGCACTCGGGGTGATCGAGCGCCATGCGGTGCGCGACGCGCCCGCCGCGGTCGTGCCCTGCGACGAGAAATCGATCGAAGCCGAGTTGCCTCATTACCTCGACCTGGTCCTTCGCCATCTCGCGGAACGAGTAGCCGATGCTCTGCTCGCCGCCCGGGGGCTTCGAGCTGTCGCCGTAGCCGCGCAGGTCCGTCGCCACCACGGTGAACTCCTCGGCGAGCCTCGGCACGATCTTGTGCCACATCACGTGGGTGAGCGGATTGCCGTGGAGCAGCAGCAGCGGCGGCCCCGAACCGCCGTGGCGCAGATGGATCCGCGCACCGGGCGTGTCGATGTCGGCGGTGAGGAATCCTTCGAACATCAAAGATTTGTATCCGCAGATAAACGCAGATAAACGCAGATGAACGCGTCATGATGGTTCACTGTGTTCGCTTTACCAGGGTGCCAGTTCGAACGCTTCATCAAGGTTTTATCTGCGTTCATCTGCGTTTATCTGCGGACCCAAAGCCTTTCGCCCGCATCACTCCCGCCGTAGCAACTTCGTGAGCTCGTTCACGTCCTTCACCGCCTCGATGTTCCACACGATGTCGAGCACCTTCTGAGCGCTCGCCGGGCCCAGGCGCCCCCATTCGGCGCACTGGCGGAATTTCTCGGAGAGCTCGCCATCGCTCATGGGATTGGCGGGGCTGCCCTTGCCGAAGTCGGCCTGCCCCTTGATCACCTTGCCGTCGTCCATCTCGATCTCGATGAGGGTGGTCATCTTGTCGAAGCCGGCGGCCTCGGCCTCGGGGCTCACGCCGAACTCCACCTTCTCGATCATCGCCTGCACGTCGGGGCGGTTCACCACGGCGTCGGTGAACTGCTCGAGGCCGGCCTTCCTGTCCAGCAGCAGGATCGCCATGCAGAATTCCATGCTGAACTTGGCCTGCAGCTCGTTCTTCGGGCGATGGTGGATGAGCGCGTTGGGCATGTTGCTGTTGGTGCCCACCTTCACGCGGCGCACCTGCGCGGGCTTGATGTCGTGCTTCGCGATGAGCGACATCATCACCGCCATGCCCGGATGCGTGAGCGAGCCGCTCGGATGCGGCTTGATGGAGACGCCGGGCATCGCGAAGGTCCAGGGGCTGCCGAGCTTGCCCTCGATCATCTCGGGACTGAAGCCGCCGCCGGCGGCGCGGAAGAACCCGCGGTCGGCCTCCAGGCCCGTGGGCGACGCGGTGAATCCCAGCGCGGACATTTCCGCCGCGACGACGCCATTCTCCGCGGCGCGCCCCGCGTGGAAGGGCTTGGTCATGGTGCCGAAGTTCTCGCGCAGCCCCCCGGCCTGAGTCGCGCCGATGGAAAGCGCGCGCCGCGTGGCCTCGCGATCGAGGCCGAGGAGCCTCGCCGCCGCGGCCGCCGATCCGATGGAGCCGCAGGTGGCGGTGCTGTGGAAGCCCGTCTGGTAGTGGCGCGGCATGATCGCCTCGGCCACCTTGCACTCGACCTCCACGCCGATTTGATACGCGAGCATCATGTCCGCGCCGCTTCGCTTGTCGCGCTCGGCGAGCGCGAGCGCCGCCGGGAGCACCGGCGCCGTCGGGTGCGTGAGGAGCCCGTAGACGCGATCCTTCGCGAACGCGAGCTGCGTGTCGTCGAAATCGTCGGCGTGGATGGAGATGCCGTTGGCGAACGACGCGAAGCGCGCTGGCACGTTCATGGCGCTGCCGATCACGGTGCTGCCGCCCTCGGCCGCGAAGCCGAGCGCGGCGAGATACTTGCGCGTGATGGCGCCGGTCTCGGATGCAGCGCCCGCGAGCGCGAGCCCCAGGCCGTCCACGACCGAGCGCTTGCCGAGATGCGCGACCTCCTGCGGGATGTCGGCCGACTTCGCCGAGCCCACGAAGCCCGCGACATAGTCGGTGAGCGACGAGTCCTCGCTCTTGGTGGCGCGATGTGTAGGAGCGGGAGTGGCGGTGCCCATCCGGTCGGCCTCAGGAAGCGGCCGCGGCGTGCGCGCGCGGCGCGCGCGCCTTGCGGCTCGCGGCGAGGCGCGCGCCGAGGCGCACCGCCGCTTCGAGAGCGCCGGTGGTGGCCACACCCTTGCCGACGATGTCGAATGCGGTGCCGTGCGCGGGCGTGGTGAATACCGTGGGCATGCCGCCCGAGACGGTGACGCCGCGGTTGAAGCCCTTCAGCTTGGTCGCGATCTGTCCCTGGTCGTGGTACATGGTGAGCACGCCGTCGTATTCGTCGCCGAAGCCCTTGATGAACACGGTGTCCGCGGGGAAGGGACCCTGGCACGCGATGCCGCGCGCCGCGGCCCTCGCCACCGCGGGCGCGATGATGTCGATCTCCTCGCGGCCGAAGAGTCCGTTCTCGCCGCCGTGGGGATTCAACGCCGCCACCGCGATGCGCGGGCGCGCGATGCCCGCGCCGCGCATGGTGGCGTCGGCGAGCGTGAGGGCGTCGTCGATGCGCTGCGGGGTGATGCGATCGAGCGCCGTGCGCAGCGACTCGTGCGAGGTGACGCGTGACATCCACTTTCCGTCGAGGACGTTCATCTCGCCGAAGAAGCCCTCGTGCCGGGTGAGCTTCGCGAACATCTGGTGCTCGTCGTTGAACTTCCAGCCGCCCGCGTGCAGCGCCGCCTTGTTGAGCGGCGCGAACACGATGCCGTCGATGCGCCCGGCGAGCGCGAGCTCGATCATCGCCGCCAGCGTCTCGCCCGCGATGCGCCCGGACTCCGGCGACACCACGCCGCGCGGGAAGCCGATCGAGGGGTCGAGGTTGCCGAGGTCGATGAGGGCAGCGTCCTCGCGGCCCCACTGCACTTCTTCCGGGCTCGCGTAGGTGCTCCATTCGAGCGTGACGCCCGCGTCGCGCGCGCCCTGCGCGAGCACTCGCCCGTCGCCAACCACGAGGAGGCGCGCGGCATCCGAGAGTCGCTTGTCGGCGAGCACGCGCGCGCATTGCTCCGGCCCGATTCCGGTGTAATCCCCCAGCATCAACCCGAGTACGGGAAGGCTCATGTCAGTCTCCGGTCCGTGAAATACGTGATCGCCGCCACCATCATGAACGTGATCGCGAGCATGGTGAGGGATAGCACGGCGATCGGCCCCCAGTCATTGCTTTCGCGCAGGTCGAACATGGTGACCGAGATGGTCTTGGTGCGGGCGGTGAAGAGGAGGATGGTCGCCGAGAGCTCGCGGATGGAGCCGATGAAGATGAAGATCCACGTGGCGATGACGCCGTTGCGGATGAGGGGCGAGGTGATGCGCATGAGCGTCCCCAGCCGCGTCGCCCCGAAGATGCGGCTCGCGTCCTCGAGCTCCGGATGCACGCTCTTCAGGGAGGAGGCCACCTGCTGGTATCCCACCGGCAGCTCCTTGGTCACGTAGGCGAGGAAGATGATCCAGAGCGTGCCGTAGAGCAAGAGCGGCGGGCGCGTGTAGCTGAGGAATAGACCCACGGCGAGCACGATGCCGGGGATCGCGACCGGGGCCGTGGCAAGGAAGGCGAGGTAGCGGTGGCCCCACACGAGCTTCCTCAGGCTGAGGTAGCCGATGGTGGTCGCGAGGATGGTGCCCACGGTCGCCGCCGAGATGCCGAGCACGAACGTGTTCATGAGAGCCGCCTGGGTCTGGCTGAACTCGAAGAAGACGAAGCGCCAGTGCTCGAGCGAGAGGTTGCCCTCGACGGGCCCCGACCAGTTCTTCACGAAGGCGGTGCGCAGCAGCACGCCGTAGGGAAGGACGATCGAGCAACCCAGCACGAAGACGAATAGCGCGACGGCGGGCACGGTCCAGGGCCCCAGGCGCGCGAGGCGCGTTCCGGTCGACTTGCCGCCGATCACGGAGTAGCCGCGCCGCCCCATGATCGAGGCCTGCGTCTTGAGGAGGATGACCGTCACGATGAGCAGCGGCAGCGACGCCGCGGCGGCGAGCCCGAGCTGCGGCGGGAACTGGAAGAGGCTCCAGATCTTGGTGGTCATGGTGTCGATTCCCGCGGGAAGCGCGAGGATCGCCGGCACGCCGAAGAGCGTCATCGACTGCAGGAACGCGACGAGGAAACCGGCGAGGAGGGCGGGGGCCACCAGCGGCAACGTCACGTGCAGCGCGGTGCGCCACGGCGGCGCGCCGAGGATCGCGGAGGCCTCCTCGAGGTCGCTCGGGATCACGTCGAGGCTGTTGGCGACGAACGTGAAGACGTAGGGAAACGTGTAGAGCGCCATCACGAACACCATCCCCCAGGCGGAGAAGATGTTGATGAGCGGCTGCGCCTCGAAGGGCTTCAGCCCGAAGAGCGCGTAGTACCACTGGTTCACGATCCCCGCGTTGGGCCCGCCGAGGAGCACCCACGCGAAGGCGCCGAGGAAGGGCGGCGTCACGAAGGAGGCGAGGATCAGCATGCGGAAGACCCGCTTGAGGGGCAGCTGCGTGCGCGCCACGAGCCAGCCCATGGGCGCGGCGAAGGCCACGCACAGCAGCCCCACCGCGGCGGACGTCCATAACGTGGTGACGAGCGGCTTCACGAAGCTCTCGTCGTCGAGGAAGTGGCGGTAGTGCGCGAGCGTGAAGCGGCGCGCCTCGTCGGTGAGGCTCGTGACCGTCAGCCAGAAAAGCGGCAGCAGCACGAGCCCCGCCAGCAGCACCACCATCGCGATCGAGAAAGGGGCGGTCCAGTCGATGGACCGCCGTGCGACTGCCACCCTAGCTGCCGAAGATCGCCGTGTAGCGCTTCTTGATCTCCGCCACCTGCGGCAGCATCCCGGCCGGATCGTCGGGGAGCGTCTTGATCTGCGAGAGCGGGGTGCGGCCCGCGGGCTCCTTCACGTCGGGGTGCGCCGAGCGTGCGCCGCCCTGGTCGATGATGAGCTGCTGGATCTTCGGCGTGTAGAGGAAATTCTGGAACACGCGCGCTGCGTTCGGGTGCGGCGCGTCGGCGAAGATCGCGGTCGGCGAGGACACGAAGGGCGTGCCTTCCGTCGCGTAGATGATCTTCACCGGGCTCTTCTTGGCGATCTCGATGAACATGTTGTACTCGTTGCCGTCCACCATCACGGCGCGCTCGCCGCTCGCGATGCTCTTCGGCGTGGCGGTCGTCGACTGCAGTTGCTGCACGTTCTGCTTGGCGAGCTTCTCGAAGTACTCCCAGCCGAGCACCTTCACGAGCGCGTAGGTGCCGGTGAGCGCCGTGCCGCTGTAGCCCGGATGCGCCTTGGTGAGCTTGCCCTTCCATTTCGGGTCGAGGAGGTCCATGTAGCCCTTCGGCGCCTCGCTCTCGGGAACGAGGTTGGTGTTGTACGCCATCACCGAGAGCGTCGCGCGCCAGGTGGCGTAGTAGCCGTCGGGGTCCTTGTACTGCGGCGCGAATTTCTTCACGTCGGGGGGCGTGTGCGCGGCGAGCCACTTCTCCTGCTTCCAGAACATGAAGTGCGAAGCGTCGGATGAGTTCACTACGTCCACGTTCTTGATGCCGGCCTGGTGCTCCTGGTTGATGCGCTGGAAGACGCGCTCCGAGCCGCTTCGCTCCACGTCGACGTCGATCTTCGGATACATCTCGCGGAACGCCTTGGCCACGCCCTCGGCGACCTTCACGTCGACCGACGAGTACCAGACGACCTTGCCTTCCTTCTCGGCGGCGGCGACCATCGCCGGCGTCGTTTCCTGCGCCCAGGCGGGCGCGCTCAGGCAAAGCGCGAAGACTGCGGCGGTGAAACCCTTCATGCGAATCGAAGCCATGGCGTATCTCCTCGTGGGTCTTATTGGATGAGGCCGCGGCAACGCTCGGCCGCGAACCTCACGTGAACCGTGGTACCCACCGGGACGTTGAATCCCGGCGGCGCTGCGATGAGGAGCTCCTGGCCCACGTCGACGATGTAGTCGCGCTGGCTGCCGAGGTACGCCTGGCCGCGCACGACGCCGGGAAGCGTATTGGCCGTGTCGGCGGGCGCGCTCGCGAGGAGCTCGAGGTCGTGGGTCTTCACGCAGAAGCTCGCCGGCGCGCCCTCGGGGCCGAGCTCGCCCTGGCCGATGGCCAGGCGCTTGCCGGCGATCTCCACCTCGCGATCCGAGACGCGTCGGCCCTCGAGCACGTTGCTCGCGCCGATGAAGCGCGCGACGAAGCGCGAGCGCGGGCGGTCGTACACGTCCTCGGGGGTGCCGATCTGCTCAATGCGCCCGGCGTTCATCACCACGATGCGATCGGCCATGGTCATCGCTTCGGTCTGGTCGTGGGTGACATAGATCGAGGTATTCCTGAATTCGTCGTGGAGGCGGCGGATCTCGAAGCGCATCTCGCCGCGGAGGTTCGCGTCGAGGTTCGAGAGCGGCTCGTCCAAAAGCAGGATATCAGGGTTGGGCGCGAGGGCGCGCGCGAGCGCCACGCGCTGCTGCTGCCCCCCGGAGAGCTCTGACGGATAGCGCGCAGCCTGCTCTGTGAGCTTCGCCGCGGCGAGCATCGCGGTGGTGCGCGCTTCGGCTTCGGCCGCGGGCGTCGCCTTCATCTTGAGTCCGTACGCCACGTTCTGGCGCACCGTCATGTGCGGCCACACCGCGTAGCTCTGGAAGATCATGCTCATCTGGCGGCGCTCCGGCGGCACCACGGAGCGCGGCGACGAGATCACCTTGCCGCCCACGCGGATCTCGCCCGCGTCGGGCTGGATGAATCCGGCGAGCATGCGCAGCGTCGTGGTCTTGCCGCACCCCGACGGCCCCAGGAGGCAGATGAACTCGCCCTTCTCCACCGCGAGGCTCACCCCGTCCACCGACCGGACGCTGCCGTAATGCTTGCTCAGGTTGTCGAGTTCGAGGTGCGGCATGAAAGTCGTGTCAGGTACGACTTTTCCAGGAGGCGACGCCGGCGACGGAACGTGGTACCTGACACGACATTTTATGCCGCACCTGACACGACTTTTTATTTGCGAAGGAAATCAAAGTCCACCCCCTGGTCGGCCTGCGTCACGGTCTGCAGGAAGAGCTTGAGGTAGCCGCGCGGGGCGCTGGGCGGGGTGACGGGCTGGTCCTTGCGCCGCCGCGCCATCTCCTCGTCGGGGACGAGGAGCGAGAGCTCGCGCGCCGCGACGTCGAGGCGGATGCGATCGCCGTTTCGCACCCAAGCGAGCGGTCCGCCGATGGCGGACTCGGGCGTCACGTGCAGCACGATGGTCCCCGCCGCGGTGCCGCTCATGCGCCCGTCGGAGATGCGCACCATGTCCTTCACGCCGGCGCGCGCGAGCTTGCGCGGGATCGGCAGGTACCCCGCCTCGGGCATTCCCGGCGCTCCCTTCGGGCCGATGTTCTTCAGGACGAGGATGTCGTCGGCGGTCACGTCGAGGTCGTCGGCGTCGATGCGCTCGGCCATGTCCTCGGCGTTCTCGAAGACCACCGCGCGCCCCTCGTGCTTCATGAGCTTCGCGTCGGCGGCCGACTGCTTGATGATGGATCCGCCGGGCGCGAGGTTGCCGCGCAGCACCGCGATGCCGCCCTCGCGAAAGATCGGCTTCGAGAAGGGCCGCACCACGTCCTGCGGGAAGGGCGCGCCCGCCGCGTCGATCTCTTCTCCCAGCGTGCGGCCGGTGACGGTGAGCGCGTCGAGGTGAAGGAGGGGCTTCAGCTCGCGCAGGAGCGTCGGCAGCCCGCCCGCGCGATGCAGGTCCTCCATGTAGTGCTGGCCGGAGGGCTTGAGGTCCACCAGCACCGGCGTCTCGCGCCCCATCGCGTCCAGGCGCGCGAGGTCGAGCGAAATGCCCAGGCGCCCGGCGATGGCGGTGGTGTGGATCACGCCGTTGGTGGACCCGCCGATGGCGAGCAGCACGCGCAGCGCGTTCTCGAAGGCCTTCGCCGTGAGGATCCTGTCGGGCGTGAGCTTCGCCTTGGCGAGAGCCACCGCCGTGGCGCCGGATTTCTCCGCGATGCGGATGCGATCGGCGGTGACCGCCGGCGCCGAGGCGCTGCCCGGGAGCGCGATGCCGAGCGCCTCGGCAACGCACGCCATGGTGCTCGCGGTGCCCATCACCGAGCAGGTGCCCACGCTCGCCACCAGCTGGTTGTTGACGCGCGCGATCTCGTCGGAATCGATCTCTTCGGCGCGGTAGCGTCCCCAATAGCGCCGGCAATCGGTGCACGCGCCCACACGCACGCCATCGTGCGAGCCGGTGAGCATCGAGCCCGTGACGAGCTGCACGCAGGGGATGTTCGCCGAGGCCGCGCCCATCAGCTGCGCGGGCACGGTCTTGTCGCAGCCGCCGATGAGGACCACCGCGTCCATGGGCTGCGCGCGGATCATCTCCTCGGTGTCCATGGACATGAGGTTCCTCAGGTACATCGAGGTCGGATGCGCGAAGCTCTCGTGGATCGAGATGGTGGGGAAGTCGATCGGCAGGCCGCCCGAGAGCATCACGCCGCGCTTCACCGCCTCGATGAGCTGAGGCGCATTGCCGTGGCACGGGTGGTAGCTGCTCCCGGTGTTCGCGATGCCCACCACCGGGCGCGCGAGCGCGTCGTCGGTGTACCCCGCGCCCTTGATGAACGCCTTCCTCAGGAAGAGCGAGAAGCCGCGGTCGCCGTAGCTCGTGAGCCCCTTCTCGAGGCCCTTGTCTTTCTTGTCGTCCATGACCGGCCATCATACAAGGAGCCGGCGGCGATTTCGTTCCTCTCAAGCCGTTACGTCAAGACCTTGCTTTGCATTCCGCTATTTCTTCACCAGCTGGTCGAGCGATGTATTGAGCTGCCTGAAAGCGCTGACACGGCTCTTTCGTTCGGCCTCCACCAGGGGGCGCATCATTTCTTCCGGTTTGGGATCAGGAAATACCAGGAATAATCCCTTCACGAAATCGTTCGCGTTGCTGCGCTCCCCGTATTCGGTTGCCTTGCCGTTGGCGATACCGATCTTCCGCACCTGCTTGTCGAACAAGAGCAGACTGACGTCGGTGGTGTATTCCGCCGAATTCTTGGCAATGTCGCTGTTGGCCTTGTATTCCATGCCCACGTCCACGACCGCGGCAACATCGCTGCCGCCCTCCTTGAATTCCGCCAGGTCCGCAACCACGCTGACGCTCTTGAACCGCGAGCGCAGCTCAGCCACCAGCGTATCGATGAGCTTGTGTGGCCCGACCGAATCCTGCAGCGACTTGACAGCGCCGTAGCTCTTGGGCTCCCAAGACTTTACGTAACCCTCCAGATACTTCGCGTCCATATCTTCCCGATGTTTGATTTGCGTCGCGGTACTCGTGCTGACGATCACCGCGAGTGATTTGGTCTTGGCCTCGGTGACGGTGCGCATAGGTGAATCGACAACCTTTGCGTTGCCCACCAGATCCGCCAATGGTTCGACGCGCGGAGGTGATTGGTACGCACAGGCGATCACGAGAGCACACAACGGTAAAACAAGGATATGTCGCGACATAGGAAATTCCCCGGAAGATTTGGTCTATTGTTGCTTCAAGAAAGCGTCCAGCCCAAGGACCGACAATCCAAGTTCGTCCGAGCCATTGCCCCAGTGGTCGGCAAAATACGTCGCGAGGATCCACATGTAAGCCTGGTCGCCTGTCGCCGTGGATAGGTCAAATTGGCAGCTTGGGAAGGCCGGTAGTTGCCTGACCACTTTCAAGTCACGGCCGATCAGAAATCCCCTTAGCGACTCGCAAGCGACGCCGGACGCGGCGGGAAAGGGCTTGGGCGGCCACGCTGCCTTGTCGTACTTGCCGAGCTGATCGAATCGCGTCATGGATTTCCAATCCACTACCAGGGCGTAGTCGAAGCGGCCGTTCTGCAGTCCCGAAAGGTCATCCGCCGGATGCACATCCTTCGCATGCTTTTGCATGACTTTGGCAATGTTGACCAGCAATCGATCGGGGTTGGATGCCTTGATGAATCGGGACCTTTCTGCCGCGGCTTCGCCACGCAACCCGGCCGACGCGTCGATCAAGGCCTGCCGTTCACTCTTGAAACGCCCGAATTCGCTGACCGATTGCGACGAGAGCACGATGGCAACGCGCTTGTCCTTGAGCGGGATGGGTGACGCGCTCATGGCAGCCACGATTTTCGATCCGGGCAGCAGATCGTCGAGGTCGCGGCTTTGCATCACGACCCGGGCCTTGAGATCGGTCTTGCCGGCCGCGGCGTCCGCCAGCAACTTGGCCGACTGGGCTTCCAGCTCGCCCGCGGCCAGGAACGTGGCGCCGGGCTCGCCCAGCACGTACTCCTGCCAGCGTCCGTCGGGCTGCTTGATGTACGAGGGTGTCCCCTTGGCGTGCCCTTCGTGGAGACGGCAGCCCAAGCCACTGAGCGGCAATCGAGGGCTGGGCGGCCTGTTGCTCAATGTCGCCTCGTATTTCGTCACGCACCACATCCCGAGACGTTGGCCTTTCACGAATCGGCCTTCGGCAGTGGTCGTTACGGTCAATTTGTTTCCCGAAGCAAAGGGCTTCTCGGACTGCCAGGTCAGTACGCCTGGGCCGTCACGCTTGCCATCTACGCACGCTCCGCTCCATTCGATGGAGACAACCGCGTCAAGTGCTTCTTCGTTCTTCGTGGAAAAGTTATAGGCCGGGATCGGCACAACGAGGCGCGACATGCTGCATTCCTCCATGGCACGCGCTTCGGCTTCGAGCAAGACCGTGTGGGCACGCATCACGATGGCCGAATTCATGTTGCCCTGCGCCTGTTGCTCCGCCGACATTTGAGCCGCAACATGGCCCGTCAACAACAAGCTGCAGATCATCGGGGTCAGATACTTTTTCAATTTTCTTCCTCTGGGTAAGAAGCTTCTTTCAGAACAGCGGCGACCAATGTCGGGGATCGACGGGCAGGCCGCTTGCAAACATCTGCCAGCGCCCATCGGGCGATTGCGGAAGAAGGTTCCCTGGAGAGGCTACGGTTTTCGCGATGAGTGATGCCGGGGTCTGTCCCCTTTGGTTTGCATCACCGACAGCCTGCGCCCCTCGGATTCAACATGCAGGAACACGCTTTGGCGTCGTAAGTGCTGCCTGACGTGCAAACCGTCCTAGGGACGCATCGACCCATGTCGTTGACTAGTCCCGGCCCACAGTCGCCTGATCGACCGGTAGAAGACCCGCCCGCCTTGCTCTTTGCATAAGCCTCGGCAGCACCGCCCAGCGCTCGAATGACATCTCCCAAGCCGATCCCGTCATCCTGCTTGTGAGCGCGTTCAGTCGCAGCCCTTTGCTCGCTTGTCAGGCGCGCTGCCTCCTCGGCTTGCGCCCGGGCCTGCTCCGAGCGCGCACGCGCCTCCCGTGCCGGACGGTCCCTTTCATCCTGCTCGGATTGCCTGATGGCGTCCTGGACGAGCGCGGAGCCGCTGTTGTGGTCGCGGCGCAACGTGACGGTTGCCTCGTCAACGGGTTTGCGCTGAGCCCTTTCACACTCTTCATTGGCCTTCTCGGCCGCCTCGCGTTCGATCATTCTCGAGGCGACGGCCTTCTTCAACGCTTCCGCTCTTTCGTATTGCGGCGAATGTTCAAAGTCGTACTTGAAGACCGCCAAGGATCGTTTCTGATATTCCTCCTGGGAGAGCGGTGGGTAATCCTTGTTCTTGCTCTCGGACTTGAGTCCGTTTTGCGCAGCCATGAGGCTCTCGCCATTCATCGCGTTTTTTTCTCCCTCCTGCCGCGCGATTTCGACAAGCGCGATGTATGCGTAAACCTGACCGGCCATCCTGCTGCGATCCGGTTTTTTGCCGAGCCAATTGAGCTCGTTGATGTAAATCTTATCCAGCCGCGGGCCGATGTTTGTCTTGGCGTATAGACCCGTATCCGCGGGGGTCAGTTTCCCCGCTGCCGCCAGGCGCCGGTAATCCTGATAAAACTGCGTGATATGAGCCCTCACTTCCGAATTTTCCTCTTCGGTTTTCGCTTGAATGCCGGGTGCCAATGCCCCTTTGCTCGCCTTGTTGAGTCCGTCCCAGGCATCTTCAGCGAACAACTCACCCAGCTCACGAGGACCGGGTTTGCCTTCGGCCACGTCCGCTCCGGCAATCGCGTCGACCTGCCTGTCGGTCAAGCAGGATCGGGCAGCGGGTTTTGCGGCAATGGGAGGAACGCCGCCACCGGGGGAAATGACATCGCCCGACACACCCTCATGCGCGAATACCAACAAGGAAATGGCGGCCAGTACCCAGGAGCCACACTTGAGACCGGTGCGAGATGCGGTGCGCGTTGATGCGAAAGACAAAGGGTCGTCGGCGGCAGTTTTGTTTTCGCTGTTCTTGCCAGTCATTTCAATCCTCCCAGTTCATCCGTAGCTGCTGTTTGGATTCTTATTGATGCACTTTTGCAGCACTCAAAGCCTATCTTGATTTTGGTGCGTGGATCTTAATCCCACGCTGGCAGCAGGATCCACGACCGACATTACGACGGTAATGGAGGAGCGGAGCTTCGCGCTCGCGCCGGTGGCGATTCCCGGGATGGTGCTCGCGGTGGGCCTTCTCCTCAGCTACACCCGGCGGCCTCACGATGAGAACGCCGAGTGGGTCCCTTCGGTGAAGGGCGCCGGAGTAAAATCCATCTGAACCGAACCCGAGGAACGACGACGATGGCCGCGCAGAAGATCCCCGCAACCGTCATCCCCGGCGACGGCATCGGCCCGGAAGTCACCGCGGCCACGCTCGAAGTGCTGAGCGCCCTGGGTGCGCCCTTCGAGTGGGACACGCAGCAGGCCGGCGTCGCCGGCGTGGACGCTTGTGGAGACCCGCTGCCGCCGCAGACGCTCGCCAGCATCCGCAAGACGCGCCTCGCGCTGAAGGGCCCGCTCGCTACGCCCATCGGCGGGGGCTTCCGCTCCTCCAACGTGCGCCTGCGCGAAGAGTTCCAGCTCTACGCGAACCTGCGTCCCGCGCGCACGCTCGTCCCGGGCGGGCGCTACGAGGACATCGACCTGGTGCTCGTGCGCGAGAACCTCGAGGGTCTCTACGTGGGCTTCGAGCATTACATACCGATCGGCAACGACCCGCGCGCGGTGGCCATGGCCTCGGGCGTGAACACGCGCGCGGGCTGCACGCGCATCTGCGAATTCGCCTTCGACTACGCGGCGAAGCACGGGCGCAAGAAGGTGACGCTGGTGCACAAGGCGAACGTGCTGAAGGCGCTCACCGGGCTCTTCCTGGAGGCGGGCCGCGCGGTGGCGAAGAAGTACGAGGGTCGCGTCGCCTGCGACGACCGCATCATCGACGCGTGCGCGATGCAGCTCGTGATGAACCCGTACCAGTTCGACGTGATCGTCACCACCAACCTCTTCGGCGACATCCTCTCCGACGAGATCGCCGGGCTCGTGGGTGGCCTGGGCATGGCGCCCGCGGCCAACATCGGCGTGGACGCGGCGATCTTCGAGGCGGTGCATGGCTCGGCGCCCGACATCGCCGGCAAGGGGGTCGCCAATCCGCTCGCCCTCATGCTCTCCGCCGCGATGATGCTCGACCACGTCGGCATGGGCGACAAGGCGACGCGCATGCGTGGCGCCATCGACAAGGTGCTGCGCGAGGACAACGTGCGCACCGGCGACCTCGGCGGCAAGGCCAACACGAAGGAGTTCATCTCGGCCATCGTGCGGCGGCTGGGCTGACTCCCACGCGCGGAGATAGCTGACCCATGCGCAGCAAGCTCTTCGTTCCCGGCTCGCGGCCCGAGCTCTTCGCCAAGGCGATGGCGAGCGAGGCCGACGCTCTCTCGTTCGACCTCGAGGACGCGGTCGACGAATCGATGAAGGACGTGGCGAGGAGGAGCCTCGCCCATTTCCTGCGCACGCTCGAGCCCGGCCACGGCAAGACCCTCATCGTGCGCGTGAACGGCCTCACGACGCCGCACTTCCAGGCCGACATCGACGCGATCGTCGGTCCCAACCTGGACCTCGTGAACCTGCCCAAGCCCGAGTCCGCCGAGGACGTGCGCGCGTGCGCCGATGCCGTCGCGATCGCCGAGCGGCGCGCCGGGGTGCAGGGCATCGGGATCCTTCCCAACATCGAGTCGCCCAGGGCGCTTCGCCTCGCCGCGGAGATCGCTTCCGCCACGCCGCGCGTGGCGGGGCTTCAGGCGGGCTGGGGCGATCTCATCGAGCCGCTCGACATGGATCGCTACAACCCCGCCATGATCGAGTCGCTGCTGCTGCACATCCGCATTGCCGCGGGCGAGGCGGGCGTCTGGGCCTACGACGGCGCATTCGCCAACATCAAGGATCCCGACGGTTACCGGCGCGAGGCCGAAAGCGCGCGCCGCCTGGGCTATCTCGGCAAGAGCTGCATCCATCCCACGCAGGTGCCCATCGCCAACGCCGTGTTCCGCCCGAGCGACGCGGAGATCGCGCACTCGCTGAAGGTGGTCGAAGCCGCCCGCGACGCCGCGGCGCGCGGCATCGGCGCCTTCACCGTGGGTGGCAGGATGGTCGACGGCCCCTTCGTGCGCCGCGCGGAGTCGATCCTCGCGCTCGCGCGCAAGCTGAACCTCATTGCTCCCCAAGAAAGGACCATCCAATGATCGAGCTGAAAAGTCGTGTCAGGTACGCATACCTGACACGACTTGTTATGTCGTACCTGACACCACTTTTCCTGGTGCTCGCGTTGCCGGCGATGGCCGAGCCCGCGTTTCCGGCGAAGCCGGTGACGATCATCGTGCCGTACCCGGCGGGCGGGTCGAACGACACGTTCGCGCGCGAGATGGGCAAGAAGCTTTCCGACGCCTGGAAGGTCCCGGTGATCGTCGACAACCGCCCCGGCGCGGGCGGCTCCATCGGCGCGGCGATCGTCTCGAAGGCGGCGCCGGACGGCTATACGCTGTGCCTCCTCTCGTCCTCGTTCACCACCAACGCGGCGATCCAGACGAACCTGCCCTTCGATCCCGTGGCGGGCTTCACGCCCATCGCGATGGTGGCGAAGGGCCCGATGATCCTCACGGTGTCGAACAAGCTGCCGGTGAAGACCACGCTCGAGCTTTTCGCCTACGCGCGCGCCAACCCGGGCAAGCTCAACTACGGCTCCTCGGGGCAGGGCAGCACCAACCATTTCGCCACCGAGCTGCTCATGGAGGCGGCGCACATCCAGATGACGCACGTGCCGTACAAGGGCATGGCGCCCGCGGTGACGGACGTGATCGGCGGCCACGTGGACGTGCTCGTCGCGAGCGCGCCGTCCATCTACCAGCACGTGAAGGCCGGCAAGGTGCGCGGGCTGGGCGTCACCAGCAAGGGCCGATCGATCGCGGTGCCGGACCTGTCGCCCGTCTCGGAGATGGGCGTGCCCGGCTACAGCTTCGAGCTGTGGTGGGGCATCCTCGCCCCGCCGCACACGCCTCCCGACACCGTGATCCAGCTGAACATCGACGTGAACCGCATCCTCAACACGCCCGAGATGCGCGAAGTCTTCCTGCGCGAGGGCGCCGAGCCCGCTCCCATGTCCGCGGCGCAGTTCGCCGCGACCATTCGCAACGAGATCGAGGGCTGGAAGAAGGTCGCCAAGGCGGCGAACATCAAGCCCGAATGACGTTGAAGAAACGCGACTACACGCCGGGCAAGCGTGGCGCCCTCGACGGTGTGCGCGTGCTCGACCTCTCGCGCCTGGTGGCGGGCAACACCCTCACGGGCCTGCTCGCGGATTTCGGCGCGGAGGTGATCAAGGTCGAGCCCGCCGCGGGCGACACGCTGCGCGCCTGGCGCACGAAGGACGTGCAGGTCAACTGGAAGCTCTACGCGCGCAACAAGAAGAGCCTCGCGCTCGAGCTGAGGAAGCCCGAGGCGCGCGAGATCCTGCTGAAGCTCGCGGAGAAGGCGGACGTCTTCGTCGAGAGCTTCCGGCCCGACACGCTCGAGAAGATGGGGCTCGGGCCCGAGACGCTCCTCGCGCGGAACCCCAGGCTCGTGATCGTGCGCATCTCGGGCTGGGGGCAGACGGGCCCTTATCGCCGGCGTCCCGGGTTCGGCACGCTGGTGGAAGGCATCTCGGGATTCGCGTCGTTCAACGGCTTCGCCGATCGCGAGCCGGTGCTGCCGCCCATGTACATGGCGGATTCGTACGCGGGCCTCTACGGTGCGTCCGGCGTCCTCATCGCGCTGCGCGAAGTGGAGGTGAACGGCGGCAAGGGGCAGGTGATCGACCTGCCGCTGCTCGACCCGCTCTTCCACGTGCTGGGGCCGCAGGCGGCGAGCTATCGGCTCACCGGCAAGGTGAGAGCGCGCACGGGCAGCCGCTCCACCAATTCGGGCCCGCGCAACGCCTACCGAACGAGCGACGATCGCTACGTGGCGCTCTCCGCGTCGACGCAGAAGATGGCCGAGCGCGTGTTCGCCTCCATCGGGCGCGCCGACCTCATCGACGATCCGCGCTACCGCACCAACGCCGAGCGCGTGAAGAACGCCGCCCACCTGGACGCGATCATCGGCGAATTCATCGCGCGCCGCACGCAGGCCGAGAACGTCGCCTTCTTCGAGGAGGCCGAGGTCACCGTCGGGCCGATCTACGACATCTCGCAGATCGTCGACGACCCGCACTTCATCGAGCGCGAGGTGATCGCGGATTATCCCGACGCCGACATGGGCGAATTCCCGATGCACCACGTGGTGCCCCGCCTCGCCGGCACGCCCGGCGCGGTGACGGCGCCGGCGCCTTCGCTGGGCCAGCACAACCGCGAGCTGCTGCGCGAGGCCGGCATTGACGACGCGGGCTACCGCGCGCTGGTGGTGGCAGGCGCGGTGTGCGAAGGCAAGGCGGCGGAGGAAGGCGAGCCCGAATGAACGCTCCGGTTCCCAACTCCTCGGGCACGTCGATCCCGCGCTACAAGGCGCCCCCGGACACCTGCGATTCGCACGTCCACGTCTACGATCCGCGCTTCCCGATGAAATGGCCGCAGCTTCGCGCGGTGACCGACGCTTCGGTCGAGCAGTTCAGGCTGCTGCAGAAGCGCCTGGGCACTTCACGCGCGGTGGTGGTGCAGCCGGCCGCGTACGGCACGGACAACGCGGTCACGCTCGACGCCATCGCGCAGCTGGGCATCGAGAACGCGCGCGGCATCGCCGTGGTGCACCCGACGGTGACCGATACCGAGCTCGTCGCCATGAACAAGGGCGGCATCCGCGGGCTGCGCTTCACGCTGCACGAGCCGCGCACCGCGGTCACCAGCGCCGAGATGATCGAGCCGCTCTCGCACCGCGCGCATCGGCTCGGCTGGCACGTGCAGCTGCACCTGCGCGCCGAGCAGATCGTTCTCATGGCAGACATGATCGATCGCCTGCCGGGCACCATCGTCTTCGACCACATGGCGCGCCTGCCGCAGCCGCAGGGACCGCGCCACCCGGCGCTCGCGATCTTGAAGCGCCTCATCGACAAGGGCAAGACCTGGGTGAAGCTCTCGGGCCCCTATCTCGAGACGCAAGTGGGGCCGCCGCGCTACGCCGACGTGAAGAGCGTTGCGCGCGCGCTGGTGGAGCACGCGCCGGAGCGCTGCGTGTGGGGCAGCGACTGGCCCCATCCCACCGAGCCCCACACCAAGCCCGACGACGCCGTGCTCTTCGACCTGGTGCAGGAATGGACGCTCGACGAGGTCACCCGCACGAGGATCCTCTCCGCCAATCCCGCGGAGCTCTACGGCTTCGCCGAATGAGCGCATCGCCGCGACGCTCTTCGCGCCGTCCTACGTCAGAAAGGGTATTCCTGACACGCGAATGACGCTGGGGTTCGATGGTCTAGTGGATACCATCGTAAACAACTACCGGAGATTCGCATGTCGATCGGACTCATCCTTCTCATCATCGTCGTGCTGATGCTCATCGGCGCGGTTCCCGCATGGCCCCATAGCCGCGGCTGGGGCTACGGCCCGAGCGGCGGGCTGGGCCTCGTGCTCGTGATCGTCCTCGTGCTGGTGCTCCTCGGCCACATCTAGGCGGTTTGGTTAGAATCGCGGGCAAAGGAGATTTCCGATGCCCGCGATTCGCATTGCACTTTCAGCCGCAGTCCTCGCCTTCGCGCCGCTTGCCCAAGCGCAGGGCTATCCGTCCAAGCCGGTGAAGATCATCGTCGCCTTCACGCCCGGCTCGGCGACCGACATCATCGCGCGCGTGACCGCGGACTACTTCTCCAAGTCCATGGGGCAACCGTTCACCGTCGAGAACAAGGCCGGGGCGGGCGGCATCCTCGGCACCGAGGCGGCGAAGAACGCGCCGCCCGACGGCTACACGCTCACCGCGTGCCCGAGCGGCCCCTTCGGCATCAATCCCGGCATCTACAAGTCGCTGCCCTACGATCCCATCCGGGACTTCGAGCCCATCAGCAACCTGGTACTCACGCCGCAGACGATCGTGGTGGGCGCGCAGACGCCCTACAAGACCCTGAAGGACCTGGTGGCCGACGCGAAGGCGAAGCCCGGCGAGATCGCCTACGGCTCGCTCGGCACAGGCTCCACGAGCCACCTCACCATGGAGGCGTTCCAGCAGGCGGCGGGCATCAAGCTGAACCACATCCCGTTCAAGGGCGGCGCGGAAGCGCAGACGCAGATCATGGGCGGCTCCGTCCCGGTGATGTCCGACACGATCTCCGGGGTGCTCGCACAGGTGAAGGCCGGGAAGCTGCGCGCGATCGGGGTCGCCATCCCGCAGCGCTCGCCCTACCTTCCCGACGTTCCCACCATCGCCCAGCAAGGCTACAAGGGATTCGAGAGCGTGGGCTGGATCGGTCTTTGCGCGCCCGCAAAGACGCCCGCCGCGATCCTCGACAAGCTGAACGCGGAAGTGAAGAAGATGCTGGCTTCGCCCGAGGCCAAGGCGAAGATCGACCAGCTCGCCTTCACGCCGGTCGGGGACTCGCGCAGTGAGTTCGCCGCGTGGATCAAGTCCGAGATCGCGAAGTGGTCTCGGATCGCGAAGGAGAGCGGCGCCAAAGCCGACTGATGTACGACCTCATCGTCGTCGGACTGGGCGCCGTGGGCGCGGCGACGGCCTACCAGGCGGCGCGGCGCGGCGCGAAGGTGCTGGGCATCGACCGCTACTCGCCGCCGCACGCGATGGGATCGTCGCACGGCGAAACGCGCATCACGCGCGTGGCGATCGGCGAGGGCGAGCAGTACGTCCCGCTGGTGCGCCGCTCCCACCAGATCTGGCGCGACATCGAGGCGCGCACGGGCGAGGAGCTCCTCGTGGTCACCGGCGGGCTCGTCATCTCCAGCCCCGCGCGGCTCGCCACCACGCACGGGCCGGAATTTTTCGACAAGACGCTGGCCGCGGCGCGGCGCTTCAAGATCGAGCACGAGCTGCTTTCCGCGCGCGAGCTGCGCGACACCTTCCCGCAGTTCAACGTGAGCGACAACGAGGTGGGCTACTACGAGCCGGGCGCGGGCCTGGTGCGGTCCGCGGCGTGCATCGGCGCGCAGCTCGCGCTCGCTGCCGAGCACGGCGCGAGCCTGCGGCGAAACGAGCGGGTGATCGACCTCGCCGAGGAGGCGGGCGGCGTGCGCGTTCGCACCGAGGCGGCGGAGTACCGCGCGCGCGAGCTCGTGGTCGCCGCGGGCGCGTGGCTCCCGCAATTCCTCGATCCGGCAGACGCGCGGCATTTCAGCGTCACGCGCCAGGTGCTCTACTGGTTCGAGGTCGAGGCGCCCATCGCCGAATACGAGGCCCCCAACTTCCCGGTGTGGATCTGGGAGCTGCAGGACCGCAGCCAGGTGATCTACGGGTTCCCCGCGGTGGACGGCGCCGCGGGCGGCGTGAAGATCGCCACGGAGCAGTACGCCGCGACGACGACGCCCGATGCGGTCGAGCGCGCGGTGACGGAAGCCGAGATCCGCGCGATGTACAGCGACCTCGTGCGCCCCCACCTGCCCTGGGTGGGGGCGCGCTGCGTGAAGGCCACGGCGTGCCTCTATACGGCGACCCCCGACTTCCACTTCGTGATCGACCGCCACCCGCGCCTCGCGCGCGTGATCGTCGCCTCGCCCTGCTCCGGGCACGGCTTCAAGCATTCCGCGGCGGTGGGGGAGGCCCTCGCCGAGCTCGCCCTCGAGGGGACGAGCCGGGTGGACCTCGCGCCCTTCGCCCTTTCAAGATTTAGCAACGTTTAAGAACGGCTTAAGGACGCGGGGTTCGCGCCGGGCAGACAGTTCGTCTCGCAGCATCCGACGAACCCGACAACCCAGGAGCCCCAAATGAACACATCCCGTGCCACCGTTGGAATCGCCATCGTCTTCCTCGCCGCCGCGCTCATGCTCGCCGGCAGCCCGCACCCGTCCGATCCTCCCCAGGCCTTCGCTGGCGACCCGAGCGTGCCGTCCGCCGCCGAGGCCTTTCGCACCGCCGACGAGAAGGTCGCCGCCCAGGGCAACGTCGTGGACATGGCGTACTAGCGGCGCCGAGCCATCGTGAAGGGGAGCGAGCCATGAATACCAGAGCGAACAGGGAACTCATCCGCAGCACGGCCATCGTCATCGGCGCGTGGCTCATCGTGATCGCGGCCGGCGTGAACGAGCACACCGACGGCGCGACCGCGGTGATCCCGATCCGCTACACGATCGAGTAGCACTCTTCGATTTCCGCCGGGCGTTGGAGTAGCATTCCGCAAACCTCAACAACCCGAAAAAGGGGACCAACAATGCGCGCATGTCCGTTGCTGGTGCTGGTCGCCGTCGTTTCGCTGGGCTGCACCCCGCCCGCCGAACCGAAGAAGCCCGAGCCGTCGGGTCCGAAGAAAGCCGCGGAGCTGACTCCCGAAATGCAGTTCCAGCAGGCCTACGCCGGCGGCGTCTTCTGCCAGTCGACGTCCTGCACCGTGGCCGTCACGGTCGGCGCGGGCTGCAATGTCTCGGCGCCCACCCTCGGCATCTCCACTACCGTTTCCGACGCCGTCATCCATTGGGTGATCCAGCCGGGGGCCTCCGGGAGGGTGGCGTTCGTGGAGAACGGCGTGAATCCAAAGGATCCCGCGAAGTGGCAGGCGGAATTCAAGCAACCCGCCCGCGTGAGCGATACCGAGTTCACGTGGCTCGACAAGAACAAGCTGAACGGCGCGCCGGGCAGGCGCCAGTACGACTACAACATCGATCTCACGCAAGACGGGAAGCCCTGCCACAAGGATCCGACGATCATCAACGACTACTGATCCAAGAAAAAAAGGGAGATAGCCATGCGCACCCGTTCTCTACATTGGCTCGTTGCACTCGCGCTCGGGGGATGTGCCGCGATCGACTCGTTTCACGAGTCTTCGCGGCAAGCGGACTTCGCGCGCGAATTCGCCGGCGGCGTGCTTTGCAATTCGCAGGATTGCAGGGTGGACATCACCGTCGGTCCGAATTGCGCCATTACACCGAGCTCTCCCACGCTCGGCGTGGACGCGAGGATCTCGGACGCCACGATCCACTGGAGGATCGTCTCGGCGGGCGCCAGCTTCACGAGGGACGGCATCAACGCCGAGCCTCCCAAGGACCGCGGCGCGTGGATGAGGGAGTTCAAGAACCCCAGGCTCGTGAGCGACACCGAGTTCACGTGGCTGGACAAGAACAAGCTGCCGGGTTCGCCGAGGAAACGCAGCTACGGCTACAACATCTTCGTGAACCAGGGCGCGACCACCTGCCGCTTCGATCCGACCATCATCAACGACTATTGAACGGTGGCGCTCTCCAGCCACTCGCGCGCCTCGGCCAGCGCCTGCACGTAGCTCAAGGCGCGGCCCGCCTGCTCGGCCGAGCCGAAGGCCGGCGAGCCGAGGGCGTTGCGCGTCTTGTCCATCAGCGGCGCGAGGAAAGCGTCGTCCGCCGGATCGCGGTGCATGCCCGTGGTCGCGTTCTGCGATTCCGCCGCGCCGAAGAGGCGCGCCGCGTGCGTCCAGTCCGAGGTGAGGGCACAAAGCCCCGCGCTCACCTCGAGAAGGCTCAACCCCACGCGATGCGATCCCGTCGCTTCCGCGAAGCCCGCGACCTCGACCAGCATGTCGCGCGCCTGGTCGGTCGAGCGACGGCAGATGGCCACCATCGCGAGGTTGAGGAGCCCAATGGCGCGGCTGTCGCCGTCATCGGTCTCCCTGGCGAGGTCGAGGACATTCCTGTAGAGAAGCTCGGCCGTGTCCAGGGCGCCCTCGATGCGGTGTAGCTGCGCGAGCGCGGTCATCGCGGCGGCGAGGTTGCGCTTGTTGCCGAGCTCGCGCTCGAGGCCGAGCGCCTCCTCGAGATGGGTGCGCGCCGTCGCAAAATGTCCCTCGCCGAGGCAGGCCATCCCGAGCGGCTGAAGCGCGCCCGCGATCCGGCTCGTGTCCCCCAGCTCGCGCGCGATGGCGAGGCTTTCCTCGAGGTGCTTGCGGGATTCGCCGTAGCGGCCCATGTAGAAGCCGAGCTGGCCCGCGGCGAAGAGAGCTCGGCAACGCTGGGGAGTGCGTCGGCTGGGCCTCGCCAGCGCCTCGCCGACGACGCGATTGCCCAAGCCGAGCAGGCCGCGCACGATCCAGTAGGTCTTCACTTCCCCCACGAGCTTCAGCCCGCGCTCGGAGCCGTCCGGTGCATGGTCGCACCACGCGTGCGCCGAGAGGAGGTTCTCGCGCTCCTGGTCGAGGCGCGCGATCCAGCGATTTTGCGCCGGGCCTACGAGCCCCGGCCGCGCTTTCTCCGCGAGCGCGAGGTAGTAATCCAGGTGGCGATTGCGCACCGCGTCCTCCTCCCCGCACGCATGCAGGAGCTCGAGCGCGTATTGGCGCACCGTTTCCAGAAGGCGGTAGCGCTCGCCGTCGGCGTCGAGCGATACCAGCGACTTCTCCACGAGGCCGGTGAGGAGGTCCATGACGGCGTCTTCCTGGACGTCGCCGTCGGCACCGACCGCCTCTGCCGCATCGAGCGTCCAACCGCCCGCGAACACCGCGAGGCGGCGCAGGAGCTCGCGCTCCGGGATCTCCAGGAGGTCGTAGCTCCAGTCGATCGACGCGCGCAACGTCTGCTGGCGCGGCAGGGCCGTCGTGTCGCCGTTGGTGAGGACGCGGAAGCAATTGTCCAGGCGCGCGGCGATCTGCTCGACCGGCAGCGACTGCACGCGCGCGGCGGCGAGCTCGATGGCGAGCGCGATGCCGTCCAGCCTGCGGCAGATCTCCGCCACCGCCGCGCAGTTGCGGTCGGTCACGCGGAAGGAGGGCAGCACGGCGCCGGCGCGGTCGACGAAGAGGCGCACCGCCTCGTAGCGCGCGAGGGATTCGCAGGTCACGGCCTCGCGCGTGCCGGGCACCGCGAGCGCAGGCACGTGGTAGGACGCTTCGCCATGGATGCGCAGGTGCTCGCGGCTGGAGGCGAGGATCTTCACGCCGGGGCCCGCCTGGAGGAGATTCTTGGCGAGCTCCGCGCATGCGTGCACCAGGTGCTCGCAGTTGTCGAGGATCACGAGGAGCGAGCGGTCGCGCACGTAGCGCACCAGCGCCTCGAGCACCGGCTTGCCCGCGTCCTCCTTCACGCCCAGCACCGAGGCCACCGCCTGCGGCACGCGTGCCTCGTCGGAGACGGGGGCGAGCTCCACCAGCCACACCCCGCCGGGATAGGCCGCGAGGAGGTCGTAGGCCACCTGCAACGACAGGCGCGACTTGCCGGTGCCGCCGGAGCCGGTGAGCGTCACCATGCGCGCGCCCTCGAGGAGCGCCTTCAGCTCGGCGATCTCGCGCTCGCGTCCGATGAAGCTGTTCAGCTGCGCGGGAAGGTTGTGCCTGCGCTCCGGGAGGGCGCAGGCGGGCGCTTCGCTCGACTCGAGCTCGGGCGTGAAGCGGAATCCGCGGCCGGGGATGGTGGCGACGCTCTTCGCGCCGAGGACCTTCCTCAGCGAGGAGACCTGCACGTGAAGGTTGTTCTCCTCGACCACGAGCCCGGGCCAGACCCGCTCGAAGAGCTCGTCCTTGGTGACGACGCGGTCGCGGTGCTCGATGAGAGCGAGGAGGACGTCGAACGCGCGCGCGCCCAGGGGCGCGGGCTTTCCCTCGACCAGCAATTGCCTCTCGCTCGGCCGGATTTCCACCTGGCCGAATCGGTAAACGTGCGCCAAGAGCCTCCCTTTGGGCGCGAAAAGGGGTATGCGCGCTTTTGGATGTTACTCGGGTTCGGCTTTTTAGAACATTTAACGGCGGCTTAAAGACGCGGGCCGTCCCCGGGGAGGAAAGTCCGTTCCGCACCACCTTTAAACCCATCACCAACCCAAGGAGATCCAAATGTTCAAGCAATCGATGATGACGTTGTCGGCCCTCGCCGTGCTCGTCGCGTTCTCGGGCGTTTCGCGTGCGCAGGAAAGCAACATCGTCGCGCCGGACAGCTACAAGGCGACGAGCTGCGCCGAGGCGACGCAGGCCGCGTGGTTCGTGCGCGAGATGGAACGCAGCGACGGCGACACGCCGCACGACCCCGCGACGCCGGTCGAATGCAGCCGCGAATTCGTGGCGACCGCCGGCGTGTACGAAGAGTCGAAATAAGGATGCTCGGGGAGCGGCGCGGCCGGAGTCGCGAGATGTTCGGCCGCGCCAATGCCTGCGAGCCCCCACCGCGCATCGAGCGCTGGGCCGCGGCCGCCGTGATCCTCGCCATCATCGTGAGCCTCGCCGGTGCGTGCGTGGTGATCGTCGAATCGGCGCCCGAGCGGCCCCAGCACCGGCATCTCGTCATCGCGAGCGCCGAGTGAAGGTTCCCACCAGGAGAATTGCCATGCTCGAAGAAATCCGCAACCACGACCCCAAGCCCACCGCCGAAGAGCGCGCGTGGATCGATTCGAACCCCATCGCGGCGGCCGTGAACATCGTGGTCGTCGCGGTGATCGCCGTCGCCCTGGGCGGCTATGTGAGCCTCTACCTCGAGCCCGCGCCTGCCGCCGTGGCGAGGGCCGGCAAATGATGAAGCTCACCGCCGTCTTCGAGAAAGTCCCCGGCGGCTTCGTGGCCTTCGTCGAGGAGTGGTGCGGCACCACCGCCCAGGGCACGACCCTCGAGGAGGCGCGCGAGAACCTGCGCGACGCCGTCGACCTCACCATCAACGCGAACCGCCTGATGGCGCAGTGGCGCATCAAGGGCAAGGAAGTCGTGCGCGAGCCCTTCTGAACTTAGCGGGTTCCGGGAGGGTCTGTAGCAGGGTGAGATCGATCGCCGCGTGGGCCGCGGGCCTGTTCGTCGCCGCCACCGCCTGCGCCCAGAAGCCCGCCGCCCCCTTCCGCTTCCCCTCGTGGGCCGCGCTGCAGCTGGGCGCTCCGATCTCCACCGTGAAGGGCGAGGAAGCCGGGCGCGAGATCGCCGCCCACAAGAGCTACGCCATTCCCGCGATCGAGATCGTCGCCTTCGACACGCTGCTCAACTTTTACGACCGCCGCCATTTCCCGTGCTGCGACTTCAACAGCAACGCGCGCACGATTCGCGACAACCTCCACAGCCACTGGGACGTGGACCGCGATCCCTTCACCGTGAACCAGCTGGGGCACCCTTACCAGGGCTCGATGTACCACGGCTTCGCGCGGGCCTCGGGATTGTCCTACTGGGAGGCGCTCGCGTACACGTTCGCGGGGAGCGCCTTCTGGGAGATCGCCGGGGAGGCGACCCCGCCATCGCGAAACGACCAGATCAACACCGGCATCGGCGGCACCTTCCTCGGCGAGGCGCTCTTCCGGCTCTCCAACCTCGTGCTCGAGCGCGATGGCAGCATGTCGCCTTTCTGGCGCGAGGTCGTCGCCACCGCCATCTCCCCGCCCACCGGCTTCAACCGCATGGCGTTCGGCGATCGCTTCCGCACCGTCTTCCCGAGCCACGACCCGGTGTACTTCTCGCGCCTGCAGCTGGGCTTCAGCGGCACCGCGCACAACGAGTCGGGCTTCTCGACCACGCGGCTGAAGCGCGGCGAAGCGCTCGCGGACTTCCTCATCGACTACGGCCTGCCGGGGAAGAAGGGATACGAGTACACCCGCCCCTTCGACTACTTCACCCTCCAGGCGACCGCCTCCAGCGCCAACGGATTCGAGAACGTGATGACGCGCGGGCTGCTCAAGGGCCGCGAGTACGAGGCAAATAGCTATCGCGGCGTGTGGGGCCTCTTCGGCAACTACGACTACATCGCCCCGCAGACCTACCGCGTGTCGAGCACGGCCGCTTCCCTGGGCACGACGGCGCAGTGGTGGGTGCGCGATTCGGTCGCGGTGCTGGGCACGGCGATGCTCGGCGTGGGCTACGCTGCCGCAGGGTCGGTGCGCAGCACGAGCGAGAACGACTTCCACTATGGCGTGGCGCCGCAAGCGCTCGTCGCGATACGAGCGATCTACAAGGACGCCTACGCCCTCGACGTCACCGCGCGCGAGTACTACGTGAGCCGCGTGGCCGCATCGCGCGGCGGGCACGAGAACATCAGGCGCATCGACGCGGCGCTCACCTGGCGCGTGCACGGACGCCATGGCGTCTCCATCAAGTACCTCGGCAACTTTCGCGACGCGTACTCGCCGGACATCGGCGACGTGTCGCAGCACCGCGCCACCGTGGGGATCTTCTACACGCTGCTCGGGCACGATTTCTTCGGTGCCACCGAAAAATAACCGGGGACAGACCTCGGTTATTTTTTTCTAGTGGCCGAGGGGATCGGTCTGGGAGAGGACGATGCGGCGATCGAGCGTGCGCTTCTGCGCGTCGCTCAGGCGCGCGTAGAGGCCTTCGAGATGGCGCTGCAGCTCGGTGGTGGCCTCGGCCTTCATGCGCTCGTCCTCGGCGAGGGTGGCGACCATGGCGAGCGCGGTGGGCGGACGCTCGCCTTCCTCGCGTAGGGCCGTCGCGTGGCGGCGCTGGGAGCGGGTCATCTCGGCCACGTCGCGCACGTCGCGCTCGAAGGCGCTCCACGATCCCACCTGATCCGCGGTGAGCTGGAGGTCGACCGCGAGCGACGGCAGCTCTCGCTCCAATGCGGAGAACGGGTCGGAGGAGGCGACGGGCGCAGCGCGCGGGGTCGCGTCGCGGTCGCGGCTTTGCGTGTCGCGCATGCCGCCGCCGCGTTGCCGGCCCATGCCCTGGGCATCGGCGTCCACGCAGCAAAGGCAGGAGGCCGCGGCGAGCGCGGCAACGCCGACGACGGTCTTCATGGGGATGGCCTCACGGTTTACGCGCGTACGCGTCGTCGAAGATGCGTTCCAGCCGCGGATGCACGCCGCGCAGGGCGTCCACCACGCGCTTGGACCAGTCGAAATACTCGCGCACGCGGCTCTTCGGCCACGTCTTCGGCGGCGAGGCCGCCATGTCGCGCAGGTTGGAGATCTTGTCGGCGAGCTTCACGAGCTTCGCCTCGCGCGAGAGGTGCGGCGCGTGCTCGACCTGCAATCGCTTGCGATCGGCCTTCGCGAGCGACTTGTCGTCGGTCACCTCGCACACGATGGCCGCCACCTTGCGCCCGAAGCGCTCGCGCAGCTCCTGGGCCGTGGTCTCGGTGTCCTCGATCGTGTCGTGCAGCAGCGCCGCCTCGATCACCACCGGATCATGGACTCGGCCCTCGCCCCACAGCACGTTGGCGAGCGCGATCGGATGGTTGATGTAGGGAGAGGCCTCGAGGTCCTTGCGGCGCTGGTCGCGATGCTTTTGCGCCGCGAACTGCAGCGCTTCGAGGATGCCGCCCATCGGATCCGCCATCGCGAGCCTCCACCGGGGCTATGCCGGGCCCAGATGCCTCGCATGATGCCGCAAATGATCGGCCATGAATGTGGAGATGAAGTAGTAGCCGTGGTCGTAGCCCGCGTGGCGCCGCAGCGTGAGCGGCTGGCCCGCCTTCAGGCACGCCGCCTCGAAGGCCTCGGGCTTGAGCTGCGCGGCGAGGAATTTGTCGTCGAGGCCCTGGTCGACGAGGATGCCGTTCGGGTATGGCGCCGAGGGTTGCGCGGCCATGAGCTCGGAGGCATCGTGCGCCCGCCAGAAATCGGGATCGTCGCCGAGATAGCCCTGGAACGCCTTCACGCCCCAGGGGCATCGCATGGGCGCGGCGACCGGCGCGAACGCCGACACCGACCTGAACTTTCCCGGGTGGCGCAGCGCGAGCGTGAGCGCTCCGTGGCCGCCCATCGAGTGCCCGAAGATCCCGGCGCGCGCCAAGTCGATCGGCAGGTGCGCTGCGGCAAGCGGCATCAATTCCTCGATCAAGTAGCTTTCCATGCGCCAATGGGTCTTCCACGGCTCGCGCTCCGCGTCCAGGTACCAGCCCGCGCCGGCGCCGAAGTCCCATGATTCGCTCTCGCCGGGGACGTCCGCGCCGCGCGGGCTCGTGTCCGGCGCGACCAGCGCGAGGCAGAGCTTGGACGCGATGCGCTGCGCCGCGCCTTTCGCGGGAAATGTCTCCTCGGTGCAGGTAAGGCCCGCGAGGTAGAAAAGCACCGGCACGCGGTGGTGCTGCAGCGCGCGCGGCGGCAGGAACACCGAGAAACGCATCGGCAGCCCGATCGCCCGCGATTCGTGGCGATAGAAGCGCTGCACGCCGCCGAACGAGCCGTGCGCCTCGGTCGCCTCCATCAGTACACGACGACGGAGCGGATCGATTCCCCGCGCTCCATCAGCTCGAAGCCCTCGTTGATGCGCTCCAACGGCAGCTTGTGCGTGATGAGCGGGTCGATGGCGATCCTGCCTTCCATGTACCAGTCGACGATCCTCGGCACATCGGTGCGCCCGCGCGCCCCGCCGAAGGCGCTGCCCTTCCACACGCGGCCGGTCACGAGCTGGAAGGGCCGCGTCGAGATCTCCTCGCCCGCGCCCGCCACTCCGATGACGACGCTCTGGCCCCAGCCCTTGTGGCAGCACTCCAGCGCCTGGCGCATGGTGTTGGTGTTGCCGATGCACTCGAAGCTGTAGTCGGCGCCGCCGTCGGTGAGCTGCACGATCGCGTCGACCACGTCCGGCACGTCCTTCGGATTGAGGAAATGCGTCATGCCGAACCTGCGCCCCATCGCCTCGCGCGCGGGGTTCAGGTCGATGCCGACGATCTTCGACGCGCCCACCATCTTCGCGCCCTGGATCACGTTCAGGCCAATGCCGCCCAGGCCGAACACCACCACGTTCGCGCCGGCCTCGACCTTGGCGGTGAAGAGCACCGCGCCCACGCCGGTGGTCACGCCGCAGCCGATGTAGCACGCGGTCTCGAAGGGCGCGTCGGCGCGGATCTTCGCCAGCGCGATCTCGGGCACCACGATGTGGTTGGCGAAAGTGGACGTGCCCATGTAGTGCAGGATGGGCTTGCCCTTCATCGAAAAGCGCGTCGTGCCGTCGGGCATGAGGCCCTTGCCCTGCGTGGCGCGGATCCGCTGGCAGAGGTTGGTCTTCCTCGACAGGCAGAACTTGCACTGCCGGCACTCGGGCGTATAGAGCGGGATCACGTGATCGCCGGGGGCGAGCGTCGTCACGCCCGCGCCCACTTCCATCACCACGCCCGCGCCCTCGTGGCCGAGGATGGCGGGGAAGAGCCCCTCGGGATCGGCGCCCGAGAGCGTGAAGTGATCGGTGTGGCAGATGCCGGTGGCTTTCACCTCCACCAGCACCTCGCCCGCCTTCGGCCCTTCGAGGTCCACCTCCTCGATGCTCAAGGGTTTCCCTGCGGCCCATGCCACCGCGGCTCTGGTCTTCATCGGATTTCCTGCGGGAAGGTGAAACCGTATCTTACTTGCCGCGGCGGGCGAATTCCTCGCGCAGCTCGCGTTTCAGCACCTTGCCGATGGCGTTGCGCGGCAGGCTCGCGGCGATCTCGACCGCGGCGATGCGCTGCGTGGCGCCCAGGCGCGCGTTCGCCCAGGCGCGCAGCGCCTGCGCGTCGATCGCGGCGCCGGCGCGCGGCACCACGAAGGCGACCGGCGTCTCGCCCCATTGCGCCGAGGGCACGCCCACGACGGCGGCCTCGGCGACGCCGGGATGGCTCGCGAGCACGCCCTCCAAGTCGCTCGGATAGATGTTGAAGCCGCCGGAGATGACGAGGTCCTTCTTCCGGTCGAGGAGGACGAGGAAGCCGTCCTCGTCGAAGCGGCCCACGTCGCCGGTGCGGATGAAGCGCTTGCCGCCCGCGTCGCGCCACTCGGCGTTCGCCGTCATCTCGTCGCGCTTGTGATAGCCCGTCATCATCGCGCTCGAGTGGCCCACCACCTCGCCCACCTCGCCCGGCGCCACCTCGCGGCCGTCCTCGTCGATGAGGCGGATGTCGATGCCCGGCGCGGGACGCCCGACGGTGTGGAGCTTCTCCGGGGTCTCGTGCGCGAAGAGGATGCACGTGCCGCCGCCCTCGGTCATGCCGTAGTACTCGTTCAGCGCGCCCGGCCAGCGGCGCAGCACTTCGGCCTTGAGCGCCGCGGCGAAGGGCGCGCTGGTGGAGAACTTGGCGCGGAAGGCGGTGAGGTCGTAGCGGTCGAAATCGGCGAGCGCCATGATGCGCTGGTACTGCACCGGCACGAGCATGGTGTGCGTCGCGCGGTGGCGCTGCGCGAGCTCGAGGTAGCGCGCCGCGTCGAACTTCGCCATCAGCACCACGGTCCCGCCCAGGGCGAGGGTCGGCAGGAACGAGACGAGCGTCGTATTCGAGTAGAGCGGCGTCGAGATGAGCGTGATGGCCTCGGGGCCGTAGCCATAGACGGCGCTTCGCACGACGTGCATCCAGCGCATCGCGTTGGGCTGCACGATGCCCTTCGGCGTCCCGGTGGTGCCGGACGAGTAGATGATGTTGAACGCATCCCCGGGCCTCGCCTCGACGGCCCGCGGCGCGGCGCCTTCGGGCTCGATCCAGCGATCGAGCGCATCGAGCGCGACGATCTTCGCCGCGATGGGCCCTCTCACGGCATCGAGAGCGCGCGCGGCCGCCTCGTCCACGAAGAAGTGAGTCGCGTCGGCGTCGGCGGCCATGGCGGCGATCGCTTCCGGGGTCGAAGACGGCGCGAGCGGCGCCACGGCCACGCCCGCGCGCAGCGCCCCCAGGAACGCGAGCGCGTACTCGATCGAATTCGCCGCGCATAGGGCGATCGCGCCGCCGCTCTCGATCCCGTCGCGCTGCAGCGCCGCGGCGACGCGATCCATGCGCGCGTCGAGCTCGCCGTAGTCGAGGCTGCGATCGTCGTGGATGAGCGCGGCGTGGCGCGGCTCGCGCTGGGCGTGCAGGCGGACGAGCTCGGGGAGGGTCCCGAACTCCCGCGCGAGGTACTCCTGCAGCACTAGACGGCCGTCACGCCGCCGTCGACCGCGACGATCTGCCCGGTGATGAACGCGCACGCGTCGGAGGCGAAGAGGGCGGTGATGCCTTTCAGATCCTCGGGGCCGCCGACGCGCTTCAACGGAGCCTTGTCCGCGACCGCATCGCCCATCAGCTCCATCAGCCCCTTGGTCATCTTCGTGGGGAAGAAGCCGGGCGCGATGGCGTTAACGTTGATGTTGTGCTGCGCCCATTCGGCGGCGAGCGAGCGCGTGAAGTTCACCACGCCGCCCTTGCTCGTGTTGTAGGCGATGGTGGCGGGGCGGTTGGGCTCGCCGCCGCCCACCAGGCCCAGGATCGAGGCGATGTTGATCACCTTTCCCTGCCGGCGCGGCACCATGCAGCGCTTGCCCACTTCCTGGCTGGTCACGAACATGGCGGTGAGATTGAGGTCCAGCACCTTGCGCCACGCATCGAGCGGATGGTCGACGGTCGCCGCGCCCCATGTGGTGCCGGCGTTGTTCACGAGGATGTCGATGGGGCCGAGCTCGGCGATGGCGCGCTCGACCGCCGGCGCGATCGCCGCGGCGTCGGACATGTCGCACACGATCGGAATCGCCTGCACGCCCGACGCGGCGAGGTGCGCCACCGCGAGGTCGAGCTCGTCCTTCTTCCTCGCCGTGAGCGCCACGCGCGCGCCCAGCTCGCCCAGCACCTCGGCCATCTGCAGCCCCAGCCCGCGCGAGCCGCCGGTGACGAGGGCGGTCTTGCCGGACAGGTCGAAAAGCGCCTTGACGCTCATTTGGCGAGGAGCCCCAGGCGTTCGATGAGGGTGCGCTCGGTGACGTTGGTCTCCGCCGCCCACTTCGCGTAGTCGTCGCTGCTCTTGTACCAGTACACCTGGTCGAGCTGCTGCAGGACCTTGTGGTTCTCCGGATCGTCGATCGCCTTCTTGAACGCGTCGTGGATGATCTTCACGACCTTGGGATCCATTCCCTTGGGGCCGACGATGCCGTAGGGCGAATAGGAGACCACGTCGTAGCCCAGCTCCTTCGCGGTCGGCGCGCCCCAGCGCGTGCGCTCGGCGCCGAACGTGACGAGGAGGCGGAAGGTTCCCGCGTCGACGAACTTGCCCCAGCCCGTGGCGTCGGACTGCGCCATCACGTGGCCGCCCATCAGCGCCTGGGTGGAATCGGCGTTGCCCTTGAAGGGCACGTGGAGGAACTGCACCCCCGCCTTCGACGCGACCTCCTCCATGAGGAGATGCGGCGAGGTTCCCGTCCCCGTGGAGCCGTACGACATCTGGCCCGGGTTCGCCTTCGCGTAGGCGATGAGATCGTTGAAGGTCTTGAAGGGCGAATCGGATTTCACCACAACGCCGAACGTGTAGCCCGAGACGCCGATGATGTAGGTGAAGTCGCGCAGCGGGTCCCAGTCGACTTTCTGCATGTGCGGCGTGCGGAAGGCTCCCACTGTGAGCTGCGAGAGCGTGTAGCCGTCGGGGGCCGCGCTCTTCGCCATCCCCGAGGGCCCGAGCATGCCGCCGAAGCCCGGCTTGTTCTCGATGATGATCGGCTGGCCCAGGTGTTTGGAGGCGAGCTCGCCGAGCTTCCTCAGGTGCGTGTCCGTCGAGCCGCCCGCCGGCCACGGCACGATGAGCGTGATGGGGCGGCTCGGATAGCTCTGCGCCAGCGCCGGGCTTGCGAAGGCGAGCGCGGCCAGCGCCGCGAACGCGATGCTCTTCAGGAAGCTCATCTTTTCTCCTCGTCTGGAAAGTCGTGTCAGGTACGACATAAAAAGTCGTGTCAGGTACGACTTATCGTTCTGGTTCCACCCTCGATCGGGCGATCAAGAATACACTTCCGCCGTGGACCTCAACTACTCCCCCGACGAGCTCGCTTTCCGCGAGATGGTGCGCGCGTGGCTGCGCGCGAACCTCCCCGAAGACCTTCGCGGCAAGGCGACGCGCGCGGGCGAATACACCAAGGAAGAGCTGCAGCGCTGGCACCGCATCCTCGCGAAGCAGGGATGGATCGCGCCCGCCTGGCCGAAGGAGTGGGGCGGCACGGGATGGGATCCGGTGCAGCGCTACATCTTCGAGGAGGAGAGCGGATATGCGGGAACGCCGCCGCTACTGCCCTTCGGTCTTTCGATGGTGGCGCCGGTGATCCTGCACTTCGGCACCGAGGCGCAGAAGAAGCGCTTCCTGCCGAGGATCTACAGCGGCGAGGAGTTCTGGTGCCAGGGCTATTCCGAGCCCGGCTCCGGCTCCGACCTCGCTTCGCTGAAGACCCGCGCGACGCGCGAGGGCGATCACTACATCGTGAACGGCCAGAAGACCTGGACCACCCTCGCGCACTACGGCGACTGGATCTTCTGCCTGGTGCGCACCGACTCGGGCGCGCGCAAGCAGGAGGGGATTTCCTTTCTCCTGATCGACATGAAGACGCCCGGCATCACCGTGCGGCCGCTGATCCTGATGGACGGCGGCCACGAGGTGAACGAGGTGTTCTTCGACGACGTGAACGTGCCGGTCGAGAACCTGATCCACGACGAGGGCAAGGGGTGGACGGTCGCGAAGTATTTGCTGGGACATGAGCGCATGAATACCGCGCGCATCGGGACCTCACGGCGCGAGCTCGAGAATTTGAAGGCGTTCGCCGGCGCGCAGAAGAGCAACGGGCGCTCCCTCATGGAGGATCCCCGCTTCCGCGACAAGGTCTCGCGCCTGGAGATCGAGTTGATGGCGCTCGAGATCACCAACCTGCGCTTCCTCGACCAGATGCGAGGCGGGCGTCCCCCGGGCGCGGAAGTGTCGATGCTCAAGATCCGCGGCACCGAGATCCAGCAGATGCTGACCGAGCTGATGATGGAGGCCGCGGGGCCTTCCGGCGACGTCGCGCTCGCGCAGCGCTACTGCAACTTCCGCAAGACCTCGATCTACGCCGGCTCCAACGAGATCCAGCGCAACATCATCGCCAAGATGACGCTCGGGCTATGAAATTCGACTACAACGAAGAGCAGCAGCTACTCGCCGATTCGGTGCGACGCTTCGTCGCGCAGGATTACACCTTCGAGGCGCGCCGCAAGATCACCGCCTCGAAAGACGGCTTCAACGCGCCGGTGTGGGCGACGATCGCCGATCTCGGCTTGCTCGGGCTGCCGTTCTCCGCGGAGGCCGGCGGCTTCGGCGGCGGCGCCGTGGACCTCATGAGCGCGATGGAAGCGTTCGGCGAAGCGCTGGTGGTCGAGCCTTATCTCTCGACGGTGATGGCCGCGCAGTTCGTGGCGCGAGCCGGCAGTGCGGAGCAGAAGGAGCGCAACCTCGCGGCGGTGATCGAGGGCAAGATGAAGATGGCGTTCGCGCAGACCGAGCGCGACGCGCGCTACGACCTCTCGCAGGTGAACGTCGCGGCGAGCGGCTCGACCATCAGCGGAGAGAAGCTCGCGGTGCTGCATGCGCCCGTCGCCGACGAGCTCGTGGTTTCCGCGCGATCGTCATCGGGGATCGGCCTCTACCTCGTCGATGCGAAGGCGGCGGGTGTCACGATGCGCGCCTATCGCACCCTGGACGAAATGCCCGCGGCGGACGTCACGTTCAAGTCGGCGCCCGCCACGCGCATCGGATCGGGCGACGCGCTGGCGTTGATCGAGGAGGTCGTCGATTTCGCCACCGCGCTCGTTTGCGCCGAGGCGGTGGGCGCGATGAAGTACGCCAACGACGCGACGCTCGAATACATCAAGACCCGCAAGCAGTTCGGCGTGCCCATCGGCGCCTTCCAGGCTCTCCAGCACCGCATGGTGGACATGGTGATCGAGCAGGAGCAGGCGAAGTCGATGGCGAGCCTCGCCTGCGCCAAGGTCGATACCGAGAAGGATCCGGCTGAGAGGAAGCGCATCGTCTCCGCCGCCAAGATCAAGATCGCCGACGCTTCACGCCGCGTGAGCCAGGAATCGGTCCAGCTCCACGGCGGCATGGGCATGAGCGAAGAGCTGAAGGTGAGCCACACCTTTCGCCGCCTGACCGCTGTCGGCCACCAGTTCGGGGACGCCGACCACCACCTCGCTCGCTTCGCGTCGTAAATGGCGTAAATGGGGCGTAAATGGGGTCAGATTACTTTTCAGCCCTGAAAGGGGACAGACCAAGCTCATGAAACCGATTCTCTTTGCAGCACTCGTCGCATTTTCCTTTGTCGCCGCGGCGCAGACGGTGGGCGACACCCAGCCGGCGAAGGCCGACGAGGTGAAGAACGCCGCCGTCAAGAAACCCGTGGCGAAGAAGGCGGCTTCGAAAAAGCCCATGGCGAAGAGACCCGCGGCACCCAAGAAGCCCGCGGCACCGAAGAAACCGCAGCCGCCCGCGAAACCCGCAGCGCCCCAGCCCCCCACGAAGGTCTACACGAACGATCCCAAGGCGCCGGTGCTCCGCGACAAGCAGGGGAACGTGATCCCCACGAACCCCGAGGCCTACGATGTGAGCTCGGCGGTGGGGAAAAAGTAATCTGACCCCTTTCAGAGGACCTCGAAGAGGCCGGCGGCGCCCATGCCCCCGCCGATGCACATCGTGACGACCACGTGCTTCACGCCGCGCCGCCTGCCTTCGATGAGCGCGTGGCCGGTGAGGCGCGAGCCCGACACGCCATAGGGGTGGCCCACCGCGATCGCGCCGCCATTCACGTTGAGGCGATCGTCGGGAATGCCGAGCTTGTCGCGGCAATAGATCACCTGCACCGCGAAGGCCTCGTTCAATTCCCACAGCCCGATGTCCTCGACCTTCATTCCCGTGCGCGCGAGGAGCTTCGGCACCGCGAACGCCGGGCCGATGCCCATCTCGTCGGGCTCGCAGCCCGCCACCGCGAAGCCGCGGAAGATGCCGAGGGGCTTCAGTCCCTTCGCGGACGCCGCCTTCGCGCTCATCACCACGCACGCCGAGGCACCGTCGGAGAACTGGCTCGCGTTGCCCGCGGCGATCACCCCGCCCGGCATCGCAGGACGGATCTTCGAAACGCCCTCGTACGTCGTGTCGGCGCGGATGCCTTCATCGGCGGAAACCGTCACCGACTTCGTGAAGAGCCCGCCGGTCTTGTCCGCCACGCCGGCCGTCACCGTGATCGGCACGATCTCGTCCGCGAATTTCCCCGCCGCCGCGGCGGCAGCGGCGCGTTGCTGGCTGCGCGCGCCATACTCGTCCTGCTTGTCGCGCGCGATGCCGTAGCGCTTCGACACGTTCTCCGCCGTCTGCAGCATCGTCCAGTAGAGCTCGGGCTTGTGCTCCTTCAGCCACGCCTCGCGGATCATGTGGCGGTTCGACTCGTTCTGCACGCACGAGATCGACTCCACGCCGCCGGCGACGAAGATGTCGCCTTCGCCGGCGATCACGCGCTGCGCGGCCATGGCGATGGTCTGCAACCCCGAAGAGCAGAAGCGATTCACCGTGGCGCCGGGCACCGTCACCGGGCAACCGGCGCGCAGCGCAATCTGCCGCGCGATGTTCGCGCCGGTGGCGCCTTCGGGATAGGCGCATCCCATCAGCACGTCCTCGACCTCGGCGGGATCGATCTTCGCGCGCTCCATGGCGTGCTTCACCACGTGCCCGCCCAGCGTGGCCCCGTGGGTCATGTTGAATCCGCCGCGCCAGGATTTGGCGAGGCCCGTGCGTGCGGTGGAGACGATGACGGCGTCGTTCACGTGAATGACTTCCCTTCTTGCACGAGCCTGGCGAGGAGTGGCGCGGGTTTCCAGAAAGCAGGATCGCCGTGCGGATTCTTCGCGAGCTTCTCCATGCTGCGCGCGACGTTGTAGAGGCCCTGCGAGTCGGCGTAGAGCATGGGTCCGCCGCGCGCGAGCGGGAATCCGTAGCCGGCGAGATACACCATGTCGATGTCGGAGGCGCGCTGGGCGATGCCTTCCTCGAGAATGTGCGCGCCCTCGTTGGTGAGCGCGTAGACGCAGCGCTCGACGATCTCCTCGTCGGAAATCCTGCGCGGCGTGATGCCCATCTCCTTGCGATAGTCCTCGATCAGCTTGTCGACGACGGGATCGGGAATCGGGTCGCGCTTGCCCGGCTCGTAGCGATACCAGCCCGCGCCGGTCTTCTGCCCGAAGCGCCCCAGCTCGCAGAGGCGATCGGCGATCTTCGAGTACGGCGTGTCGGGATTCTCCACGTAGCGGTGCTTCCTCACCGCCCAGCCGATGTCGTTGCCGGCGAGGTCGCCCACGCGGAAGAGCCCCATCGCGAAGCCGAACTTCTCGAGCGCCTTGTCCACCTGCTGCGGCGTGGCGCCTTCCTCGATCAGGTAAAAGCATTGCCGCTGGTAGCGCTCGAGCATGCGGTTGCCGATGAAGCCGTCGCACACGCCCGAGACGACCGCGGTCTTGCGGATCTTCTTCGCGATCTGCATCACGGTCGCGAGCACGTCCTTCGCGGTCTTCCTGCCGCGCACCACCTCCAGCAGCTTCATGATGTTGGCGGGGCTGAAGAAGTGCAGCCCCACGACATCCTGCGGGCGCTTTGTGAATGACGCGATCTTGTCCACGTCGAGCGTCGAGGTGTTGGTGGCGAGGATCGCGCCCGGCTTCATCACCTCGTCCAGCTTCTTGAACACCGCTTCCTTGACGCCCATCTCCTCGAACACCGCCTCGATCACGAGGTCCGCGCCCTTGATGTCGTCATAGGAAAGCGTCGGCTTCAGGAGGCCCAGCGCCTTGTCGACCTTGTCCTGCGTGAGCTTGCCGCGCTTCACCGAGCCCTCGTAGTTGCGCCGGATCGTGGCCACGCCCCGGTCGAGTGCCTCCTGCTTCGTCTCCAGTAGCGTCACCGGGATGCCGGCGGAAAGGAAATTCATCGTGATGCCGCCGCCCATGGTGCCCGCGCCGATCACGGCGACGCTGTCGATCTTTCGCACCGGCGTATCGGCGGGGACGTCGGCGATCTTCGAGGCCGCGCGCTCGCCGAAGAACGCGTGGCGAAGCGCGCGCGACTCCGGCGACACGATGAGCTGCATGAAGAGATCGCGCTCGTACTGGATGCCTTCGTCGAAGGGTTTGGTGATGGAAGCCTCGACCGCGTCGACGCACTTCAGCGGCGCCGGGAATCCCTTCGACATCGCGGCGACCGTGGTCCGCGCCACTCCGAAGTACGCCTCGGCATCGGGATAGTCGATCCTGATGTCGCGGATGCGCTTCAGCGGCTTGCCTTCCACGGTCTTCGCGAAGGCGAGAGCGCCCGCGAGGAAATCTCCCTCGACGATCTCGTCGATCAGCGCCGTGCCCTTGAATTTTCCGGCGGCGACCGGCGCGCCCGAGACGATCATGTTGAGCGCCGCCTCGACGCCGATTGCGCGCGGAAGCCTTTGCGTGCCGCCCGCGCCGGGAATGAGCCCGATCTTCACCTCGGGAAGCGCCACGTTCGCATCGGCCTTCGCAACCCGGTAGTGGCAGCCGAGCGAAAGCTCGAGGCCGCCCCCCATGCACGTGCCGTTGATCGCGGAGATCACGGGCTTGGCGCTCGACTCGGCGGCGGCGATGACGGTGCGAAGCGTGGGCTCGGCGAGCGCCTTCGGCGTGTTGAATTCCTTGATGTCCGCGCCGCCGGAGAACACGTCGTTCGCGCCGGTGATGACGATCGCCTTCACCTTCGCGTCCGCATTCGCGCGGTCGATGCACTCCACCACGGCGCTCCTCAGCGCGTAGCCGAGCCCGTTCACCGGCGCATTGTCGAGGGTGATGACGGCGACGTCGCCGTGCACGCGGTAGGGATCGCTCATGCGGGCTCCAGAATCGGGGAGTAGAGTGCGAGGCCCAAGAGTTTAAACCGGAACGAAAATTCCTCCGGGGTGTCCCGAAAAAGATGGCTACGACAACCACATCCGAAGAAGCCCAGCAGCCGAAGCCGCAGCCGCCGGCACCGAGTCCCGTGAAGGCCGGCCCGAAGCCGCGCCGGCGCCAGCTCAAATGGATCGTCGCCGCAATGGTGCTCGCGGTCGCCGCGATCTTCGGTTTCAGATACTGGCAAGAGAGCGCGCAGTACGTGACCACCGACAACGCGTACGTCCAGGCGAACCAGGCCGAGATCGCCGCGCAGGTCGCCGGCCCCGTCACCAAGGTCTACGTGCGCGACCAGCAGGCGGTGAAGTCGGGCGATCCCCTCTTCGACATCGATCCGAGCAACTACGAGCTCGCGCTGGAGAAGGCGCGCGCGCAGCTCGAGCTCGCGCGCCAGGGCGTCTCACAGGAAAGCGCGGGCGTGGCGTCGGCCGAAGCGCTCCTCACGCAGCGCCGCGCCGAGGCGAGCAATGCGCGCGGCACCTACAACCGCAACCAGGAGCTCATGCGCAGCGGCTTCCTCTCGCCGCAGGGAATCGAGAACGCGCGCACCCAGCTCGCCACCGCCGAGGCCGCGGTGAAGGCCGCCGAGGCGGGCGTCGCGCAGGCACGCAGCGCCCTGGGGCGAGGCGGCGAGCAGAACGCCGCGGTGCAGGCGGCCACCGCGGCGGTGAAGCAGGCGGAGCTGGATCTGGCACGCACCCACGTGGCGTCTCCGAGCGACGGCGTCGTCGCCAACCTGTCGCTCCAGCCCGGCAGCAGCGTCGCGCCGAGCGTGCCGCTCTTCGTCGTGATCTCCGACAAGGAGTACTGGGTCGACGCGAACTTCAAGGAGACCGAGCTGAAGGAGATCCACGCGGGGCAATCCGTGGACATCAAGTCCGACATCTACCCCGACCATCCCTTCCACGGCACGGTGGTGAGCCTCTCCGGCGGCAGCGGCACCGCGTTCTCGCTCCTGCCCGCGCAGAACGCCACCGGCAACTGGGTGAAGGTCACGCAGCGGGTCCCGGTTCGCATCAAGGTGGACGATCCGGACCCGGCGCATCCGCTGCGCATCGGGACGACCGCCACCGTCAAGGTGCGGAAGTCTTCCTGATCGTGCATCGCGAGCGCACGGGGCGTTAGATGTATTCGAAAGTCCTGCTCTGCTATGACGGCACGCGCGAGGGAAGGAAGGCGCTGCGCGCCGGGGCCGACGTGGTGATCTCCATGAAGGCCGAGGCGTATCTCCTCGCCATCTGCCACAGCCTCGTCGCATCCGCCATTCCGGAAGGCATCACGCCGGCGCTGGTCGAGTGCGAGGACCAGCGCGCCAACGCCTTGCTCGAGGAGGGCGTCGCGTGGCTGCGCGAGCGCGGCGTTCCGGCCAAGGGCTCGCTCGAATACGGCAATGCCGTCGACTGCATCGTCGAGACCGCCGGGAAGATCGGCGCGGACCTGATCGTGCTCGGACACAAGCAGCGCGGGCGGCTCGCGCGCTGGTGGAGCGCGTCCGACGAGGAGTCGCTCCTGGAGCGCGTGAGCTGCAGCATCCTCATCGCCGCGGCCGGAGATGAGTAGCGCGGGAATCAAGGCCGCCGGGAAGGCGCTTCCCACGGGAACCGCGCGCCTCATGATCACGCTCGCGGTCATGTCCGCGACGCTGATCCAGGTGCTCGACACCACCATCGTGAACGTGGCGCTGCCGCACATGGCCGGAGAGCTCGGCGCCACCACCGACCAGATCAGCTGGGTACTCACGAGCTACCTCGTGTCGTCGGCCATGGTCATGCCGCTCACCGGATATTTCTCCGACACGCTGGGCAGGAAGCGCTTCCTCCTCATCTGCATCACGGGATTTGTCGCCGCCTCGGCGCTCTGCGGCATCTCGCAGAGCCTCGCGCAGATCGTGCTCTTCCGTCTGCTGCAGGGTGTCTTCGGCGCGGCGCTCGTGCCGCTCTCGCAGGCGATCATGAGCGACGCCTATCCGCCGGAGGAGCGCGGCAAGGCGATGGCGATCTGGGGGCTCGGCGTGATGGTGGGCCCGGTGCTCGGCCCCACCCTGGGCGGCTGGCTCACCGACGTCGCGAGCTGGCGCTGGACGTTCTACATCAACGTGCCGATCGGGGCGCTCTCGTTCTTCCTCGCGACCAGCTACGTGCCCGACACCGAGCGTCGCGCGCGGCGCATGGACTGGACCGGTCTGATCCTCCTGGGCACCGGCATCGCGGGACTGCAGTACATGCTCGATCGCGGCACCACGCAGGACTGGTTCGCCGCCAACGACATCCGCCTCGCGGCGCTGCTCGCCGTGGTGGGGATCGTCGGCTTCGGCTGGCACAGCCTGCGCCTGGGAGCGCACGCGCTCTTCGACCTGCGCATCTTCAAGGACCGCAACTTCGCGATCGCCTGCGCGGCGATGGCGGCACTCGGCCTCGGGCTCTTCGGCGGGCTCGTGCTGCAGCCGATCCTCCTCGAGGGATTGCTGGGCTATCCCATCGTCACCACCGGCTTCGTCATGGCGCCGCGCGGGGTCGCGACCGCCATCGCCATGATCGTCGTGGGCCGGCTCGTGATGAAGACCGATCCGCGCCTGCTGGTGGGCGCCGGCATACTGGTGAGCGCGCTGGGCTCCCACCTCATGACCTTCTACTCGCTCGACGTGAGCACGGCGTGGATCATCGGGCCCGCCTTCCTGCAGGGCCTCGGGCTGGGACTCATCTTCGTGCCGCTCTCGACCATCGCCTACGCGACGCTCGAGCGCTCGCGCATGGCCGAGGCCGCGGGCATCTACAGCCTGGTGCGCACCATCGGCGCGGCGGCGGGCATCTCGATCGTGACCACGCTCCTGTCGCGCCAGGCGCAGGTGATCTGGAACGAGCTGGGCGGGCACGTCACCAAGTACAACGCCGCGCTCGCCGACTACCTTCGCCCGCTGCACCTCTCGCCCACCGACCCCCACGCCATGGCGTTCATCGCGGCGCAGATCGGCCGCCAAGCGGAGATGAGCGCGATGCTCGACGTCTTCAAGGTGACGACGTGGAGCTTCCTCGCCATGCTTCCACTGGTTTTCCTGCTCAAGCGCAAGAAGACCTGAAGGGTCCCCTTGGCAGGGATTACCACGGGGACGCGGATGAACGCAGATGTCCCCCTTGGCGCAGATGAACGCGGATGACCCCCTTCTCGCGCTGGCGCGAACGACTTGAAAAGCACCTACCGCCAAAGGAGCTCCAGGAGGTTTACCCGCAACAGCGAAAAATGTGCCCTCGGCGTTCATCTGCGGTGGGGTTGGTTCTGCGTTCATCTGCGTTCCATTGCCCTTGACTTTGCCTTCTCCCCGCGGCGCGGGCTAGCATGCAACCATGATCTTCCAATCGGCAAAGAAGCTCGCGCGCCTCATGCGCGCGAGGAAGCTCTCCGCGGTCGAGGTAATGCGCGCGCACATCGCGCAGGTCGAGCGCGTGAACCCGAAGGTGAACGCCATCGTCACCTTCCTCCCGGAAGCGGCGCTGAAGGAAGCGAAGAGTCTCGACGCGAAGCGCGCGCGCTCGCGCACCGACGATTCCGGCCCTCTCGCGGGCCTGCCGATCGCCTACAAGGAGACCATCGTCACGCAGGGGATCCGCACCACCTTCGGCTCGCCGATCTACGCGGACAACATTCCCGGCGAGGACCACGCGGTGGTGGAGCGGCTGAAGGCCGCGGGCGCCATCACGCTCGGCAAGACCAACGCGCCGGAGTTCGCCGCGGGGAGCCAGACGTTCAACAAGGTGTTCGGCGCGACGCTCAACCCGTACGACCTCGACAAGACGTGCGGAGGCTCTTCCGGCGGCGCCGCGGTGGCGGTCGCCTGCGGCATGCTTCCCTTCGCCGACGGCTCCGACCTGGGCGGAAGCCTTCGCAATCCCGGCAACTTCAACAACGTCGTGGGCTTCCGCCCGACGCCGGGCCGCGTGGTCTACTACCCGGCCAACGACGTGTGGGGAACGCTCTCGGTCATCGGGCCGCTCGCGCGCTCGGTGGAGGACGCGGCGTTCCTCTTCTCGGCAATGGCGGGTCCCGACCCGCGCTCGCCGATCACGATCACCGAGTCGGGCGATCGCTTCGCGCGCTCCCTCGCCAGGGATTTCAGCCAGGTGCGCGTCGCCTGGTCGAAGGACCTGGGCGGCCTTCCCGTGGACAAGCGCGTCACCGCGGTCCTCGAGAAGCGGCGCGCGGTGTTCGAGTCCCTCGGCTGCCGCGTGGAAGACGCGGAGCCCGACCTCTCCGGCGCCGACGAGGTGTTCCACGTGCTGCGCGCGTTGAGCTTCGCGCAGCGCTACGCGGGGCTGCTCGAGAAGCATCGAGACAAGATCAAGGACACAGTGGTGTGGAACATCGAGCAGGGGCTGAAGCTCGACGCCGCGCGCATCGGCGCGGCCATCGCGCTGCGCTCGACGCTCTACCAGCGCATGCGCGAATTCATGGAGCGACACGAGTTCCTCGTGCTGCCGGTGAACCAGGTGCCGCCGTTCCCCGTCGCGCAGCCGTACGTCGACATGATCGACGGCGTGAAGCTCGACAACTACATCGACTGGATGAAGACCGCTTACTACATTACCGTCACGAGCCATCCCGCGATCTCCGTGCCCGCGGGATTCACGTCCGACAGCCCCGCGCTTCCGGTGGGCATCCAGATCGTCGGGCGCTATCGCGACGACTTCGGCGTGCTGCAGATGGCGCACGCGTTCGAGCAGGAGACGCAGGTGGCGATGATCCGCCCCGCGATCGCGAATGCGTAGGCTCGCCGCCGCGGCGGCGCTCGCTTTCCTCGCGGGCTGCGCCTCGTACGGCGGCTACGGCCTCACGCCCGGCGTGGACGGCGAGGCGCGCCTCGCCGCGGTGATGGGCGAGCCCGCGGCGAAATGGCGCAACACCGACGGCTCATCCGACTGGGCGTATCCGCGGGGGCCGACGGGCTACGACACGTTCATGGTGCACGTGAGCGGCGCGGGGAAGATCGCCTCCATCGAGAAGGTGCTCGATCCGGCGCACTTCGCGCGCGTCGTGCGCGGACTCGACAAGGACCAGGTCCTTCGCATTGTCGGACCCCCGGCGCGCGTCGAGGAATTCGCGAGCCGCGGCGAGACTGCGTGGGATTACCGATTCATGGACAGCTGGGGATATTCGAGCTATTTCACGGTGCTGCTCGACCGCGAGGCACGCGTGCGCGACGCATTCACCTGGCGCGAGCAGCTCGACCAGAGGGATTGAAGCGCCTGGAAACGGGAAACGCGGCCGGGTGGCGGCCGCGTTTCCCGGACCTTTAGCGGCGATGCTCGCCGCGCCACTCGCGGCGATCGTGGACGCGATAGTAGCCATGGTCGTAGCCGCGGCTGTAGCCGCGATACGACGGGCCGGAGCTGTACACCACGACCGGGGCCGGCGCGTAGTAGGCTGGGCCGTAGTACGACGGGGCCGGCGCGTAGTACGAAGGACCGTAGTCGTAGGCCGGCGCGTCGTAGTAGCCGCGATCGTAGTAGCCGCCGGAATCGGCCGCGATGCTCGAGCCCACGATCGCGCCCAGCACGCCGCCCACCGCGGCGCCGTTGTGGCCGCCCGCGTTGTGTCCGATCGCCGCACCGATGCCGCCGCCGATGAGAGCGCCCAGCACAGGGTCGCCCGCAGAAGCCTGCGTGGAAATGCCGGCCATGCCTACGGCCGCCGCCACCGTCGCGATCACCAGGGGTTTCTTCAACATTTTCGATCTCCTTCGTTTGCGGTACTGAGGTGAGACTGGGGGTTCCCGGCTTAGGTGCCCTTCGGCCCCTTTCTCCTGTAACGCGCCACCCCCGGAAACGCGGACCCCAGGACAATTTGTTACACATCGACGGCAGGGTGCCGGCGAGGTAAAATCTCCCCTCTTTGTTGTAGCTGCAATCATCGGGAGATTCCCATGCCCATTCCCTCGCCCATCCTGGAGTCCCACCGCGACCGCGGCTTCGATTGCCTTTGCGGCAACGTGCGCATGGCCGCGCGCGCGATCACGACGCTCTACGACGGCTACCTCGCTCCCTCCGGCCTCACCGCCGCGGAGCTCTCGGTGCTTTGGTGCGTGTTCGCGGCGCAGCCCGTGTCGATGCAGCAGATCGGCGAATTCCTCGCCATGGAGAAGAGCACGGTCACGCGCAACGTCGCGCACATGCGGCTGCGCCGCCTGCTGCGCGTGGCGCCCGGCAAGGACGCGCGCGTGAAGCAGGTCTCGGTCACGCGCTCGGGTCGCGAGGCATTCCTGCGCGCGCTGCCGCTCTGGAAGGCGGCGCAGCAGGCCGCAGCCAAGGCCGTCGGCGAGCCGCGCTTCCGTTCGCTCGTGTCCGGGTCGCTGCACCTCGCGCGCGCCCCCAGGTAACCGGGGACAGACCTCGGTTATCGGTAGCGGATAACCGAGGTCTGTCCCCGGTTATGTTTACTTGAGCTGGACCTGGAAGAAGCGCGACATCTCGTCCCACGAGCGCTTCGCGGCCTTCTCGTTGTAGCCGATCCCGGGGATCTTGTAGCTGTCGGCGTCGGGATTGGTGAAGGCGTGCACGGCATTGGCGTACGTCACCATGAACCAGTCCACCTTCGCCGCGTCGAGCGCCTTCTTCAGGCCGTCGATGGTCTCGGGCTTGACGAAGCCATCCTCGGCGCCGTGCAGGATCACGATGGGCGCGCGGATCTTCCTTGCCTGCTGCTCGTCGGGGACGACCAGCCCTCCATGGAAGGTGACGACGCCCTTCAGCGGCACTCCGGCGTAGGCGAGCTGCAGCACCGTGGTGCCGCCGAAGCAAAAGCCGATGGCCGCGATCCTCTCCACGTCGGTCTCCTTCTCCTTGCGCAGCACGTCGAGCCCTGCCTTCGAGCGCGCCGCGAGCATGCCGGGCTTCGAGCTCACCGCCGAGGACCACGCCTGCGCTTCCTTCGGATCGCGCGTCGTCCTGCCCTCGCCGTACATGTCGGCGGCGAAAGCGACGTAGCCCATCTCCGCGAGCTGGCGCGTGCGCATCTTCGCGTAGTCGTTTAGTCCCCACCATTCATGGATCACCAGTACTCCGGGACGCGGCCCCTTCTTCGCGTCGTCGTAGGCGAGGTAGCCCTGCAGCTTCTGGCCCTCGTGGTCGTAGGCGATCGTCTTCGTGACCACCTTCGCCTCGATCGTCGTGGCGAAGAGGGCGGCGGCGAGGAATGCGAATGCGGCGCGGATCTTCATGGCGGGCCTCCGGGAAAAATGCGATTCTAGCGCCCCCGCCCCCGGACTTCGCCATGAACAAGCCGCGCCTTGCCGCTGCAATCCTCGCCCTCGCGCTCCTCGGCTGCCAGCAGCCGACGCGCACCGCGCCCGGCGAATCCACGGCGTGGGACGCCTTCGTCGGAACTTTCCTCGACGAGCACGCCGCGATCCTCCCGAACTGGGCGGCGGGCATCGGACGGCACGAATTCGACGGGATGCTGCCGGATTTCAGCCGCGCGGGAATCCAGCGGCGCATCGACCACGCCCACGCCTCGCGCGATCGCGCCCTCGCGTTCGACGGCGCGTCGCTTTCAACCGCGCAACGATTCGAGCGCGACAACCTCGTCGCCGAGCTCGACGACGAGCTCTTCTGGCTCGAGGACGGCGCGCGTCCGTGGACGAATCCCGCGTTCTACGCCTTCGCGCTCGATCCGAACGTCTATGTCGATCGCGAGTACGCGCCGCTCGCGCAGCGCATGCGCGCCTATTCGGCGTGGGCGCGCGGCATGCCCAGGGCGCTGGCCGAGGCCCGCGCCAACCTGCGCTCGCCGATGCCGCGCAGCTACGTGCAGCTCGCCCGCGGCGTCTTCGGCGGCCTCGCCGGGTTTCTCGAGAAGGACGTGCCGGGCGTCTTCGCGCCGGTCCGCGACCCGTGGTTGCGCGAGGAGTTCGAGGCGTCGAACGCCGCCGCCGCGAAGGCGGTGAGGGAGTTCGACGCGTGGCTCGCGACCCAGGAAGCGGCTGCGACCGATGCGTACGCGATGGGCACGGACAAGTTCCTGCGCATGCTCCGCGCCACCGAGCAGATCGACATGCCGCTCGCGCGCCTGAAAGAGATGGGCGAGCGCGACCTCGAGCGCAATCTCGACGCGCTCGCGGCGGCGTGCTCGCGTTTCGCGCCGGGCCAGGGGATCGAGGCGTGCGTCGCGAAGATGAAGGCGCGCAAGCCCGAGGAAGGACCCGTGGCCGCCGCCGGCAAGCAGCTGCGGGAGCTGCGCGCCTTCGTCGTCGCTCGCGGCGTCGTCACCATTCCCGGCCCCGAGATCGCGGACGTGAGGCCGGCGCCGCCATACCGGCGCTGGAACGCCGCGTACCTCGACGTGCCCGGACCGTACGAGAAGGGCCTGGTCTCGACCTTTCGCATCGCGCCCCCCGACCCGAAGTGGAGCGCGGCGGAGCAGGCCGCCTACATCCCTGGCGTCCGCGACCTGCTCTTCTACTCGGTGCACGAAGTCTGGCCGGGGCACTTCCTGCAGCACCAGTATTCGGACCGCGCGCCGTCGCGCGTGGGCCGCCTCTTCCGCAGCTACGCCTTCAGCGAGGGCTGGGCGCACTATTCGGAGGAGATGATGTGGGAGATGGGCCTCGCCGATGGCGATCCCGAAGTGCACGTCGCGCAGCTCGTGAACGCGCTGTGGCGCGACGTGCGCTACCTCTCCGCCATCGGGCTGCATACCGGCGGCATGACGATCGCGCAGTCCGAAGCGATGTTCCGCGAGAAGGCGTTCCTCGATCCGGGCAACGCGCGCCAGCAGGCGGCTCGCGGGACGTTCGATCCCGGCTACGGCAATTACACGCTCGGCAAGCTCATGATCCGCAAGCTCCGCGACGACTAGACCGCGACGCGCGGCGGCCGTGCGGCGTGGCGCGCCTTCCACGACGAGCTGCTGAGCCACGGCTCCCCGCCGCTGCCGCTCCTCAGGAAGGCCATGTTGCCGGGAGATCCGCGAGCGCCGCTCTGAAAGCCATCCGCGCATTTCAAGGGCGCGAACGCCGCAAACTTTCTCCTTCGTCGCGGCAATATTCATCGTTTGCTGCACTGCACCATGGACGCATATCCTGTATCTCGTTGAGAAAAGGATTTGCGAAAATCATGAACACCAGAGACTTTCCCGAATACGCGGCAATCGAAGGACACATCCGCAAGGCGCGCATCGAGCGCGTGGCATACCTCTCGCGGGCCATCGCCGGCTTCGTGATGGCGATCGTGAACGAGCTGAAGGCGCCGCCCGCCGCTCCGGCGATCGTCATCGACCGCAGGCGCGAATCGCGCAGCGGCGTGTCGCGCATGACCAACCGCTTCGCCCCTCGATAACGTCTTCGCCGGGACGGTCTCCGGCAATTCCCACCCGGACGGGCAGGAGAAGCCCAACTAGCGGTGCGGGTCGAAAAGGAAGAGAATCCCGCCATGCGGCGAGCATCCTTCCTGGCGGCCTATATCCTTTGCGTCCTCGCGGCGCGGCCGCTGCACGCGGCGAGCGACGGGCTCTCTGGCGCCGGCGGCCTCAAGGCCCGGGCGTCGGTCGACTTCTCGATCGCGGTTCCCCGCGTGATGCAGATGCGCCTCCTCGGTCATCCCGCGGCGATCGACGTCACCGCCGACGACATCGCGCGCGGATCCGTCCGCGTGACCGGGCCACGATTGGACCTCCTCGTGAACGATCGCCTCGGCTTCGTGCTGCGCGCCCAGGTCGTGAACGCGATGTTCACCGCGGCGAAGATCGCGGGGCTGGCTTCGCCCCTCGTCGCCACCGCCTCGGGCGCGACGCTGCACTTGGCCTCGATGGTGGGCCGCTCCAGGCCGCAACCGGTGGCCGTCGAGTACGAGCTCACGCTCGCCGCGGACGCGGTGCCCGGGCGCTACTCCTGGCCCGTCGCGCTCTCCCTGCAGGAACCCTAGCCCTTACTGTCTCTTCGCGGCGGCGATCTCGACCGCGGTGGTCTCGCGCGTGCGCACCAGCACCTCGCGGCGCCCGTCGTTCGCGATCGCATAGGGCAGCGCGAGGTTGTCGGGGATCACCATGATCGCGTGCGGCCCCGAGGAGACGAACGGGAACTCGAAGCGCCCGTCGTTGTTGGTGCGCGTGGCGAAGCGCCCGTCGAGGAGCACGGTCACGTTGGCCGCGCCCGATTCGCCCGCCTCGCGCCGGCCGTTGTCGTTCGTGTCGTAGTAGATGTTGCCGGTGACGCTGCCCGCGCCCGTGCCCGGCGCGCCGCCCAGCGGCGCCACCGGAGTGCCCGCGTGGTCTTCGTAGCGCACCGTGAGGAAGATCGCGCGGTCGCGCGGCACGGGCACGACGACGTCGATCGGCACCACCGGCGCGATGGTCGCGAAGGGCTGCGTGTCGCTCCTGTTGTCGTAGTAGCTCGCCACCAGCGACCAGCGCGGCGAGATGCGCCACACCAGCCCCACGTTGGCGAACTTGCCGATCGTGCGCGAGCCGTCGCGCTCGAGGCTCAAGCGCACGTTGCCCTCGATCGAGAGGTTGTTGGTGATGTCGATGCCGCCGAACGCTGCCACGCTCGCGCGCGTGGTGCGCGATCCCGCGTCGGTCTCGCGGGCGAGCGCGATGGAAGTGCTCAGGCGCAATCCCACCTGCGTGGGCCACGCGTGGTCGACGGTGAGCTGCTCGCCGCGTTGCGCGCCTTGCGCGGCCACGAGGTCGAGCTGCATGCGCGTGGTGCCGAGCTTGCTTTGCTTGTCGAGGAATGCGTAGGCGGCGCTCGCGTCGGTCGCGCCGTGGCGAAACGTGCCGCCGCCGCCCACGCCGAGCGAGCGGTCCACCTGGTAGCGGATGTTGCCGGTGGCGAAGGTCGCGTCGAGGCCGCGCCCGGTGACGGAGCCCACGCTGTCGAGGCCGAGGGCCCAGATCCACTGCTGGCTCGAATAGTTCACGCGGTAGTAGCCGCCGAGGAGGTCGCGGTTGATCGCCATGTAGCCCCACGCCATGTCGGGCTCGAAGCGGAAGGCGCCGTAGTTGTGGCGATAGCGCCCGTCGCGCGCCTCGCCGTCGAACCATGTGCCCAGGTTGTGGCGCCCGTCGTTCGCCTGGCTGTCGATCACGTTGAACTGCACGTGGTCCTCTCCCCGCGTTCCGGAGGCGAGCGCCGCGTACACCGAGCGCGCGCTGGTCTTTGCCGGCGCGCCGCTCTCGTCGACACCCGTGTCCACGTTGCGTGCGTCGGCCACCTGGAATCCCGCCAGCACTTGCGGCGCCGGCGAGAATTGCGCGCCGGCGGTGGCGAGCGTGCCGCCGAGCCGCGAGAAGCCCGCGAGGCGCAGGCCGTTGTAGAGGCCGGGCGCGCCGTAGCTCGCCTGCAGCTGGACGTTGCCCGCGTGCAGCCATTCGGTCTGCGCGCCGACGATCGGGAACGTGGGAATGAAGAAGCGGTATTGCTGGCGCGCGAGGTCGATGCCGGGCGTGTTCAGCATGCCCACGGCGTTGTTGGCGCGCCAGCCGTTGTCGAAGGGAAGGCCGCGCTGCCACAGCGTGAAGACGCTCGAGGCGCCGGCGTTGCGCACGGTGGCGTCGAGGCTGTAGGCGCCGTACTGGAGGGTCTCGAGCCGCGTGCTCAGCACCAGGCCGTTCTCGTGGCGCACGGTGTCGCCCTGGTCGATGTGGCTCGCGAAGCCCTCGATGCGCCACTCGCGCGGCGGACCTGACGGGTTGTACTGCAGCTCGCCCGGTTCGGGCCCGAGCGGCTTCAGGTTGCCCGAGTCGATCAGGCGGTCTTCATACGCGGGCGTGGCCGCGGGCTGCGTCGATTGGGCGAACGTGGATCCGGACACCGCGAGAGCGCCGGCGCAGAGCGCGCCGCGAAGCCATCGCGCATTCACTTCGCAAACTTTTGCTCGAACGGCATCGATTTGGCGTCGCCCCACTCGAGCTTGCCGCGGATCGTGATGGGATAGTCGATCTTCACCGGCTCTTCATGGTCCTTGTAGGGCACGAGCGAGATCGCGCGCGTCTCGCCGGGAAGGATCGGCAGCGTCGCCGGCGTGAACTCGACCTTGTTGCCCGCGGCGTCGGTGCCGGAGAGGAATCCCGCGAGGCGCCCGTGCGCGTTGCCGGAATTCTTCACCATGAGGATCGGCATCTCCTCGGCATTGACGAGGCCCACGCGCGTGCCCGCCACCTCGAGCGTCGCCTGCGCCTCGCCGACGGTCGCGTAGACGATCACGCCGAGCCTTCCCGAGATCGGGAACGCGGGGCCGCCCGGCGTTTGCACGTTCTGCTCGTCGCCCTCGATGAGGATCGCGAAGCGGCACTCGCCCGCGGCTGCGTCGGCGGGCGGCGCGATCTCGAAACGGTAGCGGTACTTGCCGCCGGCCGAGACGCTGATCTGGCGGCTCTCGACGGCGACCCAGGGGCGGCAGCTTCCGGCCTTGAGCGAGTCGTCGAAATTCACCGAGGCGTTCGCGTCGAGTGTCCAGTCCGCGGTCTTCAGGCGATAGCGCGCGGTCTGCGCGCTCGCGTTGGTGATCTCGATCACGTGGCGCGTGCGCTCGCCGGGTTTCACCGCGATCTCGAAGCGCGGCGGCGACACCAGGGCGGCGAAGCCCTGCGCCAGCGCCGCGGGGGGGATCGCGGCGAGGAGCACCGCGCATGCGAGGAAGCCGAAACGAGCCATGAGATTCAGTCCACGTCGATTTCGAAATAGAACTGCAGCCGCTGCGGCGCTACGACGCGCCGGCCGTCGGCCTGCAGGCGCAGCACGATCGTATCCTCGATGAGGTTCGCGCGAATGGGCCCCGCGTAGACGAGCGTGCGGTTGCCGGAGAGGAGCTCGCCCGGAAGGAGCTTGCCCTGCGTCGTCCATTGCGCGCTCACCTGGCCGATGGGCTGCTCGGGAAGCCCCATGAAGATGCGAGCGTTCTTTCCCATCCAGGGCGCCACGTTCAGGCGGATCGCGAGCACCGTCGAGCCCTCGATGGCGTGGCCGAGGCTGCGCGAAGGCGCGAGCGAGCGCCACTTCATCGCCGTGGTGCTCTCGTTGGGGAGCGTGAGCGAATCGTCGACGCGGAACGTGGCCGCGGCGGCCGTGCCGCCGGCCAGGAGGATCGCGAGAAGCGCGGCGCGCATCACGGCGCGCTCAATGTGTACGTGGCGCGCCCGGTGTACGTGCCCGCGGCGACGCTCGCCGTGTTCGCGTACGAGAACGTGTGGCAGCTTTCGTTCCACGTGTTGACTTTGACGGTGGTGAGCGTCTGCGTGCCGCCGGTGAACGTTCCTCCGGGGATGGGCTCGGCGCCGGTGTCGCCGTTGCCGCTGCTGGTCCAGCTCACCTGGGTGAAGGGAATCGTGTCGCCGCTTGCGTTCACGAGGTTCGCCGAGGATGTCTTGACCGAGAGCGTCGCCGTGCCCGTGTTCCCGGGGAGGCGGAAGAAGCCCCCGATATAGACCTGGACCGGCGGATTGCAGAACGCGAAGTTGTCGTACGGGCTCGCCGACTGCGTGCTGTTGCTCGTCATCTGCTGCGCCGCGCCGGAGCCGAGCACGGCCGCGGGGACCGTCACGCTCACCTGGTTCACCGTCGGATTGTTGCCGGGCGTGCCGCCGCCGGAGTAGGTCCCCGTGAACGTTCCGTTGCCCACCTGCAGGTAGATGGCTCGCGTTCCCGTGCTGATGTTGACGGAGAACGCGTGCGCACCGGCTGCGCACAGCGCGGCGATCGCGAGCAATGTCGGTTGGAAGCGCTTCATCGGCGTCGGCTTTTCGAAATCGGACCTGCTGAAATGAGACGAGGTGCCCGCGCCATCGCGCGCGACACCTCGGCTGGTTTGTGCCCTTCCCGCGCGATGCTTACGGCATCGAGGCAGTATAAGTGACGCGGCTGTTGTTTGCATTCACGCCGCCGTAGGTTCCGGGGGCGACCACGTTGGCGTTGAGGTAGGTGTAGGTCCACTTCGCATCGCGCGTGATGACCTTGCCGGAAGCCGGGGTGAGGGTCACCGTCGTGGTCGCCGCATCGGCGAGCGCGGGGTGGGCGAGGGCCGTGGCCGACGTGTTGACCGCGACCGCGGTGCCGATCTG
>JBBRTF010000017.1:0-84716 GCA_038244725.1 Burkholderiales bacterium
CCCGCCACCCCCTACCGGGGGGTCACCCAAACTGGCGTGTCCGTACCGAAAAAAAAAGCCGTCCCTCACACGACTTATTTCTACTCTGCCAGCGCGTGCGTGATCGCCTCGATCCGCGCCATCGCCTCCGGCGTGAGCTTCTCGATGAAGTCCGCGGCGCCGAGGTTCTCCTCGACCTGCGAGACGCGCGAGGCTCCGGTGATGACGGTGGAGACGTGGGGATTGCGCGCGCACCAGGCGATGGCGAGCTGCGCGAGCGTGCACCCGAGCTCCTTCGCGATGGCCTCGAGCTTCGCCACCGCGTCGTTCTTCGCCTTGTCGGTAAGGCCCTCGACGAGAAACTTCATGCGCGGGATCGCGCCGCGGCTCCCGGCGGGAATGCCCGCGCGGTATTTCCCGGTGAGCAAGCCCGAGGCGAGCGGGCTCCAGGTGGTGAGCCCGAGCCCGATGTCGGCGTAGAGGCCCTTGTACTCGACCTCCACGCGCCGGCGGTGGAAGAGGTTGTATTCGGGCTGCTCCATCACGGGCTTGCGCAAATGGTGACGCTCGGCGAGCTGCCACGCTTCCATGATCTGGGCCGCGCTCCATTCGGAGGTGCCCCAGTAGAGCGCCTTGCCGCGCTCGATCATGTCGTGCATCGCCCACACCGTCTCCTCCATGGGCGTGGTGACGTCGGGCCGGTGGCAATAGGCGAGGTCGACGAAGTCGAGCTTCATGCGCGCGAGCGACCCGTCGATCGCGTTCATCAGGTACTTTCGGTTTAGCGTCGCCTTCTCGTTGGGACCGTCGGTGATGCCCCAGAAGAACTTGGTGGACACCACGTACTTCACGCGCGGCCATGCGAGCTTCTTCAGCGCCTCGCCCATGATCTCCTCGCTCTTGCCGTTGGCGTACACCTCGGCGTTGTCGAAGAAATTCACGCCGCGATCCCATGCGGCCGCCATGCACTCGCGCGCGGCACCCGTGTCCAGCTGGTTGCCGTAGGTCACCCACGAGCCGAGCGAGAGCTCGCTCACCTTGAGGCCCGAACGGCCGAGTCGTCGATAGTTCACCGGGAAGTCCTGCGAGGGAAAGCCGAGAGCATACCGCCTCGCGCGGAGCGGCTTCTCAGCGCGAGGGCGCCGGCAGGTCGCGCACCATTTCCTCGAGGCTTTGCGGATCCACGGGCTTCACGAGGTGCCTGTCGAAGCCCGCGGCGCGCGCGCGCTCCTTGTCGTCCTCGCTCCCCCACCCGGTGAGCGCGATGATCACCGCCGATGCGCCCGCCGCCTGGCCGCGGATCGCCCGGCACGCCTCGTAGCCGTTCATCTTCGGCATGCCGATGTCGAGGAGCACGGCGTCGGGCCGGAAGCTCGCCGCCATCTCCACGGCCTGGCTGCCGTCGTGAGCGACGCACACCTCGTTGCCGAACGCCTCGAGCAGCATCGCGAGCATGACCGCCGCGTCCTCGTTGTCGTCGGCGACGAGGATCCTGCGACGTCCTGGCGCCACGGGCGCGGGCTGCGCCTGAACCTTCGCCGGCAGCCGCACCGTGAACTCGCTGCCCTGTCCCTCGCCCGCGCTCGCCACCGAGATCGTGCCGCCGTGCATCTGCGTGAGGCGCTTGGCGATCGACAGGCCGATGCCCAGGCCGCCGTGGGTCTTGCCGAGGCAGCGGTCGACCTGAGTGAAGATGTCGAAGATGCGCGTGAGCATTTCTGCGGGGATGCCGGGGCCGTTGTCGCGCACCGTCACCGCGACCTCGCCGTCGAGCGCCCTCACGTCGAGCGCGATGTGCCCGCCGTTGGGCGTGTATTTCGCGGCGTTGTTGAGGAGGTTCGAGAACACCTGCGCGAGGCGCGTCGTGTCCGCATCCACCAGGATGCTCGCGGCGGGAATACTCGCCTCGAAGCGGTGGCCGCACTCGTTCATGAGCGGCTGGCTGGTCTCGATCGCGTTGCGCAGCACCTCGGCAAGCTCGACCTCGCAGCGCCGCAGCTCGATCTTGCCGCGGTTCACGCGGCTCATGTCGAGGAGGTCGTCCACCAGGCGCACCATCTGGCCCAGCTGGCGCTCCATCATCGTGCGCGCCTTTTCGCCCATCTCGCCGCCGCCGCCCGCCAGGCGCAGCACCTCGAGCCCGTTGCGCAGCGGCGCGAGCGGGTCCCTCAGCTCGTGCGCGAGGGTGGCGAGGAATTCGTTCTTGCGCTGGTTCAACTCGCGCAGCTCGTGCTCCACGCTCTTCAGACGCTCGATGTCGAGGTTGATGCCGGTCCAGCCGACGATCTCGCCGCGCTCGCCGCGCACCTGCACCGCGCGCCCGAGGATCGCGTGCCACCCGCCATCGGCGCCGCGCACCCGGAACTCGCAATCCCAGTTGCGACCTTCGCGCACGCAATCGCTCCATTGCGCCTGCATCCTCTCGACGTCGTCGGGATGCACCGCGCGCATCCATCCGGAGTCGGCGCACGCCTCGGCGGCCATGTCGATCAGCTTGAGGAAGCATTCGCTGTGATAGGTGATGCGGCCTTCGCGGTCGGCGTTCCAGACGCCGTAGTCGAGCGATTCGCCGATGGCGCGGTAGGTGCGTTCGCTTCGCCGCAGCGCCTCCTGGGACCGGTACGCACCGATCGAGTCGGCGGCGTAGCGCGCACACACGTCGGCCATCTGCATGTCGCGCTGCGTGGGCGCGTGCGGACTGCGGTAATGGACCGAGAGCACGCCCAGGAGATCGCCCGCGCGCGTGAAGATCGGCGTGCTGTGCACGGCACGCACGCCCGCGCGGCGCACGGCGTCGCGCAACGGCGCCATTGCGGGATCGGCCTCCGTGTCCTCGACGCTCCACCGGCAGCGGCGCGCGAACGCGTTGCCCGCGGAGCCTCCCGCGGGGCCGGGCATGATGCGCGCGAAGGAGACGAGCGACTCGTCGGAGAAGCCCCGGCTCGCGTGCGGGACGAGCGTCCCGCTCTCGGGCTCGTGCAGCCACACCAGGCCGAAATCAGCGCCCTGCGCCTGCACGGCGGTGTCGAGGATCGCCTGCAGCGCGGGTTGCAGCTCGCAGATGCCGCCCAGATGCATCGCAAGCTCGTGCAGAGCCGTGAGGCTCTCGACTTGCACGGCGAGCTCGTCGGGGCTCGCGGCGCCCGCGGGCATCGCCGCGGCAAGCGTAGCGGCGCGCGGCTTCGATGGGATGTCGAGCATTTGCGTTTCTGGAACCGATTGCTGTCCTTCAGTATGGTTGCCGCGCACCGGGAAGGCTGTAGGCTGCGTCCTACACCCCCGCGCCGCACCATGACCGTGTTTCATCCCAATCCGACGACATGACGCTCGAGCACCGCAACGTCCTCCTCCTCGCCTGCTGCCAGGCGCTCCTCCTCATCAACTCGGTCACGCTGGTCTCCATCGGCGCGCTCGCCGGCTACTCGCTCGCCGAGAACAAGGCCTTCGCGACGCTGCCGACGATGACGTACGTGATGGGCGCGGCGATCGCGACCTTTCCCGCGTCCCTGTGGATGAGGCGCGTCGGCCGGCGCGGGGGATTCCTCACGGGCGTCTCGTTCGGGTTCACGGGCGCCGCGCTCGCCTCCTACGCGATCGCCGCGGGAAGCCTCGCGCTCCTTTGCGCGGCGACGATGCTGATGGGCGTCTACAACGCTTTCGGCCAGTACTACCGCTTCGCCGCGGCGGACGCGGCGACGCCCGGCTTCAAGGCGAAGGCGATCTCCTTCGTGCTCGCCGGGGGCCTGGTGGGCGGCATCGTCGGACCGCAGCTTTCGACGCATACGCGCGGGCTCTGGCAGCCGGCCTACAGCGCGTCGTACGCCACGCTCTGCGTGTTCGCCCTCGTGGCGATGGCGATCATCTCGCGGCTTCGCATCCCGATCGCCGCGGAATCCGTCGCGCACGGGCCCGCGCGTCCCCTCGCCGAAATCATCCGCCAGCCCGTGTACATCGTCGCCGCCACGGTCGCGGCGCTGGGCTACGCGGCGATGAACCTCCTCATGACGGCCACGCCGCTCGCCATGGGATTCTGCGGCCACCCGTACTCCGCGGCGGCGGGCGTGATCGCCGCGCACGTGGTGGCGATGTTCTCTCCCTCCTTCTTCACGGGCTCCCTCATCAAGCGCTTCGGCACCTTGCCGGTGATGGCGGTGGGCGTCGCGGCGCAGCTCGCTTGCGTGGCGGTGGGCCTCTCGGGCCAGCTCATCGCGAACTTCTGGTTGGCGCTGGTGCTCCTCGGCGTGGGCTGGAACTTCATGTACATCGGCGGGACGACGCTCCTCACCGAGGCGTACACACCGGCGGAGAAGGCCAAGGCGCAGGGCGCGAACGAGATCGCGATCTTCACGGTGCAGGCGCTCTCCGCCTTCTCGTCGGGAGTCCTCGTGAATACGCGCGGCTGGGATGTCCTCAACTACGTGGCGCTGCCCATCATCTTCGTCTCAGGCGCCTCGATCGCCTGGCTCGCGGTGAGGCGCGCCCGGAAATAGATGTCCGAAAACAGCGAGCGGGCCGCGCGGCCGGGGGCGATAATGCCCCCATGCATCTCGACCCCGGCCAGTGCTACCGCGCGCTCCTCTCCCACGACACCCGCTTCGACGGGCGCTTCTTCGTGGGCGTGGCGACGACGCGCATCTACTGCCGCCCGGTGTGCACCGCCAAGACGCCGCTCGCGCGCAATTGCTCGTTCTTCCCGAGCGCCGCGGCCGCCGAGGCGCGCGGCTTCCGACCGTGCCTGCGCTGCCGGCCGGAGCTCGCTCCCGGTTACGCGGTCGTCGATGCCAACGCTCGCCTCGCGCAATCCGCGGCGGGCCTCATCGAGGACGGCCGACTTGCGGAGGAGAGCCTCGCCGAGCTCGCCGGGACGCTCGGGGTGACCGATCGCCACCTGCGGCGCGTCTTCCAGCAGGCGTTCGGCGTGGCGCCCGTGGAATACGCCCAGACGCAGCGCCTCCTCCTCGCCAAGCGGCTCCTCACCGACACGGGGCTCCCGGTGATCGACGTCGCCATGGCGAGCGGCTTCGCGAGCCTCAGGAGATTCAACGACCTCTTCCGCACGCGATATCGCATGACGCCCGGGGACCTGCGCCGCACCGCCGCGAAGGACTCGCCCTCGCAGACGCTTTCCTTCGACCTTGCCTACCGCCCCCCGTACGACTGGGACGCGATGCTCTCCTTCCTCGAGCGGCGCGCGATCGCGGGCGTGGAGTCGGTGGAGCGATCGCGCTACCTGCGCACCGTGCGCGTGGCGGCGCGCGGCGAGTCCACCGGCTGGATCTCTGTCGCACCCTCCCCGCGGCGCGCCGCGCTGCGCGTCGCGGTGAGCGCCTCGCTCGCCAACGCGCTGCCGCTGGTGCTCGGGCGCGTGAAGCACCTTTTCGATCTCTCCTGCCATCCCGAGGAGATCGGCGCGGCGCTGGGCGCGGTCGCGAAGCGCCATCCGGGGCTTCGCCTGCCCGGCACGATCGACGGCTTCGAGGTCGCGGTGCGCGCGATCCTCGGCCAGCAGGTGACGGTGAAGGCGGCGAGCGTCATCGCCGCGCGCTTCTCTCACGCGTTCGGCGCGCCCATCGTGACGCCCCACGCGAGCCTCACCACGCTCTTTCCTCGCGCCGCCGACATCGCGGCGCTGGAGCCCGCGCGCATCGCCGAGCGCGGCATCGTGCGAACGCGCGCGCGCGCCATCGTCCACCTCGCGCGCGAGGTGGCCGGCGGCAGGCTGCGCCTCGATCCTTCGGCCGACGTCGACGCCACCATCGCCGCGCTCGACGCGCTGCCCGGCGTGGGCCCGTGGACCGCGCAATACATCGCGATGCGCGCGCTCGCATGGCCGGACGCATTCCCCCACCCCGACGTCGCCGTGCTGAAGGCGATGAATGAATCCCGCGCGGCGGCCGCGCTCGCGACCGCCGAAAGCTGGCGGCCCTGGCGCGCCTACGCCGTGCTTCACCTCTGGAAAAGCCTGGAGAACCGACCATGATCAAGTACGCACGCATCGCCACGCCGCTGGGCACGCTCATCGCCACCGCCGCCGGCGGCGCGCTCACCGGCCTTTACTACGAGGGCGGACGCCACGCGCCGGAAGTCTCGAAGGCGTGGGTCGAGGACTGCGCCGCCGCGCCGCTCGCCGCCTGCGCGCACCAGGTCCGCGAGTACCTGCAGGCGAAGCGCAGGAGCTTCGAGCTGCCGCTCGCGCCTGAGGGCTCGGAATTTCAGCGGCGCGTATGGATCGAGATCGCGCGCATTCCCTACGGCGAGACCTTGAGCTACGCCGAGCTCGCGCGGCGCGCGGGAAGGCCGGGCACCGCGCGCGCCGCGGGCGCCGCCACGGGCCGCAATCCGCTCTCGATCATCGTGCCGTGCCATCGTGTCGTGGGCACCGACGGAAGCCTCACCGGCTACGCGGGCGGCATCGACAGGAAAACGCGCCTGCTCGCGATCGAGGGCGTCCTGCAGTCAGTCGAGGGCGCCGCCGCTTGAGGCCCGCGGACCTCGCGCGCCTCGTGGCGCTCGCCGCGATGTGGGGCGCGTCGTATCTCTTCATGCGCTTCGCGGTGCCGTACTTCGGCGCGGTGCCCCTCATCGAGCTGCGCGTCGTCATCGCGGGCGCGGCGCTCACCGCGTTCCTCGTCGCGACCGGGAGGCGCGTGGGCTGGCGCAAGCACTGGCGGGCGTTCCTCTTCGTGGGCGCGGTCGGGCTCGCGCTTCCCTTCGTCCTCATCGCCCAGGCGCTCACCACCATCGACGCGTCGACCGCGGCGATCCTGAACGCGCTCTCGCCGCTCTTCGCTTCGCTCGTCGCGGCGATCTGGATCCGCGAGGCCGTCACGCCTGCGAAGCTCGCGGGCATCGCCCTGTGCATTGCGGGCACGGCGGTGCTGGTGGGCTGGACGCCCCGGCCCATGACGCCCCACGAGCTCCTCGCGGCCTGCCTCTCGGTGATCGCCACCGCGATCTACGGCTACACGATCGTGTTCACCAAGGTGCACCTCAGAGACGCGAGCCCGCTCGGCACCGCGGCGGGGACGCTCGTGATGGCCGCGCTCGCGCTCGCGTTCGCGGTGCCATTCGCCCCGCCGCCGCATCCGCTCGCCTCGATCCCGGCGATCGCGTGGGGTGCGATGCTCGGGCTCGCACTCATATCGACGACGGTCGCGTTCATCTTCTACTACCGCCTCATCGCCGACGTGGGGCCGGTGAAGGCGATCACGGTGACGCTGCTCGTGCCGATCTTCGGCATGGTGTGGGGCGCGACCTTCCTCGGCGAGCCGGTGACGCCCGGGCGCCTCGCCGGCTGCGCGGTGATCCTCGCCGGCTGCACCCTCATCCTGGGGCTGGTACGCCTTCCCGTTCGCCGCCCGGCGAGCTAGGGTTTCGAGCCGCGCAAGGCGATTGCGCGAACACCCGCATTTGGCCCAGAATCGCGCCTTCCACCCGCAACAACCCTTCCAGGAGTCCCCCATGAAACCGGTTTCCATTCTCGCCGCCCTCGGCGTCGCCTTCGCGGCCGCCCCGGCGCTCGCCAACCTCGAGCTCGCAACGAAGAGCGGCTGCACCGCTTGCCACGCCGTAGACAAGAAGATCGTCGGTCCCGCGTACAAGGATGTCGCCGCCAAATACCGCGCCGACCCGAAGGCCGCGGCGGCGCTGGAAGCCAAGGTGAAGAATGGCGGCGTGGGCGTGTGGGGCCAGGTGCCGATGCCGCCCAATACTCATGTGAAGGACGCGGACATCAAGACGCTGGTGAAGTGGATCCTCTCCCTCAAATAACAAATTGACAGGGGTGGAGGGCGGTCCCCATAATTGCCGCCTTTCGCAGTCCACCTGTCCCAATCCCCATATCAGGAGAGTTTTCGATGAAAAGCTCCCATCAGCTGACCATCGCCGTTGCGCTCGCGCTTGGCCTCGCGGCCTGCGGCAAGAAGGAAGAGCCCGCCAAGACGGCGGCACCGGCACCGGCGGCGCCCGTCGGCATCACCGTCACCATCGCCCACGCGGGCCCGCTCACCGGCTCCATCGCCCACCTCGGCAAGGATGACGAGAACGGCGTGGCACTCGCAGTCGCCCAGGCGAACGACAAGAAGATCTCCATCGACGGCAAGCCCGTCACGTTCAAGATGGTGAGCGAGGACGACCAGGCCGATCCGAAGGTCGGCACCACGGTCGCCCAGAAGCTCGTCGACGCCAAGGTCGCCGCGGTCGTCGGCCACCTCAACTCCGGCGTCTCCATCCCCGCCTCCGAGATCTACAACAAGGCGGGCATCCCGATGATCTCGGGCTCGGCCACCAACCCGACGCTCACCGAGCGCGGGCTGAAGACCGTGTTCCGCACCGTCGGTCGCGACGACCAGCAGGGCCCGGCGATCGCCTCCTACATCGCCAACCAGCTGAAGGCGAAGAAAGTCGCCATCGCCGACGACAAGACCGCGTACGGCGAGGGCCTCGCCAACGAAGTCGAGAAGACGCTGAAGGCCGACAAGGTCCACATCGTCGGGCGCGAGCGCACCAACGACAAGGAAACCGACTTCAAGGCGATCCTCACCAAGATCAAGTCGAGGAATCCCGACGTCATCTTCTACGGCGGCATGGACGCCACCGGCGGCCCGCTCCTCAAGCAGGCGCGCGAGCTCGGCATCAAGGCGGTCTTCGCCTTCGGCGACGGCGCGTGCACCGACGAGATGGGCAAGCTCGCGGGCGCCGCGGCCGAGGGCATGGTGTGCTCGCAGGCGGGCCTGCCGCGCGAAGCGGCGAGCAAGGACTTCGTCTCCGCGTTCAACGCGAGGTACGGCGAGATCAAGCAGTACGCGCCCTACTTCTACGACGGCACCATGGCCATCATCGAGGCGATGAAGAAGGCCAACTCCGTGGATCCGGCCAAGTTCACCCCGGAGATGTTCAACATCTCGTTCACCGGCGCCACCGGCAAGGTGGAGTTCGACGCCAAGGGCGACCGCAAGGACGCCGAGATGACGATCTTCAAGCTCCACGACGGCAAGGTCGTGCCGATCGCCATCGTGAAGAACGGAGTCTCGACGCCGTTCGCGACAGAGGCCGCGCCGGCAGCCGCGCCCGCAGGACAAGAAGCAACCAAGGCAGGCATGAAGCCCGCCGAAATGAAGAAAGAAGAACCCAAAAAAGGCGATAAGAAGAAATAAGAAGACAGCGGGGCCACCCGCTTCGACGAACGGCACCTTCGGGTGCCGTTTTTTTTGCGGCCCGGGCCAAGGCTCCGCGGCCAAGTTAGAATCGCCGCGTGGACATCTTCCTGCAGCAGATCGTCAACGGGCTCACGCTCGGCTGCGTCTACGCCGTGGTGGCGCTGGGCTACACCATGGTCTACGGCATCATCCAGCTCATCAACTTCGCGCACGGCGAGGTGGTGATGATCGGCTGCATGACCGCCTTCTCGGTGATCGTGGCGCTCGCCCCGTCGGGCGCGCCGCCGCTCCTCATCGTGACTCTCGGCACCCTCGTCGCCGTGCCGGTTTGCATGGCGGTGGGCTACGTGGTCGAGCGGGTCGCCTACCGGCCGCTTCGCAACGCGCCGCGCCTCGCGCCTCTCATCACCGCGATCGGCGTGTCGATCGTGCTGCAGCACCTCGCGCTCCTCGTGTGGAGCCGCAACATCATCGCCTTCCCGCAGATCATCAAGCTCAAGCTATACCGCCTCGGCCACACCGACGCGAGCGCCGCGATCAGCAACGTGCAGATCGCCATCATCGTGGCCTCGGTGCTGCTGATGGCCGGGCTCCTCGGGCTGGTGCATCGCACCAAGATAGGGATCGCGATGCGCGCGACTTCCCAGAACCCGCAGGTCGCGGGCCTCATGGGCGTGGACATCAACCGCGTGATCTCGATCACCTTCGTGATCGGCGCCGCGCTGGGCGCCGTCGCGGGCGTGATGGTCGGCACCTATTACGGCATCGCGCACTACCAGATGGGATTCCTCCTCGGGCTGAAGGCCTTCTCCGCGGCGGTGCTGGGCGGCATCGGCAACCTCGCCGGCGCCGTGCTCGGCGGGATCCTCATGGGCCTCATCGAGGCGCTCGGCGCCGGGTACGTGGGCGATTTCACCAACGTGTGCCTGCTGGACCAGTACCTGCCGGGCTTCACCGACGTGTGCGCGGCGAGCCCCGAGTCGAGCCTCTTCGGGAGCAACTACAAGGATGTGTACGCGTTCATCGTGCTGATCCTCGTGCTCGTCTTCAGGCCCCAGGGCCTGCTCGGCGAGCGCGTCGGCGACCGGGCCTGATCGTGCGTTACGGGGCTATTCGGACGAAAGGCTTTGGAAACGCAGATGAACGCAGATGTAGCGCAGATGAACGTACCCCGGGAAAGGGAAAGGCTGAACCTTCTTTCAGGGGCCGCAATAGGGGCGGCGCAAAAGGCGAGCACGGCGTTGGGATATGGCTTTCTGGAGAAGGTCTACGAGAACGCGCTATGTCTCGAATTGCGCAAGCGCCAGCTCGAAGTGCTCCAGCAGTGTCCGCTCCAGGTTACTTACGAGGGAATCGTCGTCGGGGATTACATTCCAGATCTGCTTGTGGAGAACTCATTGATCGTGGAGATCAAGGCCATTTCGAGCATCGAAAGGCCACACCGCCAGCAATGTCTCAATTACCTGCGCGCCTCCAACCTGACTCTCGGCCTCATCCTGAATTTCGGCCATGCACATCTGGAGGTAGGCCGCGTCGTCTATCACTTTTGAAGTACGTTCATCTGCGCTACATCTGCGTTCATCTGCGTTTCCAAAGCACTTCGTAGCCCATGTCCCCGCTATCCGCACTGCGACAAAACCCCGCCGCCAAGTGGATCGGCATGCTCCTCATCGCCGCGGCGCTGCTCGCGCTGCCGTTCGTCCTGGCGATCGCCGGAACCGCCTGGGTGCGCATCACCAATCTCGCCATCCTCTTCGTGCTGCTGTCCCTCGGACTGAACATCGTCGTGGGCTTCGCGGGCCTTCTCGATCTGGGCTACATCGCCTTCTACGCCGTGGGCGCCTACGTGTACGCCCTCCTCGCCTCGCCGCATTTCAATATCCACCTGCCGTGGTGGGCGATCCTGCCGATCGGCGCGGCGGTGGCGTGCCTCTTCGGCGTGCTGCTGGGGGCGCCTACCTTGAAGCTGCGCGGCGACTACCTCGCCATCGTGACGCTCGGCTTCGGCGAGATCGTGCGCATCTTCCTGAACAACCTCTCGGAGCCGTTCAACCTCACCAACGGCCCCAAGGGGATCACCACCATCGATCCCATCCGCGTCGGCGGCATCGACTTCTCGGGCCCGTCCACGTTCATGGGCCTCGCGTTCTCGGGAACCATCAAGTACTACTACTTCCTCCTCGCGGTCCTCATGGTCGTCATCGCGATCAACCTGCGCCTGCAGAATTCGCGCATCGGCCGCGCGTGGGAGGCGATCCGCGAGGACGAGCTCGCCGCGCGCTCCATGGGCATCAACACGCGCAACATGAAGCTCCTCGCGTTCGCCATGGGCGCCTCCTTCGGCGGCGTCGCGGGCGGCATGTTCTCGGCGATCCAGGGCTTCATCAGCCCGGAGAGCTTCATCCTCACCGAAAGCGTGATGGTGCTCGCCATGGTGGTGCTGGGCGGCATGGGCAACATCTGGGGCGTGATCCTCGGCGCGATCCTGCTCTCCTTCGTGCCGGAGATCCTGCGCTACACGGTGGAGCCGGTCCAGCGCATGGTCTTCGGCCACTCGATCATCGATCCCGAGGTAATCCGCATGCTCCTCTTCGGGCTCGCCATGGTGGGCATGATGCTCTTCCGCCCGGCGGGCCTGCTGCCCTCGGCGGTGCGCCAGCGCGAGCTCGCGGCGAGCAAGAATGACTGAGACGGCTGCCGTCCCCGCGCAAGGTGCCGCCCTCCTAGAAGTCGAGGGCGTCACCAAGCGCTTCGGCGGCCTCACCGCGCTCACCGAGGTTTCCTTCTCCATCCGCGCGGGCGAGATCTACGGGCTCATCGGGCCCAACGGCGCCGGCAAGACCACGCTCTTCAACGTGCTGACGGGCCTCTACCGCCAGGACGAGGGCCGCTTCCGCTTCCAGGGCGCGCTCCTCCAGAAAGCCACGCCGGATCGCATCGCGCGCCTGGGCATCGCGCGCACCTTCCAGAACATCCGCCTCTTCAACAACCTCTCGGCGCTGGAGAACGTGATGATCGGGCGCCACGTGCGCACGCGCGCGGGCGTCTTCGGCGCGATCCTGCGCGGCCCGGGCACGCGCGCGGAGGAGCGCGCCATCGAGAAGCGCGCCCGCGAGCTCCTCGAATACGTCGGCATCGGCGAGCGCGGCAACGAGCTCGCCAAGCACCTGTCCTACGGCGACCAGCGCCGCCTGGAGATCGCGCGCGCGCTCGCCACCGAGCCGCGCCTCCTCGCGCTGGACGAGCCCGCCGCCGGCATGAACGCGACCGAGAAGGTCGACCTGCGCGCTCTCCTCGAGTCGATCCGCAAGGACGCAGTCACCATCCTCATCATCGAGCACGACGTGCGCCTCGTGATGGGCCTGTGCGACCGGGTGCTCGTCCTCGACTATGGACGCAACATCGCCGAGGGCGTGCCGCGCGACATCCAGAAGGACCCGAAGGTGATCGAGGCCTATCTCGGCGCGCCGCGCGAGGCGCCGAGGACCGCATGAGTCTCCTCGCGCTGGAAGGCCTGCAGGTCTCCTACGGCGGTATCCGCGCGGTGAAGGGCGTCGACCTCACGGTCGAGCCCGGGGAACTGGTCTGCCTCATCGGCGCGAACGGCGCGGGCAAGACCACCACGCTGCGCGCGGTGACGGGTCTCGTGCGCCCCGCGGCCGGGCGCATCGTCTACGAGGGCGCGGCCATCGGCGGGCTGCGCGTGCACGAGATCGCGCGCCGCGGCCTCGCGCTCGTGCCGGAAGGGCGCGGGGTCTTCGCGCAGCTCACCATCGAGGAGAACCTCGCGATGGGCGCCTACGCGCGCTCCGACGGCGCCGCCGTCGCCGCGGACAAGGAGCGCGCGTTCGCGCTCTTCCCGCGCCTGAAGGAGCGCCGACGCCAGACCGCGGGGACGCTCTCGGGCGGCGAGCAGCAGATGCTTGCCATCGCGCGCGCCCTCATGGGCCGGCCGAAGCTGCTCCTCCTCGACGAGCCGAGCATGGGCCTCGCGCCCCTCATGGTGGAGAAGATCTTCGAGGTGGTCCGCGCGATCTCCTCCGAAGGCGTGACGCTTCTTCTCGTCGAGCAGAACGCGCGCCTCGCGCTCGAGGTGAGCGACCGCGGCTACGTGCTCGAGGGCGGCGTGGTGACGATCACCGGCGAGGCGAGCTCGCTCCTCGGGGATCCGCGCATCCGCGAAGCGTACCTGGGCGAATGAAGATTACAGCTGAAACCGCCGAGTGATGAGCCTCACAGACGCGCGCGTGCGCCCGCCGCACAATGGGTCCTGTCCGATCCCCAGGGCGGCGAGGACTTCCAAGAGAGAATTCCGGCCATGATCCGAACCCAGCGTGGCGCCTTCGCGGCGCTCGGCGCCGCCCTGCTCCTGGGCTCGCTCGCCTTCCTTTTCGTGAAGACGGCGAGCACCGAATTCAGGCACGACACGCGCGCGCTCTCGCTCCTCAGGGAAATGAAGGACTTCGACGACCATTGGGACGAGGACGCGTTGCGCATCGCCAACGAGTTCGGTGGAGCCGCCGCGCCGCAGGCCGATTTCAGCGCCATGATGGGACGCATCCTCCTCGAGATCGAGCGCTCGGCCTCGCGCGAGGCGTTCAGGAGCGAGCTCGTGAAGCTTCGCTCCGCCCTGAGCGAGAAGGCCCTGGCGTTCAAGGCGCTGCGCGAAGCGCACCAACGCAGCGTGCAGGGCGCCCGCACCATGGACGAGGCGCTGCGCAGCCTCGCGCAGCAGGGCGCGGCCCGCGCGGCCCGCTCCGCGCGGCGTGGGCCTGGCATCGCCGTCCTCGCCGAGGAGCTTCGCACCGACATCCCGCGGCGCCTCGAGACCTTCCCCGTGCGCTTGCCCGGCATCGAGAAGCGCGTGGCGCTCCTGCGCGCCGAAGCGCTCGCCACGGATCCCGCGCTCGCCGAAGCGGCCGCCGCCGCCGAAACGGCCTCGCGCGCCTACCTCGCGACGCGCAACGCCGAGGGCGAGGCGTTCAGCAAGTTCTCCTTCGTCACGCTCGGCGGGCGCATCGACCTCCTCGGGCGCACCGTCGCGAGCGGCGTCGAAGACACGCTCGACGAGAAGGACCGCTGGCGCGTCTATCTCTTCGTCTACGCGCTGGCTCTCCTCATCGCCACGAGCTACCTCGCCGCGCGCGTGGCCACCGCGCAGGGCGAGCTTCGCCGCGCCAACGAGGAGCTCGAGAAGCGCGTGTCCGAGCGCACGCGCGACCTCTCGCTCACGTTGAAGCGGCTGAAGGAATCCGAAGCGCAGCTCGTGCAGTCGGAGAAGATGTCCTCGCTGGGGCAGATGGTGGCGGGCGTCGCGCACGAGATCAACACGCCGCTCGCCTACGTGAAGAACAGCGTGGCCAACGTGCGCGACCGGATGCCCGACCTGCGCGACCTCGTCGCCGAGGCCGATCGCCTGCTGGGCATCCTGCGCTCCGAGTCTCCCGACGAGGCGGACCTGCAGGCGAGCTTCAACGTCCTCGAGTCGCGTCTCGCGCGCCTGAGGAAGGAGCACGTGATCGCCGATCTCGACGCGCTCACCCAGGACGGCCTTCACGGCATCGAGCAGATCGTGGAGCTGGTGCAGAACCTGCGCAACTTCTCGCGCCTGGACAGGAGCAAGGTCGCCAGCTTCAACGTGAACGAGGGCGTGCGCGCGACGCTTCTCATCGCGAAGCCGGCGCTGCGCAAGATCGACGTCGAGCGCCACCTGGGGGAGGTGGCGTCCATCACCTGCTCGCCCTCGCAGGTGAACCAGGTGCTGCTGAACCTCGTCAACAATTCCGCGCAGGCGATGGACAAGCCGCGCGGGCGAATCGCCGTCACCACTCGACCCGCGGGCCCGGGCGCGGTGGTGATCGAGGTCGAGGACAACGGCCGGGGCATCGCGCCCGAGGCGCTGCCGCGCATCTTCGATCCGTTCTACACCACCAAGGAAGTCGGCAAGGGCACCGGGCTCGGGCTTGCGATCGCCTACAAGATCGTCGCGCAGCATGGCGGACGCATCGAGGCGCGCTCGACGCTGGGCGTGGGCACCGTGGTCACGGTGACACTGCCCGTGGATCCGCCCGCGGAGCTCGCCTCGGCGACCGAAACCGAGTCCGAGGGCAGCGCATGAGCGAGCCGCGGCGCATCGGCAAGTACGAGATCCAGGCGCTCCTCGGCAAGGGCGCCTCGGCGGGCGTCTTCGCGGGCCTCGACGGCGACAAGCGCGTGGCGCTGAAGATCGCCAACCGCGCCACCGTCCCGCCCGCCACGCTCGCTCGCCTTCGCGAGAGCGCGGGCGCCCTCGCGCGCGTGCGCCATCCCGCGATCGCGAGCTTCATCGAGCTGGTGGAGACCGATAAGGCGCTGTGCATCGTCTCCGAGGTCGCCGAGGGCGAGCCGGCGACGGCAATGCTCAAGGACGGCGCGCGCCCGGAGCTGCGCCTCGCCTGGGAGATCGCGCGCCAGGTCCTCGAGGCGATCGAGGCCACGCACGCGCGCGGCGTGCTGCACGGCGAAGTGAGGCCCGGCAACGTGATCGTCGACAAGCAGGGCCGCGTGAAGCTCACCGACCTCGGCCTCTACGATCTCGCCCCGAACATCGCCACGGCGTACATGGCTCCCGAGCAATTCACCGGCGAGACACTCACGCCGCGCACCGACCTCTACCAGGCGGCGGCGCTCGTCTATCACCTCGTCGCCGGCAAGGTGCCCTTCGCGGGCACGCGCGACGAGATGGCGCACCGCATCGCCCAGGAGCGCCCGACGGATCCCTCGTCCTTCGTCGACAAGCTCGCATGGCAGCTCGACTGGGTGATCCAGCGCGCGCTCTCCAAGGACCCCATGGACCGCTTCGGTTCCGCGCGCGAGTTCATGGATGGCCTGCGCCTCGGGATGCAGGACTCCATCGGCTCGCCGCTGCCGGTGCCCGCGCCGGCGCCCGCGACGGTCGAGAAGAAGCCGGCGGCTCCCGCTCCCGCGCCGCAGGCGAAAGCCGCGGCGCCCAAGCCGGTTGAAGCGAAGCCCGAGCCGGCCAAGCCCCAGGCCGCGAAGCCCGCCGCGCCGAAACCGGCGCCGCTCGAGCTGGAAGCGCGCCCTGAGGCGCCCGAACCCGAAGCGCCGAAGCCCGAAGCGCCGAAGCCGGAAGCGCCGAAGGCGGAAACGCCGAAGCCGGGCGCCGCTAAGGCCGAAACCCCGCAACCGGCCGTGAAGCTCTCCGATCGCGCGAAGCTCCTCGTGCCGGTGCCGATCGACGAGCCCGAGCCCGAAGGGCCGCGCACGCGCATCCTCTTCGTCGACGACGAGGAGCGCGTGCTGAACGCGCTGCGCGCCCTCTTTCGCAACGACTACGAGGTCTTCACGGCGCAAAGCGCGGCCGCGGGCCTCGAGCTCGCGAAGCGCGAGAGCATTCCCGTCGTGGTGAGCGACCAGCGCATGCCCGGCATGACCGGCGTCGAGATGCTGCGCGAGCTGAAGAAGACCTCCCCGCGGGCGGTGCGCATGCTGCTCACCGGCTATTCCGACCTCGCCTCCCTCGTGGGCTCGATCAACGAGGGCGAGGTATTCCGCTTCGTGCGCAAGCCCTGGGACAACGAGGAGATCCGCGCGATGGTGGCCGACGCGGTGGCCGCCGCCGGCAAGCTCGCCCAGCGCGCGCCCGCGGCGCCGGAAACCAAGGGCGGCGCCCTTTCACCGCGCAGCGCCGGCTCGCTCCTCGTGATCGATCCCGGCCAGAGCCTCGCCAAGGGCCTCGAGCGCCTCGTGGCGGGCGAAGCGGTGGTGCAGCTCGTCGCCACCGTTCCCGAGGCGGCCAAGCTCCTGCAGGTGAACGAGTACGCGGCGATCGTCGCCGACCAGCGCGCGGGCAAGGACGACCTCGTGAAGCTCTTCCGCGTGGTGAAGGCGAAGCGCCCGGGCACGCTCTCGATCCTCGTCGCCGAGGAGCCCGATGCGGAGCTCGTCGCCGAGCTCATCAACCAGGCGCAGATCTACCGCTTCCTCGCCAAGCCCATCGACGGCAAGGAGCTGCGCGCGCACGTGAGCGCGGCGCTTCGCCACTACGCGCAGTTCAAGCAGTCCGCGAAGAAGGAATCAGGCCTCGCCGAGAACGTCGGAGCGCGGCCCGAGCGTCTTGTCACGGGCGCCGCTTAGCCAACGCTCCAGCGCGGGCGCGGGCATGGGGCGCGCGAAGAAGTAGCCCTGCGCCTCGTCGCAACCGAAGCGGCGCAGCTCCGCGAGCTCGTGCTCGGTCTCGACGCCCTCGGCCACCACGGTGAGCCCGAGGTTGTGGCCGAGCTCGATGGTCGAGCGCACGATGGCGGCGTTGCTGCGGTCGGCTTCCATGCCGCCCACGAACGCGCGGTCGATCTTCAGCTCGTTCACCGCGAGCTGCTTGATGTAGGCGAGCGACGAGTAGCCGGTGCCGTAGTCGTCGATCGACGTGGCGACGCCCAAGTCCCTCAGCCTCCTCAGCGTCGACTGCGCTGAGAGCGGATCTTCCATGAGCGCGCTCTCGGTGATCTCGAGGCAGAGCATGCCGGCGGGAAGCTCGGCCGCCTGCAGCGCCGCCGAGACCTGGGTGATGAGCTCGTCGCCGCCCTGCAGATCGCGCGCGGAGATGTTCACGCACATGCGGATGCGCAGCCCCGAGCGCTCCCACACGCCGCATTGCTCGATCGCGCGGCGCAGCACCCAGCGCGTGATCGCGCTGATGTAGCCGGTCTGCTCCGCGAAGGGGATGAAGTCGGCGGGCTGGACGAAGCCGCGCATCGGATGGCGCCAGCGCACCAGCGCCTCCACCGAGGTCACGCGGTCTTCGGCGAGGCTCATCTTCGGCTGGTAGTGCAGCACGAGCTCTCCGGCCTCCACCGCGCGGCGCAGCTCCCCCAGCATCGTGAGGAATTCCTGGCGGCGCATGTCGTGGCTCGGGTCGTAGACGGCGAAGCGCGCCTTGGTGCGCTTCGCCTCGTACATGGCGACGTCGGCCGCGCGCAGCAGCGCGTTGGGGTCGTCGCCATGCTCGGGGTAATGCGCGATGCCGATCGAGGCCGCCATGTCCATGGTCTGGCCGGCGATCACGAACGGCTCCTCGAGCGCCTTGTGGATCTTCTCGGCGACCACGCGCGCGTTGCCGGCGTTGCCGGTGGCGAGCAGCACGGCGAACTCGTCACCGCCCAGGCGCGCGACCACGTCGGAGTCGCGCAGCGCCTTCCTCACGCGCAGCCCCACCTCGCGCAGCGCCTGGTCGCCGACCGGGTGCCCGAGGGTGTCGTTGATGGTCTTGAAGCGGTCCATGTCGAAGAGGAGGACCGTGACGGGCGCCTCGCCGCGTTTGGCGGTGCGCACCGCCTGGCCGAGCTGCTCGTTGAACATCGAGCGGTTCGGCAGCCCCGTGAGCCCGTCCTCGTAGGCGAGGCGCAGGATCTCCTTCTCGCGGCTCACGATGCCGTCGAGCATGTGGTTGAAGCTCACCGCGAGCTGGCCGATCTCGTCGCGGTGCTCGACCAGCACGTGGCGCGTGTAGTCGCCCTGCTGCACGCTGTGCGCGGCCTCGGCGAGGCGGTGCACGGGCCGCGTGATGCTTCGCGCGATGGCGAGGCTGCCCGCGACGAGGAACACGAGGCCCGCCGCCGTGAGCCAGAAGAACGACGCGCTGATGCGCTTGAAGGGGGCGAGGCCGATCAGCAGCGGCTTCTGCAGGATCGCGACGATGCGCTTGTCGGGACGCGACTCGAGCGGCGTCACGCGCGTCTCGTACTCCTCTCCGCCCAACTCGACCTCGCGCACCTGCGCGCCGAGCGCCTCGTCGCCGGAAAAGGCGGCGAGCATCCCTTCGCGAAGCGGCGCCGGAAGCGTCGAGGCGTGCAGCTGCCACGAGCCGAGTTGCGTCCAGCTCGCGAACGAGACCTCCAGGCCGGTGAGCTGGTTCAGATCCTTGGCGACGCGATCGTCGACTTCGAACGCGAGGCCAACCCAGGCGATGGGATCGGGCGCGAGCACCGGCACCACCACCAGCTGGTAGAGCTTGCCCTCGCGGTTCACGATGGACGAGGCCTTGCCCTCGACGCTCGCGAGGCGGATGAGGTCCGGATAGGCGAAGGGCTTGCCGACGCGCGCGGCGTCCAGCGTGTCGGCGCGCACCGCGTTCTGGAGCGAAGCAAGCGTCATCACGTTGGCGCCCACGCGCGCGCCGTGATTGCGCAGCACCGAGAGCACGGTGCCGGTGTCGTTCGAGGCGATCGCCTGGCGGAAGGCGAAATCCGCGGAGAGGATGCCGGCGCCCTGCTCGAGGCGCGCCTGGTTCTGCGCGAGGAGCTGCTTGAACACGCGCTCGCCCTGCTCGAGCTCCTGGTCGATGGTGTCGCGCGCGATCTGCGAGTTCGCCTGGATCACGAGGAAAGCCCCCAGGCCCTGCACGATCACCAGCAGCGCCACGAAGAAAAGGACGATGCGCGCCCCGAGGCTGTTCAGCTTGATCGCGCCCGCCTGTCTCGTAAGGGAGCGCGGGCGCATCAGTATTTGAGCCGGTCGAGCGGCGGCTTGTACTTGGCCCTGTGCGGCGCGACCTCGAGCGTGAACGCCACCGGGCGCGCGGCGCCCGGCTCCAGCGCGAGCGCGACCGGGGCCGCGCCGGCGCGCTGCTGCGGATGCCATGCGCGGACCTCGTAGCCGCCCGCCGGCACGTCGCGCAGGCGCGCGCTGCCGCTCGCGTCGGTCTTGGCGAAATACGGCGTCGGCACCACGAGCACGTAGCCGATCATCCAGTCGTGGATGTTGCAGCCGAGCGTCACCACGCCGGGCTTGTCGAAGGCGACCTGCATGGGCGACTTGCCCGAGTAGAGCTTGATCTCGAAGGACTTGGCCGGCGAGAACGAATAGACGTGATGCATGATCGGGTCGCGGTTCGGGAAGGTCGCCACCGTTCCGGTCTGGAGCACCGTCACGTAGGGAACGAACTCGCGGTCGACCTGCTCGATCGGCACGGTCTTGCCGCGTGCATCGGGAGCGCCGGCGGCGGGTATCGCGTAGACCGCGGCGTCGGCGAGCGGCTTGCCTTGCGAGTCGCGCACCTGCGCCTCGATGGACCCGGCGCATCCCGCGCGCGGCAACGCGAAAGCGACGGTTACCATCAGGGAGGCCACGAGTCTGGACATCGCCATCGAGCTGTTGGAGACTGGCACAAAGCTTGGGTCGTTCATTCTAGTCGCGGAGCCCGGTGTGCGCGCATTACGTCCGAAATCGAGTGTCCTTCGCGCCCTCGCGTGGCTCGCGGCCCTCGGCATGGCGGATGCCGCCGCGCAGCAGGCCGACGAGCCCTTCGGCATCGGCGAGTCGCTCGCGCGCGGGCGCTTCACGCTGCAGCTTCGGCCCGCTACAACCGCATCGAGGAGAGCAATTACCCCGAGACGGCGCGCGGCGGCACGGTGCGCGCGTCCGCGGGATGGCGCTCGGCACCGTACCGGGGGCTTCGCCTTTCCGTCGAGGCGATCCACGCCGAGCATCTCGGGCGCAAGGCATTCAACGACGATCCGGCGATCTTCGCGACGAGCCCGTACCCGCTGCTGCCCGACCCGCGCTACACCGGGGTGAACCAGGCGATGGTCGAATACTCCGGCGTCGAGGGCCTGCGCGTGAAGGCCGGGCGGCAGGCCGTGCGCGTCGACAACCGGCGCTGGGTGAGCGACAACGACTTTCGCCAAGTCCCGCAGGTTTTCGACGGCATCTCGATCGTGCACACGGGCATCGAGAATACCGAGCTCAGTGCGCAGCACTACTGGCGCGCGCGCGCCACCTCCGGCGCGACCCATGGGCTGCGCCTGGCGATCCTGCGCGCCGCGTGGAATCCGCTGCCCGGGCATTCGCTCTCCGCGTACGGCTACTTCCACGACCAGGCGCAGAACGGCGCCTTCACCGGCTTCGCCGACAACTCCTACCGCGTTATCGGCGCGAAGGCCGACGGGGCCGTAAGCGCCTCGTCGTCGATCGACGTTGCCTACGTGATCGAGTACGCGCGCCAGCGACCCCATGCGGGCGGCGACTCGCGCATCGACGCGAGCTACCGGCGCGTGGGCGCGGGCCTCGCGGGCGCGAGCTGGACGGTGCGCGCCGATGAGGAGGTGAAGGGGAGCAGCGCCGGCGCGTACGGCTTGCAGATGCCGCTCACGGACTTCTACGCGTTCAACGGCTGGACGCTGCATTTCTTCAACACGCCGCGCGCCGGCCTGCGCGACCGTTGGCTCACGCTGCGCCTTGGGATCGGCGCGGCCACGCTTTACGGCGAGGCGCATCGCTTCCGGGCGGATTTCGGCGGCGGCGACCTCGGACGCGAGGCCGACATCGGGCTCACCTACGTGCTGGACGAGAATAGCGTGGTGAGGCTGCAGCACGCACGCTACGATCCGGGCGCGTCCACTGCGGACCCCTCCATCCGCAAGACCTGGCTCACCGTCTCGTACACTTACTGAATGCCCTTCTCCAAAGCCGACCTCGAGGACCTTCGCCGCGCCAAGCGCATCCTCGAGAACCCGGGCCTCGCCGCGAAGCTCTCGTCGATGGCCGGATCGCCTGTGGAAAAGGCGATGAAGATGCTGCCGAAGAGCTGGCAGAAGGGCGTTCATTCCGCCACCGAGAAGGCGCTGCTGAAGGCGCTCGACGTCGCCGTGCGAAGCCTCGGCGACAACCGCGGGACTTCCTCCTCGTCGAACAACCTCCATCGCCTCGCGGTCGCGGCCTCCGGCGCGATCGGCGGCGCCTTCGGCATCGCCGCGCTCTCCATCGAGCTTCCGGTTTCCACCGCGCTCATCCTGCGTTCCATCGCGGACATCGCCGCGAGCGAGGGCGAGAACCCGAAGTTCATCGACACCAAGCTCGCGTGCCTCACCGTCTTCGCGCTCGGCAGCCCCCGGGACAAGCGCGACGACGCGGCGGAATCGGCGTACTTCGCGGTGCGCTCGGCGCTCGCCACCGCGGTGACCGAGGCGTCGAAGCACCTCGCGCAGAAGGGCCTCGCGAAAAGCGGCGGCCCTGCGCTCGTGCGTCTGGTGAGCCTCATCGGCGCGCGCTTCGGCATCGTCGTCTCGGAGAAGGCCGCGGCGCAGATGATCCCGGTGCTCGGCGCCGCGGGCGGCGCCCTCATCAACACGATCTTCATCGGCCACTACCAGGACATGGCGCGCGGCCACTTCATCGTGCGCCGCCTGGAGAAGATCCACGGGGCCGAGCCCGTTCGCCTCGCGTACGAGAATCTCTAGCGACCCCCCCGGAGGCTTGCATGGAATCGAAGAGCGGCGACAAGGTCTTCAGCGGTTCCGTCGCGGACGTCTATGAATCACACCTGGTCCCGCTCATCTTCGAGCCCTACGCGAAGGACCTCGCCGCGCGTCTCGCTCCGGCCTCGCCTTCACGCGTGCTCGAGATCGCCGCGGGGACCGGGGTGGCCACTCGCGCGCTTGCCTCCACGCTTGCCGCCGGCGCCTCGATCGTCGCCACGGACCTGAACCCGCCGATGCTCGAGCGCGCGCGCGCCGTGGGCACGCGCCGGCCCGTGGAGTGGCGCCAGGCCGATGCCATGTCGCTGCCTTTCGAGGACGCGTCGTTCGATGCCGTCGTGTGCCAGTTCGGCGTGATGTTCTTTCCCGACAAGGCGAAAGCGTTCGCGCAGGCGCGCCGCGTGCTGCGCCCGGGCGGCGTCTTCATCTTCAGCGTGTGGGATCGGATCGAGGAGAACGAATTCGCCGACGCCGTGACGGCGGCGCTCGCCCCGCTCTTCCCCGAGAGCCCGCCACGCTTCATGGCGCGCATTCCCCACGGCTACCAGGACCACGCCACCATCGCGCGCGACCTGGCGGACGGCGGATTCGCTTCGCCTCCCCGCATCGACACCGTGGCCGCGCGCAGCCGCGCCGCGTCGCCGCGCATCCCGGCCATCGCCTACTGCCAGGGCACGCCGCTTCGCAGCGAGATCGAGGCCCGTGAGCCCTCGCGGCTGGAGGAAGCCACCGACGCCGCCGCGAGCGCCATGGCGCGGCGCTTCGGGACGGGCGTGGTCGACGGCAAGATCCAGGCGTACGTCGTCGCCATCGAAAAGTAATGCTCATCCACGGCAGCTGCCACTGCGGCAACATCGCGTTCGACCTGCGCTGGGATCCCGACCTGCCGCAGATCCCGGCGCGTGCCCGCGATTGCTCGTTCTGCCTGAAGCACGGCGGCGTATGGACGTCGAGCCCGGAGGCGAGCCTTTGGATCGAGGTCAAGGATCCCGCGCTCGTCGACAAATACACATTCGGCACATGCACGGCGCTCTTTCACGTTTGCAGGCGCTGCGGCGTGGTGCCCGTGGTGACGAGCCAGATCGACGCGCGCCTCTACGCGGTGGTGAGCGTCAACGCGTTCGACGGCGTCGATCCCTCGCGCGTTCGCAAGTCCGCGGCTTCGTTCGACGGCGAGTCCGTGGAGTCGCGCCTGGACCGGCGCAAGGCGCGGTGGATAGCCGACGTGAGCTACGTGGAGAACGGCGCCTAAAGGCGAATGGAATCGTTTTCGCCCGGCGCAGTCGAACGCCCATGACGTGGTTCAACCACGCCCACGGGGTACGCGACCTATGGCGTGCTGCTCGCGCTCATGCTCGCGGGGCTCGCCGCGCCGCTCCTCGCGCCCGGGAGCGCGCTCGGGCAGTGGATCAACCGTTACCTGCTGGCCTACTGGATCGTCTGCACGTTCGTCGTTTCCCTGGCCCAGATGGCGCTGCACGCGCTGGGGTTGCCGAGCGCCCGCAGGAAGAAACGGGCGCGCTAGCCCTTGCGCACGTCGGCGTATTCGGGCGTCTTGTCGAGGACCGAGCGCACGTAGGAGCACAGGGGCACGAGCTTCATGTGCTCCTCGCGCGCCCACTGGACCGCGGCCGCGACGAGGCTCTTCGCCTCGCCGCCGGCGCGCCGGCCGGGATCGACCCAGGTATGGTCCACCGTGGCGTCCGCGCCCGTCATGCGGTAGGTGAGCTCCGCAACGCGGCGCCCTTCCTTCTCGATGAAGAACGCTCCGTGGCGCTCGTCGCTCTCGTGCCGGATGTCGTGCTGGGGGGCTGTCATGTAATCTCCTCGATGGCACCTCACCCCATTAGAGCGCAAAAGGAGCGAAAAGATGCCCGCCGCGTGCTGCTGGAATTTCCCTCGGCCGAGGCGGCGCGCAAGTGGTGGGATTCGCCGGAGTACGCGAAGCCGAAGGAGATGCGGCGCGCCCACAGCGCCGGCCGGCTCATTCTGCTGGAGGGCGTTTCGTAGTCTTCTTCGCCTCGGGATCTTCCTGCTCCTCGATGTGGAAGCGATGCATCACGCGATGCAGCACCGGCGCGAACATGACCGCCGCGATCACGAGCACCGCGAAGCCCGAATAGAGCGCGTAGAAGCCGGCGAAGATCTTTCCGCCCGTGGAGACGGGATCGTGCAGCGGCCCCATGCCCGAGAGGATCATCGCCGCGTTGAGGAACGAGTCGACGAATCCCAGGTCCTCGAACCCCGCGTAGCCCGTCATGCCGATGGCAAGCGAGATCGCGATGAGGATGAGGCCCACAGTCCCCGCCGTGGCGAGCCGGCGCCGGTAGACCTCCGGGCTCGCGAGCCTCTCGTGCCGGCGCTCGAATCTCATGGCGCGACCCAATCGCGCGGCGGGATGAGGACCGAGGCGAGCTTCGCCTCGGCCGATTCCGGCGCCGGCTTCCAGTCGTAGCGCCATGTCACGCTCGGCGGCAGCGACATGAGGATCGACTCGGCGCGCCCGCCCGACTGCAGGCCGAAGTGCGTGCCGCGGTCCCACACGAGGTTGAATTCCACGTAGCGGCCGCGGCGGTAGGCCTGGAAATCGCGCTCGCGCTCGCCGTAGGCGTGCGCGCGGCGCTTCTCGACGATGGGCGCGTACGCGGGGATGAACGCGTCGCCCACGGCACGCATCACGGCGAAGGCGGCATCGAAGCCGCCCTCGCTGAAATCGTCGAAGAACGTGCCGCCGATGCCGCGCGGCTCGTTGCGGTGCCTCACGAAGAAGTACTCGTCGCATTGCTTCTTGAAACGCGCATGCAGCCCTGGGAATTTCGCGAGCGCGTCGCGATTCGCGCGATGGAAATGCACGCAGTCCTCCTCGAAGGGATAGTACGGCGTGAGGTCCATGCCGCCGCCGAACCACCAGGCGTCGTCGCCCTCGCCCGAGGGCGCCTTGGCGCGGAAGAAGCGCACGTTCATGTGCACGGTGGGAATGTAGGGATTGCGCGGATGCAGCACCAGCGACACTCCCATGGCGCCCCACTCGCGGCCCGCGATCTCCGGGCGAAGCGCGGAGGACGAGGCCGGCAGCTTCGTTCCGGTCACATGCGAGAAGCCCACGCCGGCACGCTCGAAGACTTCGCCGTTCTCGAGGATGCGCGTGGTCCCGCCGCCTCCCTCGGGGCGTTTCCATTCGTCGGCGAGGAAGCGAGCGCCGTCGAGCGCCTCCAGGCGCGAGACGATCGTCTCCTGCAAGCCGAGGAGATAGTCGCGGACCGGTGTGATTCTCATCGCCGGCCGAAGGCGCGGTGCCCGATGTCTTTGCGGTACTGCATGCCGTCGAAGCGGATCTTCTCCGCCACTTCGTAGGCGCGCTCCGCGGCGATCTTCACCTTGTCGCCGAGCGCCGTGACGCAGAGCACGCGCCCGCCGTGGGTGACGACCTTGCCGTGCGCCTCGATGGTGCCCGCGTGGAACACGTGGAAATCCTCCTCGGCCTTCGGCAGGCCACGGATCTCGTCGCCCTTGCGCGGCCGATCGGGGTATCCGGCCGCGGCGAGCACCACGCCCAACGCGGCGCGCCGGTCCCATTCGGCTTCCACCGTGTCGAGGGTGCCCTCGATGGCGTGCTCGACGATCTCGAAGAAGTCGCTCTTCAGGCGCAGGAAGATGGGCTGCGCCTCCGGATCGCCGAGGCGGCAGTTGAATTCCACCACGCGCGGGGCGCCCTCGGCGTCGATCATGAGGCCTGCGTAGAGGAAGCCCGTGTAGGGGATGCCGTCGGCGGCCATGCCCTTCACGGTGGGGTCGATGATCTCGCGCATCACGCGGTTGTGCACGTCCGGCGTCACCACCGGCGCCGGCGAATAGGCGCCCATGCCGCCGGTGTTGGGACCCAGGTCGGCGTCGAAGATGCGCTTGTGATCCTGGCTCGAGGCGAGCGGCAGCACGTTGCGGCCGTCCACCATGACGATGAAGCTCGCCTCCTCGCCCGCCATGAACTCCTCGATCACCACGCGATGCCCTGCGTCGCCGAGCTTGTTTCCGGCGAGCATCATGTCGATGGCCTCGTGCGCCTCGAGGGCATTCGTCGCGACCACGACACCCTTGCCGGCCGCGAGCCCGTCGGCCTTGATCACGATCGGCGCGCCATGCTTGTCGATGTAGGCATGCGCGGCCTTGGCGTCGGTGAAGGTCTCGTAGCGAGCCGTGGGAATGCCGTGGCGCCGCATGAAGCGCTTGGCGAAATCCTTCGACGATTCGAGCTGCGCCGCCCTCTGCGTGGGCCCGAAGACCCTGAGCCCCGCGGCCTGGAACGCGTCGACCACGCCCGCGGCGAGCGGTGCCTCGGGACCCACCACCGTCGCGTGGATCTCCTCGCGCTTCGCGAACGCCACGAGATCGGGGATCGTGGTGATGTCGACGTTGAAGAGGCCGTCCTCGTGCGCCGTGCCGGCGTTGCCCGGAGCCACGTAGACGCGCGAGACGCGGGACGCCTGTGCGAGGCGCCACGCGATAGCGTGCTCGCGGCCGCCGGAGCCGATGACGAGGAGTTTCAAGTCAGTGCCGGAAGTGCCGCATGCCGGTGAAGACCATCGCGATGCCGTGCTCGTCGGCCGCGGCGATGACTTCCTTGTCGCGCACGCTGCCGCCGGGCTGGATCACCGCGCGCGCGCCGGCCTGGGCGACCACGTCGAGCCCGTCGCGGAACGGGAAGAAAGCGTCCGAGGCCACCACCGAACCGCGCAGCGCGAGCCCCGCGTTCTTCGCCTTGATGGAGGCGATGCGCGTGGAATCGACGCGGCTCATCTGGCCCGCGCCCACACCGAGCGTCATGCCGGCCTTGCAGAACACGATAGCGTTGGACTTCACGAACTTGGCGACGCGGAAGGCGAACACCATGTCGTTCATCTCCGCCTTGGTGGGATCGCGCTTCGTGACGATGCGAAGCCCGGCCACGTCGAAGTCGTCGGCGGTCTGCACCAGGAGGCCGCCGCCGACGCGCTTCATGTCGAGCCGGTTCAGGTCCTTCGCCACTTCGATCTGCAGCAGGCGCACGTTCTGCTTCGCCGCGAACAGCGCGAGCGCCTCGGGCGTGTACGAAGGTGCGATCACGACCTCCACGAACTGCTTCGCGACCGATTCCGCCATCCCGGCGTCCACCGCGCGGTTGAAGGCGATGATGCCGCCGAACGCCGACGTCGGGTCCGTGAGGAACGCGTTGCGGTAAGCGGCCAACGCGGTCTCGGCGATGGCCACGCCGCATGGATTGGCGTGCTTCACGATCACGCACGCCGGCACGTCGAAGGTGCGGCAGCACTCCCATGCCGCGTCCGCGTCGGCGATGTTGTTGTAGCTGAGCTCCTTGCCCTGCAGCTGCTTGAAGCGCGCGAGCGCGCCCTTCGGCGGATCGCGCTCCACGTAGAACGCCGCGGCCTGGTGCGGGTTCTCGCCGTAGCGAAGCGTCTGCGCGAGCTCCATCTGGAGGTTGAAGCGGTCCGGGAAGGCACGCGCGACGCCCTCTGCCGAGCGCGCGGTGAGCCAGTTGGAGATCATGCCGTCGTATTCGGCGGTGTGGCTGAAAGCCTTGGCGGCGAGGCGGTAGCGCTCGTCGAAACCGAGCGCCCCCTTGCCCGAGGCGAGCTTGCCGGCGATGCGGGTGTAATCGGCGGGGTCGGTCACCACGGCGACGAACTCGTGGTTCTTCGCGGCCGCGCGCACCATCGCCGGGCCGCCGATGTCGATGTTCTCGATGGCCTCTTCCATCGTGCAGCCGGGCTTGGCCACCGTCTGCGCGAAGGGGTAGAGGTTCACGACCACCATGTCGATCGGCGGGATGTCGTGCTCCTTCATCGCCTGCACGTGGTCGGGCTTGTCGCGCCGCGCGAGGATGCCGCCGTGCACCTTGGGGTGCAGCGTCTTCACGCGGCCGTCCATCATTTCCGGGAAGCCCGTGTGCTCGCCCACCTCGGTCACGACGACGCCGTTCAGCTTGAGGAGCTGCGCGGTGCCGCCGGTGGAGAGGATCTGCACGCCGTGGGTGAGGAGCGCCTTGGCGAAGTCCACCACGCCGGTCTTGTCGGAGACGCTGATGAGGGCGCGGGCAATTTTCATGAGGCGCAAGGCATGAGGCATGAGGCGTGAGGCACGAGGCGCGAGGCGTGCAATGGCGCGAGCGTCGGCGAACCGGGCCAGGATCGATGCATCGAGGCGCTACCCCTCATGCCTCATGCCTCATGCCTGACGTCCGAATCCTAGTCCAACCCGTGCTGCTGCAGCTTCTTTCGCAGCGTATTGCGATTCAGGCCCAGCAGCTCGGCCGCGCGCGTCTGGTTGCCCTGCGCCTGGAACATCACCACTTCCAGCATCGGCTTCTCGACCGCGGCGACCACCATGTCGTAGATCCCCGAGGCCTTCTCGCCGTCGAGATCCTTGAAGTACTGGCGCATCACCTTGCGCACCGTGAGCGCGAGCTCGTTCTCGCGCGCGGCATCCGACCTCGCGTCACCGCTGTTTCTACGCTGCAAGAGCCACCTCGTGGTCGTATTCGAGTCGCGCCGAATGCGCGCGCAGCTCGCCGAAGAACGATGCCACGGCGGCGAGCTGCAATTCGGCGGTCTCGAGGGTATTCATTCGTGCCCGGAACACGGCGGAGTTCTTGAGACCCTTCGTGTACCAGCTGATGTGCTTGCGCGCCACTCGCGTGCCGCGCTCGTAACCGTAAAACGCGTACAGATCGTGGATGTGCCCCACCAATACTTCGCGGATCTCCGTGACGCCGGGGGGCGGGAGATGCGTGCCGGTCGCGAGGAAATGCTCGATCTCGCGGAAGATCCAGGGGCGGCCCTGGGCGGCGCGGCCGATCATGACCGCGTCGGCGCCCGTGTACTCGAGGACGAACCTGGCCTTCTCGGGGGTGGTGATGTCGCCGTTGGCGACCACCGGGATCGAGACCGACTGCTTCACCGCGCGGATGGTGTCGTACTCCGCCTCGCCCGTGTACATGCAGGCGCGCGTGCGCCCGTGCATGGCGAGGGACTGGATGCCGTGCTCCTCTGCGATCTTCGCGATGCGAAGCGCGTTGCGGTTGTCCTTGTTCCAGCCGGTGCGGATCTTGAGCGTGACGGGGACGTTCACCGCGCGCACCACCGCATCGACGATGCGCGCCACCAGCGGCTCGTCCTGCAGGAGCGCCGAGCCCGCCATCACGTTGCAGATCTTCTTCGCCGGGCAGCCCATGTTGATGTCGATGATGTGCGCGCCGCTGTCGACGTTGTACTTCGCCGCCTCGGCCATCATCGCCGGGTCCGCCCCGGCGATCTGGATCACCTTGGGCTCCACCTCGCCCTCGTGGTTGCCGCGGCGGATGGTCTTCTCGGAGCCCCACAGGAGCGAATTGGACGCGACCATCTCCGAAACCGCCATGCCCGCGCCCATCGCCTTGCACAGGCTGCGGAAAGGCCGATCGGTCACGCCCGCCATGGGCGCGACGATCAGGTTGTTCCTGAGCTGGATGTTGCCGATCTTCAAGTTTGCTGCGCCGCTATTGTGGTGTGGTGTCTCGTGCAGGCCGCCTGGGGAAAACCGAGACTGTCGGCGAGATGGAAGTCGCCTATTTTATACGCGGCGCAAATCGCGAGGAAGTGAAATTTCACACACGCAAGGCGAGGCGTTGCGCGATTGACACAAAAAAGTCAACCTGCAAGATTCAAGCCTCGCCGTAGCCTCCGCCGCCGGGCGTCTCGATCACGAAGACGTCGCCCGCCGCCACCTCGGTCTCGTCGGCGTAGGAAAGATCCGTGCGCGAGCCGTCGGAGCGCTCGACCCAGTTGCGTCCCACCGCGCCCGGCGCTCCACCCGCCATGCCGTAGGGCGCGATTCGCCGGTGTCCGGCGAGGATCGCCGCGGTCATGGGCTCGAGGAAGCGCACGCGCCGCGTGGCGCCGTTGCCGCCGTGCCATCGGCCCGCGCCGCCGCTGCCGGGACGAATCTCGTGCGCGTCGATGCGCACCGGGTAGCGCCACTCCAGCACCTCGGGGTCGGTGAGGCGCGAGTTGGTCATGTGCGCCTGCACCGTGTCGGTGCCGTCGAAGCCGGGGCCCGCGCCGGTGCCTCCGGAGATCGTCTCGTAGTACTGGTAGCGGTCGTTGCCGAAGGTGAAGTTGTTCATGGTGCCGTAGGAGGCGCCCATCAGGCCGAGGGCGCCGTAGAGCGCGTCGGTGAGGCACTGCGATGTCTCCACGTTGCCGGCGACGGTGGCCGCAGGTGGATGCGGGTTCAGCATCGAGCGCTCGGGAATGATCACCCGCAGCGGCTTGAGGCACCCCGCGTTCAGCGGAATGTCGTCGTCCACCAGCGTGCGGAATACGTAGAGCACCGCGGCGTAGACCACGGCGGAGGGCGCGTTGAAGTTGCTCTCGAGCTGGGGGCTCGTGCCGGTGAAGTCGATGGTGGCGCTCCTCCTGTCCGCGCCGATGGTGATTTCCACCCGGATCACCGCGCCGTTGTCCATCTCGTAGGCGAATTTCCCGTCCTTCAGCACGCCGATCACGCGGCGCACGCATTCCTCGGCGTTGTCCTGCACGTGTCCCATGTACGCGCGCACGACGTCCAGGCCGAAGTGCGCGACCATGCGCTTCAGCTCCTGGACGCCCTTCTCGTTGGCGGCCACCTGCGCACGCAGGTCGGCGATGTTCTGGTCGGGGTTGCGGGCCGGATACTTCGCCGCGCCGAGGAGCCGGCGCATCTCGGCCTCGAGCATGCGGCCGTTCTCGACCAGCTTCACGTTGTCGAGGAGCACGCCTTCCTCTTCCACCGTCTTCGAGAACGGTGGCATGGAGCCCGGCGTGATTCCTCCGATATCGGCATGGTGTCCTCGGGAGCCCACGTAGAAGAGAATTTCTTCTCGTGCCTCGTGCCTCGTGCCTCGCGCCTCATCAAACACCGGCGTGATGACCGTCACGTCCGGCAGGTGCGTGCCGCCGTTGTACGGATCGTTCAGCACGTAGACGTCGCCGGGTTTCATCTTCCCCGCGTTCTTCGCGATCACCGTCTTGATGCTTTCCCCCATGGAGCCAAGGTGCACCGGCATGTGGGGCGCGTTGGCGATGAGGTTGCCCTGCGCGTCGAAGAGGGCGCAGGAGAAGTCGAGGCGCTCCTTGATGTTCACCGAGTACGCGGTCTGCGCGAGGCGAACGCCCATCTGCTCGGCGATCGACATGAAGAGGTTGTTGAAGACTTCCAGCATCACCGGGTCCGCCGTGGTGCCGAGCGCGTAGCGCGCCTTCCTCTCCACCACGCGCTCGAGGACGAGGTGGTCGAGCTCGGTCACGCGCGCTTCCCATTCGGGCTCGACGACGGTGGTGGCGTTGCGCTCGGCGATGATGGCGGGCCCGGCGATGCGCGTACCCGGCGCGAGCCTCGCGCGCATGTACACCGCCGTGCAGTGCGCCGTGCCCCCGCTCGTCATCTCGACCTCGGCCACCGCCACCGGCTTCGCGGTGGTGGCGGGGCTCGCTACGATGAGGCCGGGTCCGGCTTCGGCGCGGCCGACGGCCTCGACCGAGACGGCCTCGGCGACGAGCGCGCGGTCCGGCATGAGGAAGCTGAAGCGGTTGCGGTAGAGCGTCTCGAACCGCGTGCGCATCTCGCCGATGGAGCCGAGCGCCACGGCGAGCGAGGTGTCGGTGCCCTCGTACTTGAGGTGCACGCGCTTGGCGAGCTTCTCGAACGCGACGCCCTGCTCGGCGAGCTCGTGCACCGCCTGCTCGCCCAGCTTCACGCACTTTTCCTCGACCTCGGTGAGCGCGCCGTCCTCCAGGCGCAGCTCCACCGCCTCCTCGCGCAGCGCTCGCACCTGCGCGAGGCCCATGCCGTACGCGGAGAGGACGCCGGCGAGAGGATGGATGTAGACGCGCTTCATGCCGAGCTCGTCGGCCACCAGGCACGCGTGCTGGCCGCCCGCGCCGCCGAAGCACGCGAGCGTGTATTCGGTCACGTCGTGGCCGCGCTGCACCGAGATGAACTTGATGGCGTTGGCCATGTTGGCCACCGCGATGCGGATGAAGCCTTCGGCAACGGCCTGCGGCGTCTGCGGTTGCGCCGTGGCGGCGGCGATCTGCATCGAGAGTTCGGCGAACTTCTCGCGCACGATCCCGGCGTCGAGCGCCTCGTCGCCCTTCGGCCCGAACACCTTCGGGAAGTAGGCGGGCTGGATCTTGCCGAGCATCACGTTGCAATCGGTGACCGTGAGCGGGCCGCCGCGCCGGTAGCTCGCCGGCCCCGGGTTGGCGCCCGCGGAATCGGGCCCCACGCGCTGGCGCTGGCCGTCGAAGAAGAGGATCGAGCCGCCCCCCGCGGCGATGGTGTGGATCGACATCATCGGAGCGCGCATGCGCACGCCCGCCACCAGCGTCTCGAACTCGCGCTCGAGCTCACCCGCGTAGTGCGACACGTCGGTCGAGGTGCCGCCCATGTCGAAGCCGATCACCTTCGGGAATCCCGCCGCCTCCGAGGTGCGCACCATCCCGACGATGCCGCCCGCGGGCCCGGAGAGGATCGAGTCCTTGCCCTGGAAGCGATGCGCGTCGGTGAGCCCGCCGTTCGATTGCATGAACATGAGGCGCGCGCCCGGGAGCTCGCGGGCCACCTGCTCCACGTATCGCCTGAGGATCGGCGAGAGATACGCGTCGACCACCGTCGTGTCCCCGCGCGAGACGATCTTCATGAGCGGCGACACCACGTGCGACACCGACACCTGCTCGAATCCCGCCTCGCGCGCGAGCTCGGCGACGCGCGCCTCGTGCGCCGGATAGCGGTAGCCGTGCAGGAAGACGATCGCGATCGAGCGGTAGCCCTCGGCGTGCGCGGCGGCGAGGTCGCGGCGCGTGGCGGCCTCGTCGAGGGCCGTGATCACCTCGCCCTTGGCGCCCACGCGTTCGCCCACCTCCACCACCTTCTTGTAGAGGAGCTCGGGCAGCTTGATGTTGCGATCGAAGATGCGCGGCCGATTCTGGTAGGCGATGCGCAGCTGGTCGCGGAAGCCCTTCGTGATGAAGAGCACCGTGCGCTCGCCCTTCCTCTCGAGGAGGGCATTGGTGGCGACCGTGGTCCCCATCTTCACCGCCTCGATTTTCTCCACGGGAATGGCCGATCCCGCCGGCACCCCGAGGAGCTCGCGAATGCCGGCGATGGCGGCGTCCGGGTAGCGCTCGGGATTGTCCGAGAGGAGCTTGTGCGTGGCGAGGCTGCCGTCGGGCTTGCGCGCGACGATGTCGGTGAAGGTGCCGCCCCGGTCGATCCAGAACTGCCAGGCGCGGTTGGCGGGAATCATCGGCACGGGATCTCGATGGCGGGCTCCATTCCCGGATTTTGACACGCACCCCGCGCTTTGCTAGGTTCGACCTACACCCCAAGGAGAATCACCATGAAGCGCCTCCAGGCACTCGCCTTCCTTTTCGCCGCGGCCCTTCCCGCGGCGGCCCTCGCGCAAACCCGGTGGGACATGCCCACGCCCTACGCGCCGGCCAACTTCCACACCGAGAACATCAACGAGTTCGCCGCCGACGTCGACAAGGCCACGGGCGGCAAGCTCAAGATCACCGTGCATTCGAACGCCTCGCTCTTCAAGGCGCCGGAGATCAAGCGCGCGGTGCAGGGCGGCCAGGCGCAGATCGGCGAGATCCTCATCTCCGGCTACTCCAACGAGGACCCGATCTTCGGCGTGGACTCCGTTCCCTTCCTCGCCACGAGCTACGCCGACGCCGCCAAGCTGTGGAAGGCTTCGAAGAAGGCGATCGAGGAACGCTTTGCGAAGCAGGGCATGATGGTGCTCTACGCCGTGCCGTGGCCGCCCCAGGGGATCTACTCCTCGAAGCCGATCCATTCGATCGCGGACCTGAAGGGCCTGAAGATGCGCACGTACAACCCGTACACCTCGCGCATCGCGGAGCTCGCCGGCGCGCAACCGGTGACCATCCAGGCCGCCGAGCTCGCGCAGGCGTTCGCCACGGGCGCCGTCAACGCCAACATCACTTCCGGGGCGACCGGCTACGACACCAAGGCGTGGGAAGTGGTGAAGAACTACTACGACACGCAGGCGTGGCTTCCGAAGAACATCGTGTTCGTGAACAAGCAGGCCTTCGACGCGCTCGACAAGGCGAGCCAGGCGGCGCTGCTGAAAAGCGCGCACGAGGCCGAGGAGCGCGGCTGGAAGACTTCCGAGGAGAAGAACAAGTGGTACCTCGGCGAGATGGCGAAGAACGGCATGAACGTGGCCGCCCCCTCCGCGCAGCTGAAGGCCGACTTCAGGAAGATCGGCGACACCATGACGGCCGAGTGGCTGAAGACCGCGGGACCCGACGGCCAGGCGATCGTCGACGCCTATCGCAAGTGAGGAGGTTCCTCGACGCCGTGTACGACGCCGCGGGCTACCTCGCGGCGTTTTTCATGGTGGGGGTGCTGGCGATGGTGCTCGCGAGCGTCGTGGGGCGCCTCGCGGGGTTCAACCTGCGCGGCTCCGACGCCTACGCCGGCTACTGCATGGCGGCGGCGAGCTTCCTCGCGCTCGCCCAGACGCTGAAGCGCGGCGAGCACATCCGCGTGACGCTCTTCCTCGAGAGCTTCGGTGGGAAGCTCAAGCGCCCGCTCGAGCTCTGGTGCCACGCGGCGGGCACCTTCTTCTGCGCGATCCTCGCCTTCTACAGCGCGCGCCTCGCCTGGCAGTCGCGCGCCTTCCACGACATCTCGCAAGGCAACGACGCGACGCCGCTCTGGATCCCGCAGCTCGCGATGGCGGCGGGCGCCCTCGTGCTCCTCGTGGCGATGGTGGACGACTTCGTGCTGCTCATCCGCCGCGGCGAGCTTCGCGGCGCCCACGCCGACGAGCTGAAGGCGATCGAGTAGCCGTGGACGCCTTCATCACCGGCGCGCTCATCGTGCTCCTCTTCGCGCTCCTGGGAAGCGGCCTGTGGATCGGCATCTCGCTCCTGGGCGTGGCGTGGATCGGCATGGAGCTCTTCACCAGCCGCCCGGTGGGCGACTCCATGGCGGTGACGGTGTGGGGGTCGCTCTCGTCGTGGACCCTCACCGCGCTCCCGCTCTTCGTGTGGATGGGGGAAATCCTCTTTCGCACGCGCCTCTCGGAGGACATGTTCAAGGGCCTGGCGCCTTGGCTCTCGCGCCTTCCGGGACGCCTCCTGCACACCAACATCATCGGCTGCACGCTCTTCGCCGCGGTGTCGGGGTCGAGCGCGGCGACCTGCGCCACCATCGGCAAGATGACGCTCCCGGAGTTGAAGCGCCGCGGCTATCCCGAGGACATGACCGTCGCCACGCTCGCTGGAGCGGGAACGCTGGGGCTCCTCATCCCGCCATCGATCATCATGATCGTCTACGGAGTGAGCGCGGACGTGTCGATCACGCGGCTCTTCATCGCGGGCGTGGTGCCGGGGCTCCTCCTCGCGGGCCTCTTCATGGGCTACACCATTGCGTGGTCGCTCATCCATCCGGAGCGCATCCCTCCGCCCGACGCGCACATGACCTTCCGCGAGAAGATCCACGCGTCGCGCCACCTCTTCCCGGTGGTGGGCCTCATCGCGCTGGTGCTGGGCTCGATCTACGTGGGCATCGCCACCGCCACCGAGGCGGCGGCGCTCGGCGTGGTGGGCGCCCTCATCCTCTCGGCGATCCAGGGCTCGATGAACGCGAAGGTGTTCATGGAGAGCCTCATGGGCGCCACGCGGCTCTACTGCATGATCGCCTTCATCCTCGCGGGAGCGGCGTTCCTCACGCTCGCGATGGGCTACATCGGGCTGCCGCGCCGGCTCGCCGAGTTCATCGGCGCGCTCGGGCTCTCGCCGCTGTGGCTCCTCTTCTGGCTCATGGTCTTCTACGTGGTGCTGGGCTGCTTCCTCGACGGCATCTCCATGGTGGTGCTCACCATGGGGGTGATCCTCCCCACCATCGTGAAGGCCGGCATCGACCTTGTCTGGTTCGGCATCTTCCTCGTGCTGGTGGTGGAGATGGCGCAGATCACCCCGCCCGTGGGCTTCAACCTCTTCGTGCTGCAGGCCATGACGAAGAGGGAGATCACCTGGATCGCTCGGGTGTCGCTGCCCCTCTTCCTGCTCATGGCGGCGGCGGTGTCGCTCATCTACTTCTTCCCCGGCATCGTCACGTGGCTGCCGGCGCGCATGGCGTAGCGCGCAGCGTGTCAAAATACACTTTCGTGACCATCGTGAGGAGGAGCGAATGAGCAGCGACAAGACCGTCCGCGACGCATTCCTCGATACCGTGATGAGCCAGCTCGAGGCGGGCGACCCGCCGGAGACGAAGGCGACCTACGAGCGCCTGGTGGCGGAGGGGCAATCGCGCAACCATGCGCTGCAGCTCATCGCCGCGGCGCTGCGCGTCGAGATGAACCGCATGATGTCGGAGTCGACGCCGTTCGACAACGACCGCTACGCCGAGCTCCTCGCCAAGATCAAGGCGGAGGGCTAGCACGCCCGATGTGCCTCATCGTCGTCGCGTGGCGCGCGCGCGCGGGCATGCCGTTGCTGGTGGCCGCCAACCGCGACGAGTGGCGCGAGCGCCCCGCCGAGCCCGCGCATTGGTGGCCCGATCATCCCGGCCTTCTCGCGGGGCGTGACCTCCAGGCGGGCGGCACGTGGATGGGCGTCACGCGCGCCGGGCGCTTCGCCGCGGTCACCAACTATCGCGATCCTTCCGAGCGCCGCTCCACCGCGCGCTCGCGCGGCGGGATCGTCACCGAGTTTCTGCTGGGCGAAGATTCGCCCGCGCATTTCCTCGCGGGCCTCGCGGCGCGCGCAGGCGAGTACAACGGCTTCAACCTGATCCTCGGCGACGGCGCGGAGCTCTTCTACTACGGCAGCCGCGAGGGCGAGGCGCGCGCGATCGAGCCGGGCGTGCACGGGCTGTCCAACCACCTGCTCGACGAGCCCTGGCCCAAGGTCGTGCGCGGGCGCTTGCGCATGCAGGCCGCGCTGGGCTTCCCCGAGCTCACGCCCGCGCTTTTCGAAATGCTTTCGGATACGGCGATCGTGACCGACCCCGAGCTTCCCTCCACCGGCGTCGGCATCGACTGGGAGCGGCGGCTTGCGGCCGCGCTCATCACCGGGGCGGACTACGGAACGCGCGCCTCGACGGTGCTGTCGATCTCGTCGCAAGGAGAAGTCTTCCTCGAGGAACGCACGCGCGACGCGGCGGGCGCGGTCACGCACACCGTGGCGCAACGATTCACCGCGGGAAGCGGCCAGCTCCTCCCCTCGGGGAGGTAATCGGGTTCGGTCCGATTTCGTCCCGCCCATCAGTTCCATGACCGCGAAGACCATCCGCCAGCTGCATCCCGCGCATCGCGACGACATCGGCGATCTCACGACGCGCCGCCCGCTTCCCGGCCCCGCGGTGGGGGAGGTCGATCCGTTCCTTTTCCTCAACCATCACGGCCCGCAGGTCTACGCGCCCGGCAATCGCGGGGTTCCGTTCGGGCCGCATCCGCATCGCGGCTTCGAGACCGTGACCTTCATCCTCGAAGGCGAGCTCACGCACAAGGACACCGGCGGACACGAGAAGGGGATGCCGCCGCCATCGAATCAGGCACCGGTGCGGTGCTTGTGCTCGGGCACGCCGAACCGATCGGCGAGCCGGTGGTGGCCCACGGGCCTTTCGTGATGAACACTCGCGCGGAAATCTAACGCGCCATTCACGATTACCAGGCGGGAAAGTTCGGAATGCTCGACGATGATTGAGTCACAATAGCCGCGCTGTCCCCCTTCCAAGAGTGAGGAGTCTTCCATGAATCGTCGAAAGTTCCTGGCCCGCGGCGGCGTCGCGATGGCCGGCGCGGCCGCCGTGACGCAAGCCGTAGCGCAAGCCCCGTCCCTTCCCTCGATCCGCTGGCGCTGCGCGTCGAGCTTCCCCAAGAGCCTGGACACCATCTACGGCGGCGCCGAGGTGATCGCCAAGAGGGTGAGCGAGCTCACCAGCGGCAAGTTCCAGATCCGCGTCTTCGCCGCCGGAGAGATCGTGCCGGCGTTCGGCGTGGTCGACGCGATCCAGCAGGCGACCATCGAGTGCGCCCACACCGCGAGCTACTACTTCGTCGGCAAGAACAAGACGTTCGCCTTCGATACGACGCTGCCCTTCGGCCTGAACCAGCGCCAGCAGAACGCGTGGATCTACTACGGCGGCGGGCTCGAGATGGTGCGCGAGTTCTTCCGCGACTTCGGCATCATCTCGTTCCCCGCGGGCAACACCGGCGTGCAGATGGGCGGCTGGTGGAGGAAGGAAGTGCACACCACGGCGGACCTGAAGGGCGTGAAGATCCGCATCGCGGGCCTGGGCGGCGAGGTGATGGCGCGGCTGGGCGCGGTGCCCCAGCAGATCGCCGGCGGCGACATCTACCCCGCGCTCGAGCGCGGCGCCATCGACGCGGCCGAATGGATCGGCCCGTACGACGACGAGAAGCTCGGCTTCTACAAGATCGCGCCGCATTACTACTTCCCCGGCTGGTGGGAGAGCAACTCGATGTACTCCCTCTACGTGAACACGAAGGAGTGGGACAAGCTGCCCAAGGAGTACCAGGCGGCGATCGAGTGCGCCTCCTACGAGGCCAACACCGACATGATGGCCAAGTACGATTTCAAGAACCTCGACGCGCTCGAGCGATTGGTGAAGAACGGCGTGAAGCTGCACGCCTTCACCAACGACATGATGAAGGCGGCGCAGAGCGCGGCCTACGAGCTCTACGAGGAAGAGGCGGGCAAGAATCCCTCGTGGAAGAAGATCTACGAGCCGTGGAAGAAATTCCGCTCGCGCGAGTTCCTCTGGCACCGCGTGGCGGAATTCAGCTACGAGAACTTCGTCTACAACAACCCGTTCGGCAAGTAGCTACTGCTGCTTCAGCAGCCTCTCCAGCTCGGAGCCGGCGTCCTGCGCCGGCTTCGCCGCCGCGCCCTTCCTGCCGGGCGCGTTCGCCGGGGCGGGAATCTCCATCTGGCGGCGCAGCTCGTCGGCGCCCGAGCCCTTGATCGCCCCCGCCGCTTTGGAGATGTTGCCCGTGACGATGCCGGGGAACGAGATCACCAGGGCGATCATGATCACCTGGATCACGACGAAGGGCACCGCGCCCCAGTAGATGTCGGAGGTCTTCACGCTCCTGGGCGCCACGCTTCGCAGGTAAAAGAGCGCGAAGCCGAACGGCGGATGCAGGAATGAGGTCTGCATGTTCACCGCCAGGAGCACGCCGAACCAGACGATGTCGATGCCGAGCTTCTGCGCCACCGGCGTGAGGAGCGGCACCATGATGAAGGCGATCTCGAAGTAGTCGAGGAAGAACGCGAGGAAGAAGATGAGCACGTTCACCACGATGAGGAAGCCGAGCGCGCCGCCCGGCAATCCCGTGAGGAGGCGCTCCACCCAGAGGTCGCCGTCGACGCCGCGGAAGACGAGGCTGAACACGGTGGAGCCCACCAGGATGAACATCACGAAGCTCGTCATGAGGCCGGTGGATTCAAGCGCCTGGCGCATGAGCGTCCACGAGAGCTTGCGCTTGGCGAGCGCCATGAGGATCGCGCCGCTCGCGCCCATGGCGCCGCCCTCGGTGGGCGTAGCCACGCCGAGGAAGATGGTGCCGAGGACGAGGAAGATGAGGGCCAGCGGCGGGATCATCGCGGTGAAGACCTTTGCCACGAGCTTGCCGCCATAGAGCGTGCGCACCTCCGGCGGGCAGCCGGGCGCCGCCTCGGGCTTCACCACCGAGACCAGGAAGACATAGAAGCCGTAGGCGAAGGCGAGGCTCAGGCCGGGGATGAGCGCGCCTTCGTAGAAGTCGCCGACCGAGGCTCCCATCTGGTCGGCGAGCACGATCAGCACGAGGCTCGGCGGGATGATCTGCGCGAGCGTCCCGGAAGCGGCGATCACGCCCGCGGAGAGGCGGTTGGAATAGCCATAGCGCATCATCACCGGCAGCGAGATCAATCCCATCGCCAGCACCGAGGCGGCGACCACGCCCGTGGTCGCGGCCAGCAGCGCGCCCACGAAGACCACGGCATAGGCGACGCCGCCGCGGATGCTGCCGAAGAGCTGCCCGATGGTGTCGAGGAGGTCCTCGGCCATGCCGCTTCGCTCGAGGATCAAGCCCATGAGCGTGAAGAACGGGATCGCGAGGAGCGTGGAATTGCCCATGATGCCGAGCACGCGCTCGGGCAACGCCTGCAATAACGCCGGCTCGATGGAGCCGTGCGCTATGCCCACGAGCCCGAAGACGAGCCCCACGAACGCGAGCGAGAACGCCACCGGGTATCCCACCAGCAGGAAGACCACGAGCCCCCCGAACATGAGGGGCGCCATCATCTCGAAGGACATCAGTCGTGCCCTTTCTTCTCGAAGGCCGAGGCGGGGAGGAGCCCTTTGAGGAAGGCGACCCGCTTGATGATTTCCGAGATGCCCTGAAGGCCGAGCAGCGTGAAGGCGAGCGGGATCAGCGCGCGCACCGGCCAGCGGATGAGCCCGCCGGGATCCGACGAGTGCTCGCCCACCTGCCAGGAGTTGGCGAGCGACGGCCAGCTGTACCACGCGATGATGGCGACCGCCGGCAGCAGCATGAAGAGCGAGCCCAGGATGTCGATCCAGGCCTGCGAGCGCGGCGCGAGGCGCCCGGCGACGACGTCGATCCTCACGTGCTCGTTGCGCTTGAGGGCCCAGGCGGCGATCAGCAGGAACACGGCGGAGTTGAGGTACCACTGCATCTCGAGCCACGCATTGGAGCCGATGTTGAGCGCGTAGCGCGCGATCGCGCTCGCCGCGCAAACCACGACCGCGGCGAGGCCCAGCCAGGCGGCGCACTTGCCGATCCACTCGTTCAGCGTGTCGATGGCGGCGGAGAAACGCAGCAGCGCTTGCATGGGGCTTCCTTGTGTATTCGCGGCGTCGGGGCGCGCCGGTCGAGTGTCGCCAATCGGCCGCGGGGACGCAATTGATTCATATCAAGCGTCTTCACTGTACCGCGCGGCCCCGCGCCCTTATGCTGGGCGACCGCACCTTTCCGGAACGTCCCTGATGCGCCAACCCACTCGCGGCACCCGCGGCATGGCGGTCGCGCCGCACTCGGCCGCCGCCCAATCGGCCCTCGCCGTGCTGCGCGAGGGCGGCAACGCGGTGGAGGCGATGGTCGCCGCGGCGGCCGCCATCGCGGTGGTCTATCCGCACATGAACTCCGTCGGCGGCGACGCGTTCTGGCTGATCCACGTTCCGGGCGAGGCGCCGAGGGCCATCGACGCGTGCGGGGGCGCGGGAGCGGGCGCCTCGATCGCGTTCTACCGCGAGCGCGGGCTCGCGTCGATCCCGCTGCGCGGCGGCGCCGCCGCCAACACGGTGGCCGGCACCCTGTCGGGATGGAGCCTCGCGCTCGAGTTCAGCCGCGAGAAGCTGGGCGGGCGCATGCCGCTCTCGCGATTGCTGGACGATGCGATCCACTATGCGCGCGAGGGCATCGTCGTCACGCGAAGCCAGGCCGAGACCACGCGCGTGAAGCTCGAGGGCCTCGCAGGCCAGCCCGGCTTCGACGAGACCTTCCTCGTGCGCGGCGCGGCGCCCGCCACCGGCTCGCGCTTCCGCCAGCCGCGCCTCGCCGCGACGCTGCAGCGCCTTGCCGAGGCGGGCCTCGACGATTTCTATTCCGGAGAGCTCGCGCGTGGAATCGCGAAGGACCTCGCCGCGGCGGGCAGCCCGCTCACGATGGATGACCTGGCGGGGCATCGCGCGCAATGGCGCCCGCCGCTCGCGCTCGCGCATTCGCGCGGCACGCTCTACAACACGCCCCCGCCCACCCAGGGCGTGGTGTCGCTCCTCATCCTCGGCATCCTCGACCGCCTTCACCTGGAAAAGGTGTCCGCGCAAAGCGCCGGCTACGTCCACCTCTGCGTCGAGGCCGTGAAGCAGGCTTTCGCGGTGCGCGATCGCCACGTGACCGATCCCGCGTACATGGACATGGACGGGCAGGCGTTGCTGGCGGGCGATCGCGTCGAGGCGCTCGCGGCGCGCATCGATCGCAAGCGCGCGGCGCCGTGGGGCGCGGGGCGCGGCCCCGCGGACACCATCTGGATGGGCGTGGTCGATGGCGAGGGGCGCGCGGTGAGCTTCATCCAGAGCCTCTATCACGAGTACGGCAGCGGCGTCGTGCTCGGGGAGTCGGGCGTGAACTGGCAGAACCGCGGCTGCAGCTTTTCCCTCGACGAGTCCGCGTTGAACGTGCTGCGGTCGGGCCGCAAGCCTTTCCATACGCTCAATCCCGCGCTCGCCGTGCTCGATGACGGACACACCATGGTGTACGGCAACATGGGCGGCGACGGCCAACCGCAGACTCAGAGCGCGGTCTTCACGCGCACGGTGCTCTACGGCATGAGCCCGCAGGAAGCGATCGACGCGCCGCGCTGGCTCCTCGGGCGCACATGGGGACAGGCGAGCGACTCCCTCAAGCTCGAGTCGCGCTTCCCCGCCGCGGTAGTCGATGAGCTGCGCCGCATGGGCCACGAGGTGGAGCTCCTCGCCGATTTCGACGAGACCGTGGGACACGCGGGTGCGATCGTGCGGCACGCGGACGGCGCGCTCGAGGGCGGATCGGATCCGCGCTCCGACGGGGGCGTCGCGGCCTACTGAGGCGCGCTACGGCTGGTCATCGAGCATGCCCGCTCCCGCCGCGGCGCGATCGAGTCGGTCGTTCACCGCTTCCCATTCGGGCGTGCGCGGCGGCGCTTCCACGAGGATTCGTTTCGCCCCCGACGCATCGAGCTTGCGCAGGTTGGCGTAGAGATCGTGGCCGTAGCGCGCGGGGTCGCTGCCCGAGTCGATCCACGTCGTGACACGCGCTGTGTAGGGAGCCTCGTGGAGCGCGAGCACCGCGGCGTTGGTCATGGATCGCAGCTCGACGTCGAGCGCTTGCCTGCCCACCAACGCCATCGCCGTAAGCGGCGCATAGTGCGCGGCGAGCGTGCCGGAAGCGCGCGGCGCTGCGTCGTCGCGATCGCGCGGCTCCACGCCCACCACGCGCGCGATGTCCTCGCGAGTCACCGCGCCGGGACGCAGCATCACCGGCGCGCCACGTGACAGGTCGACGATCGTGGACTCGAGTCCCACGGTGCACGGTCCGCCGTCGAGGATGAAAAGCCCCGCGCCGAACTCGTCGAGCACGTGCTCGGCGGTGGTGGGGCTCACGTGGCCGAAGCGATTCGCCGAGGGGGCCGCGATCGCGCCGCTGCCCAGGCGCGCGAATTCGCGGAGGAGCTCCTGCGCCATCGGATGCGACGGGCAACGCAATCCCACCGTGTCCTGGCCGCCGGTGACGGCATCGGGAACGTGGGCCGCACGCCTTACGATCATCGTGAGCGGTCCCGGCCAGAAATTCTCCGCGAGCGCGAACGCGGCGCGCGGCACGTCCAATCCCCATTCGCCGAGGCCCGTCGCGTCGGCGACATGCACGATCAGCGGGTGATCCGCGGGCCGGCCCTTCAGCGCGAAGATCTTCCCGACGGCCGTGGGATTCGACGCGTCGGCGCCGAGGCCGTAAACCGTTTCGGTCGGAAACGCGACGAGATCTCCCGCGACGAGGAGCGAGGCGGCTTCGCGAATCATCGCGTGCGCGCCATCGGGGCGTGCTTGCGCAGCCAGGGCTCGATATTGGCGATGTTGAATGTTCCTGCATCGAGGTGGCCGATCATCCATTTCAGGACCGCCGCAGGTGTTGCGCGCAGCCTCCTCCCGTTGACTCGCAGGAACACGTCGACGGCGGCGAACGCGATTCGCTTGTTCCCATCGACGAACGGGTGATTCATCGCGAGGCTCTCGAAGAGGCTTGCCGCTTCCCAGATCATGTCGTCGTAATAGCCGCTCTGGGGCCGGAAGAGCGCGGCTTCGAGCGCGCCCGCATCTCGCAGCCCGGCGCTCCCCCCATAGCGCTTGATCAGCGCCGCGTGCATGACCATGACCTCGACCGCGGTCGGGTAGACGGTCACTTGGCCAATTCTTGGTAGAGCGCGTCGAACTCCGCGAGGCTCTCTCCGAAGGCGGTCAGTATCTCCGGACGGGCGCGGCCGCGCTTGCGCTTCTCGACGAAATCCCGAAGCGCCTCGTCGATCACGCTCTGGAGCTGCTTGCCTTCGCGCGCGGCGATGGCGCGGACCTCTTCGAGGACTTTCGGGTCGGCTTGGGTGGCGAATTTTGCAAGGGGGCGAGCCATGATCGACTCCAATCTTGATGAATCATGATTCTACATGAAGCCGCAACGGCCAATGCGGCTGAGTCCCACGCCCGCGTCGACCCGTCAGCGGCGCGTCGAGCGTCGCTACGGCTAGTGCGCCTCTTCCCAGTTCGCACCCACGCCCGCATCGACCACCAGGGGCACGTCGAGCGCCGCCACGCCCATCATCAGCTTTTCGACGTTCGGCTTCACACGGTCCAGCTCGTTCTCCGGCACCTCGAGCACGAGCTCGTCGTGCACCTGCATGATGAGCTTGGTGGCGAGCCCCTCGCGCTCGATCCAGCCCTGCACCTCGACCATCGCGAGCTTGATGAGGTCCGCGGCCGTGCCCTGCATCGGCGCGTTGATCGCCTGGCGCTCGGCGCCCTGGCGCCGCTGCATGTTCGAAGACCGGATGTCGGGAAGCCAGAGCCTGCGCCCGAACACCGTCTCCACGTAGCCGCGCTCGCGCGCCTCCATGCGCGTGCGCTCCATGTACTGCGCGACACCCGGGTAGCGCGCGAAGTACTTGTCCATGTAGCTCGCCGCGGCGCTCCTCTCGATGGCGAGGTTCTGCGCGAGGCCAAAGGCGCTCATGCCGTAGATGAGGCCGAAGTTGATCACCTTCGCGTAGCGGCGCTGCTCGCTCGTCACCTCGTCGCGCGGCGTGTCGAAGACTTCCGACGCCGTGTGGCGGTGCACGTCCTCGCCGTTCGTGAACGCGTCCACCAGGCTCTTGTCGCCGGAGAGATGCGCCATGATGCGAAGCTCGATCTGCGAGTAGTCCGCGGAGACGATCCTCGAGCCGGGCGGGGCGATGAAGGCCTCGCGGATGCGCCGGCCCTCGGCGGTGCGCACCGGGATATTCTGCAGGTTGGGATCTGTGGACGAGAGCCTTCCGGTCACCGCCACCGCCTGCGCGTAGTTGGTGTGCACGCGGCCCGTCTTCGCATGCACCATGCGCGGCAGCTTGTCGGTGTACGTGCTCTTCAGCTTCGCCACGCCGCGATGTTCCAGCAGCGCGGCGCAGATGGGATGGTCCGCGGCGAGCTTCTCCAGCACCTCCTCGTCCACCGAGGGCGCGCCCGACGGCGTCTTCTTCACGGCCTTCAGCTGCAGGCGGTTGAAGAGGATGTCGCACAGCTGCTTGGGCGAGCCCAGGTTGAAGGGGCCGCCGCCCAGCTCGTGCGCCTTCTTCTCCAGCTCGAGCATCTTCTGGCCGAGCTCGTGCCCCTGGCGCTGCAAGAGCTGCGTGTCGATGAGGACGCCATTCCTCTCCATCGCAAGGAGCACGCTCGCCACCGGGATCTCGATCCTGGAGTAGATGTAGTCGAGCTTCGCGTCGCCGGCGACGCGCGGCAGGAGTGCGGCGTGCAGCTGCAGCGTCACGTCGGCGTCCTCGGCGGAATAGTCGGTGGCGCGCTTGATGTCCACCTGGTCGAACGGGATCTGCCCCGCGCCCTTCCCGGCGACGTCCGTGTACTGCAGCAGCCCGCTCGCGCCGAGGAAGCGCGTCGCGAGCGCGTCCATGTCGTGGCGCTGGTGGCTCTCCAGCACGTACGACTCGAGGAGCGTGTCGTGCAGCACGCCGCGCACGTCGATGCCGTAGTTGGCGAACACGTGCCGGTCGTACTTCGCGTTCTGGCCGACCTTGATCCTGGTCTCGTCCTCGAGCCAGGGCCTGAGCCGCGCGAGCGCCGCCTCGGTGGAGAGCTGCGCGGGCGCCCCCGCGTAGCGGTGCGTGAGCGGCAGGTACGCGGCCTCGCCGGCCCTCGCCGAGAAGGAGATCCCGACGAGATCGGCGCTCATGGGGTCGAGGCTCGTGGTCTCGGTGTCGATGCAGACGATGGGCGCGGCCTCGAGCACCCTCGCCCAGCGCTCGAGCGCCCCGGGGTCGAGGATGGTCTCGTAGCTGCGCGTCGCGACGAAGGGCGTCACGTTCTCGACGGGCTGCTCGACCGCGGTGAGGAGCGCGAAGTTGCGTCCGCCTTTGGGAGACGAGGGCACGGGAGACGGCGAATCCCCTTTTTCAGGTGCGTCCTCCCGGTTCGTGAGCGCGTCCTTCAACGTGCGGAAGCCGAAGCGCGTGTAGAGCTCCGCGAGCTTGCCCGTGTCGGGGCCCTTGTCGACGAGGGACTCCATCTCGAAGGGGATCGGCACGTCGGTCTTCACGGTGAGGAGCGCGCGCCCGGTGGGGAGCCAATCCTTCACCTTGCGCAGGTTCTCGCCCACCACGCCCTTCACTTCATCGGCATGCTCGATCACGCCCTCGAGGGAGCCGTACTGGTCGATCAGCTTGCACGCGGTCTTCGGGCCCACCTTGTCGACGCCCGGCACGTTGTCCACGGCGTCGCCCATGAGCGCGAGGTAGTCGATGATCCTGTCGGGCGGCACGCCGAACTTCGCCTTCACGCCGTCGCGATCGAGCTTCTCGATGGGCACCGCCATCGTGTTCACCCACGTGACGGCCTCGTTCACGAGCTGCGTCAGGTCCTTGTCGCCGGTGGAGATCACCGAATCCCATCCACGGGCTTCGGCGTGGCGCACCAGGGTACCGATCACGTCGTCGGCCTCGACGCCGTCCACGCACACCACCGGCCAGCCGAGCGCGCGGATGGTCTCCAGCAGCGGCTCGATCTGGCGCGCGAGGTCCTCGGGCATCGCCTGGCGCGTCGCCTTGTATTGCGGATAGATGTCGTCGCGGAAGGTCTTGCCCTTGGGATCGAGGACGCAGGCGATATAATCCGAGGGGAAATCCTGCTTGAGCTTCCTCAGCATGTTAACCACGCCGTAGATGGCGTTGGTCGGCTCGCCCGCGGGGCTCCTCAGCTCGCGGATCGCGTGGAACGCGCGGTAGAAATAGCTGGGCGCGTCGACGAGCAGGAGTCGTCTTTTCGTATCGTTCATCTCTGAAGCGCAGGTCCCGCCATGGCAATCGCCGCCCCCAAGGTTCCAAAACCGTCGGATCCCCAGCTCGTGAAGCGCTCGCAGAGCTCTGCGCGCGAGGCATGGCGGATGTTCGAAATTATCGCAGAGTTCGTCACGGCGACCGAAAGGCTGCAGGCGATCCAGCCCGCGGTCGCGATCTTCGGCAGCGCACGCATGACGCCCGAGCATCCCTACTACCGCGTCGCGGAAGACATCGCCAGGCGCCTGTCCGAAGCCGGCTTCTCGGTGATCTCGGGCGGCGGGCCGGGCATCATGGAGGCGGTGAACAAGGGCGCCTTCGAGGGCGCGAGCCCGAGCGTGGGGCTGAACATCCAGCTCCCGCACGAGCAGTCCAACAACTCATATCAGGACGTCTCGCACACTTTTCAACACTTCTTCGCGCGCAAGGTCATGTTCGTGAAGCTCTCCTGCGCCTTCGTGATGATGCCCGGCGGCTTCGGCACCATGGACGAGCTGATGGAAGTGCTCACGCTCGTGCAGACCGGCAAGATCCGCAAGGTGCCCGTCATCCTCGTGAACTCCGCCTTCTGGAAGGGTCTCCTCGACTGGGTGCGCGGGCAGCTGCGCGCCGACGGCATGATCGGCATGGACGATCCCGACCTCATGCAGGTGATCGACGATCCGCAAGCGGTGGTGGACGCGATCTTCACCCACTACCACTCGCGCGGATTCGACCTCTCGCCCGCGGAACGCGAGGCGGAGTTGGCACTCTAACTGCTACACTCTTCGCGACGAAATCGAGGCTCAGATGAGAGTCATCCTTGCAGCATCCCTTCTTGCCGTTTGCCTGCCGGCGCTCGCCCAGTCGGGCGCGCGTGCGCGTCCCCCGGGCACCACCCTGCTCGAGGAGCCGCCGCTTCCTCCTCCGATGGTCCAGGAGGACTTCGCCGTGAAGCCGGTCGTCACCACCCGCACCGAGGGCGACCAGGAGATCCAGGAATACCGCGTGAAGGGCAAGCTCTACATGCAGCGCGTGACGCCCAAGGGCGGCAGGCCCTACATCCTCATGGACCAGCAGGGCGACGGTACCTTCACGCGCTTCGACAACCCGCTGGACTCCGGAGTGCGCGTGCCCCAATGGGTGCTCCTCGAATTCTGATCCGCGCGTAGGCGCGCCGCGCATCACAACGAAAAGAAAGCGGTAGGCATGTCGGTTTTCACGCCGGTATCGACGGCCGAGGCGGGCGCGCTCCTCGAGCGCTACTCGCTGGGCGAGGCCGAAGCGCTCGAGGGGATCGCCCAAGGCGTCGAGAACACCAACTATTTCCTCACCACCACCACGGGCGAATACGTGCTCACCCTTTTCGAGCACATCCCGCGCGCGGACCTGCCGTTCTACGTGGGCCTCATGGACCACCTCGCGCACCGCGATGTCGTGTGCCCCGCGCCGATGCGCATGGACACGGGCGAGCTCATCGCGGAGGTGAACGGCAAGCCCGCGGTGATCGTGACGCGCCTGGCGGGCGCTCCCGTCACGCGGCCGGACGCGCACCTGTGCAAGCGGGCCGGAGCGATCCTCGGCGCCTTGCACGTGGCCGCTGTCGACTACGACGCGTCGCTGGACAACTGGCGCGGCGCCGCATGGCGCGAGAGCTTCGCGCAAGCGCTCGCGCCGAAGATCTCGCGGCCGCAGGCGGACCTCATCGCCGCCGAGAACCGCTACCAGGCGATGCACGACGACTCGGTCCTTCCGAAGGGCGTGATCCACGGCGACTTCTTCCACGACAACGTGCTCTGGGACGACGAGGGCACGGGCGGCGTGATCGACTTCTACTTCGCCTGCGACGACGCGCTCGTCTACGACGTGGCCATCGCGGTGAACGACTGGTGCGTGAACCCGGACGCGACACTCGATCCTGCGCGCGCGCATGCATTCGTCGAGGGCTACGAGAGCTTGCGGCCGCTGGAGGAATTCGAGAAGAGCCTGTGGCCGGTGATGCTGCGGCGCGCGGCGCTGCGCACGTGGCTGGGGCGGCTGGGCTACAACTACTTCCCGCGCGACTCGCACATGACGATCCCGAAGGACCACGAGTTCTCGCGCCGCCTCCTCGAGCACCACGTCGCCCACGCGCGCGCGCTGGCGGCGACGCTCGGCTAGCCGATGGACGCGAGCTTCAAGGTCGCCGAGCTCAAGGCTTCCCGCGGCGTCGCGTGGCTCACGGAGGCGTTCGCGCTTTTCCGCAAGGCGCCGCTGCCGTGGATCGGGCTCTCCGCGGGATGGCTCGCGATCACCTTCGGGCTGCTCATCGTGCCGTTCGTGGGCGGCGTGATCGCCAACTTCCTGCAGCCGGTCTTCTTCGCGAGCTTCGCCATCGCGGCCTACCGCCAGGGCCAGGGCGAGCGCGTCGTGATGGCGGATCTCTTCGCCGCGTTCAAGCGCAACATGCGCCCGCTCGTGAACCTGGGGGCCCTCCTCCTCCTCGCCGAGATCGCGATCTTCGCGCTCATGGCGCTCATGGGGCTGCCGATGGCCTCGGCGGGTGAGCGCAACTTCACGCTCGAGGAGTACGTCGACGCGCTCAAGGACAAGGAGTGGATCCTCTCCGTGGGCTTCCTCATGACGGTGGTGGTGAAGGGCGCGCTCTGGTTCGCTGCGCCCCTCATCGCCTTCCACGGCATGAGCACGGCGCAGGCGATCCGCTGGAGCGTCTTCGCGGCCATCTCCAACCTCGGTGCGATGATGGTCTACGGCGCGGTGCTGCTGGGGATCTTCCTCCTCGCGCTCGTGCCCTGGGCCCTCGGCCTCATCGTCGTCGTGCCGGTGATGGTGGTGAGCACGTACGTGGGCTATCGCGAGGTTTTCGAGGCGAAGTGAGCTAGGCCGGAGAGAGCTTCGCGTACTGCAGCGCCAGCCACTTGTTGCCTTCGGAGGCGAAGCGCACCTGCACCCGCGCGTCGAGGCCGCGGCCCTCGAAGTCGATCACGACGCCGTCGCCGAACTTCGCGTGGCGCACGTTCTGGCCGATGGCGAAAGGATGCTCGTCGGGGCGTTGCATCTCGAAGCCCGCGCGCGGCGTGTTCTTGTACGCGTTGCGGTCGGCCTGCGGTGCGCGCCCGCCGCCGGAGCCCCACGCGCCGGAGCCGCCGCCGGGGGAGCGCGGGTTCCAGCGGTTCTCGAATTGCTTTTCCGGGAGCACGATCCACTTGCACAGCTCCGCGGGAACCTCCTCCACGAAGCGCGACACGATCCCGTAGCGCGGCTGGCCGTGCAGCATGCGGCTGCCGGCGTAGGAAAGGTACAGGCGTTTGCGGGCGCGCGTGATCGCCACGTACATGAGCCGGCGCTCCTCCTCGATGCCGCCGTCCTCGAGCATGCTGTTCTCGTGCGGGAAGAGCCCTTCCTCGAGGCCTGAGATGAACACCGCCGAGAATTCCAGGCCCTTCGCGGAGTGCACCGTCATGAGCTGCAGCGCGTCCTGCCCCGCGGCCGCCTCGCGCTCGCCCGCCTCGAGGCTCGCGTGCGAGAGGAAGCCGGCGAGCACCTGCTGCTCCGGCGTCCCCGCGAGGGTCGCGACATCTTCCTGCGATTCGCCAGCGGGCTCGAGTCCATGCTCGAAATCCTCCGCGAAGAGCGCGGCGGCATTGACGAGCTCGTGCAGGTTCTCGAGGCGGTCCTGGCCGTCCTTCTCCGCGGCGTAGTGGTCCTGGAGGCGGCTTTTCTCGAGCACTTCCTCGATGAGCTCGGGCAGCGTGAGCGTCTCCGAGGACTTGTTGAGCGCATCGATCGCCGCGATGAACTGCGCGATCGCCGCGCCGCTGCGCCCGGTGACGAGTCCGGAGCGAGCGACGTGCATGAGGCTGCCCATGCCGCCCTCGGCCGCTTCCTGCAATTGCTCCACCGAGCGCGCGCCGATGCCGCGGGGCGGGAAATTCACGACGCGAGAGAAGGCGGTGTCGTCGTCCGGGTTTCCGGCCAGGCGCAGGTACGCCATCGCGTGCTTCACTTCCAGGCGCTCGAAGAAGCGCAGGCCTCCGTACACCTTGTAGGCGATGCCGGCGCGGAAGAGCGAGTGCTCGAGGATGCGCGACTGCGCGTTCGATCGGTAGAGGAGCGCCATCTCCGAGAGGTTCATTCCCTCGCGATGAAGGTTCTTCACCTCGTCCACGATGAAGCGCGCTTCCTCCTCGTCGTTGGCGGCCGCGTAGACGCGCAACGCCTCGCCCTTGCCCTCGGCGGTCCAGAGGTTCTTGCCCAGGCGCGCCTTGTTGCGCTGGATGATGGCGTTGGCGGCGTCGAGGATCTGGCCCTGCGAGCGGTAGTTCTGCTCCAACTTCACCACTTCCCTCACGTCGAAGTCGCGCACGAACTCGTTCATGTTGCCGACTTCGGCTCCGCGAAAGCGGTAGATCGAGTTGTGGGTGACCAGGCCTGCGGCGATGTAATTGTGGGAAGGCACCACGTCGAGGTCGTAGACCTTGATGCCATTGCCCGCGAATCGGCGCACCGAGCGAACCACGTCGCGCATTCCGCTTCCCAGCAGCATGACCATCCCCGGAGTGAAGGCTCCGGCTGCGCGTTCGGCGTATCGCGTGTCACCACGGACAAGGTGCATGGGCGCAAACGATCGCGCGCCGGCCAGCGCCTCCGCATGCTCTTCAATGACCGCGAAGTGCGTGTGCTCAGGCGTGCTGACCAGCCGTTTGCCGCTCAATGTCTGGATGTCGATGAGATCGCCGTGGGCGGCGGCAGCGTGAATGCGGCTCACCGCGGCAGGACGAAAATCACCCGAGCCATGGCAGGAAAGGACTTGATCACCCAGCCGCACGGCCTCGATCGGCTTGAGCGACCCGTCCGCCATCGTGATCTGCGTGCCGGCCGGAAGGCACTGATCGTCGTCGCCGACGGCGAACACGCACCCGTTGGACCCGGCGAGCATCTTGATCCACTTGTATTGCAGCTTGTTGGTGTCCTGGAACTCGTCTACCAGGATGTAGCGGAAGCGGTTCTGGTAGTGCTGCAGAAGGTTCAGGTTCTTCGCGAGCGTCTCGAAGGTGCGCAGCAGGAGCTCGGCGAAGTCGACCACGCCCTCGCGGTTGCATTGCGCGTCGTAGTCGGCATAGAACGCGACCATGCGGCGCGTGAAGTCGTCGCCCGCCTCCACCGCGTTGGCGCGCAGCCCCGCCTCCTTGCAGTTGTTGATGAAGTTCTGCAGCTGGCGCGGCGGGAATTTCTCCTCGTCGAGGCCCTGCGCCTTCGCGAGCCTCTTCACGAGGGATTGCTGGTCGCCGGAATCGAGGATCTGGAAGAGCTGCGGCAAGCCCGCGTCGCGATGGTGCGTGCGCAGCAGCCGGTTGCACAGGCCATGGAACGTGCCGACCCACATCCCGCGCGTGTTGATCGGCAGCATCGCCGAGAGCCGCGTGAGCATCTCGCGCGCGGCCTTGTTGGTGAAGGTGACGGCGAGGATTCCCGCCGGGCTCACCTCGCCCGACTGGACGAGATGCGCGATACGCGTAGTGAGCACGCGCGTCTTGCCGCTGCCCGCGCCCGCGAGGATGAGCGCGGATTCGCGTGGAAGCGTGACGGCCTTGAGCTGCTCGGGGTTGAGGTTTGAGAGGATCTGGGACATTGCGCGGAAGGGGTGACAGGAATTTTCGTGCACGCCACCGTAGCACAACGACATGCGTACCCGACCCCGATTTTATGTCGTACCTGACACGACTTAATTTTCTTCAACAAAAAAAAAGAGGGCGCGATGAGCGCCCTCAACTGTCTGCCCCAACTGCAATGTCGCGCCGTCAGGCGGCGACCGCTGAAAGACACGGCGGCGAAGGGGGAAGTTCCCGCGAGCCTAGCGCGCCGGAAGCAGCACCGGGGCGAGGACGCCGGGGACGGCGCGCAGGTTCGCCATCAGCGCGCGCGCCTCGGATTCGCCGGCGAGATGGGCGATCACGACGGCGAATCCGCCTTCGCGCGCGATCACCTCGGAGGGATAGCCGCCGGAGCGAAGCGCGCGATTCAACGCGAGCGCGTCGTCGCGCGCGGGAAAGCGCGCCGCCATGACGCGCCACCGCCCATCGGCGCGCGCCGCGGGTGCCTCGGCGGAGATCTCGGTCTCGCGCATCCAGAGGTCGATCTGCTTGGCGTCGACCTTCGCGACCACCGGCGGCCCGTCGCCCCGCTTCTGGTAGAAGTCGAGCGGCTGGTCGAGCGTCACGGCCGCATTGCCTTCGCTCGTCACGGTGACCTTGCCCTCGATGAGGCAGACGATGTCGCGCTCGCCGGTGGCCTTGCCCCACACGTCGGTGCCCCGGATGCCGGCCGTCGAGTTCTTCACCCTGATCGCGATGTCGCGCCTTTGCCCGCGCCGAAGCGCGTCGGTGGTGAAGCGGAACGCGCCCGCGAGCACCGAGAGCGCCGCGCGGAAGACTCCGCGGTCGTCGGCGCCGCGGTCGAAGACGAACTGCGCGTTCTCGCCCAGCCTCACGGCGCTGCCCTCGGGCATCTTCAGCTGCACGCGCGCGTTCGCCCCCGTGCGCAGCCGATCCTGCGATTGCAGCGCGGTGCCCGGCATGAGCGGCACCGCATGGCCGCCGCGCTCGAGCCACGCGGGATATTGCACGGCCTCGACGACCGCGGGCGCGCCGCGCGCGAGCCCCGCGGCCAGCAGCAGAAACGCGACGACGACGATCCTTGTCTTCATTGTGCCTCCCGATCGTTTCACGGTGCTTTACGCGACTTTACCCCGCGCGGATGCGGGCCGCCCGAAATTGCCCGAGACTGCGCGCCAAATCAAGGGTTTGGGTGAGCGCGCCTGTTATAATTTCGGGTCCATGGAATCCCAATACCATCCTCGCGAGCTCGAGCCGCGAATCCAGCGGCAATGGGCGGCGACGAAGGCCTTCGCCGCACCCGATTCCTCGCCCAAGCCCAAGTACTACTGCGTGTCCATGCTGCCCTATCCGTCGGGCAAGCTGCACATGGGGCACGTGCGCAACTACACGATCAACGACGCGCTCTACCATTTCATGCGCATGAAGGGCTTCAACGCCCTCATGCCCATGGGCTGGGACGCGTTCGGCCTGCCCGCCGAGAACGCGGCGATGGCCAACAAGGTCGCCCCCGCCAAATGGACGCGCGACAACATCGCCTACATGAAGAAGCAGTGCCAGGCGATGGGCTGGGCGATCGACTGGTCGCGCGAGGTGTCGACCTGCTCGCCCGACTACTATCGCTGGAACCAGTGGTTCTTCCTGCGCCTCTGGGAAAAGGGCGTCGTCTACAAGAAGTCCGGCGTCGTGAATTGGGACCCGGTCGACATGACCGTGCTCGCCAACGAGCAGGTGGTTGACGGCCGCGGCTGGCGCACCGGCGCGGTGGTGGAGAAGCGCGAGATCCCCATGTGGTACATGCGCATCACCGACTACGCCGACGAGCTCCTCGATTCCCTCGGCGGCCTCGGCTGGCCGGAGCAGGTGAAGCAGATGCAGCGCAACTGGATCGGCAGGAGCGAGGGCGTGGAGTTCACGCTCCCCTACGACGCCGAGACCGCGCGGCGCATGGCGGACGGCAAGAAGGGCCTCAAGGTCTTCACCACGCGCGCCGACACGATCATGGGCATCACCTTCGCGGCGGTGGCGCCGGAGCATCCGCTCGCCACCGAGGCGGCGACGGGCAATCCCGCGCTCGCCGCGTTCATCGAGGAGTGCAGGAAAGGCGGGGTGCAGGAAGCCGAGATCGCGACGATGGAGAAGAAGGGGATGCCCACGGGGCTCTTCGTGCTGCATCCCTTCAGCGCCGACAAGGTCGAGGTGTGGGTCGGCAATTACGTGCTGATGGGCTACGGCGAGGGCGCGGTGATGGCGGTGCCGGGCCACGACGAGCGCGACTTCGCTTTCGCCAGGAAATACGGCTTGCCGATCCGCCAGGTGATCGACGTCGACGGCCAGCCCTATTCGCTCGACGCGTGGCAGCCCTGGTACGAGATGCCGGGCCGTAACGTGAACTCGGGAAGCTACGACGGCCTCGCGCAGGCGGCCGCCATCGGAGCGGTTGCGAAGGACCTCGAGGCGAAGGGCCTGGGTACCACGCGCGTGCAGTACCGCCTGCGCGACTGGGGCATCTCGCGCCAGCGCTACTGGGGCACGCCCATCCCGGTCGTGCAGTGCGCGAAGTGCGGCGACGTGGCGGTCCCCGACGCCGAGCTTCCAGTGAAGCTGCCCGAGGACCTCGTCCCCGACGGCAGCGGCAGCCCGCTTAAGAAGACGCCCTCCTTCTACGAGACGAAGTGCCCGAAGTGCGGGGGCGCCGCGAAGCGCGACACCGACACCATGGACACCTTCGTCGATTCCTCGTGGTACTACATGCGCTACGCGAGCGCCAACGCAGCCACGATGGTCGACGAGCGCGCGCAGTACTGGATGCCGATGGACCAGTACATCGGCGGCATCGAGCACGCGATCCTGCACCTCCTCTACGCGCGCTTCTGGACCAAGGCGATGCGCGACCTCGGGCTCATCGCCATCGACGAGCCCTTCACCAACCTCCTCACCCAGGGGATGGTGCTGAACCACATCTTCTCGCGGCGCACCGGCAAGGGCGGGATCGAGTACTTCGCGCCCGAGGAGCTCGACATCGTCCTGGACGCCGAGGGGAAGGTCGCGGGCGCCACGCTCAAGGCCGGCGGCGCGAGCGTCGACTACGACGGCATCGGCACGATGTCGAAATCGAAGAGGAACGGCGTCGATCCGCAGGACATGATCGAGCGCTACGGCGCCGACACGGCGCGCTTCTACGTGATGCAGGCGAGCCCGCCCACCGACACCGTGCTCTGGTCCGACGAAAGCGTCGAGGGCTCGTTCAAGTTCCTGCGCCGCTTCTGGACGCTGGTGCACGGCCACGTGGCAGGCGGCATCGTCGCGCGCTACAGCGCGGGCGAAATCACCACCGCGCTCACGGAGCTTCGCTTCAAGCTGCACAAGACGATCGAGAAGGTGGCCGACGATTACGGCCGGCGCATGCAGTTCAATACCGCGATCGCCGCGGTGCGCGAGCTCCTGAACCTCTATACCGCCGCCGAGGACAAGAGCCCGGTTGCGCGGGCGGTGGCCCAGGAAGTCCTCGAGGACGCGGTGCTGCTCCTCTCGCCCATCGTGCCGCACATCGCCACCGCGCTCTGGAGCGAGCTGCGTCCGGGCACGGATCTCCTCGACCAGCCGTGGCCCGCGGTTGACGCCGCCGCGCTGGTGCAGGACCAGGTGGAGCTGGTGGTGCAGGTGAACGGAAAGCTGCGCGGGCACATCCGCGTGCCCGCGTCGGCCAACCGGGAGCACATCGAGGCGCTCGCGTTGAAGGACGAGGCGGTGCAGCGCTTCGTGAACGGCCAGACGCCGAAGAAGGTGGTCGTGGTCCCTGGACGACTGGTGAACGTCGTTGTGTAAGCCAACCCCAGGCATGAGGCACGAGGCATGAGAAAAGGCATTTTCGCCCTGCTCGCAGTGGCCACGCTGCACATCGCGGGTTGCGGCTTCCAGCTGCGCAAGGAGCCGGAGGTCGGCATCCGCAAGCTCTACCTGTCGAGCGTGGGTCCCTCGCTCGTCGTCGCCGACATCCGCCGCGCGCTCGCCGCGGGCCCCACGCGCCTGGTGGCGACGCCAGTCGAGTCGGAAGCACACCTGCGCATCCTGCAGGAAACGCGCGAGAAGACCGTGTTCACCATCACCGGCACGGGGCGCGTGTACGAGTTCCAGCTGCGCCTCGCGGTGCGCTACGACCTCGTGGTGCCGGGCCGCGAGGCGCCGGTGATTCCCTCCACCCAGATCGAGACGCGGCGCCTCATCACCTACAGCGAGACGGCGCCCACCGCGAAGGAGGCCGAGGAGGCGCTCCTCTTCAAGGACATGCAGCAGGACCTCGCCCGCCAGATCCTGAGGCACGTGGCCGCCATGCAGCGCGAGATCTGACGGCGATGAAGATCGGCACGCGGCAGCTCGAGGCGCAGTTGAAGAAAGGGGTCGGCCCGCTCTACGCGATCCACGGCGCCGAGGCGCTGCTCGCGCTGGAAGCCGCCGACCGCATTCGCGAGGCCGCGCGCAAGGCGGGCTCGACCGAGCGCGAGATCTTCTTCGCCGAGCCGGGCGTCGACTGGGCGAAGCTGGGCGCGAGTGCCGCGAACCTCTCGCTCTTCGCGGCGAAGCGCCTCGTGGAGCTGCGCATTCCCACCGGCAAGCCCGGCGTGGAAGGCGCACGCGCCATCGAAGCGTGGTGCGCGCGGCTGCCGGACGACGCGGTGACGCTGGTGATGCTGCCCGAGCTGGACTGGCAGCAGCTCAAGGCCAAGTGGTTCGACGCGCTCGAGCGCACCGGCGTCGTGGTGGAGGCGAAGGCCGTGACGCGCGACGAGCTTCCCGCATGGCTCGGCGAGCGCCTCGCGCGCCAGCGCCAGCGCGCCGCGGTCGAGACGCTCGAATGGCTCGCCGACCGCGTCGAGGGCAACCTCCTCGCCGCGAAGCAGGAAGTCGAGAAACTGGCGCTCCTGCTGCCCGAAGGCGAGGTCACGCTGGAGGCGATCCGCGGCTCGGTCGCCGATGTCGCGCGCTTCGAGCGCGACACGCTCCTCGACGCGATCCACGGCGACGATCCCGCGCGCGTCGCCCGCGTGGTCGATTGCCTCGAGGCCGAGGGCGAGCCGCTGCCGCTCCTCCTCTGGACGCTCGCCGAGGAGCTGCGCCTGCTCATGGCGGTCACGGCGAACCAGCGTCCGAAGCGCTTCATTCCTCCCGAGCGCATGGAGAAGCTCAACCGTACCGCGCGGCGCCACTCGGCGGCGACGTTCGATCGCGAGCTCTTGCGGGCCCACAGGATCGACCGCATGATTAAAGGCGTCGAGACCGGGGATCCCTGGTCCAACGTGGTGGACCTCGCGCTCGGCATCGCCGGACGACCCGTGATGAGCGAAGCCGCATGAACATGCCCGACGACTCGACCGCCGCCACCGGCACCGCGGCGCTCGCGCAGGCGATGGGGAAATCGGCTCGCGCCGCGAGCCGCGAGCTCGCGCGCGCTTCCACCGCCGCGAAGAACCGGGCGCTCGAGTCCGCCGCGCAGATGCTGGTGGAGCGCGAGAAGACGATCCTCGCCGCCAACGCCCAGGACGTGAAGGCGGCGCGCTCCGAGGGGCGCGACGACGCCTTCATCGATCGCCTCACGCTCACCGCGAAGGCGATCGAGGCGATGGCCGAAGGCCTTCGCGAGATCGCGAAGCTCGCCGATCCCGTGGGCGAAGTGAGCGGGCTCGCCTTCCGCCCCTCGGGAATCCAGGTGGGCCGCATGCGCGTGCCGCTCGGCGTGATCGCGATCATCTACGAGTCACGCCCCAACGTGACGGCCGATGCGGGCGCGCTCTGCCTGAAATCGGGCAACGCCTGCATCCTGCGCGGCGGCAGCGACTCCCTCAAGTCCAACCGCGCCATCGCCGCGTGCCTCGCCGCGGGACTGAAGGCGGCCGGCCTTCCGGAGAACGCGATCCAGCTCGTGGACACGCCGGATCGTGCGATGGTGGACGAGCTCGTGAAGCTCGAGAAATACGTCGACGCCATCGTGCCGCGCGGCGGCAAGGGACTGATCGAGCGCGTCACGCAGGAGGCGCGTGTGCCGGTGATCAAGCACCTCGACGGCGTCTGCCACGTGTACATCGACGATCACGCCGATCCCGCGAAAGCCATCGCCATCGCCGACAACGCCAAGACACAGCGCTACGGCACGTGCAACACGATGGAGGCGCTCCTCGTCGCCCGCGCCATCGCGCCGGCGGTGCTCCCCGAGATCGGCCGCATCTACGCGAAGAAGGGCGTCGAGATGCGCTGCTGCGCGGAGTCGCGCGAGATCCTGAAGAAGGCCGGCGTGAAGGGCACCAAAGCCGCCACCGACGAGGACTTCTACACCGAGTACCTCGCGCCGATCGTGTCGATCGCGACGCTGGCGGGCCTGGAAGAGGCCATCGCGCACATCGCGAAGTACGGCTCGCAGCACACCGACGCGATCGTGACCGGCGACTGGACGCGCGCGCAGCGCTTCCTTCGCGAAGTGGACTCGAGCTCGGTGATGGTGAACGCGTCCACGCGCTTCGCCGACGGCTTCGAGTACGGCCTGGGCGCCGAGATCGGTATCTCCACCAACAAGCTGCACGCCCGCGGCCCGGTCGGGCTCGAGGGCCTCACGTCGCAGAAGTGGATCGTGCTCGGCGACGGGCAGGTGCGCGCCTGATTTGGCGGCGATCGGCCTCTTCGGCGGCACGTTCGACCCGGTTCACTTCGGGCACCTTCGGCTTGCCACCGAGCTCTCCGAGGCCTTCCACCTCGACAAGGTGGTGTTCATCCCCGCGGGCCTGCCGTACCACCGCGGGCGCGACGCGCACGCCACCAACGACCAGCGCCTCACCATGGTGAAGCTCGCCACCGCGCGCGACGCGCGCTTCGACGTCGACGACCGCGAGCTCAGGCGCTCCGGCAATACCTACACCTACGACACGCTCGTCGAGATCCGCCGTGAGCACGGGCCCGAAACGCCGATCGTCTTCCTCGCCGGCACCGACGCCTTCGCCCGCGTCGACACCTGGCATCGCTGGACCGAGCTCTTCGACCTCGCCCATTTCGCGGTGGCGGTGCGCGCAGGGGACGAGGACTGGTTCACGAAGGGGCCGGGCACGATCCCGCGCGAGATCTGGCCGCGCATCACGCTCGATCCCCGTGAGCTCGCCGGCGCACCGGCCGGAAAGGTAATGACCTTTGCCATGACTGCGCTGTCCATATCATCGACCGCCATCCGCGCCGCCGCGGGCGGGCGAGCCTCGATCCGCTACCTCACCCCCGACCCGGTGGTTGAATTCATCCGCTCACACAACCTGTACACATGAAAAAACTCACCACGCTCGCCAAGAAGAAGCTGGTCATCGAGGCGCTCGAGGACATCAAGGCGCACGACATCCAGGCGATCGACGTGCGCAAGGTGACCGCGATCTTCGACTGGATCGTGGTCGCGAGCGCCGACTCGGCGCGCCAGACCAAGGCGCTCTCGCGCCACGTGCGCGACGCGCTGAAGGAGGCCGGCGCCACCATCATCGGCACCGAGGGCGAGGAGTCCGGCGACTGGATCCTGGTGGACGCGGGCGACATCGTCGCGCACGTGATGCAGCCCGCGGTGCGCCAGTACTACAACCTCGAGGAGCTCTGGGGCGAGGGCAAGTTCGACAAGGTGGTGAATTCCACCGAGCCCGTGGCGACGCGCCGGCCCGCTGCCCGCGCGCGCCGCAAGACCGACGACAAACGCGCGCCCCGCCGCGGCGCGGCCTAGGGCGCGCGCGGCATGCGCGTGACGATCCTGTCGGTGGGCCACAAGATGCCGGCATGGATCCAGGAAGGATTCCAGGAATATACGCGGCGCATGCCACCGGAAGTGCGCGTGGAGCTGGTGGAGCTCAAGCCCGCCGACAAGGGCAAGGCGGACGAGGCGAAGCGCATGCTCGCCGCGGTGCCCTCCGGCGCGACCGTGATCGCGCTCGACGAGCGCGGCAAGACCGTCTCCACCCAGGGGCTCTCGGTCATGCTCGCCCAGTGGATGCGCGACGCGAGCCACCCGGTCTTCGCGATCGGCGGCGCCGAGGGCCTGGGAGACGAGGTGAAGGAACGCGCCGACAAGATCTTCTCGCTCTCGGCGCTCACGCTCCCGCACCAGCTGGTGCGGGTGGTGCTCGCCGAGCAGCTGTACCGCGCATGGACGATCCTCGCGCGCCATCCCTATCATCGCGAATGAGCGCCGCCGCCCCCGCCACCGAGATCGTCTTCCTGCCCGGCTTCGACGGGGTGGGGGAGCTGCGCGCGGAGTTCGTGCAGGCGCTGGCGCGCCACCATCCGGCGCGCTCCGTGAGCTACCCGGACCGAACGCTCGATTCGCTCGCCGGATACGCGCGCTACGCCGCGAGCCAGGTGCACACCGACTCGCGGCCGGTGCTGGTCGCCGAGTCGTTCTCGGGGCTCGTGGCGGCGCGCTGGGCCGCGCGCGATCCGCATGTGGCCGCGGTCGTGCTGTGCGGCGCCTTCGCGCGTGCGCCGGTGCCGTGGGCGTCTCTCGGCGCCTCGATGCCGGCCGTGGCGCAGTTCCTGGGCGCGCATTTCCTCAATCCCCTCGGGTTCGCGGTGACCGATCCCGCGCGCAAGCGCTGGTCGGAGGCGCTTGCGACGGCGCTGCGCGCGATGCGCCAGGACGTGATCGGCGAGCGGCTTCGCATCATCGCGACCGAGGACGTGAGCGCGGAGCTGCGCGGGCTGCGCATCCCCGTGGTCATCGTGCAATTCGACGACGACTTCGTGGTGGGCGGGGCGGCGCGCGGCCACCTCGAGGAGGTCTGTCAGAATGCCGAGGTCGTGCGCGTGCCCGGAGCGCATTTCGCGATCGAGACGCGCCCCCGGGAAAGCGCCGCAGCCATCGCGCCGCGGCTCGCCGCACTCTTCACCAAACCGCTTCGCCGTACAGGGACCTGATGATCTACCTCGCCTCACGCAGCCCGCGGCGCCGCGAGCTCCTCGCGCAGATCGGAGTTAAGTTCGAGCCGCTCCTCTTTCGCGAGGGCCCGCGCCAGGACGCCGACACCGACGAGAACGTGCGCCCCGGCGAGCACGCGGACGTCTACGTGCAGCGCGTGACGCGCCTGAAGGCCGAGGCGGCATGGCAGCGCGTGGTGATGCGCCGGGGCCTGCAGAGGAAGCCGGTGCTCGCCGCGGACACCACGGTGAGCCTCGCGGGCGAGATCCTCGGCAAGCCCCTGGACCGCGCGGATGCCGAGCGCATCCTCAAGCTCCTGGCAGGCACGCAGCACCGCGTGCTCACGGCGGTGGCCGTCACCTACGAGGAGCGCTTCGAGATGGAGGTGAGCGAGTCGCTCGTCACCTTCGCCCCGCTCGACGAATCGCGCATCGGCGCCTACGTGCAGTCGGGCGAGCCCTTCGACAAGGCGGGCGCCTACGCCATCCAGGGCCGCGCCGGGGCTTTCGTCGAGCGCATCGAGGGGAGCTACTCGGGGGTCATGGGTCTGCCGCTCTACGAGACCGCCGAGATCCTGCGCAAATTCGGAATTGCCGTACCCTAGGGATGACTACAGCTTTGGATTACGGCTTTGGAAACGCAGATGAACGCAGATGAACGCAGATGAACGTACCCCACTAGGAGGCGATCGCTCGGCAATGAAGACGTAAGGACGACTTCAGAGTAGTGGCAGTACGTTCATCTGCGCTCATCTGCGTTCATCTGCGTTAACCGCCTTAGGGCGAGAGCGGAGATGAACGAGCAAATTCTGATAAACGTCACCCCGCAGGAGACGCGGGTGGCGGTGACCGAGCAGGGCGCGGTGCAGGAGCTGCACATCGAGCGCGACTCGAGCCGGGGCCTGGTCGGAAACATCTACCTCGGCCGCGTATGCCGCGTGTTGCCCGGCATGCAGTCGGCCTTCGTCGAGATCGGGCTCGCGCGCGCGGCGTTCCTGCACGTGGCCGACATCTGGATGGCGAGGAACGGCAGCGGCGGCGAGCTGCGCCCCATCGAGAAGATCCTCTCCGAGGGCCAGACGCTCCTGATACAAGTGGTCAAGGACCCGATCGGCAGCAAGGGCGCGCGCCTGTCGACGCAGGTGTCCATCGCCGGGCGGCTCCTCGTGTACCTGCCGCAGGACCCGCACATCGGCATCTCGCAGAGGATCGAGGACGAGGCCGAGCGCGAGCACCTGCGCGAGAAGGTGCAGTCGCTCATCCCGCCCGGGGAGACCGGCGGCTTCATCGTGCGCACCGTCGCGGAGGCGGCGAGCGACGCGGAGCTGAGCGCCGACGTCGAGTACCTCATCACGCTCTGGAAGCAGATCCAGCTCGCCGCGCAGAGCGCCGCCCCGCGGGAGCTCCTCTACCAGGACCTCTCCCTCGCTACGCGGGTGCTGCGCGACCTCGTCACCGATTCGACCGAGCGCATCATCGTCGACTCGCGCGAGACCTTCGGCAAGGTGGCCGAGTTCGCGCAGCGCTACACGCCCCAGGCTCTCCCGATCCTCGAGCACTACGCGGGCGAGCGCCCGCTCTTCGACCTCTTCGGCGTGGAGGACGAGATCGAGAGGGCCCTCGCGCGCCGCGTCGACCTGAAGAGCGGCGGCTACGTGATCATCGACCAGACCGAGGCGCTCACCACCATCGACGTGAACACCGGGGGATTCGTCTCCGGGCGCTCGTTCGACGACACCATCTTCAAGACCAACCTCGAGGCCGCGCAGTCGATCGCGCGCCAGCTGCGCCTGAGGAACCTGGGCGGCATCATCATCGTCGACTTCATCGACATGGAGAGCGCCGAGCACCGCGACGCTGTGCTCGCGGAATTCAGGAAGGCGCTCTCGCACGACCGCACGCGCGTCACCGTGAACGGCTTCTCGCAGCTGGGCCTGGTGGAGATGACGCGCAAGAGGACGCGCGAATCGCTCGCGCACGTGCTGTGCGAGCCATGCCCGGTGTGCGTCGGGCGCGGCGAGCTGAAGACGCCGCAGACGGTGTGCTACGAGATCCTGCGCGAGATCCTGCGCACCGACCGGCAGTTCAACGCCAAGGAGTACCGCATCCTCGCTTCCCAGAAGGTGATCGACCTCTTCCTCGAGGAGGAGTCGGCGAGCCTCACGCAGCTGGGCGACTTCATCGCCAAGCCCATCTCCATGCAGGTCGAGACCGCGTACATGCAGGAGCAGTACGACGTGATCCTTCTCTAGGGATCGACCCGTCGCACACCCCGGGAATAAATCAGACCTTCCCTAGACGCCCAGGTAGCGCTGCAATATCTCCGGCTGGGCCTTCAGCTCCTGCGCCGGCCCCTCGTGGACCACGTGGCCGTTGTTGATCATGTAGACGCGCTGCGCGAGGGCGAGCGTGGCGGCGAGGTTCTGCTCCACCAGCACGATGGTCTGCCCGGCGGCGGCGAGCTCGCGGCAGGCCGCCATGAGGTCGCGCACGATCACCGGCGCGAGCCCCTCGAAGGGCTCGTCAAGCAGGATGATCTTCGGGTCGCGGATGAGCGCGCGCGCGATGGCGAGCATCTGCTGTTCGCCGCCCGACAGGTCCGTGCCGCGGCTGCCGCGGCGCGACTTCAGGCGCGGAAACATCTCGTAGATGCGCTCGAGCGGCCATTTCTTCGGGGCGGTGTACCCGGCGAGCACCAGGTTCTCCTCGACGTCGAGGCTGCCGAAGATGCGCCGGTTCTCGTGCACGAGCTGCATGCCCATCTTGGCGATCGCGTGGCTCTTCCTGCCGGCTATCTGCACGCCGTCCAGGATCACCGAGCCCGACCGGGGCGCGAGCACGCCCATGAGCGTCTTCAGCGTGGTGCTCTTGCCGGCGCCGTTTCGCCCCAGGAGCGCCACCACCTCGTTCTTCTCCACGCGCATCGACACGTCGAAGAGGATGTGCGAATCGCCGTAGTAGCTGTTCAGGCCCTCGACTTCGAGCAGACTCATGGCGCGACCGCCTCGTTCACGCCGCCCAGGTAGGCTTCCTGCACCTGGGCGTTGGCCTTGATCTCGGCGGGCGTGCCCTCGACCAGCACGCGGCCTTCCTGCAGCACGGTGACGCGCCCGGCCAGCTCGAAGAGCGAGTCCATGTCGTGGTCGATGATGATCATGGTGCGGCCCTGCGCGATCGACTTGAGCAGCCTCACCGTCTCGATCCGCTCGCGCGGGCTCATGCCCGCGAGCGGCTCGTCCAGCAGCAGCAGCGACGGCGACGAGGCGAGCGCGAGGCCGACCTCGAGGCGGCGCTTCTCGCCGTAGGCGAGCTCCGAGACCGGCGTGTCGCGGCGCGCGGTGAGGTTCACGAGGTCGAGGGTGTGCGAGACCTGCGCTTCCAGCCGGGGCACCTTCGCGAGGCTCCTCAGCATGTCGAGCCTGAACTTGCCGCGCAGCTCGGCGAGCGCGGCGATGACCACGTTGTCGTGCACGGTGAGGCGGTTGAAGAGCTCGTTCACCTGGTAGCTCTTGGTGAGCCCGAGCTGGCACACGTCGGTCACGCTGAGGCCGGTGATGTCGCGCCCCTCGAACTCGATCCTGCCGGAGGTGGGCGGCACTTCGCAGGTGAGCATCTTGAAGAAGGTCGACTTGCCCGCGCCGTTCGGGCCGATGATGCCGCGCACCTCGCCCGCGCTCACGGTGAAGTCGATGCCCGCGTTGGCGACCACGCCGCCGTAGTGCTTGGTGAGGCCGGTCGCCTTCAGGATCGGGCCCTTGAAATCGGCGGCCGCGTGGTGGCGCGCGGGCATGGGCACGGCGACGGGCCCGCTCGCGGCCTCGGCCTGCGCCGCCCGCTGCTCCTCCTCGGCGGTGAGGGCGCGCTCGGATGCGGATTGCCGGGCCTCGACGCGGGCGGCGCGCTTGCGCGCGAGGAGGCCATAGAGGTCGATCACGCCGCCGATGATCCCCTGGCGCAGGAAGCACACGAGCAGCACGAACACCAGGCCCAGGACCAGCTTCCACGCGGCTCCCAGATGCAGCGTCGCCTGCAGGAAGTCCTGCAGGAAGAGCCACACGGCGGCGCCCACCAGCGGGCCGAAGAGCGTGCCGCGGCCGCCGATCGCGGTCTGGATCACGAGCTGGCCGGAGGTCTCGAAGGTGAACGCCTCCGGCGGCATGAAGGCCTGCATCACGCCCAGGAGTCCCCCGGCGAGGCCCGCATAGGCGGCGGCGATCACGAAGGCGGCGAGCTTGTAGCCGCGGATGTTGTGGCCCACCGCGGCCGCGCGCAGCGGGTTCTCGCGGATCGCCCGGAAGATCGCGCCCACCGGCGAGCGCACGATGCGCAGCGCGATCACGATGCCGACGAAGTAGCAGAAGGCGAGGAACGGATAGAGCGACCAGCCGCTTTTGAAGTGCAGCGTGGTGAACCCGAGGTAGAGCGTGGGCATGGGAACGCCCGGCAACCCGTTCTCGCCGCCGGTCCACTCCGAGAGCGGGTTGAACTCCACGAAGTAGAAGACCTCCGCGATGGCCACGGTGATCATGGCGAAGTAGATGCCGGTGCGGCGCAGCGCGATGAGGCCCACCAGGTAGCCGACCACGGCGGCGGCGACCATGCCGATCACGAGGGCGGTCATCACGTGCGGGAAGCCCGCGCGGGTGAGGAGGTACGCGGCGATGAATCCCCCGGTGCCGTAGAACGCGGACTGGCCGAAGGAGAGCAGGCCCGTGTAGCCGAAGAGGATGTCGAAGCCGATGCCGAAGAGGCCCCAGACCAGGATGCGGTTCACGGTATTGGGGGCGCTGCCGAGGTAGGGCAGCACGAACGGCGCCGCGATCAGGCCGATCGCCGTCAGGATCTCGACGAGGTGATGTCGGTCCCGCCGGAGCATTAGATGGAAGCGCTCATTCGCGGCCCCGCGTACCGAGGAGGCCGTGCGGACGCACCATCAACACCAGCGTCATCGCCGCGAAGAGCATCACGTACGCGTAGCCCGGGTTCACCATCGAGGTGAGGCTGATGATCTCGCCGGCGATGAGGCCGCCCAGCACCGCGCCGGGGAAGGACCCCACGCCGCCGATTACCACCACCACGAAGGTCTGCACCAGGATCGCCTCGCCCACCTCCGGCGTGAGCGAGACCACGGGGGCGTTCACGATTCCCGCGAAGCCCGCCGCCATGGCGCCGATCCCGAAGACGACCATGAAGACGCGGTCGACGTTGATGCCGAGGGAGTCGACCATCACGGAATCCTCGATGCCGGCGCGCACGATCATGCCCAGGCGCGTGCGGTAGAGGACGACGTAGAGCGCGAGGAGCGCCGCCGCGACGATGCCGACGACGGCCAGGCGGTAGGTCGGGTAGAACATGAAGCCGAGGTTGGTGATCCCGGAGAAGATCTTCGGCGGGGGCACCATGAGGGACTGGCTCGAGAAGAAGAAGCGCACCGCCTCCACGAAGCAGATGGAAAGGCCGAAGGTGACGAGGAGCTGGTCCTCGTGGGGGCGGGAATAGAAGCGGCGGATGATGATCCGCTCCATCAGCACGCCCACCACCAGGAGTGCCACCGTGCCGCCGATCACCGCGACGATGAAGGATCCGCTCGCCTGGTAGGCGGCGTAGCCGGCGTAGCCGCCCAGCATGAACATCGCGCCGTGCGCGAGGTTGAGGACCCCGAGCGTGCCGTAGATGATCGTGAGGCCCGAGCTGATGAGGGCGAGCAGCGCCCCCAGCGCGAGGCCGTTGAAAAGCTGCGAGACGAAGTTGGCCCAGGTGATCATGGATGTCGAGGCGCCGCGGGCGGTTACCGCCGCCCGCGGCGCCGTTGCACTGCCGAATCCTAGCAGGAGATTTAGGTGTAGTCGCCCAGATGGCAGCCGAAGGCGTCCGGCGCCTGCATGAGCGGCGCGCCGGGCACCGTCTCCACCACGTCGTAGAAGTCCTCCTTGTTCTTCATGGCGGAGGGCTTCTTCCCCTTCACGATGAAGACCGGGCGCACCAGCTGGTGGTCTTCCTTGCGGAAGTACACCTCGCCCACGGTCGACTGGATCTTGCGGCCGGCCTCGAAGGACTTGATCACGTCCGGCGGATAGAAGCTGCCGGCGTTCTCGACCGCCTCGGCCCAGAGGGCGAACGACATGTAGGCGTTGTTCGCGCCCCACTCCGGCTTATAGCCGAACTTCTTGTCGAACGCCTCGACGAACATCTTGGCGAGCGGATATTGGTCCTCGAGCGTCCACCAGAAGTCGGTGGCTGCATACACGTCGGCGAGGAGCGCCGGGCCCGTCTCGCGCGAAAGGAACGGGATCTGGTACGGGACCACCAGCTTCATCTTGTCGAGGATGCCGAACTGCTTCGCCTGCTGGATCGACAGCACCGCGTCGTGGCCCCAGTTCACGTTGATGAGCACGTCGGCGCCGGAGTTGGCGACGTTCAGCAGGTACGAGGAGTAGTCGGGCGCGCCGAGCGGGGCCACCTGGTTCGTCGCTGTGGTCCACCCCGCGGTCGCGAGGTAGTCCTGCATCGACTTGGTCACCGTGTGGCCGTAGGTGTAGTCGGGCGTGAGGTAGGCGGCCTTCTTGTTCTTGCCGTAGTTCTTGACGACGACCGGGCCGATCGCCGCGGCGGCGGTCTGGCCGTAGAAGCACTGGCGGAAGCCGTAGCGCACGCAGTCCTTGCCGGTGGTGTCGTTGGAGCCCGAGATGCCGGTCACGTAAAGCACCTTCTCACGCTGGGCGAGCTTGTTCAACGCCACCGCGACCGCGCTCGACGTCGAGCCGGTCATGAGGATCGCCTTGTTCTCGGTGATGAAGCGCTGCTGCGCCTGCACCGCGTCGTTCGGCTTCGCGCCGGAGTCGGCGACGCCGTACTTCAATTCCTTGCCGAGCACGCCCTTCTTGCTCTTGGGCGAGATCTTCTTGATGAGGGGGTTGCCCTCGTTGATGTGCTCGATGGCGAGCTGCCAACCCTTCAGCTCGTCCTCGCCCTGCACCGCGTACGTGCCGGTGCGCGGAACCGCGATGCCGATGAAGATGGAATTGCCCGACGAGCCCGCGGGCCACGTCCCGATGGGCGGATGGTCCGCGGCGAATGCCCTGGAGGCGAAGCCCATGGGCAGCGCGAGGCCGCCGGCGACGCCAAGGCTCGTGCGGATGAAGTCGCGGCGGCCCTGCTGGTGGGAACCTGATTTGCGATCGTGCATGACGTCCTCCTCCGTGTTGTTGCCGGTTTGACGTAGCGAGAAGCGGATTTTCCGCGAGTATATCGCACTACGATATTACCCCATCTGGGAAAAGGGCTATTTCGGCGTGATCCCCTTGAGGATGCGCTTGGCTTCCTGGAGGCGCCAGATCGAATCGTCGATGCGCTGCGTGGTCTCGGCCTCGGAGAACGTCTGGCCCTCGATCGGCACGGTGGGCGAATTGGGATCGATCTTCTGCGTGGCCTCGGGCCTGAAGGCCGGGTCGAGCTTGGCGATCTTCATGGTCTTGTCGCCCTCGCGCGCGGGCTTTTCCGCGGGGGTGGGAGTGGGACCCAGGCGCTGCGTCGCCTGGGGATCCTGGGCGGTGATGCGCTGCGTGCTCTCCGGGCCCGCCGCGTCCATGGGCTGGGTGCTCTCGGGGCCGGCCGCGCTCATGCGCTGCGTGCTCTGCACGTCGGCGCCCATCTTCTGGGTCTTCATGGGATCGAACGCCGGCGTCCCGGGCCTGGCGAGGTGCGCGAAAGCGTCGTCGGAAATGAGCGGCGTCCCGGGCGCCTTCGCCGCGGGCGCGGGCTTCGGCGCGGGCTTCGGCGCATCGAAGCTCGCCATGCGCGTCGTCTTCATCAGCTCGACCGGCACGTCCTGCCCGGGCCGAGCGGCCGGCGCGCTCGCCTCGGCGAGCGAGGCGCGCGCCTCGTGGGCGGAGACGCGCTGGATGAGGCCCTCGATCATCTCGCGCTGCTTCTTCAGCTCGGCCTCGGCGGCCTTCAATATCGCCATCTGCTCGTTGATCGAGGTGGTCTTCTCGTTGATCTTGGCGAGGTTGTCCAGGCGCGACTGCAGCTGCGCCTTGTGGTCCTTGATCTGCACTTCCAGCGGCATCACCACCGCCTGCAGCCAGCGCTCGGTCTGCGTCTTCGCGTCGCCGAAATTGCGCCGCGCCTCCTTCACCAGCGTCGCGTAGAAGTTCTTCACGACGAAGTGCTTTTCCTTCACCACCACGTTCACCGGGTCCTTCACGAAGGCCTCGGTCTGCATCACCAGGAGCTGCAGCTTGGTGCGGTGGGGATCGAGGTCCAGCGCCGGGATCGTCATCTTCTGGAAGCCGAACTTCTCGATGAAGGTGTTGTAGACGCCCTGCATCAGCTTCTTGATGTCCTCCGAGGCGGCGAACGTGCCCTCGAAGTCCTCGTTCATGTTCTTCACCAGCGAGTTCATGCCGCGCTGCAGGGTGATCGTGGTCCACGAATCCTCGATCGTCTGGGCGCTCTGGGCGAGCGCCGCGTCGAGCTTCTGCGCGTTCAGCATGTCGAGGAGCGCCGTCTTCTTGGCGCTGAACTGGGCGTGGTTCACCTTGTACTCGGCGAGCGCCGCGTTGTAGGCGTTCTTCTCCGCGGTGATCCTGCCCCAGAGCTTGGTCACCACCTCGCGGCTCTTGCCCACCAGGCCGTTCAGCTCGGTGATCTCGGCCTGGTTCGCCTGCTGGCGCTTGGCCACCGAGGCGCGCGACGAGGTCATCATGCCGCCGATCTCGTTCACCACGGCCTTGCAGAGGATCTGGCGCTTCATCGGCACCACTTCCTCGGCGAGGAATTTCTCCAGCGCCTCGATGCCGCTCTTTCTGATGAGCCCGGCGTCCTCGCGGATGCGCCCGAGGAGGGCCTTCTGCGCGGAGATCGGGAAGATGCGCTCCCGCGCAAGCTGCAGGTGCTGCGAGGTGGTCTCGACCATCCGCGCGATCGCCTTGTCGATCTCGGCAGGCGTCTTCAGCTCGTCCCACATGAGGTCGATCTTGTTCAGCACCGCGAGCTTCTGCGGCAGGCCCGCCTTCACGTAGCGGTCCCAGATCTCCATGTCGCTCTTGGTGACGCCGGTGTCGATGGACAGCAGGAAGAGGATCGCGTGGGCGCTGGGGATCGTGCTCACGGTGAGCTCCGGCTCCATGCCCATGGCGTTGAGTCCCGGCGTGTCCAGGATCGAGATGCCGTTGGTGAGGAGCGGATGCGGGTAGTTGATCATCGCGTAGCGCCACGCGGGGACCTCCACCAGCTCCTCCTCGCCGGGCGCCTCGCCCTTGTCGTTCACCATGGGCGCGAGGCCGAGCATGCGGGCCTCCAGCGCGTAGACGCGCTTGGTGTCGGCGAGCGCCTTCAGCGACTTCTTCATGTCGGCCGCCGAAGCCGTGTTCAGCCGGATCTTGCTCCACTCGATCGGCATGTTCTTCAGCTGCGAGATCGATTCGTCGCGGTAGCGCGTCTCGACCGAGAGGAGCTTCAGGTACGGCTCTTCGCTGGGATCGTGGAAGATCTCCGTGGGGCACATCGTCGTGCGGCCCACGTCGGAGGGCAGGAGCCGCTCCTTGAAGCTCGAGAAGAAGAGCGCGTTGATGAGCTCGGACTTGCCGCGCGAGTACTCCGCGAGGAAGGCGAGCATGAGCCGGCCCTTGTTCAGGTTCTCGAGGAGGTCGTAGAAGCGGATCGATTGCTGGACGTCGAGCTGCCCGTTGGACTCGAGCCAGTCGTGGTACGCATGGACCGATTGCGTGAGGTCTTCGCGCCAGCGGTTGTACCGGGCGATCTCGGTCTCGAAACGGTTCGAGGTAGCGGCGTCCATGCAGCGTAAGGGTTATTGTCCCTGGAATTGGCCCAGTGTACCCGCGTTTCGCCAGGATTATGAGTGACTTGGCGCACAGGGCGCCCACAACAAACCGGGCTCGGGGCCCGGTTTGCGCTGCACCTGAAACTTCGGAAGGTCAGGCGACGCCGCGGATGCACCCCAGGCGAATGCCGCGCAGCGACCGCGCCGGAAGGAAGCGCGCGCGCAGGCTGGAGTCGGGCGACGGGCGGCGGTGCGCGCCGCAGACCTCGAGCTCGCGGGCGATGGCGAGGAAGCGGCTGCGCCATTGGGCCCGGTTCTCGGAAGGAAAGCGGTTCTTCATGGTTCCCAGCCTAAGCGCGAGCGCTCGCGAAGTCCGCGGCGCAGTGCGCAGCGCGAGCCCCGAGAATCCGACGAGGGATTGTGCGTTCACGCACTTTCGCCCTACGCGAAGCCGCGCAGCGAGGCGACGTTGGCGAGCACGGTCGCGGCGATGGGGGCGAAGAAGGCGAAGGTCACGAGGATGGCGAATGTCATTTCTGTCTCCGTTGAAGTTGGACTGCGTTGAACCGATGACCGCACTCTAGGCGGGGCGCCCCGCCCCGGCCACCCGAAAGCGACGAAGTGCGAAATTCGGGGGCCGAATGCCGCCGGGAGCGGGCGAAACCGCCCGCCACCTAGGCCGCCAGGCGCAGCTCTTCCTCGAATTCGGGCTCCGGCTCGGTCGCGAGGTAGCCCTGGACTATGGGCAGGCTCTCCAGCGCGAGGGCCGGGAAGGCGCTGCGGTCCGGGAAGAGGAGGGTTCCGCGCTCCCCGGCGAGATACAGGGCGGCGTTCACCGCGGCGATCACGAGCATGGGGGAGGCGAGCGCGGCGATGAGGGCGACTTCGTGCAGGGCGTTCATGGCTGGGTCCTTTGTAGTGTCAGGTTCACTCGCGCTTCGGGTGCGCCGCGCTTGAACGAGACATTACGCATGCAACGCGCGCACTTCCGCAGCGGATTCGGCGTCGGGCGCAGCGACAATGCCGGGGAAGGAATGCGGAATAATCGGCGCGCGCGGCGCGGCCGCTACAGCAATGCCCGCGAGAGCATGCGCGCGGTCTCGGCCTCGAGCCACGCCACCGGCAGCATCAGCAGCAGCTGGAAGAAGATGAAGACGAAGATCGGCGAGATGTCGACCCCGCCGATGGGCGGGATCACGTTGCGCACCGGCTTCATGAAGGGATTGATGAGCGCCTCGAAGAAAGGCGCCACGGGATGGCGCGGGTTCACCCACGAAAGGGCGACTCCGATGATGAGCGCGCCCATGAAGACGTAGATCGACAGGCGCACGAGCTTCACGAAGGACGAGAAGAGAAGCACCGACAGCACGGAAGGGTTATCGAGCGCCGATCCGCCCATGAGGAGGAGGAGCAGGAACTGCAGCAGGAATTCCAGCGCCCAGGCGACCACGAGCGAAGACCAGTCGAGCCCGGCTAAGCCCGGGACCACGCGGCGCAGCGGCTTCACCGCCCAGTCGGTGAGCGCCATCGTGAAGTAGGCGATGGGGTTTCGCGAAGGCGCGCGGAAGGCCTGCATCCAGAAGCGCACCAGCGCGCCGAGGATGAAGAGGCTCGCGAGTGCGTCCAGGACGAAGGCGATGGCCTGGTTGATCAAGTCGGGTCCTTTCCCAGCGCCGCTCCCAGCTCGCGCGAGCGCTCGCAGGCGGCGCGAACCGCCGCCACGAAATGCTCCTTCACCTTCGCCGCGTCCAGCACCTCGAGCGCGCGCTCGGTGGTTCCGCCCTTCGAGGTGACCTGCGCGCGCAACGCGGCCGGATCCTCGCCGCGCTCTATGGCGAGCTTGGTGGCGCCGACGAAGGTCCACAGCGCGAGCGAGCGCGAGGCGCCCTCGGCGAGGCCCAGCTCGCGCGCGGCGCTCTCCAGCGCCTCGATCGCGTAGAAGACGTAGGCGGGACCGCTCCCGGAGACGGCCGTCACCGCGTCCAGGTCGGACTCGTTCTCGAACCACAGCGCCGCGCCCACCGCCGACATGAGCGCCTCGGCCGTGTTGCGGTCGTCCGTGCCCACCACCGACGCAGCGTAGAGCCCCGTCACTCCGGCGTGCACCAGCGCCGGCGTGTTGGGCATCGCGCGCACGATGCGCTCGAGCCCGCCCAGCCAGCGCGACAGGTCGTCGATGCGGATGCCCGCCGCGATGGTGACGAGGAGCGGATCGGTGAAGTGCGGCGCGCACGCCTGGGCCGCGGCGCGCATCTGCTGCGGCTTCACCGCGAAGATGGCGACGTCCACGCCGCCCAGCGGCGCGCCCGCACTCTCGATCGCGGCGACGCCGAATTCCGACACGAGCTTCAGGCGCGCGAGCGCGTCGGGCTCCACGACGACGATGTCCGCGGCGCGCGTGCCCTTGGCGACCAGGCCGCCGACGATGGCGCGCGCCATGTTGCCGCCGCCGATGAACGCGATCTTCATGGTCGCCTGTCGCCGAATATCGCCGTGCCGATCCTCACCATCGTCGCGCCCTCCGCGAGCGCCGCCTCGAAATCGTGGCTCATGCCCATCGAGAGTGTATCCATGGCGATGCCCGAGGAGCGGATTTCCTCGAATGCCGCCTTCAGTGACGCGAATTGCTCGCGCTGCGCGGCGACATCGCCCGTCGCGCTCGCCATGCCCATGAGGCCGCGCAGCGCCAGGCGCGGGATCGCGGCCACCTCGCGCGCGAGCGCCAACGCGCCGCCCGGGGAGACGCCGCCCTTGGCCGCCTCGCCGCTGATGTTCACCTGGATGCAGACGTTCAGGTCCGGCGCTCCCTCGGCGCGCGCACGCGCGAGCGCGAGCGCGATCTTCGCGCGGTCCACCGCGTGCACCCAGTCGAAATTCAGGGCCACCTCGCGCGCCTTGTTGCTTTGCAGGTGGCCGATGAAGTGCCAGGCGGCCTCAAGGTCCCGCAAGGACGCGATCTTGGGAATTGCCTCCTGCACATAACTTTCGCCGAAATTTCGGCAGCCGGCGCCATGGGCTTCGCGTACGCTTTCCGGCAGCTGCGATTTGCTCACCGCGACCAGCGCGATGGCGCGCCTATCCCCTTGTAACGCCTCGGAAATGCGCCGTCGAATGGCTTGCAGGTTCACGGCGATTGGGGACATAATCGAATCGACTTTTCGAGGCGATTCTACTCTACGGCCCGCGAACCCCAGCGGCCGGCCTCGGCCTTCAGGGAAAAGAACCCAATGGATATTGCTGAGCTGCTCGCCTTCTCCGTCAAGAACAAGGCTTCCGACCTTCACCTGTCCGCGGGCCTGCCGCCCATGATCCGGGTGCACGGGGACGTGCGCCGCATCAACGTCCCCCCGCTCGAGCACAAGGACGTGCACGGGATGGTGTACGACATCATGAACGACTCGCAGCGCAAGGTTTACGAGGAGACGCTGGAGGTCGACTTCTCCTTCGAGATCCCCAACCTCGCGCGCTTCCGCGTGAACGCGTTCAACCAGAACCGCGGCGCGGGCGCCGTGTTCCGGACGATTCCCTCGAAGGTGCTGTCGCTGGAAGACCTGAACGCGCCGAAGATCTTCGCCGAGATCGCCAACCAGCCGCGGGGCCTGTGCCTGGTGACGGGACCCACGGGCTCGGGCAAGTCCACCACGCTCGCGGCGATGGTGAACCACGTGAACGAGCACGAGTACGGCCACATCCTCACGGTGGAGGACCCGATCGAGTTCGTGCACGAGTCGAAGAAGTGCCTCATGAACCAGCGCGAGGTGGGGCCGCACACGCTCTCGTTCTCCAACGCGCTGAGAAGCGCGCTGCGCGAGGATCCGGACATCATCCTCGTGGGCGAGATGCGCGACCTGGAGACCATCCGCCTTGCGATGACCGCGGCGGAGACGGGCCACCTCGTGTTCGGCACGCTGCACACGTCCTCGGCGGCGAAGACCGTCGACCGCATCATCGACGTCTTCCCCGCGGCGGAGAAGGAGATGATCCGCGCGATGCTCTCGGAATCGCTGCGAGCGGTGATCTCGCAGACGCTTTGCAAGACCAAGGACGGCACCGGGCGCGTCGCCGCGCACGAGATCATGATCGGCACTCCCGCCATCCGAAACCTGATCCGCGAGGCCAAGGTGGCGCAGATGTACTCGGCGATCCAGACCGGCCAGGCACTCGGCATGCAGACGCTCGACCAGAACCTGACCGAACTCGTGAAGAGGAACCTCATCTCGACTCCCGAGGCACGCAACAAGGCGGCGAACAAGGACGCCTTCGTCGGCACCTGAGCCCAACAAAGGATCCCTCATGGAACGCGAACAATCACTGAAATTCATGCACGACCTGTTGCGCGCCCTCATCGCGCGCAAGGGCTCGGATCTCTTCATCACCGCCGGCTTCCCGCCGGCGATGAAGGTGGACGGGAAGGTGACTCCGGTCTCGCAGCAGAGCCTGTCGCCGATGCACACGCAGGAGCTCGCCCGCTCGATCATGACCGACAAGCAGGCCGCCGAGTTCGAGGCGACCAACGAGTGCAACTTCGCCATCAGCCCTTCGGGCATCGGGCGCTTCCGCGTGAACGCGTTCGTGCAGCAGGGCCGCTCGGGACTGGTGCTGCGCACCATCACGACGGCGATCCCCAAGTTCGACGACCTGGGCCTTCCCCACGTGCTGAAGGACGTGGCGATGACCAAGCGCGGGCTCGTGATCTTCGTGGGCGGCACGGGCTCGGGCAAGTCGACCTCCCTCGCCTCGATGGTCGGGCACAGGAACGAGAACAGCTACGGGCACATCATCACGATCGAGGACCCGGTCGAGTACGTGCACGAGCACAAGAACTGCATCATCACGCAGCGCGAAGTGGGGGTGGACACCGACACCTGGTTCGCCGCACTGAAGAACACGCTGCGCCAGGCGCCCGACGTGATCCTCATCGGCGAGATCCGCGAGCGCGAGACGATGGAATACGCGATCGCCTTCGCCGAGACCGGCCACCTGTGCATGTCGACCCTGCACGCCAACTCCACCAACCAGGCCCTCGACCGCATCATCAACTTCTTCCCGGAGGAGCGCCGCCAGCAGCTGCTGATGGACCTGTCGCTCAACCTGAAGGCGATCATCTCCCAGCGCCTCATCCCGAAGAAGGGCACCAAGGGGCGCGTGGCCGCCATCGAGATCATGCTCAACTCGCCGCTCATGTCGGATCTCATCTTCAAGGGCGAGGTGCACGAGATGAAGGCGCTCATGGCGCGCTCGCGCGAGCTGGGCATGCAGACCTTCGACAACGCGCTCTTCGAGCTCTTCGAGGCCGACCTCATCACCTTCGAGGACGCGCTGCGCAACGCCGACTCGGTGAACGACCTGCGCCTGAAGATCAAGCTCGAGAGCAAGAACGCCAAGAACCGGGACCTGGGGTCGGGCCTGGAGCACCTCGAGATCGTGAAATAGGCGGGCGGCGCCCCGCGAAAAGGGCCCGCGGAAGCGGGCCTTTTTTCATTGTGCCGGGGGAAAGCGCGACTGTAGGAATCCTCTGACCGGAACATCAGACGACTCCTAGGCGCGAACGTCAAAGCTCTGACTTCGGCGCCTTGCCGGCCTCTCCAATATGGGTAAAACCCAAGGGAGATGGCCATGAAGAAATTCCTCGCAATAGGCCTCGTGTGCTGCCTTCCAACCGGCCTCGCCGCGGAAGATGCCGCCGAAGCGTACCTGGGCACGGTGGACGTGTTGGTGCTCGACGAGCCCGCCTCCGCCAACCCGATGTGCGCCGGGGAGCGATCCGAGTGCATGTCGTTCAACCGCGCCGTATTGACCGCCCGCATCCAGAAAATCTCCGCGCTGCACGAGCGCGGGCGCTGGATGTAGGCCTATCCAGAGGGAGCCTCCATGAATACCGACCAGATGCACGGACATTGGCGCGAGATGAAGGGATGGGCCCTGGAGCATTGGGGGCGCGTCACGCGCGACCCGTGGAAGCGCATCGCCGGCAGGCGCGAGCGCCTCCTGGGACGGCTGGAGGCGTCGCTCGCCGAGTCGCGGCGCATCGCCGAAGCCACGTTCCCCGTGGCGCCGGTCGCCGCTCGCGTGGGAGATCGCCGAAGGTCGTCCCTGCGCTGACACCGATTCGCTGGGGAAGCCTGCGGATTTCCGTTCCCGGAACCGCAGGCTTTTTTCGCCTATTTCCCGGCGGGCGCGACATCCAGCAGGAAGGCGAGATCCTCGGCGTGCTCCTCCTCCACCGCGAGGATCTCCTCGAGCAGGTTCTTGGTGGTGGGGTCGTCGTCGCCGATGTACTGCGCCATCTCGCGATAGCTGTCGATGGCGATGCGCTCGGCCACCAGGTTCTCGCGGATCATCTCCTCGACGCTCCTGCCGAGCCGATATTCCGCGTGGCTACGCCCCGCGAGCGTGTCGGGATTGAAGTCCGGCTCGCCGCCCAGCTGCACGATGCGCTCGGCCAGCTGGTTCGCGTGCCCGAATTCCTGGTCCGCATGCTCGAGGAATTCGTCGGCGGCGGCCTTCGCCTTCAGCCCGCGCGCCATGAAGTAATCGTGGCGATAGCGCAGCACGCACACCATCTCCGTCGCCAGCGCCTCGTTCAGGAGCTGCAGCACTTTCGCCCGGTCGCCCCTGTAGTGCTCGGTGACGGCTCCGTCCTCGACGTGGCGGCGCGCCGATTCGCGAAGGGTCTTCACGTCGGTGAGCTTGGGCTTGTCGGCGGGGTCGGGAATGCGCGCATTCATGTCGTTCTCCTGGCGGGGTCCGGAAACGCCACGCGGATGCTTGGCGCCGTTGCCGTTGGAGCCGCCCCGCGCCCGAGGGTTCCGCCTTTCGCGCGAGCGCGGGCTACGCCGCGAGGCGCGGATCGCCGGAGTGCGGCAGGCGGTCGAGGAGCGCGCTGCGGTGCCCTTCCTCGGGCAGGCGCGCCCGGGGCGAGGCGAAGAAGTACCCCTGCAGGTAGTCGGCCTTGGCCTCGATCGCGAGCATCGCCTCGGCGCGCGTCTCGATGCCCTCGACCGCCACCTTCGCCTGGAGCTGGTGGAGGAGCTCGATCATCGCGGGCAGCATGAGGCGCGCCTTGCCCCCGCCGGTGGCGCGCGCGAGGATGGAGCGGTCGATCTTCACCACTTCCGGCTTGAGGCGCATCAGGCGATCGAAGTTGGAGCAGCCGACGCCGAAGTCGTCCATGGCGATGGTGGCCCCCAGGCCGCGATAACCCTCGACGGCCTCGCACAGCAGCTTCTCGCTGGAGCAGGGCGCTTCGAGGATCTCCACGCACACGCGTTTGGGTGACAGCCCGTAATAGCGAAGCAGCTCGGCGAACTCGCGCGCCCTGCGTACGTCGCGCACCGCCGCTTCCGGATGGATGTTGATGAAGAGCGTGCGGTCGCCCGGATCGACGCTCGCGTAGTTGCGCAGGTGCAGCGCCCGGCACGCCCAGTCGAGGAGCGAGCGATCCGCGTCGCCCGCCCGCGCGAAGATCTCTTCGGGCGGCACCTGCGCGCCATGCGCGTCCGATGCGTGCACCAGGGCCTCGAAGCCGAGGCAGCTCTCGCGGCGCACGCAGTAGATGGGCTGGAAGCGGGTCGACAGGCACGCGCCGTCCCAGTCGAGGCAGGCGCGCCCGCTCGCGCGCACCAGCTCCTCGGCCGCATGGGCGAGGGATCGCCCGGCCGGGTCGCCGCCCGCCGAGCCCCCGGAAGGCGCCGCGCCGTCCGACCCATGCCTCATGTTGTGAACCCCGCAATCGTTGGATGCCGGACTCCCGCCGGCTGCACGCCACTTTGGGGGGACGGCGTTACCGCGGAGTTACGGCCCCCACGGCGGCGGTTGCGTTTGTAATCACGACTTGGCGAAGAACACGGCGAGCGCCTCGGCGATCTCGCCCATGCGGTAGGGCTTGCGCAGCACCCGGTTCACGCCCGCGGAAAGCGCGCGCGCCTCGAAGCCCGCGCCGCCGTAGCCGCTCGCGATGACGATGGGCAGCGTGGGATTCACCTTGCGCAGCTCGTTGGCGAGCTGCGTGCCGATGAGCTCCGGCATCACTTCGTCGCTCACGACCGCGTCGAAGCGCCGCGGGTTCGCGCGCATCGCCTCGAGCGCATCGCGGCTATCGTTGAACCCCACCGGCTCGTAGCCGAGCTGGGCGAGCATCTCCTCCAACGCGTGGAGCACGTCGACCTCGTCGTCCACGGCGAGGATCACCTGCCCCGCGCCCATGGGCAGCGTCTCGATCTCGTCGGAGGCGCCCTCCTCGGCGTGGATCTGCGGCATCCACACGCTGAACGTGGTGCCCTTGCCGAGCTCGCTCGTCACCTCGATGAAGCCCTTGTGCTCCGAAACCACCGAGTGCACGAGGGCGAGCCCCAGGCCCGTGCCGCGCCCGGCGGGCTTGGTGGTGAAGAATGGCTCGAAGATGCGGTCGATCACCTCGGGCGCGATGCCGTGGCCGGAGTCCTTCACCGCGATGCGCACGTACTCGCCGGGCGCGATCTCGCCGCTCCTCACCTTGCGCGGCGCCTCGACCGTCTCGCACGCCACCGAGACGACGAGCGAGCCGCCCTGGCCCATCGAATGGATCGCGTTGGTGCAGAGGTTCATGAGGAGCTGGTGCATGCGCGTGGGATCGCCCAGCACCGTCGCCTCGGAGCATTCGTCGACGAAGCTGACCTCGATCGCGAGCGGCGTGGAGCCGCGCACCAGGTCCACCACCTCCTGCGCGATCGGCGCGACGATCACGGGGAATTTCTCGGCGCCCTCGGCGCGGCTATAGGACAGGATCTGCGTGACCAGGGCCTTGGCGCGGTTGCCCGCGCCCATGATCGTGTCGAGGTAGCGCTTCATGTCGCTGTCCGCGGCCTTCCTCTGCGCGAGCTCGCCGTAGCCGAGGATCGCGCCGAGGATGTTGTTGAAGTCGTGCGCGATGCCGCCGGCGAGGTGGCCCACCGCCTGCATCTTCTCTGCCTGCTTCAGTTGCGCCTCGAGGCGCAGGCGCTCCTCCTCGGCCTTCACCTTGTCCGAGACGTCCTTCACGAAGCCGATGATGCGCCGCGAGCCGGGCCGCTCCTCCTCCGGATCGCCGACGCGGTAGGCGTTCACGCCGACGGTGGTGTACTCGCCGTCCTCGCGCTTGAAGCGGTATTCGAGCGCCGCGTTGGCGATTTCGCCGCTCATGAGGCGCTGGCGAAGGCCCTTCAGACGAATGCGGTCCTCGGGATGCACGCGCGACATCCAGTCGCGCAAGCGCGCGATCCGCTCGGGCGCCACACCCAGCACGGAGCGCGTGTCCCCGTCCCATACCACCGCGCCATCGGCGGGATTGTATTCGTAGAGGAGATTGCCGCTCGCGCGGATCACGGCCTCGTGCCGGTTGCGCCAGTCCTCGGTCTCGCGCTCCGCGTCCTGGCGCTCCACCAGGAGCGCGGCGGAGAAGAGCGTCGTCACGATGATCGTGGCGAGGTAGCCCTGCAGGTGCAGCATCGAGCGCACGTCCGCGATGCCGTCGATCGAGAACGGCCCGAAGCCGTGAGCGGTGCGCCAGTAGGCGATGAGGCCGAAGATCGCGAGCCCGAGGGTCGCGGCGCGCAACCCGAAGCGCAGCGCCGCCCAGATGAGGAACGGCGCGCACAGGTAGATGAGCGGCGGGACGAACCCCGGGATGATCGGGCGCCCGCCGAAGACGTAGTTGGTGGTGACGATGAGCCCCGCGTAGAGCACGAGGAGCTCCGGAAGGCGTGCGCGCGTGACCTCGAGCGCCTCCTCGAAGCCGTGCCGGCTCCACGCGAGGATGAGCGGCGCGGTGATGAGCATGCCGAGCATGGTGGACACGAACGTGATCGACCATTGCTCGCGGAAGGGAGCGCTCGTGTGCAGGTAGCTGAACCCGGCGTCGAGGATCGCCATGGCGGCCACCAGCGGCGCCATGCCGACGAGGAACGACGAGACGCCCTTGATGGTGTCGATCTGCACCCGCGGCCCGGCGAGCCGCCCCAGTCCGGCGGCGACGAAGAGCGGCTGGGCCACGTTCACCGCCATGGTGGCCGCGATGCGCTGGCCCGGCTCGTTCAGGTCGAGCCCCACCGCGAGGGTCGCGCCGAGGACGAGGAGGAGGTAGGCGGGCCAGCGGCGCACCGGCGAGATGAGGAGCATCCCGAGAGCGAGCCCGTGCGCGGGCCAGATGAGCAACGGAAGCCGGGTCTGCATCGGCAGGCTCACGGCGTACGCGGCCAGCAGGTAATAGACCACCGCGAAGGTGACGAAGGCGAGCACCTGCCGCGACGAGACATCGCGGCCCATTCCCGCTATCGGTGGCGTTTCGGCGTTCAATCTCACTCCCCCTTAGGATTCTACGGGCTCCGGCGTTAAAATGCCCCCAGCCCCCCCTTCTCACTCTCCAGCCGACAAGGCCCCGCCCCCGTGGAAGCCCATATCCTGGTCGTCGACGACGACGTCGCAATTCGCGAGCTGGTCCGCGAGTACCTCACAGAGCACGATTTCCAGGTTTCCCTCGCGGAGACCGGCGCCGACATGGACAAGGTCCTCGGCGCGGAGATCGTCGACCTGGTGATCCTCGACCTGAAGCTGCCCGACGAGGACGGCCTCGCCATCGCGCGCCGGCTGCGCGAGTCGCTCGACCTGCCGATCATCATCCTCACCGGGCGCAAGGAGGAGGCCGACCGCATCATGGGCCTGGAGCTCGGCGCCGACGACTACGTGACCAAGCCCTTCAGCCAGAGGGAGCTCCTCGCCCGCATCAAGGCCGTGCTGAGGAGGACCGAGGGCAAGCGCGCGACGCGACGCGGAGAGAGCGTGCGCGCCTTCAAGTTCTCGGGCTGGGAGCTCAACACCGGCACGCGCAAGCTCAAGGCTGCCGACGGGCGCAATGTCGAGCTCACCAACAGCGAGTACGCCCTCCTCGTGGCCTTCCTGCGCGCGCCCGGGCGCATCCTCACGCGCGACCAGCTGCTGGAATCGAGCCGGCTCCACGACGACATCTACGACCGCTCCATCGACGTGCAGATCCTCAGGCTGCGGCGCAAGATCGAGGAGAGCCCCAACCAGCCCACGCTGATCCGCACCGAGCGCGGCGCCGGCTACTACCTCAACTCGACGGTCGAAACCGTGTGAGCATTCCGCCGCTCGCGATCGACGGCATTCTCGCCGTCGTGGCGGCCTGGCTCGTCATAGGCCTCGCCGGGATCGCGGCGCTGCGCAACTTCCGGGTCGTCGCCCGGATCCTCTTCCCGCTGTCGGCGGCGCTGAGCGTGGCGCTCGCCGCCCTCGCCCTCGCGGCGCTGCCCTCCCCGCCGCAGATCGCGATCCTCGCGATCGGGCTTCCGGGGCTCCCCTTCCACCTTCGCCTGGACGCGCTCTGCGCGTTCTTCCTCATGGTGCTCGGCATCGCGAGCGCCGGGATCTCGATCTTCGCGAGCGGCTATTTCCGCGTGGGCGAGGGCACGCCGCCGGGCCTCATCTGCCTGCAGTACCAGCTCTTCCTCGCCGCGATGGCAATGGTTCTGCTCGCCGACGACGCCTACGCCTTCATGGTGAGCTGGGAGGTGATGGCGCTGGCCTCCTTCTTCCTCGTCACCACCAATCATCGCATTGCCGAGATCCAGCGCGCCGGATACCTGTACCTGCTGGTCGCGCACATCGGCGCCATCGCGATCCTGCTCTGCTTCGGCGTGCTGCAGGCCAATACCGGCGACTACACCTTCGCCAACATGCGCGAGCAGCACCTGTCGCCCTTCTGGGCCTCGTGCGCGTTCCTGCTCGCGCTGTTCGGCTTCGGCGCCAAGGCGGGCGTGCTGCCGTTGCACGTCTGGCTGCCCGAGGCGCATCCGGCCGCGCCCTCGCCCGTGTCGGCGCTGATGAGCGGCGTCATGCTGAAGACGGCGATCTACGGAATGACGCGCGTCACCTTCGACCTGATCGACACACCGCTCTGGTGGTGGGGCGTGATCGCCCTCGTGGTCGGGCTCGCCACCGCGCTCTTCGGCGTGGTGTTCGCCGCGGTGCAGGTGGACATGAAGCGCCTGCTCGCCTACTCCTCGATCGAGAACATGGGCCTCATCGTGATCGCCCTGGGCCTCGCCATCATCTTCTACGCCTACGAGATGCGCTCGCTCGCGGCGCTCGCGTTGACGGCGATGCTCTACCACTGCCTGAACCACGCGGTCTTCAAGAGCCTGCTCTTCCTCGGCACGGGCTCGGTGCTGCACGCGACCCACGAGCGCAGCCTCGGCAAGCTGGGCGGGCTCATGCGCTTCATGCCCTTCGTGGCGTGGACCACGCTGGTCGGGGTGATCGCGAGCGCAGGGCTACCGCCTTCCAACGGCTTCGCCTCCGAATGGCTGCTGCTGCAGAGCTTCCTCTTCACCGGCGGACTGCCCAATCCGTATCTCAAGATGCTCGTGCCCGTATTCGCGGCGGGCGTGGTGCTGGTAGCGGCGCTCGCCGGCTACGTGATGGTCAAGTTCTTCGGCGTGATCTTCCTCGGCAAGCCGCGCGAGGAGCGCCTCGCCGAGGCGAAGGACGTCGATGGCCTGGAGCGACTCGGCCTCGCGTGGCTCACCGCGGGCTGCGTGCTGCTGGGGCTCTTCCCGGTCGCCGTGATCGAGGTGATCGACCCGATCCCGTTCGCCCTCGTCGGGCGCGGCCTTGCGCAGAGCGGGCGCGTGGGCGACTGGCTCCTCCTCGCCCCGGTCAGCGCGGAGCGTGCCTCGTACAGCCCGCTCCTCGTGACGGGGGCGACGCTCGCGATCGTGCTGCTCACGTTCCTGCTGGTGCGCCGCTTCTATCACGGCCGCTTGCGGCGGGTCGCGCCGTGGGACTGCGGCTTCCCGCTGCAGACGGCGCGCATGCAGGACACCGCGGAAGGCTTCGGCCAGCCG
>JBBRTF010000018.1:0-84449 GCA_038244725.1 Burkholderiales bacterium
CCTCCTGATAATAAGTGGTGTCAGGGACGACTTTCCGCAGATAATCCGGAAAGTCGTTCCTGACACCACATTTTATGTCGTACCTGACACCACTTATTCCATGATCTACCAGCTGGACGACCGCACGCCGATCTTCGAGGGCGACTACTACGTCGCCGACAACGCCGCCGTGATCGGCTCCGTGGTGATGGGGCCCGGGGCGAGCGTGTGGTGGAACGTCACCATACGAGCCGACAACGACCTCATCACGCTCGGCGAGAACGTGAACGTCCAGGACGGGTCGGTGGTGCATACGGACGGCGGCGTCCAGGTGGTGCTGGAGAAGAACGTGAGCGTGGGCCATCTCGTGATGCTGCACGGCTGCACCGTGGGCGAGAATTCGCTCATCGGCATCGGCGCCATCGTGCTCAACAAGGCGGTGATCGGGAAGAACTGCCTCGTCGGCGCCGGCGCCACCGTGACCGAAGGCAAGGTGATCCCCGACGGCTCGCTCGTGCTCGGCGTGAACAAGATCGTGCGCGCCCTCACGCCCGAAGAGATCGCGAACAACACGTGGATCGCCGAGCACTACGTGGAGCGCGCCGCGATGTACCGCAAGGGTCTCAAGCGCATCGGATGACTCCCAGCCGCTACCGCGGCTCCCTCGCGGTCTGGGTGCTGCTCATCGCCTACGCGAGCCTGTATCCCTTCGCGCCGCTGCGCGTGCCGACGCCGGACTCCGTGGCCGCATTCTTCATGCGCCCGCGCTACGTGACGGCGTTCGACGTCGTGCTGAACGTCCTCGCCTACGTTCCCCTGGGCGCGCTCGCCTGCCTCTACTTCCGCCAGTCCGCGGGCGGGATGCACCCGGTCCTCAAGGCGGCGGTCTTCGGCGCGGCGTTGAGCCTCGCCATGGAATCCTTGCAGCTCTTCGTCGCCGGCCGCATCGCCTCGATCTACGACACCTTCGCCAACGCGGGCGGGGCGCTCTGGGGGGCGCTCGCCTTCGTCGACCCGTTCTACTCGCTCGTCACGCGCCCGCTGGGAGAGCGGCGCGAGCGCTTCGTCATCCCCGGGGTGTGGGGCGACGCGGGCCTCGTCCTCGTGATGGTCTGGCTCCTCGCGCAGTTGAATCCGGCGCTGCCCTTCTTCGGCGCCGGCAACATCCGCGGCGACGCCGCCCGGCTCACCCAGCTCGACGTGCTGCAGTGGGCCGCGGTGGCGATGAGCATCTGGGGGTTCGGGCTCTTCCTCTCCTCGCTCCTCGTGCGCGACGCCGGCGCCCTGCGAGTGACGCTGGTGCTTCTGAGCGTCGCGCTGTGGCTGAAGTTCATGTCCGCGTCCATCATGCTGCAGCCCCACTTCGCCGAGGAGTGGGTAAGCTCGGGCAGGCTGGTGGGCCTCGCGATCGGCATCGCGCTCCTCGCGCCGACGCGCCGCTTCGCCCGGGCGGGGCGCATCTACCTCGGCCTCATGCTCCTCCTCGCGGGCGCCCTCTTCTCGAAGATCGTCGGCGCCTACAGCCCGCTCGACGATTTCCTGCGCCTCTTCCGCTGGCCCTACGGGCAGCTCGCCACCTTCGCCACCCTCACGCGCTTCCTGCACGAGGCCTGGCCCTTCATGGCGATGGCCTTCCTCGCCGCGCTCTTCCTCAGGGCGCGGCGCGAGGCCGTGAGATAATTCTCCGATGAGCTTCTACAAGCACCACGTCTTTTTCTGCCTCAACCAGCGCGAGCCGCCGCGCGAATGCTGCGCGAACCGCGGCGCCGAGGCAATGAAGGAGTACGCGAAGAAACGCGTGAAGGAGCTCGACCTTTCCGGGCCCGGCAAGGTGCGCATCAACGTGGCCGGCTGCCTCGACCGCTGCGAGGAGGGCCCCGTCATCGTGGTCTACCCCGAAGAGGTCTGGTATACCTACGTCGACAAGCAGGACATCGACGAGATCATCGACGAGCACCTCGTGAAGGGCCGCGTCGTGGAGCGCCTCAGGATCTAGGGCGGTGCCCGGGACATTGCTCGGCGCTCGCGGCCGCGAGAAGTCGGGGCGCGCGATGCAGGCGATGCTCGGCATGGGCAAGCTCGACATCGGGCGACTGCAGGCGGCGTTCGACGGCGGATGAAACGCTCGCGATAGTATTGAGGGATGAAAGCTCCCACGCGCGCGACCATCGCCGGCTCCGCCGGCCCGATCGAGGTCGCGGCCCTCGTGCCCGAGGCACCCAACGCCGTCGCGGTGATCGCGCATCCGCACCCGCTCTTCGGCGGGACCATGGACAACAAGGTGGTGACAACGCTCGCGCGCGCCTTCTTCGAGTCGGGCGCGGCGACCTTCCGCTTCAACTTCCGCGGCGTGGGCGAGACCGCCGGCGCGCACGACGAGGGCCGCGGCGAGACCGAAGACATGCTGGCCGTGATCGATCACGCGCGCTCCACGACCGGCGCCCTCGCGCTGAAGCTCGCGGGATTCTCCTTCGGCGGGGCGGTCGCGACGCGCGCGAGCGGCCTCGCCGACTTCGCGCAGCTCGTGCTGGTCGCGCCGGGCTTTCGCCGCATCACGGGTCACGGCATGGGAGAAGCGCCCGATCCCGCGGACCCCAACCTGGGGGCCGCGGGGCGCCACAGCGCCACGAACACGGTGATCGTGCACGGCGACCTCGACGAGACCGTGCCGCTCTCGGATTCGATCGCGTGGGCCACGCCGCGCGAGGTGCCCGTGATCGTCGTGCCCGGCGGCGAGCACTTCTTCCATCGCAAGCTGCACGTCCTGCGCGAGATCGTCGCGCGCTGGATTCAATGACGCGCGAAACGGGCCGCGCCGCGCTCCTCGAGGGCCACTGGACCCGTGGGCTCGCGCGCATCAGGAAATCCCGCCGAAAGGAAAGCTAGATGAGCGAACCGCTGAAGGACATCGTGCATTCCATCGACATCGAGGCGCCGCGCAGCACGGTGTGGGACGTGATGACCGGCATGGACTCGGTGCCCCGGTGGCTGGGCTGCATGAACTATGCGATGAAAGCCGGCACCACCTTCCACATGCAGCCCAACCCCGCGAAGCGCGCCGCGGGCGACCTCACCGGCGCCACGTGGTGCGACCTTGAGGAGCTGCGCAAGCCCGACCTGCTGCGCTTCAGCTGGTACATGCCGGGGACGCCGAAGACCCAAGTCACGATCGAGCTGGAAGACCTTGGGCAAGACATCACGCGGGCGACGCTCACGCACTCGGGATGGGAGCAGTTTCCCCGCGAGATGGTGCAGGCGATCCACGCGATGCTCGAGGGCGGGTGGAAGTCCTTCGTGCTGCCGGGCCTGAAGAGCGCGGCCGAAACGTTCCGCGAGGCGATGAGCTGACTCAGCCCTTCTTGCGCGCGGCGACCTCGGCGGCGAGCTCCGCGCCGCTCTTGTAGTGCGGCACGCGCAAGATCATCCGCCGGGTCCGCTGGATGAAGGCGTTGGAGCCATTCACCTCTTCGTTCCAGTATTTGTTGGCGAGAGCCATGTTGCGCGGCACGTCGAGGAGGAAGGCATCCTTCGACCCCTGCCCGCCGAAGATGTAGAGCTTGCCGTCGATCATCTGCCAGGTGTCGGCGTCTCCGCCCCAGGGAATCCCGTAGACGATGCCGTTGGTGCAGAAGCCGCCGAATTGCGGGATGTACTTCCCCGGCGACGCGTCGAAGAGCGCCTTGTTCGCGGCCGACGAGAAGCGGAACGTCACGTCCTTGTAGACGGACTTGATCGCCGGCGAGCCCGCCCGCTCGTGGCCCTCGGTGAAGTAGCTCACCACGTCGTAGCCGAAGAGCATGAGGTGCTTGTCCCCGCCTTCGGACACCGCGTTCACCGGCGACAGTCCCTCGCCGGGGCTCTGCGTGACCATGGGGGCGCAGCCGGCGGCGGCGAATGCGGCGATGACGAGGGCGAGGCGCAGCGCGTGTCGCATGATTCCTCCCGGGTTCAGTATTTGACGCTGCAGCCGTACGGCGCGGTCGAAGCGACGGACACGGGCTTGCCGGCCTTCATCTCGTCGAGCGCCGCGGCCACGTGGTTCTTCGCGGTCTTCACGTCCGCCACGTCGGTGGAGCGCTTGTCGTCGATCGCGCCGTTGTAGACCACCTTGCCGGCCGGATCGATGATGTACATGTGCGGCGTGGTCTTCGCGCCGTAGGCCTTGCCCACGGTGCCCGCGTCGTCCATCACGTAGCGAGCCGGCGCGGCATCGAATCCTCGCAGCTGCGAGGCGAGCTTCGCGGGCTCGGTGTAGTCGGAGCTCGACTTGCTGGTGGAGTTCACCGCGAGCCACACGACGTCGGCGCCGTACTTCCTCTGCAGCGATTGCATGTTGCCGCTGCGATAGTGCTTCTGCACGAACGGACAGCCGAAGTTGTGCCACTCGAGGACCACGATCCGGCCCTTGTAGTCGGCGAGATTCACGGGCTTGCCGGCGAGGTCGGTCGCGCTGAAGGCGGGCGCGGGCTGGCCGGCGGGCGCGGAAGCGAACGCGGGAAGCGCGAGAGCGGCGGAAAGGAAGATCGCGAGCTTTCTCATGCGGGGCCCCTCGAAGGCTTCAGCGTTGGGAGATGGCGGTGCTTCCCGCCGGCAGCCGCGAGATCTCGTCCAACACCAGCGCGGGCGTGAGCACCTCGGGGAGCAGATGCGGCGAGGCCTCCCCGGGAAGGTAGAGCGCGTAGACCGGCACGGCGTTTCGCCCGAGGCTTGCGAGCGCCGCGGTGATGCGCGGATCCTGCCGCGTCCAGTCGGCGCGCAGCGCCACCACGTCGTGCGACGCGAAGGCCGCGATCACTTTCGCGTTGTGAAGCGCGATGCGCTTGTTGACCTGGCACGTTACGCACCATGCCGCAGTGAAATCGACGAACACGGGCTTGCCCGCGGCCGTGAGCTCGGCCACTTTCTCCGGCGACCATGCCTGCCAGGCGAGCTCGTCGGCGCGTGGCGCGCCGCCCTCGCCCGCCGCCGCATTGGGACCCGGCCATGCCACCAGCAGCCCGCACCCCATGAGGATCGCCGCCACCGCGGCGCGCCACAGCCCCGGCGCGTGCAGCGAACGGCCGTACATCCAGGCGCCCATCGCCACCAGCACCAGTCCGGCGAGGAGTGCGAACACCGCATCGTTTCCCGCCTGCGCGCCGAGGACCCACGCGAGCCACGCCACGGTCGCATAGAGCGGGAAGGCGAGGACCTGCTTGAAGGTCTCCATCCATGCGCCGGGCTTCGGCAGGCGCTTCAGGAGCCGCGGGAAGAGCGCGAGGAGGAGCACCGGCAGCGCCATGCCCGCGCCGAGCGTGGCGAATATGGCGAGCGCGTGCGCCGCGTCCTGCGTGAGCGTGAATCCGACCGCCGCGCCCATGAAGGGCGCCGTGCAAGGTGTGGCGACCACCGTCGCCAGCACGCCGGAGAGGAACGCGTCGGCGTAGCGCCCCTTCGCCGAAAAGCTCGCGGTGATCGACTGCGCGAAAGCGCCCCATTCGAAGACGCCCGAGAGGTTCAGCGCCAGCACGAAGAAGAGCGTCGCGAGGAGCGTCACCACCAGCGGCGATTGCAGCTGGAATCCCCAGCCGAGCTGCGTGCCGCCCGCCCGCAAGCCCAGCATCAGCGCGGCGAGCGCGACGAACGACAGGAGCACGCCCACGGTGAATGCGATGCCCTGCATGCGCAACGCGCGCGCTTCTCCGTGCGCGTGCTCGACGAAGCCCAGCACCTTGATGCCGAGGACCGGGAAGACGCACGGCATGAGGTTCAGCAGGATGCCGCCGACGAACGCGAAGGCGAGCGCGGCGAGCGTGCTGCCGCCGGCGGAGGTCGACCCGGCGCTCGCGACCGATCCCGCCGCGGCCGAGGCGAGCGCCGCGCTCGCGCCCGCGGCCACCTCGATCGCCTTGTGCCCGCCGGATCCGGCCCAGCCGCTCTCGGACACCGCCACGCCCTTCAGCGAGGCGAGGCTCGTGGCGGCGGGCTCGGCGAGCCTCATCTCGATCGTGATCGCGTGGGCGTCGCGGGAAACCTTCTGCGGCGCCGCGGGCTCGATCAGGTTCTCGCGCTCGGGAAAGAACGCCGCCTGGGCGGGCGGCGCGGAGCCGGCGGGCGCCGTCATGCGCACGACGAGCGTCTTGCCGCGCAGCGCGGACTCGTATTTCCATCCGGGTGCCTCGACCGGGAGCTGGTTGCGCGCGCGCTCGATGCTCGCCTGCCAGCGCGGGTTGGCGGCGGGCTCGGCGCTGGACACGTTCAGCACCATGTCGAGCTCGCCGTTCTCCGGAATGCAGATGTCCTTGCACACGAGCCACTCGGCGCGCGCCCGGATCGGAGCCTGCGCGCCGCCGCCGGTGGGCGTGGAAGCGGGCGGCGTCAATTCGGCGAGGAGCACCACCTCGTCCTCGTAGCCGTAGTTCATGAGCGGCCCCACCGGCAGGGGATTCGGGTACGGCCACTGGATCTCGCCCGCCTTCCAGCCTTCGGGAAGCACCCACTGGATGCGCGTGGGCAACCCCGAGTCGCCCGGGTTCTTCCAATACGTGTGCCACTGCGGCTCCATGCGCAGCTTGAGGCCCACGAGCGTGGGCTTGCCGGGCTGCGCCCAGGCCTTGTCGGCGACGAGCTCGGCCTCGACGTGCTCGGTCTTCACGACGCTCGCCGCGTGGGCGAACGCCGGCGCGAACGCGGCGAGCGCCAGCGCGAAAACGCGAATTACGGTGGGGAAGGGGAACATCACGTAAAATTATAAGCCCATGCTGTGGATCAAATCGCTGCACATCGTCTTCGTCGTCGCCTGGTTCGCGGGGCTATTTTATCTGCCGCGACTCTTCGTCTATCACGCGCAATCCGCGGACGCGGTCTCGAACGAGCGTTTCAAGGTGATGGAGAGGAAGCTCTATCGCGGCATCATGACGCCCTCGATGGTGCTTACGCTCGCTTTCGGCGTCTGGATGTGGCTGGGCTACGGCTTCAGCGGCAATTGGCTGCGCGCCAAGCTCGTGCTCGTGGGGCTGCTGGTGGGGTATCACTTCTGGCTGGGGCGGCGCGTCGCCGACTTCGCCACCGACCGCAATCGCCGTGGCCACGTGTTCTATCGCTGGATGAATGAGATTCCCCTCGTGTTCCTCGCCGCCATCGTCGTCCTCGTCGTCGTGAAGCCCTTCTGAGATGGCCACCGGCGAAAAGCCCGCGCCCCGCATCCTGGTGAAACAGGACACGGGCACGCATTATTTCTTCGCGCCGTGCCCGCGGGGCCTCGCGGCGGCGCTTGCCGAGGAGCTGGCGGAGCTGGGCGCGGCGGGCCTCGAGCCCGGCGACACGGGCGTGGCCTTCACCGGGCCCTTCGACATCGTCTACACGGTGAACCTGCATTCGCGCATCGCGAGCCGCGTGCTGTGGCGCGTCGCGAAGTTCCCCTACAAGGGCGAGGAGGACGTCTACAACGGCGCCCACGGCGTGCGCTGGCACACCTATTTCAACGCCGACCGCACCTTCAAGGTCGACACCAACGCGCACCGCAGCCCCGTGAAGAGCCTCGACTTCATCACGCTGCGCGTAAAGGACGCGATCGCGGACGCGTTTCGCGCGGCGGCGGGGCGGCGCCCCTCGGTGGAAGCGCGCGATCCCGACATCCGCGTGCACGTGTTCCTCGACGACCGGACGTGCACCCTCTATGTCGACACGAGCGGCGAGTCGCTCTTCAAGCGCGGCAGGCGCGACCACGTGGGAGAAGCGCCCCTCAAGAAGAACCTCGCCGCGGGGATCCTGCGCATCGCGAAGTGGAAGCCCGGCATCGCGCTCCTCGACCCCATGTGCGGCGCGGGCACTTTCCTCTCCGAGGCCGCGGAGATCTCGCTCGGACGCGCCTCGGGAAGAAGCCGCGCGTTCGGCTTCGAGAAGCTCGCGCGCTACAACGAGGCCACCTGGGAGCGCATGGTCGCCAACGCGAGGAAGAGCGAGCGCGCGGTGGAGGCGCTGCCCATCTTCGGCTCCGACCTCTACGGGCGCTCGCTGGGGCACGCCGCGCTCAACCTGCGCGAGGCCGGCCTCGAGGACGCGGTCACCCTGAAGCAGGTGAACCTCCTCGAGCTCTCCGCGCCCGCGGACGCGGGAATGATCGTCACCAATCCGCCGTACGGCGTGCGCCTGGGCGAGAAGGAGGAGCTCGCCGCGTTCTACCCGAAGCTGGGCGACGCCCTGAAGCAGCGCTTCGCGAACTGGACCGCGTTCATCTTCTCGGGCGATCCCGACATCGCGAAGCTGATCCGCCTGGCCGCCTCGCGCAAGACCGTGCTCTACAACGGCGCGCTCGAGTGCCGCCTCTACGAGTACCGCATGGTGCCGGGGGGCAACCGCCGCAAGGAAGGCCCCGTTCCGACCGAGGCGCGGTGACGCTCGAGACGCTGCTGCGCCTTGCGCTGGTGCCCGCGGCGGTATGGCTCGCGAGCCTCGCCGCGCGCCGCTGGGGACACACGGTGTCCGGCTACCTGGGCGGTCTGCCCCTCATCGGCGGCCCCATCACGCTCTACCTCGCGCTCGACCACGGCGCCGACTTCGCGGCACGCTCCGCACTCGTCACGCTCGCCGCGATCGCGGGGCAGGCCGCGCATCTCACGGTTTTCTCGCGTGTGGCGCGGCGCGCGCGCTGGCCGCTGGCGCTCGCTTGCGCGTGGGCGAGCTTCGCGATCGTGGCGATCGCCGTGGCGGCGCTGCCGCTCACGCCCGCCATCGCGCTCGCGCTCGCCCTGGCGTCGCTCTGCGCGGCATTCAACGCGATCCCGCGGCCGAGCGAAGGCGCGGTCCTGCCGGCGATTCCCGCCGCCGAGCTGCGCCTGAGGCTCGCCGCCGCCGCGGCCCTCGCCGTCGCGATCCTCTGGGGCGCCGCGCGCTTCGGGCCCGTGGTGAGCGGGGTGTTGCTGTCGGTGCCGGTGACGGGCTCGATCATGCCGCCCTTCACGCTCGCGCTTTACGGCGCCGACGCGGTGGCGCGGCTCGCGCGCGGCTTCGTCGTCGGCCTCGCCGGGTTCAGCGCGTTCTTCTTCGTCGTGGCGACCTGGACGGCAACGCTCGGCGTGGCGCTCGCCTTCGCGATCGCCCTCGCGGCGGCCCTTTGCGCCGTCTTTTCGGTGACCCGCGCGCTTCGTTTCGCCTGGCGAGGGTAGGACGCCGCTGACACCGGCCCGGGCTGTTGCCTGATTTTGCGGGGTAGGCGCTTCGTGGAGTATGTGAGTGCGTCTGGCGGGACTTCCATTGCGGGTGTCCCTCGCTCAATCTTTTTCCCCGGGATCGGGGAATTTCAAACGGAGAACCACAATGAAAGCAATTCTCGCGATTATCGTTGGAGCGTCGTTCCTCATGCTGGGTGGCTGCAACACCGTCGAAGGCATGGGCAAGGACGTCAAGGCCGCCGGCGCGAAGACCCAGGAAGAAGCCGCCGAGCACAAGAAGTACTGAGCAGCACGATCACGTCCGCCGACGTGCAGGCATCGACGGACGTCCGCGATCAGCTCCGTAGAGACCACGAAGCGGTCCTCGCGGGGCTGGAAGCTTTGCGTCAGGAGACCGACGAGCATCGCGCGCACGCGCTCCTCAGCTGAGCTGCGCCGGACTTGGATGATCGACGCGCTCGCCAAGGAAAGCGTCATCTACCGTGCCATCGAGGGCGTGGAATCCATCGGCGAGTCGACCCGCGCCGACCAGCGCTTCGTCGAGATCATCATGCGATCGATAGAGACCGAGCACGAAGAGACCTTCGGCAGGCTCGCGCAGCGATTCGATGCCGCGGGGCTGGCCGAGCTCGGGGGAAGCTTCAGCGCAGCGCGCGACAAGCTCGCGCTTCTCGAGGAAGCGAAGGCCGCCTAGGCCTCGAGCGCCGAGCGCTCGACGATGGCGCGCGTATCCGTTTCACCCGGCAGCGTGCCGAATGCACGCCCCCCGCCGCCCTCCAGGCGCGAAGCCGAGAAGGCGCGCGCCGCACCGGCATCCGAGAATCGATTCATGAGGCTCGCCTGCACGGCGAGGGCCAGCATCTCCACGATCCTGCGCGCGTTGGCCTCAGCGCGCTGCGCATCGGCGAGCAGCCCCCGCGCCGCCGCGGCGAGCCGCGCGGGTTCCGGCGCCTTCGACGCCTCGATCTCCGCGGTCAAGGCCTCGAGCGCGCCGCCCGAGCGCGACATCGCCCGCAGCGCGTCCAGGCAGATCACATTGGCGCTGCCTTCCCAGATGCCGTTCAACGGTGCTTCGCGATAAAGGCGCGCGAGCGGCGATTCCTCGACATAGCCGTTGCCGCCGAGGCATTCCATCGCCTCGACCGCGAGCGGCGGCAGGCGCTTGCACAGCCAGTACTTGGCGATCGGCGTGAGGATGCGCTGCAGCGCGCGCTCCGCCGCATCGGCCGCCGACGCGTCGAAGGCCTGCGCGAGGCGAAACGCGAGGAGCATCGCCGCCTCGGTCTCCAGGGCGAGGTCGGCGAGGACCTGCGACATGAGCGCGTGCTCCTCGAGGCGCTTGCCGAACGCGGCGCGATGCCGCGCATGGTGGATCGCCTCGTTCAGCCCGGCGCGCATCATGCCCGCCACGCCCACCACGATGTCGAAGCGCGTGTGGTGCGCCATCTCGATCAGCGTCGCGATGCCGCGGCCGGGCTCGCCCACGATCCACGCCTCGGTGTCAAGGTACTCGATCTCTGCGCTCGCGTTGGAGCGGTTGCCGCACTTGTCCTTCAGGCGCTGGATGAGGAACGGGTTGCGCGAGCCGTCGGGAAGCGAGCGCGGCACGAAGAAGCAGCTGACCCCCTCGGGCAGGCGCGCGAGCGTGAAGAACGCGTCGCTCATGGGCGCCGAGCAGAACCATTTGTGGCCGTTCAGCCGGAAGCCGCGCGCGCCGCGCTCGGCGCCGCTTTGCACCACTCGCAGGTCCGAGCCGCCCTGCTTCTCCGTCATCGCCATGCCGATGGTCACGCCGGCCTTCTCGGCGAGCGGCGCGGGGCGCGGGTCGTACGCGTCGGCGAGCACCTTGGGACGCCACGAGGCCGCGATGTCGGGCGCGTGCGCGAGCACCGGAATGGAGGCGAACGTCATCGTCACCGGGCAGGCGGTGCCCTGCTCGAGCTGGTTCCAGAGATAGAAAAGCGCCGCGCGTCCCGAGAAGCCTTCGCTTTCGCGCCTCCACGCGGCCGAGTGCACGCCCGAGCCGATCGCGTGCTGCATGAGCGTGTGATACGACGGGTGGTATTCGACGGCGTCGATGCGATGCCCGAAGCGATCGTGCGTATGCAGCTCGGGAAGGTTGCGGTTGGCGAGCGCCGCGTGATGGCGCGCTTCGGCCGAGCCCACGAAGCGCCCGAGGTCGCCCGCGGCGCGCTCGATCCACGAGGCGCCCGCGCGCCGCACCGCGGCGCGCAGCCCCGCGTCGCCGCGGTACGCGTCGAATCCCTCGAAGGGCGGCGGCTGGTTAAGGACGTCCGTCATGCACCCACTCCACCAGGGCATCGAGCGCCGGCTGCGCGGCATTGGCGTTGGCGTGATTCACGATCATGGCGACGACAAAGCGCTTGCCGTCGCGATCCAGGACGTAGCCCGCCACCGCCTGCACTCCGGTGAGCGTGCCGCCCTTCAGGTGCGCCTGGCCCGCGGCGCCGCCCGCGCGCCTGAGCCTCAGCGTGCCGTCGCTGGCGAAGATCGGCATGGATGCCGCGACCTCGGGCATCACAGGGCTCGCCCACGCGCTTCTCAGCAGCGCGGCGAGGGTGAGCGCGCTCACGCGGTCGGTGCGCGAGAGTCCGGCGCCGTTCTCGATCGAAAGCCCCGCCGCCTCGATGCCCCTGGCGCGCAGCCATTCGCGCACGATGCGCGCGCTCGCTGCGGCCTCGCCGGGCATGCCGCGCTCCGCGGAGAGTGCGAGGAAGAGATGGCGCGCGAGGACGTTGTTGGAGTTCTTGTTCATGTCGCGCACGAGGTTGGCGAGCGGCGCGGACTCGTCGCTGTAGAGGAGTCTCGCGTCGGCGGGCACGCTTCCCGCGCGCACCTTGCCGCGCAGCACGCCGCCCGCATCGCTCCACACCCAGCGCAGCACCGACTCCGTGAAGCCCGCGCTGTCGAAGATCGAGTACGCGCGGTGCTTCTCGCCGCAGCTCGCAGGGAAGGAGCCGCTGAAGACGACGGTCGCGATGAGCCCGTTCTCCTCGAACTCGCTCTGGATCGCGCCGGGCCACCCGCCGCATGCCCCGGGCGTGAGCCGGATGCGGCTCGCCACTTCGATGTTGGGAAGGTCGGGCTCGGCGGCCACCCGCACCGCGCCGGCCTCGGGGATGAAGGCGAAGTCGATCGCGTGGAAATTCACGAGGAGCGCATCGGCGGCCACGTTGTATGCGCGCCGCGGCTCGTTGTCGAAAAGGCCGGGATCGTGGTGGACGGGCGCGAAGTAGCCGCGGTCGATCACGATGTCGCCGCGAATTTCGCGCAGCCCGCGCGAACGCAGCCGGTGCGCGAGCTGCCAGACGCGCTCGTAAGTGAGCTTCGGGTCGCCTCCGCCGCGCAGCACGAGGTTGCCGTCGAGCACGCCGCCGGCGAGATTGCCGTCGAGGTAGGCGTCGGTGCGGAACGTGAACGCGGGCCCGAGCAGATCGAGGGCGGCATACGCGGTCACGAGCTTCATCACCGAAGCGGGATTGAGCGGCTCCGAGGCGCGCAACGCGAGCGCGGGCCGCCCGCCCTCGACCGGCTGCACCACGACGCCGACCGCGCCCTGCGGCACGCCCGCGCGGGCGAGCGCATCGGCCACACTCGCCGGCAGTCCGCGAGCGGCGAGCGCCGCGGGGAACACGAGGAGGGCAGCGAGAAGGGCGAGGGCGCGCGCCATCACGGGAGCTCGGCCAACGCGTCGGCGATCGCGAGCCCCGCCTCCACCAGCTCGGCGAATTCGCCGTCCTCGATCACGTAGGGCGGCATGAAGTAGACGGTGCGCCCGATCGGGCGCAACAGCACGCCGCGCTCTAGCGCGAGCGCGAAGGCGCGTGACGCGAAGGCGGGATCGCGCGTTGCGACCTCGAAGGCCCAGATCATCCCGAGGTGGCGAAAGTCGTGCACGCCGCGATGGCGCGCGAGCGGCCCGGCGAGCTCGAGGAAGCGCGCGGCCTTGCGCTCGTTCGCGGCGATCACGGCGTCGCGCTCGAAGAGGTCGAGCACCGCGCACGCCGCGCGGCAGGCGAGCGCGTTGCCGCTGTACGAATGCGAGTGCAGGAATCCGCGCGCCGTGTCGTCGTCGTAGAACGCGCCATAGATCTCGTCCGTCGCGAGCACGCACGAAAGCGGCAGGTAGCCGCCGGTGATGCTTTTCGAGAGGCACAGGAGGTCGGGCGCGATTGCCGCCTGCTCGCAGGCGAAGAAAGTCCCGGTGCGCCCGAAGCCGGTCATGATCTCGTCGGCGATGAGGAGCACGTCGTAGCGCGTGCAGAGGCTGCGCGCGCGCCGCAGGTATTCCGGATGGAAGAAGCGCATGCCGCTCGCGCCCTGCACCAGGGGCTCCACGATGAAGGCCGCGATCTCGGCGTGGCGCTGCGCGAAAATCCTCTCGAGCGCGTCGGCTGCCGCGAGAGCGCCCTTCATGCCGCCGAAGCGGTGGTCGGAGGCGTCGCGTGCCGGGAAGGGCGCCACGATCGATTCGTGCAAGAGCGGCGCGTACGCGTCGCGGAAGATCGCGACATCGGTCACGCCCAGCGCGCCGACGGTCTCGCCGTGATAGCCGCCCTGCAGCGACACGAAGCGACGCTTTGCGCCCATGCCGCGGTTGGCCCAGGTGTGGAACGCCATCTTGAGGGCGATCTCGGCGGCCGAGGCCCCGTCGGAGGCGAAGAAGGCGTGCCCGAGCTTTCCGGGGGCGAGCGCGGCGAGGCGCTCGGCGAGCTCGACCGCCGGCGCGTGGGTGAATCCCGCGAGCATCACGTGCTCGAGGCGATCGAGCTGGTCGCGCAGCGCCGCGTTGATGCCGGGGTGCGCGTGGCCGAAGAGGTTCACCCACCACGAGCTCACCGCGTCGAGGTAGCGCCGGCCGTCGAAATCGTGGAGCCAGACGCCCTGCGCGCGCGCGACCGGGACGAGCGGGAAGCGCTCGTGGGACTTCATCTGCGTGCAGGGATGCCACACTGCCGCGAGGCTGCGCGCCACCATCTCGCGGTTGGCCATCGCTAGCCCGCGGCGAGGCGATTGATCTGCTGCGCGGCGGCGCTGGTGGCTTCGGTGGCCAGGGTTTCCAGGCTGTCCGGCGGCAGCGCGATGGTGCCCCCGGTGAGGTAGCAAAGCGCGGTGAAGAGCGAGCGCACGTCCACGGCGGCGAGCGGATCGCGAGTCTCGCCGCGATCGATGGTTACGCCCTCGACGCTCACGATCACGCGCACCCCTTCCTCGAGCAGCGCGGCGGGACCGTGCTTCGCGTAGTGGTCGTTCAGGCGCGCGAGGATCAGCCTTTCGAGCTCGCCCTTCTCGGCATTTCCCAGTAGAGGCACGCGGTCGTTCTCTCCTTGTCGGCCCGCCATTCTAGCGCCGCTTCCCGGTGAACCCGGAAGCCCCCGGCCCCGTTGAGGGGCTGTGAAGGGCGGTGCGCCCGCGTTTCTGGCATCCATCGCGCCGGAGTGCTAGCAACATCGGCCGTTGATTATGTGCGAAATAAGCCTTTGTGCATGCAAGTTGCTTCAGCTTCGGGGTCCGCGTCAGGAACTAACGCGGGGGATTTCTCTTCATAGGGAGGACGAATGCATCTGCTCGATCGCATCGAAACCCAGCTGGTGTCCAACCGGCTGCCCCTGGTGGCGATATCGGTGGCGGCGGTGCCGTTTGCCAATACGCCCGTCGTGCTCACGCTTCACTGGCACGGGTTCATCGAGACTCGCCTCGCGCCGGTGGACGAGGCGGGCGTGGTCGCTTACCAGGCGGTGCCGAGCTCGGCCCTGCAATTGAACGAACGCTGGGACCGACTGGACCAGCTCGAAAACGAGGTGCTGGATGTTGCATGGGAATTAGGGTCTTGGGACCTGGCTCGCACCGAGGCATTGCCCTTCGTGCGTCCCGGGGCGCCCCAGCAGGAGTCGCTCGAATGCATGGGCGCGTTCGGCTCGCTGCCGATGGCGATCGATGGCCAGCCGCCGATCGTGGCCGAGGTGCCGGACGCTGGCGAGCTGATCGAGGCGGCGTCACGCTCCGGTTATGTGCATTGGCTCTTCAGGCCGGTGCGCGGTGGAGTGTGGGCGGAAGTCGCGGAGGACCTCACGCTGCAGGAAGGCGGCTATCGCAATCCGCCGTGCCCGTACCTGCCGACGCCCACGCGAGTCGGGCGCACGCGCAGGCCGCGCAGGATCGTCTACCAGTTCGGGCGCTGTACGCGGCTCGCGCGATAGGCAAGCGTTTCTGGCAGGCCGCGGCTGCCGCGGTCCTCGTCTCGATGGTGGGCGGCTGCGCGACCGCGCCCATCGATCGCTACCTCCTCCGGGCCGAGGCGGACGTGAATGACGTTCGCTTCAAGAACGCGCACGGCGTGCTCTCCCGCGCGCGCAGCAAGGCGATCTTCGACAAGCTCAACCGGCAATCGCCCGACAGCGGCGTCCTCGAACGCCACATGGCTGTCGAGCAGGCGCTCACCGACAACCCGTTGAGCGTCGGCAACCAGGTGGCGCTCCTGGAGGACGGCCCGAAGACCTATGCGGCGATGCTCGCCGCCATCGGGGCCGCGAAGCAAAGCGTGCACCTGGAGACCTACATCTTCGACGCCGACGAGATCGGCACGCAGTTCGCCGCGGCGCTCTCGGGGCGCGCGCTCGCGGGCGTGAAGGTTCGCCTCATCTACGACTCCGCGGGTTCCTTCAAGACTCCCAAGGCGTTCTTCAAGGCGATGAGCGACAGCGGCGTGGAGGTGGTCGAGTTCAACCCCATCTCGCCTGAGGCCGTCGTGAAAGGCGGCTTCGCGGCGCTCAACCATCGCGACCACCGCAAGCTCACGGTCGTCGACGGGCGCATCGCCTTCCTCGGCGGAATCAACATCAGCAGCGTGTATGGCTCGGTCTCGGGATCGCTGCATCGCAAGAACGACGACGACGAGCCTTTCGAGAAGCGCCCGTGGCGCGACACCCAGGTTCGCATCGAGGGGCCCGTCGTCGCCGACCTGCAGCATGCCTTCCTCAACCAGTGGGCGCGCCAGAAAAAAGAGGCGCCGATCGACGACAAGGCGTATTTCCCGTCGATTCCCGCCCAGGGATCGCTCGTGGTGCACGCGATCGAAGGATCCCCCAAGGCCGACGGTCTGAACGAGATGTACGTGGCATTCGTCTCGGCGGTGGAGAACTCCGAGAAGGAAGTGCTCATCATGAATCCCTACTTCGTGCCGCACGAGTCGCTGCGCCGCTCCCTCGCCGACGCGGCGCGCCGCGGCGTCGACGTGAAGATCCTCCTGCCCAGCCATAGCGACAGCTCGCTCGCGTATCACGCCGGGCACTCGTTCTTCGGCGACCTGCTCGAGGCCGGCGTGAAGATCTACGAGCGCAAGGACCGCATGCTTCACGCCAAGACGGCGGTGATCGACGGCGTGTGGTCGACGGTCGGCTCCACCAATCTCGACTGGCGCAGCCTCCTCTACAACGACGAGATCAACGCCGTCGTGCTGGGGCCTGAGTTCGCGGGGCGCATGGCCGCCGTCTTCAGGGGCGACCTCGCCGATTCCGAGGAGATCACCCTCGAGAAATGGCGCAATCGGCCGATCGAGGACCGGCTGAAGGAACTCGTCGCCCGCATCTGGGCCCGGTTCCTGTAGGGCTGCTCAAATCTCTGTCCCGGAAGGGTTTTCGCCCCCTTCCACGCAAGGTAAGCGGTCACTCTCACGGTTCCGCCCCGATAAATTTCCCTGTCCCTCCCCCTTGTAAACCACCCCTCTGGCGCCTATTATTAGCACTCGACCGGGATGAGTGCTAATCCCGGCAACGGATCCCGCCGCAGCCTCCTGGGCCGCGGCTTTGCCAGCCAAGAAACCCAGAAGGAGTGAGCCATGAAACTGCGTCCGCTGCATGACCGCGTGATCATCAAGCGCCTTGAGGAAGAGCGTAAGACCGCATCGGGAATCGTGATTCCCGACACCGCCGCCGAGAAGCCCGACCAGGGCGAAGTGATGGCCGTCGGCCCCGGCAAGAAGAACGAGGATGGAAAAGTGAGCCCCGTCGACGTGAAGGTCGGCGACAAGGTCCTCTTCGGCAAATACTCGGGCAGCACCGTGAAGATCGACGGTGACGAGCTGCTCGTGATGCGCGAGGAAGACATCATGGCCGTCGTGAACTGAGCGGTCGCAAACCACAGAATTCGAGAGGAACAAAACCATGGCAGCCAAAGACGTCAAATTCAAGGAAGCCGCCCGTAGCCGCATGATCGCGGGCGTCAACATCCTGGCCGATGCGGTCAAGGTGACGCTGGGCCCGAAAGGCCGCAACGTCGTGCTCGAGCGCTCTTTCGGCGCCCCCACCGTCACCAAGGACGGCGTGTCGGTCGCGAAGGAGATCGAGCTGAAGGACAAGTTCGAGAACATGGGCGCGCAGCTGGTGAAGGAAGTCGCCTCCAAGACTTCCGATGTCGCCGGTGACGGCACCACCACCGCGACCGTGCTCGCGCAGTCGATCGTGACCGAGGGCATGAAGTACGTCGCCGCCGGCATGAACCCGATGGACCTGAAGCGCGGCATCGACAAGGCGGTCATCACCGCGGTCGAGGAGCTGAAGAAGATCAGCAAGCCGTGCACGACCTCCAAGGAAATCGCGCAGGTCGGCGCCATCTCCGCCAACGCGGATCCGGAAATCGGCAAGACCATCGCCGAGGCGATGGACAAGGTCGGCAAGGAAGGCGTCATCACCGTGGAAGACGGCAAGGGCCTGGAGAACGAGCTCGACCTCGTCGAGGGCATGCAGTTCGACCGCGGCTACATCTCGCCGTACTTCATCAACAATCCGGACAAGCAGACCGCCGTCCTGGAAGACCCGTTCATCCTCCTGCACGACAAGAAGGTCTCGAACATCCGTGACCTTCTCCCGGTCCTCGAGCAAGTGGCCAAGGCCGGACGACCGCTGCTCATCATCGCGGAAGACGTCGACGGCGAGGCGCTCGCCACCCTCGTGGTGAACAACCTGCGCGGCATCCTCAAGACCACCGCCGTCAAGGCGCCGGGCTTCGGCGACCGCCGCAAGGCCATGCTGGAAGACATCGCGATCCTCTCCGGCGGCACCGTGATCGCCGAGGAGCTCGGCCTCAAGCTGGAGAACGTCCAGCTGAAGGACCTGGGCCGCGCCAAGCGCGTCGAGATCGGCAAGGAGAACACCACCCTCATCGACGGCGCCGGCAAGGAAGAGAACATCAAGGCGCGCGTGGAATCGATCCGCAAGCAGGTCGAGGAAGCCACCAGCGACTACGACAAGGAAAAGCTGCAGGAGCGCGTTGCGAAGCTCGCCGGCGGCGTTGCGGTGATCAAGGTGGGAGCCGCGACCGAAGTCGAGATGAAGGAAAAGAAGGCCCGCGTCGAAGACGCGCTGCACGCGACCCGTGCGGCCGTCGAGGAAGGCATCGTTCCGGGCGGCGGCGTCGCACTGCTGCGCGCACGCGACGCGGTGAGCAAGATCAAGACCGACAACACCGACCAGGACGCGGGCGTGAAGATCGTGCTGCGCGCCCTGGAGCAGCCGCTTCGCGAGATCGCCCGCAACGCGGGCGACGAGCCGAGCGTGGTGATCAACAAGGTCTCGGAAGGCAAGGGCAACTACGGCTACAACGCCCAGACCGGCGAGTACGGCGACATGGTGGCGATGGGTGTTCTCGATCCCACCAAGGTCACCCGCTACGCGCTGCAGAACGCGGCCTCGGTCGCGGCGCTCATCCTCACGACCGATGCGATGGTCGCGGAGCTGCCGAAGGACGACAAGGGCGGCGGCATGCCCGGCGGCGGCATGGGCGGCATGGGCGACATGGATATGTGACATCGCGGAGAGGGCGATTCACGCCCTCGAAGCGATGTCATCCCGGCGTTCGGCCGGGATCCAATCGGACGAAAGGCTCCGCTTCGGCGGGGCCTTTCTTTCTTTTGCGCCGCCGTCCTCCGCTATCATCGTGAAGCTCCTCGAGAGCCAACGACAAATCCGGAGAAACCCATGTATTCATGCACGCGAAGGATGATCCGCATCGCGGCGGCGATGCTCGCCGCGCTCATCGCCATCGGCGCCGCGCCCGCCGCGATGGGCGAGGCCTATCCCTCCCGTCCCATCAGGATCCTCGTGGGTTTCGCTCCCGGCGGCGCGATGGATATCGTGGCACGCACGGTCGGCCAGAAGATCGCCACGGGCCTCGGCCAGCCGGTCGTCATCGAGAACAAGCCCGGCGCGGCGAGCAACATCGCCATCCGGCAATTGATCGACAGCCCGCCCGACGGCTACACGGTGATGCTCGTCGCCAACGGACTCACGGCCAACTCGCTGCTCTACACGCAGCAGCCGTTCGATCCCAACACGGACGTCGTGCCGATCACGCTGGTCGCGCGCCTGCCGGTGGTGATCGCCGCCAACGCCTCCTCGGAGATCACCTCGCTCGCCAAGCTGATCGAAGTGTCGAAGGCACACCCCGGGAGCGTGAGCTACGGCTCGCCCGGCAGCGGCTCGACTCCGCACCTCGCCATGGAGATGTTCGCCCGCGCGGCCGGCATCTCGCTCACGCACGTGCCGTACAAGGGCGGCGCGCCCGCGATCGCCGATGTGCTCGGCGGCCAGTTGCCGCTGGTGGCGGTGAATGCGGTCGAGGTCCTGCCGCACGTGAAGGCCGGCAAGCTGCGCGTGCTCGCGGCGATGAGCGCCGAGCGCGTGGCGACACTTCCCGACGCGCCGACCATCGCGGAATCCGGCTTCCCGGGATTCGAGGCTTCCGTCTGGCACGCTTTCATCGCGCCGAGGGGAACGCCGCCGGCGATCGTCGAGCGGTTGAAGACCGAGATCCACAGGGCGCTCGCCGATCCCGAGGTGAAGGAGCGCCTCGCCGCCCTCGGCGCGGTGGCCGCGCCGAGCACGCCCCAGGAGCTGGCGACGCTGGTTCGCACGGAGCACGAACGCTACGCAAAGCTCATCCGCGAGGCGAACATCAAGGCGAACTGACGGGTGCAACGCAGGCCACGAACCGCGGTGAGGCGATAGTGCCGCACGTCTTCGAGCCGGCGGCGAGCGGGCGCTCCAAGTGCCGCGGCTGCGGGGAGCCGCTCGCGAAAGGCGAGCTGCGATTCGGCGAGCGCCTGCCGAACCCGTTCGGCGAAGGCGAGGTGACGCGCTGGTTCCATCCCATGTGCGCCGCGTACAAGCGGCCCGAAGCGATGCTCGCTGGATTGTCGTCGGCTGCAGTCGAGGTGGCGCATCGCGAGGCGCTGGATCGGGTGGGACGCGCGGCCATGGCACAACCCCGGCTCGCACGCGTCGACGGCGCCGAGCGTTCTCCCACGGGGCAAGCCCGGTGCCGCCATTGCCATGAGCCCATCGAGCGCGGCGCATGGCGCATCCGCCTCGTCTTCCAGGAGGAAGGCACGTTCTCGCCGGGCGGCTTCATCCATCTCGGATGCCGCGAGGCCTACTTCGAGACGCGCGACATCGCCGAGCAGCTCCTGCACTTCAGTCCCGCATTGTCGGGCGACGATCGCGCGGCGCTGCTCGCGGAGCTTCGCTGAGCCTGCGGAGGGAACGCCGGCGCCGCGGGGAATGTCGTAGCGTGCCAAGGAGAATGCCCATGACCACGAAGACGAAATCGAAGAAACCCGCGACACGCAAAGCCACGACCGCCCCCGATGCGGTCGCGCTGCTGAGGGAGGACCACGCCAAGGTCTCGGCGATGTTCAAGCGGTACGACAAGCTGGGCGACAAGGCGCAGGCGAAGAAGCTCGAGCTCGCACGCCGCATCTGCAACGAGCTCAAGGTGCACACCCAGATCGAGGAGGAGATCTTCTACCCGGTCACGCGCGCCGCTCTGCCGAAGCAGGACGACCTCCTCGACGAAGCCCAGGTCGAGCACGACGGCGCCAAGGACTTGATCCGCCAGCTGGACGCGATGAAGCCCGAGGACGACCTATTCGACGCGAAGGTCACGGTGCTGGGCGAGTACATCGAGCACCACGTGAAGGAGGAGCAGACCGAGATGTTCCCGAAGGTCCGCGAAACGAAGCTCGACCTGCGCGAGCTCGGCATGCGCATGGCGTTGCGCAAGCAGGAGCTCACGAGAGCCTAGCCGGATGAAGAAAGCCCCGCGTCGCGGGGCTTTCTCCGGAGCAAGGCGCCGCTCAGTTGCGAGTAGCGTTGCGAACGCGCTCGTCGACGCGGTCCCATGCGTCGCGCGACGCGTCCTTCACGTCGATCCAATCGAGCTTCCCGTTGTGGCGCTTGTAGTCGGCCTCGAGATCGGTCTCGATGTCGTCGAACGACCGGCCGTCGTACTTCACGCGGCCCTCGTAGCCCGTGCGGTATGCCGGCGCGTACGTGTCGTACCCATGATCGCGCGAGTAATACGGACGCTTGGCGTAGTTGTCGCGCCAGTACGCGTCTTCGACGGTCGGGTCGACCATCTCGCCCACGCCCTTGCCGGCCAATCCGCCGGCGATCGCGCCGACCGCTGCGCCGACCACGGTGCCGACCGGCCCGGCGACCGAGCCGATGGCCGCTCCCGCGGTGCCGCCCGCGGCGGCGCCGACGCCGGTACCGATGGGATGGGAGCCGGGAGCGCCGGTGATGGGATCGCGATTCGCGTCGGGTTGCTTGTCTCTCATGAGATCTCCTCGTGACGTTGTTGGACAATGCCTCAATGTGCAGTGTCTGACTGCGCCGCGAGGACGATCGTTCGACAGTCCCTTCGGACCATGCGCTGGCTCGCTTGCTACAAGACTCAGTCGAACTTCGCGCCCGACTCCTTCACCACTTTGGCCCGGCGCGCCTTCTCGTCGCGGATGAAATCTCCGAACTGCTCAGCGCGATTGCGCGCCCACTTTCGCGCCCGCGGCAGACGCGAGCCCTGCGGCGGCGATGCCGAGGACGGCGCGGACGACTTCTTTCATGAATTCTTCCTCCAGTGGGACGCGAATCCTCGCACGCCGCGCTTCTTTTGTAACCCGCGGTGTGACGCAGTCGACAGGCAAATTCCCGCCGCGGTGCAAGGATGGCGCATGCCCTCTTTCTTCCCCCCGTCCGGCCTGCCCATCGAGCCTCCGTGGGCCCTCGGCCCCCGCTCGGGCCGGGCCCTGTTGATGGTGCTCCTGCCGGCGCTCATCCTCCTCGAGTGGACCGTGGGGAGCGCCTTTCCGCTCTACCTCTTCTACCTCGTGCCGGTCTCGCTCGCCGCATGGAGCTTCGGCTACCGCACCGGCTTCGGCGTGGCGGGCGTCGCGTCCGGCTATTGCATCTTCGTATCCGCCGCGATGCGCCCGCCCGGGGCCGGCCTCGCGCCGTTCGCGTGGCAATCGTTTTCCACCGTGATGCTCTTCATGGCATTCGCGTTCGTGATCGCGCACCATCGCCGCCTCGTGGACATCGCAGTGCTGGCGGCACGCGTCGATTTCGAATCAGGAGCGTTGTCGCGCGCCGAGTTCGATCGCCTTCTCGACCACGAAGTGCAGCGCTCGCGCCGCCATCGGCGGCCAATGGCGCTTGCGGTGGTCGATGCGGGCGCGCAAGAAGCCGGCGGGAAGCTCGCGTCGGAGATCGCGGAAACGCTGCGCGGCTGCGCCGGAGAATGCGACCACCTGGCGCGCCTGGACAAGCGATGCTTCGCGATGCTGCTCGTCGAGACAGAGCCGCTCGAGGCGGATCTGCTCGCCGTGCGCGTGCGCGAGGCCCTCAAGAGGAAGTTCGCGGCCCGGGTGGTTTTCGGCGTGTCGATCATCAGCTATGAAGGCGCGAACCCGGCGACGGCGGTGCAGTTGCTGAACCGTGCGCAGGCGGCGCTCTCCACGGAAGGCGGCGCCACGGCCCAGCGCCCGGCGCGCCCGCAACCGGCTTGAGACCCAGGGCGCTCAGCGCGATACGCGCCGCCGCGCTCCCTCGATGAGGTGGAACATCGGCACCGTGAAGACCACCACGATCATGTAGCGCACCACATGCGCTGCGGTCACGAAGGCGACGCCGATGCGCAGCACCTTCGCCGTGATCGACATCTCGGCGACGCCGCCGGGCGCAGCGGCCAGCAGCGCGGTGCCCAGGTACGCGCCGCTGGTGAGCGAGATGAGCCACCCGACCAGCGCCGCGAGCGCGAGCATCACCGCGATCGACGGCAGCAGCGCGGCGACGAAACGCGGCGCGGCGACGAGGAAGCGCCGGTCGAAGCGCGAGCCGAGCGCGCAGCCGAGCAGCACCTGCGCCGCGTTGGTGAGCGGCGTCGGTACCGATGAGAAGGTGAGGCCCGCCGCGGTGAGCGCGATGCTGAGGAGCAACGGCCCCAGGGTGAATGCGCTCGGCGCCCGCAGCCGAAACGCGGCCCACGCCGCCGCTCCCGTGAGGGCGAAGAGTTCGGCGAGGCGCGTCGCCTCGAAGGGGACCGTCACCGGCCGGTACTCGTCGGTCGCGGAGAAGCCCGCCAGCGTGATCGACACCGGGATCGCCGTCACCACCAGGAGCATGCGCATCGAGTGCGCGAACGCGACGAAGTCCATCGCGGCGCCATGGCGCTCGCCCATGTTGGCCATGTCGGCCGCGCCGCCCGGCATGCTGCTGAAGTACGCGGTGGCCCGGTCGACCTTGCCGAGCCGCACCAGCACGAGCCCGCTCGCCGCGCCGAATCCGATCGCGGCGAAGCCGAGGAACACGAACCATGGCCAGAAGCTCGCCACCGCGTGCACCACCGGCGCGGTGAAATAGAGCCCGAGGCTCGTCCCCACGACGAGCTGCCCCGCGTTGCGCGAGCCGGGAAGCGCCTCCAGGCGCGCGCCCGCGATGTTGAGGGCGGCCATGGTGACGAGGGAGCCGATCATCCACGGAAGCGGCGTGCGCATCCAGGCGAAGAGCGCGGCGCCCGCGGCGCACGTGGCGAGGCCGGCCGCGATTCGTGCTGCCGTGGGGAATTTTGCCAAGGGGAACTGGCTCGGGGACGGTCGAAACGGTATAATTTTAAGCTTTCCCGGCCTGGTAGCTCAGTTGGTAGAGCAGCGGATTGAAAATCCGTGTGTCGGTGGTTCAATTCCGCCCCAGGCCACCCATTTCCCCGTCGAGAGTTCCATTCTCGATCAAGCTCGCCTCCCAAGGGCTCAATGACGCAGCGCAGGCCGTCGCAGTCCTCGGCGCCCATCGGGGCGGCGCCGTTCGCGCTTTGGAGCATGGGCTTCCGGCCCTTCTACCTGCTCGCCAGCATCTTCGCCGCGGTCTCGATTCCGCTCTGGGTCTGCCAATACGCGGGCTACTTGCCGGGGGCCTATTTTCGCAGCCCGATCTGGCACGGCCACGAGATGCTGTTCGGCTACACGCTCGCCGTTGTGGCCGGCTTCCTGTTCACCGCCGTTCGCAACTGGACCGGCCAACCGACGCCCTCGGGCGCGCCGCTCGCCGCGTTCGCGCTGCTCTGGGTCGCGGGAAGAGTTTTCGTGATGACGCCCTACGAGACCGCCGCGGCATGGGTGAACGCGGCGTTTCCGGTGGCGGTAGCGGTCGGCATCGCGATCCCGTTGCGGCGTAGCGGCAACCGTCGAAACTATTTCTTCGTCGCAGTGTTGCTGCTGCTGGGGTTGGCCGCGCTTGCGCTTCACCTTTCTGGCCTCGGAGTGCTCGCCTGGCCGGAGCTCGCCAGCTTGCAGGTCGGTCTCGACCTCGTCCTGTTCGTCGTGGCCGTCATGGCCGGGCGGGTGATTCCGATGTTCACCAACAACGCCATCCCGGGAGTGACGGCCACCCGCAATCCTCTCGTCGAGAAGCTCGCGCTCGGCGGCATCCTCGCCTTGCTGGCGGCCGACGTCCTGCAAGCGGCGCCGCAAGCGATCGCTGCGCTCGCGTTGGCCGTCGCCGTCGTGCACTGCGCGCGACTCTATCTCTGGCAACCGTTGCGGACTCTCGGAACGCCGATGGTCTGGATCCTGCACGCGTCCTACGCCTGGATCGTGATCCATCTCGTGTTGCGCGCGCTCGCGGCCATCGGGTGGGTCGCCGCGCCGCTCGCGATTCACGCGCTCGCGATCGGGACCATCGGCGGCATGACGATGGGAATGATGACGCGCACCGCGCGTGGCCATACCGGGCGCTCGCTCGTGGCCGACGGATACGAGGTGGCGTGCTTCGCTCTCGTGCAGCTCGCGGCGTTGATCCGCGTCGCGGGCGCGTTGCTCTTGCCCGGCGCCTACCTCGCGACCGTGATCGCCTCCGGCCTCTGCTGGTCCGCCGCGTTCGCCATCTACGCCGTTCGCTATTGGCCGGTGCTGTCGCGAGCGCGCCTCGACGGCAAGCCCGGCTGAATGCGCATCCAAATCCGGATTACGCCAGTCGAATTGATATGGATCAAAGGGCTTCCCGCATCCCCTGCCTAGCCTGTCTGTTGCCCATTGGGGGCGAAGGCAGGGTCGATGGCATCGCAGAGGCACCAGCAGTGGTCGGTCGTCATCGCGAGCACGCTCGCCTTCACGGTGTGCTTCATGGTGTGGATGATGTTCGCCGTGATCGGCATTCCGATCAAGAAGACGCTCGCCCTTAACGAAACGCAGTTCGGCGTCCTGGTCGCGATGCCGGTTCTCACGGGCTCCCTCATCCGTCTTCCAGTGGGCATGTGGACCGACCGCTTCGGCGGGCGCATCGTGTTCTTCGTGCTGATGCTCTCGACGGTGCTGCCGATCTGGCTCATCTCGCGCGCCACGCAGTACTGGCAATTCCTCGTAACGGGCCTGTTCGTGGGTGTCGCCGGCGGCTCGTTCACGGTCGGCATCGCCTATTGCGCGCGCTGGTTCCCGCGCAATCGCCAGGGCCTCGCGATGGGAATATTCGGGGCCGGGAACACGGGGGCGGCGCTGACCAAGCTCATCGCCCCGAGCGTCATGGTGGCCTTCGGCTGGGCGATGGTGCCGCAGGTCTACGCCGCGCTCATGCTGGCGACGGCCATCCTCTTCTGGTTCTTCACCTTCACCGACCCGGCGCATACGGCCGGGCCCGAAGTCACGGTGAGGCAGCAGCTGCAAGCGTTGAAGGACCCCAACATCTGGAAGCTGAGCCAGCTCTATTCGATCGTGTTCGGCGGCTTCGTCGCGCTTTCCTTGTGGATGACCAAGTACTACATCACCGAGTACGGTTTCGACATCCGGGTGGCGGCGCTCCTGGCCGCCGCGTTCAGCATTCCCGGCGGCCTGCTGCGTGCGGCCGGCGGCTACCTCTCGGACAAGTACGGGGCGCATTTCGTCACCTGGTGGGTGCTGTGGGTGAGTCTCGTCTGCCTCTTCTTCCTGTCGTACCCGCAAACGGACCTCACGATCCAGACCGTCAACGGGCCCAGGGCCTTCCACATCGGGCTCAACCCGATCGTGTTCACCGTCGTCATGTTCACGATGGGCATCGCGTTCGCGATCGGCAAGGCCTCGGTGTTCAAGTACATCTCCGACGATTACCCGACGAATATCGGAGTCGTCTCCGGCGTGGTCGGCCTCGCCGGCGGCATGGGCGGCTTCATCCTGCCCATCATGTTCGGCGCGCTCGTGGATTTCACGGGCGTGCGCTCCTCCGCCTTCATGCTCCTCTTCGGCATCGTGTGGGTGTCGCTGATGTGGATGTATTTCACGGAGGTGCAGCCGATGAGCGCGGAGCTCGGTCGCAGGCATCCCGAGCCCTCGCACTTCACCTGAGAACGGAAAGGAACGTGTCATGACGACCGAAACCGTCGCGGCCAAGCCCCGCGGGCGGGTGCTCAGGATCTGGACGCCGGAGGACAAGACCTTCTGGGCGCAGCAGGGCCAGGCGATCGCGACGCGCAACCTCTGGATCTCGGTGCCGGCGCTTTTCCTCGCGTTCGCGGTCTGGCAGCTCATGAGCGTGGTCGCGGTCAAGCTCCCGCAGATCGGCTTCAAGTTCACCACCAACCAGTTGTTCTGGCTCGTGGCGGCGCCGGCCCTGTCGGGCGCGACGCTGCGAGTCTTCTACTCGTTCATGGTGCCGATCTTCGGCGGGCGCCGGTGGACCGCGATCTCCACCGCGTCGCTGTTGATCCCGGCGATCGGCATCGGCATCGCCGTGCAGGATCCGAACACCAGCTACACGACCCTGCTGCTGCTCGCGCTCCTGTGCGGTCTCGGCGGCGGCAATTTCTCGTCTTCCATGGCGAACATCAATTTCTTCTTCCCGAAGGAACGCAAGGGCTCCGCGCTCGGCGTGAACGCGGGTCTGGGCAATCTCGGCGTGTCCTCGATGCAATTCCTCGCGCCGCTCATGATCACGGTCGGCATCCTCGGCGTGCTCGGGGGCGATCCCCAGAGCGCGATCGACGGCGGAAAGCAATCCACCGTCTGGATCCAGAACGCGGCGTTCATCTGGGTGCCGTGGATCGCGGTCGCCGCCGTCGCGGCCTGGATCGGGATGAACGACATCGCCGACGCGAAGGCGTCGTTCACCGAGCAGGCGGTGATCTTCAAGCGCAAGCACAACTGGATCATGTGCTGGCTCTACCTCGGCACCTTCGGCTCGTTCATCGGCTACTCGGCCGGGTTTCCGCTGCTCATCAAGTCGCAGTTTCCGCACATCAACGCGCTGCAGTACGCGTGGCTGGGTCCCTTCGTCGGCGCGATCGTGCGGCCCTTCGGAGGCTGGCTCGCCGACAAGCTCGGGGGCGCCCGGGTGACGTTCTGGAACTTCGTCGTGATGGCGCTCGCGGTCGGCGGGGTGCTGTATTTCCTGCCCTCGGGGCCGTCGCACGGCAACTTCGCCGGCTTCCTCATGATGTTCATCCTTCTTTTCCTCACCACCGGGATCGGCAACGGATCGACGTTCCGGATGATCCCGGTGATCTTCCTCACCGAGCGCCAGCGCGATGCCGCAGGCAAGGGCGCCGCGGCCCAGGAGCAGGCGCTGAAGGACGCCAACAAGGAAGCGGCGGCCGTGCTGGGATTCACCGCGGCGGTGGCGGCCTACGGCGGATTCTTCATTCCCAAGAGCTACGGGACCTCGATCGAGCTCATGGGCGGGCCCGAAGGCGCGCTCTATGTCTTCATCGCGTTCTACCTCACGTGCATCGCGACGACGTGGTGGTACTACTCGCGCGGGAACGCGGAAATGCCTTGCTGAGGCGATCGACGGATTCCGATCGCCCGTGATCACTACCGAGGATCGACATGTCCCACTTTCTTGACCGGCTGAGCTACTTCTCGAACCCGAGGGAGAGTTTTTCCGACGGCTTCGGCGTCACCAACGGCGAGGACCGGACCTGGGAGGACGCCTACCGGAACCGGTGGGCGCACGACAAGATCGTGCGCTCCACCCACGGGGTGAACTGCACGGGCTCGTGCTCCTGGAAGATCTACGTGAAGGGCGGGATCGTCACCTGGGAAACGCAGCAGACCGATTACCCGCGCACGCGCTGGGACATGCCCAACCACGAGCCGCGCGGCTGCTCGCGCGGGGCGAGCTACAGCTGGTACCTGTACAGCGCCAATCGCGTGAAGTATCCGCTCGTGCGCGGGCGGCTGCTCAAGAGTTGGCGCGCGGCGCGCCTTGCGCAGGATCCGGTGAGCGCCTGGGCGTCCATCGTGGAGAGCGATGCCAAGCGGCGCGACTATCAGAACATGCGCGGCATGGGCGGATTCGTGCGCTCGACCTGGGACGAGGTGAACGAGATCGTGGCGGCGAGCAATGTCTACACCATCGGGAAGCACGGTGCGGACCGCATCGTCGGCTTCTCGCCGATTCCCGCCATGTCGATGGTGAGCTACGCCGCCGGAAGCCGCTACCTCAGCTTGATCGGGGGCGTGAACCTGAGCTTCTACGACTGGTACTGCGACCTGCCGCCGTCGAGCCCCCAGGTGTGGGGCGAGCAGACCGACGTGCCCGAATCGGCCGACTGGTTCAACTCGAGCTACATCATCGCGTGGGGCTCGAACGTGCCGCAGACCCGCACGCCAGACGCGCACTTCTTCACCGAGGTGCGCTACAAGGGCACCAAGACCGTGGCGGTCACGCCCGACTATTCCGAGGTGGCCAAGCTCTCCGACGTGTGGCTCCATCCCAAGCAGGGCACCGATGCCGCGATGGCGATGGCGATGGGGCACGTGATCATGAACGAGTTCTACTTCGGGGGTAACGGGCGGGCGCGCTCGGCCTATTTCGACGACTATGCGCGCCGCTACACCGACCTGCCGATGCTGGTGATGCTGCGCGAGCACGTCCTGCCGGACGGCAAGACCGTCATGGTGCCCGATCGTTATGTGCGCGCATCGGACTTCGACGACAAGCTGGACGCCGCCAACAACCCGGAGTGGAAAACGGTCGCCTTCGACGCCGCGGGCCGGGCGGTGCTGCCCCATGGCGCGATCGGTTTCCGCTGGGGCGCCGACGCCCGTGCCGACCAGGGCCAGTGGAACCTGGAGCCGAGGGAGGCGCGGCACGGCGAGGAGGTGAAGCTGCGGCTATCGCTCCTCGAGAGCGACTCGCACGGTGGCGAGACCGCGCAGGTAGGCTTCCCCTATTTCGGCGGCATCGAAAGCGCGCACTTCCCCAACAACGTGCAGCGCGACGTCATGGTGCGTACGGTGCCCGTTCAACGCCTTTTGCTCGGCGCAGCAGGCGCGCTGCGCGAGGTGCGCGTGGCCACCGTGTTCGACTTGCAGGCGGCCCACTACGGTGTGGCGCGCGGCTTGGCCGGCGAGCAGGCTGCCAGCAGCTACGACGACGACACGCCCTATACGCCCGCCTGGCAGGAGCGCATCACCGGCACGCCGCGCGACCAGGTCATCAAGGTGGCGCGCGAGTTCGCCGACAACGCAGACAAGACCCAGGGCAGGTCGATGGTGATCATCGGCGCCGGCATGAACCACTGGTATCACAGCGACATGAACTACCGCGGCATCATCAACATGCTGATGATGTGCGGCTGCATCGGCAAGAGCGGCGGCGGCTGGTCGCACTACGTGGGCCAGGAAAAGCTGCGCCCGCAGACCGGCTGGACGGCGCTCGCGTTCGCGCTCGACTGGATCCGCCCCCCGCGCCAGATGAACTCGACCAGCTTTTTCTATGCGCACACCGACCAGTGGCGCTACGAGAAGCTCACGATGGAGGAGGTGCTCTCGCCCCTCGCGCCGCAGGGCAAGGAAGGCGAGCGCTACTCCGGCTCGATGATCGACTACAACGTGCGCGCCGAGCGCATGGGCTGGCTGCCGTCGGCCCCGCAACTCCAGGCGAACCCGATGCAGATCGTGCGCGACGCCCGGGCGGCCGGGGTCGATCCGAAGGACTACGTGGTGGAGGGCCTGAAGGACGGCTCCTTGAAGATGAGCTGCGAAGACCCCGACCATCCCGACAACTGGCCTCGCGTGATGTTCGTCTGGCGCTCGAACATCCTGGGCTCCTCGGGCAAGGGCCATGAATATTTCCTGAAGCACCTGCTGGGCGCGAGCCACGGCGTGCAGGGCAAGGACCTCGGGCCCGACGACGCGAAGCCGGACGAAGTGAGGTGGCACGCGAAAGCTCCCGAGGGCAAGCTCGACTTGCTGGTCACGCTGGACTTTCGCATGAGCACGACGTGCCTTTATTCGGACATCGTGCTGCCGACCGCGACGTGGTACGAGAAGAACGATCTCAACACGAGCGACATGCACCCCTTCATTCACCCGTTGTCAACCGCGGTCGATCCCGCATGGCAATCGCGCAGCGACTGGGAAATCTACAAGGGCTTCGCGAGGAAATTCAGTGAAGTCTGCGCCGGTCACCTGGGGGTCGAGCACGAGGTGGTGCTCACGCCTCTCATGCACGACACGCCCGGCGAGCTGGGCCAGCCCTTCGACGTGAAGGAGTGGAAGAAGGGCGATTGCGAGCTCGTCCCGGGCAAGACCGCGCCGCAGATCGCCGTCGTCGAGCGCGACTACCCGAACGTCTACCGGCGCTTCACCGCGCTCGGACCCCTGATGGGCAAGGTGGGCAATGGCGGCAAGGGCATCGGCTGGAATACGCAAACCGAAGTGAGGCAGCTCGGCGAGTTGAACGGCGTGGTCACCGCCGAGGGCGTGACCCGCGGCATGCCGAAGATCGAGAGCGACATCGACGCCTGCGAAGTGGTGATGATGCTGGCGCCCGAGACCAACGGCCATGTGGCGGTCAAGGCCTGGACGGCCCTGGGCAAGCAGACCGGCCGCGAGCACACGCACCTCGCGGTCCACCGCGAGGACGAAAAGATCCGCTTCCGCGACATCCAGGCGCAGCCGCGCAAGATCATCTCGTCGCCGACGTGGAGCGGCATCGAGTCCGAGACGGTGTCGTACAACGCCGGCTACACCAACGTGCACGAGCTGATCCCGTGGCGCACCCTCACCGGGCGCCAGCAGTTCTACCAGGACCACCCGTGGATGCGCGCGTTCGGAGAGACGCTCGCATCCTACCGGCCCCCGGTCGACCTGAAGGCCACCGCGGCCATCCACGGCCTGCGCCCCAACGGCAACACCGAGATATTGCTCAACTTCATCACCCCGCACCAGAAGTGGGGCATCCACTCGACCTACACCGACAACCTGATGATGCTCACGCTGAGCCGCGGCGGGCCGATCATCTGGTTGAGCGAAGACGACGCGAAGCGCGCCGGCATCGTCGACAACGACTGGGTGGAGCTCTTCAACGTGAACGGCGCCCTCGCCGCGCGCGCGGTGGTGAGCCAACGGGTGCTGCCCGGAATGGTGATGATGTACCACGCCCAGGAAAAGACCATCAACATGCCGGGCTCCGAGATCACCGGAGCGCGCGGCGGCATCCACAACTCGATGACGCGCATCGTGCTCAAGCCCACCCACATGATCGGCGGGTACGCGCAGCTCTCCTACGGCTTCAACTACTACGGCACCATCGGCACCAACCGCGACGAGATCGTGGTGGTGCGCAAAATGGACAAGATCGATTGGCTGGACACTCCCGCCACGGTGGAGCCCGCTCTCGATGCTCAACAGGCCTGAACTGTCCGAAAGAGGCATGCAATGAAGATCCGCGCTCAAATCAGCATGGTGCTGAACCTGGACAAGTGCATCGGCTGCCACACGTGTTCCGTCACCTGCAAGAACGTATGGACCAGCAGGCCGGGCATGGAATACGCCTGGTTCAACAACGTCGAGACCAAGCCCGGGATCGGCTACCCGAAGGAGTGGGAGAACCAGGAGAAGTGGAATGGAGGATGGGTTCGCAAGGCCAACGGCGCGATCGAGCCGCGCCAGGGGGCGAAGTGGAAGCTCCTCATGCGCATCTTCGCCAACCCCAACCTGCCGCAGATCGACGACTACTACGAGCCTTTCACCTTCGACTACGACCATCTCCAGTCCGCGCCGGAAATGACCGCGGCCCCCACCGCGCGGCCGCGCAGCCTCATCACCGGCAAGACCATGGAGAAAATCGTGTGGGGCCCGAACTGGGAGGAGATCCTCGGCGGCGAATTCGCCAAGCGCAGCAAGGACAAGAACTTCGACGATATCCAGAAGGACATCTACGGGCAGTTCGAGAACACCTTCATGATGTACCTGCCGCGGCTCTGCGAGCACTGCCTGAACCCGGCCTGCGTGGCGAGCTGCCCCTCGGGCTCGATCTACAAGCGCGAGGAAGACGGCATCGTCCTCATCGACCAGGACAAGTGCCGCGGCTGGCGCATGTGCGTGAGCGGCTGCCCCTACAAGAAGATCTACTACAACTGGCAGTCCGGCAAGGCCGAGAAGTGCACGTTCTGCTACCCGCGCATCGAGGCGGGCATGCCCACGGTGTGCTCGGAGACGTGCGTCGGGCGCATCCGCTACCTCGGCGTGCTGCTGTACGACGCCGACCGCATCCAGGAGGCCGCGAGCGTCGAGCACGACCGCGACCTGTACCAGGCGCAGCTGGATATCTTCCTCGACCCGAACGACCCCCAGGTGATCGAGCAGGCACGCGCCGACGGCATTCCCGACGCGTGGATGGAGTCGGCTCGCAAGAGCCCGGTGTACAAGATGGCGGTGGAGTGGAAGGTCGCGCTGCCGCTGCATCCGGAGTACCGCACGTTGCCCATGGTCTGGTACGTGCCTCCGCTCTCTCCGATCAGCGCCGCCGCCAATGCCGGGCATATGGAGAGCCGCGGCGAGATACCGGATGTGAGCCAGCTGAGAATTCCCGTCAAATATCTCGCCAACCTGCTTACCGCCGGGGACACGGCGCCGGTGGTGCGCGCGCTCGAGCGCATGCTCGCGATGCGCGCCTACCAGCGCGAGAAGCACGTGGACGGACGCATCAACATGGCCGCGCTGCGGCAGGTGGGAATGACCCAGCTCGAAGTGGAAGACATGTACCACGTGATGGCCATCGCCAACTACGAGGACCGCTTCGTCATTCCCAGCACGCATCGCGAGTACGCCGAAAACACGTTCGACATCCGCGGCGGCTGCGGCTTCTCGTTCGGCAACGGCTGCTCCGACGGCGAGAGCAAGGTGAGCCTCTTCGGCGGCACCAGGAAGCGCACCATCCCCATCAGGGCGAGGGTTTGACCGATGCCCACCCTCTCGAAATTTCCCGGCGCTTCGCTCAGCTTGCGGGTTCTTGCGCGCCTGTTGAGCTACCCCGACACCGAGTTGCGCAGCCATATGCCCGAGATGCGCGAGGCGCTGCACGCGGAGCGCGCTTTCACCGGCGAGCGCATGGCGGAGCTGGACGCGTTGATGGACGGGCTCGCGGGCGCCGAGCTGCTCGATGCGGAAGCCGACTACGTGCAACTGTTCGATCGAGGCCGCGCCACCTCGCTGCACCTCTTCGAGCACGTCCACGGCGACTCGCGCGAGCGCGGGCCGGCGATGATCGACCTCGCGCAGACCTATGAACGGGCCGGGCTCTACCTCGCCCCTGGCGAGTTGCCCGACTACCTGCCGGCGGTGCTGGAATTCGTATCCACGCAGCCGCCCCGCGAGGCGCGCGCTTTCCTCGGCGAGATCGCGCACATCTTCAACGTGCTCTTCAGCGCGCTGCAGCAACGCCGCAGCCACTATGCCTGCGTGATCGGCGCCTTGCTGGAGCTCGCGGGCGAACAGGCCCAGCGCATCAAGGTGGCGCCCGAGGAGCCGCTGGACGCGAGCTGGGCCGAGCCGCCGGTGTTCGACGGTTGCTCCCCCAAGGGCCAGTCGAAGCCCGGCCAGCCGCAACCCATCCGCATCGTCCGCAAGGACCCGTCCGTAAAAGGAGCGCCCGCATGAGCGCGCTGCACGCCTTCCTCTTCCAGGTTTATCCGTACGTCGCATTCACGGTGTTCCTCGCGGGGAGCCTGATCCGCTTCGACCAGGGCCAGTACAGCTGGAAGAGCGACTCGTCGCAGTTGCTGCGCGCCGGAACGCTGCGCTGGGGCAGCAACCTTTTCCATGTGGGGATCCTGTTCCTTTTCTTCGGCCATCTCTTCGGGCTGTTCACGCCCCATGCGGTGTACGGACTCTTCATGAGCGCCGCGACCAAGCAGGTGCTCGCGGTCGTGGCGGGAGGGATCGCCGGCACGGCGTGCTTCGTCGGATTATCGCTGCTCATCCACCGCCGGGTCTTCGATGCGCGGATCCGTTCCACGAGCCACCCCACCGACATCGCCGTCCTCGTGGTCCTGTGGGTACAGCTGGTCGTGGGCCTCATCACGCTGCCCTACTCGTTGCAACATGCCGACGGCAGCGTGATGCTGCTGCTGGCCGACTGGGTGCAGCGCATCGTCACCCTGCGCCCGGTCGACTCCGCGGCGCTCGCAAGTCTGCCGTGGCCCTACCTGTTCCACGTCGTGCTCGGGATGACCATCTTCCTGCTGCTCCCGTTCAGCCGGCTGGTGCACGTGTGGAGCGGCTTCGGCACGGTGGGCTACCTTTTCCGCCCTTACCAAGTCGTCCGCAGCCGGCGTCTCAACGTGCCTCCGGGCCACAACCAGCCGCCGCAGCCGGGCAAGAGAGCGTGAAGATGGCGACGATCCTTCCCGATGCCGTCGCAGCTCCGGGCGTCGCGCGCATCAACGGCGTGGCGCTGGGTGCATCCGGCGAAACCCTGTCGCGCGAGGAATTGCGCCAGCGTGGCTGCACCGAGCTGCTGCGCCAGGCCGCTCTGCACGCGGGCCTCCTGGACGGCACCGACACGCACACGGCCGACGGCGTGATCAGCGAGGCCGCGCAGGGCGCGATCGATGCGCTGCTGGAGCGCGAGCTGAAGCTGCCCGAGCCCTCGGAAGAAGCCTGCCGCCGGCACCATGCCGCGCACGAAGGCGCCTATCGAACGGGCGAGCGCGTGCGGGTGCGCCACATCCTCTTCGCGGTGACGCCGGGCGTGGATGTGGCCGCCTTGCGCAAGCGCGCGGAGCCCATCTTTCTCGACGTGCGTTGCCACGATGGCAAGGCCTCCGAGGGCTTTCCCGAGGCGGCGCGCCGATGGTCCAACTGTCCCAGCGCGGAGCAGGGCGGTGACCTGGGCTGGCTCGGAGCGCAAGATTGCGCGCCCGAGTTCGCGCGGGAGCTTTTCGGCCACGCCGAGGTGGGCGTGCTCCCGCGGCTCGTGCATAGCCGCTTCGGCCTGCACGTGGTGGAGGTGCTGGAGCGCGAGCCCGGCGTGGCGCAGCCCTTCGAGTCGGTGCGCGGCGCGGTAGCCATGGCCCTTCGCCAGCAGGCCTTCGTGACGGCGTTGCGCCAGTACTTGCGCCTGCTTGCCGGTGAAGCCACGGTCGAAGGCGTGGATCTCGATGCGGCCGTAACGCCCCTCGTGCAATAGCATGGACATCTCGACTTTCGACGACTTGTTGCGCGCCGCGCGCGAGCAGCCCGAGCCGCAGCGGCTGCTTTTCGTGTTCGCCGGCGCCGTGCTGCCCGACGACTGCACTCCCGAGCAGCGCGAGCGCTTCGAGGTGGGGCGTGGGGGCGCCCTCGAGCCGCTGATGTCGGTGGACAAGACTCCAGCGGAGGTGGGCACTTTCGCCGCGCTGACCGAAGAGGCGCGCCAGTTCGGACGCGACTGGGCCATCGTGTTCGTGGCAAGCCTGCCGGGACGCATGGGCCGGGCGCCGACAAGCGATGATGCCGAGGCGCAGCTCAGGCGAATGATCGAATCGATCAAGGCCGGCTCGTTCTCTTCGTACATACCCTTCGACCGGCAGGGTCAACCGATGCTGATCGGCTGACTCATCCTCGTCGCGGAGCGGAGGGAGTCCATCGATGCGCAGGCGAGCAAGGCCTGCCATCCGGGCATCGCGCTCGGGGAGCAGGCCCGCCCCGCCATTTTCCGGCCGCTCTGCCCGGGGGAGGCCCGGCTTTTTCCGCGACGAGCGACTGTGACACAATAGGCGCGCCCGCCTCCGCCATAACTAGAACTCCATGAACGTCTCCACCCGGCGCTTCGCAAACGCGGTCGTTCTCAGCGTGGAGGGACGCCTCGACCAGGACACCTGCGTCGGCTTCACCACCGACCTCATGAAGAGCGTGGACACGGCTGCCGCGGACGGCGGAGCGGTGGTGCTCGACCTTTCCGGGCTCGAGTACGTATCCAGCGCGGGGCTGCGCTGCTTCATGCTCGCCTCGCGCCAGGCCAAGGCGCATCACGCCCGCATCGCCGTGGCGGCGCTCCAGCCGATGGTCGCCGAGATCTTCGAGATCTCCCACTTCAACCTCGTGTTCCAGGTCTTCCCGACCGTGCGCGAGGCGCTGGGCGCCGGGTCCGCCGAGGCGGGCGCCGCGTACGACAAGAGATGAGCATGCGCATGCGCTTCTGGGGCACCCGCGGCTCGATCCCGGTCGCGCTCACCGCCGCCGACGTGCGCGACAAGCTCGCGCAGGCACTGGTGCAGGCTTCGGGCAAGACCTTCGACAGCTACGAGGATGCACACGCCTACGCCACCACCGAGCTGGATTTCTCCCTGACGCATACGTTCGGCGGCCACACGCCCTGCGTCGAGATCGAGATCCCCGGGGACGAGTACTACGTGTGCGACATGGGCAGCGGCGCACGGCCGTTCGGCGTGCATGTGCTCGCCCGGCAGGCGAGGAAGCCCGCGACGATCAACGTCTTCATGTCGCACGTGCACTGGGACCACATCATGGGCTTCCCGCTCTTCGGGCCCGCCTACGTCCCCGGCACGAAGATCCGCATCCATGGCTGCCATGAGGTGCTCGAGGAAGCCTTCCGCAAGCAGCACTCGGCGCCGTGCTTTCCGGTCGAGTGGGAACAGCTTGGCGCTACCATCGAGTTCGTGAAGCTCGCGCCCGGCAAGCCGTATGCGCTGAACGCCATGACGGTCACGCCGCACCTGCAGCTGCATGGCGGCGATTCCTATGGCTACCGCTTCGAGCACGGCGGCAAGGTGGTGGTCTACACCACGGACTCCGAGCACAAGCTCGAGGACCGCGCCGAGGCCGAGAAATTCGCCGCCTTCTTCAGGAACGCCGACGTGGTGATCTTCGACGCGATGTACGCGCTCGCCGAGGCCATCAGCGTGAAGGCGGACTGGGGGCACTCGAGCAACATCGTGGGCGTGGAGCTCTGCCAGATGGCGCACGCGAAGCACCTCGTCCTCTTCCACCATGAGCCGGCCAACAACGACGCGACGCTCGAGGGGCTCCTCAAGGAGGCGCGCCGCTTCGAGGAGCTCACGCGCGGCGACCAGGCGCTCAAGGTGTCCGCCGCCTACGATGGCCTGGAGATCGATCTCTGAGCACGCTGCGAGGCCTGCGGGTTCTCGCCCTGGTGCTCCTTGCCGCGCTGTCGCTTTTCGTGCTCTTCGCGCCGCTCGCCAATCCGCTGAGGCGCGTGGTCTTCGACGGCTACCAGCGGCTCTTTCCGCTGGAGCGTTCGACCAACCCCGTGGCGGTGGTCCTCATCGACGAGGACGCGATCGCGCACTACGGCCAGTGGCCGTGGCCGCGCACGCGCATGGCCGAGCTCGTCACCCGCATCTCCGAAGCCGGGCCCGCGGCCATCGGCATCGACCTCTTCTTCTCGGAGCCCGACCGCTTCTCGCCCGCGGCGATCGCCGCCGAGATCCCGATCCTGCCGACCAACGTCGCGAAGGCGCTCGCGGACCTGCCCTCCAACGACCAGATCCTCGCGCACGCGATCCACGGGCGCAACGTGGTGCTGGGCATCGGCAGCAGCGATTATGTCGATTCGCGCTTTCCCGGCCCGCCGCGCGCGGCACCCGTGGTGACGTCCGGCGAGCGCCAGCAGAACCTGCGCGCGTCGCTGGGATACATCGGCAGCCTCCCCGTCATCGATGACGCCGCCGCGTCGCGCGGCCTGATGGACTCCGGGCCGCAGGACCGGGTGGTGCGCGCCGTGCCGCTGGTGGAGCGCGTTCAGGGCGTGATCGTGCCCTCGCTCGGCGTCGAGACGCTGAGAGTCGCGTTGGGCGCGGGCATGCGCATCGCCGATGCGCCCGGGGGCCTGCTCTCGCTCACCTTCGCCGACGTCCAGACGCGCATGCAGGAGGACGGCACGACGTGGCTTCGCTTCGGCCACCATGACGAGGATCGCATGGTCTCGGCCTACGAGATCCTCGCCGGCAAGACCGATCCGGAGCGCCTGCGCCACAAGGTGGTGCTGGTGGGCGTCTCTGGGCTCGGCGTCCTCGACCACAAGTCGACGCCGCTCGGCGAGTTCGTTCCCGGCGTCGAGATCCATGCGCAGGTGATCGAGAACCTCTTCAACGGCGTGTCGCTCGCGCGCCCCGCGCACGCCACCTGGTACGAGGGATTCGCCTTCATCGCGTGCGGGTTGATCCTCATCTGGTTCATCCCGCGCGTATCGGCGCTGCAGGGGATCAACCTCGCGGTCTTCCTCGTGCTCGCGCTCTTCGCAGTGGGCCTCGTCGCTTTCCGCCACTTCCAGATCCTCCTCGACTTCGCGTGGCCCATGATCGGCACCGTCGCGGTATTCGGCACCGTGGTGGTGGGCACGCTCTCCGAGGCGGAGCGGCAGCGCCGGCTCCTGCGCGACGAGGCGGCGCACATGGCGGGCGAGGTCGATGCGGCGCGGCGCATCCAGATGGGGCTGCTGCCCGATCCGCGCGAGACGCTCGGCAACGATCGGCGCTTCCGGCTCGCGGCGCTGCTCGAGCCCGCGCGCACCGTCGGCGGCGATTTCTACGACTGCTTCATGGTCGATCCGCAGCACCTCTTCTTCGTGGTGGCGGACGTTTCCGGCAAGGGGCTTGCCGCGGCGCTCTTCATGGCGTCGGTGAAGTCGCACCTAAAGAGCGCGGCGCTGCGCGGGGGCGAGGTGGGCGAGATCCTCAACCGCGCGCAAAGCGAGATCGGCCGCGAGAATCCCGAGCAGCTCTTCGTCACCGCGTTCGCCGCGCGCCTCGACATCGCAAGCGGCGAGCTCGAGTCCTCGAACGCGGGCCACGAGCCGCCCTTTGTGCGCACGCCGCAGGGCGCGCCCGAGCGCTTCGAGATGCCGGGCGGCCCGCCGCTTTGCGTGCTCGAGGACTTCACCTATCCCACGGTGCGCCGGCGCCTGGAGCCCGGCGAGTGGATCTGCGCCGTCACCGACGGCGCCACCGAGGCGATGAACCCCGCGCGGCAATTCTTCGGCGTGGAGCGGCTGCGGGCGTCGCTTTCCTGGATGCCGGAGGACGTCGACCCGCAGGCACTCATCGTCAAGCTGCGCGACGACGTGCGGCGATTCGCCGACGGCGCCGAGCCGGCCGACGACATCACGCTCCTCGCGCTTCGCTGGGAAGGGGATTCAAGACTTCTGGAGGCGAAGCCCTGACTAGCGGACGTTGATTTCGACCCGCCGGTTGCGCGGCTCGGAGACGTTGTCGTCGGTGGGGATGAGCGGCTCACGCTTGCCGCGCCCTGCCGCGACGATCCTTTCGGCCGGTATCCCCAGCCCGACCATCATCTCCCTCAGGCGCTCGGCCCTCGCGAGCGAGAGGCGGTCGTTGAAAGCGAGCCCGCCCACGGTGTCGGTGTGGCCGATCACGAGGATGTCGGGCAACGGACGGCGCTTGAGCTCGCCGAACACCTTGTCCATCTCTGCCTTCGACTCCGGCGTGAGCTCGTCCTTGCCCTCGAGGAAATAGAGGATGAAGGTGGCGGGCTTGCCGGGCAGGGCATCGAGCGTCGCGCCGAAATCGCGGCGCACGTCCGCGGCGGTAAGGCGCGTGGCCTCCACCGATCCGTCGCTCTTCAGGCGCTGCGCGCCGTACGCGGAGTTGATGACGAGATCCTCGCGGTCCGTGTGCACCACGATCGCGCCCACATGGCCGTCGGCTCCCGGCACGACCGCGAATAGCGCGGGCGTCTTGGGAGCCGAAGCGCAGCCGGCGGCCAGGGCCGCCAGCGCGAGGAGCGCGAGGAACTTCAAAGGAACGTTACCGGGCCTCGTCGACCTGCACCAGGAACTCGGTGCCGCGCACGCCCATGATCGCCGAGGGAGTGCGGATCTTCATCGATTCGGGCGACTGCTTCACCATCTTGCCGGATACCGCCGCGAGGCGCCCCTGCTTCAGGTTGCCCTGGAATTCGCCCTGGTGGGTGGTGCTGTCGAAGCTGTACTTGTCGATCGCGAACACGCTGTTCGGCCCGACGGAGACGAGGCTGTTGTCCGAGAAGGTGATGCCCGCGGAGCCGTCGGCCCCGGTGACGATCACGTCGGAGGCCTGCACGCCGGAGCCCACCGCCGCCGGCATCTTCGCCGCGCCGCGCTGGATCTGCACGCTGCCCTTGGAAACCTTGACGAGGCCGACATCGGCCGCCGCGACCGGGAACGCGGCCGCCAGGGCCGCCACGAGAATCCACTTGCGCATGACCTCTCCTTACGTTTTGGGCGATTTTTACCATGCCTATAATGCCAAAAGCCGAGGGGGAGCGCCTGTGAACATTGTCACAACCAGAATGGGGATGTTTGCGTCCCGCCTCGACGAATGGAAGAAAGCCCGTTCATTCATCGAGGATTTCTGCCGCGGCGCCCAAATCGAGCGCGATACCGGCCTCAAGGCGAACCTGGTGATCGAGGAGCTTTTCCTCAATACGGTGAAGCACGGCCACCGGGGAGGAAGCGAGGCGCCGGTCTGGATCACGCTTTCGGCGAGCGGCGGGGAAGTCTCGCTCATCTACGAGGACCGCGCGCTGCCCTTCAATCCCTTCGCGGCGGCCACGCGCGAGATGCTGGAAGCGCTGGCAGAGACGCGCCGCGAGGGCGGGCTGGGCGTGATCCTCGCGCACGGCCTCACCGCGAGCGCCGACTACGCCTATATCTTCGGGCGCAACCGCATCCGCCTCACGATCGCCTGAGTCCGAAGAAGTCGCGGATGCGCGCGAGGATGTCGGCATGGTGCGTCGGCATGGGCCCTTCGGCGACGGCGCCCTTGCCGCGCAGGTCCGTTTGCCGGTTCGCCAGCACCACGGACATCGTGCTCGCCACGTCCGGGCGCGCATCGATGATGTTCTGGAAGCCCGCCTTGTCGAGGCGATAGCAGACCACGTCGGTGCGTGCGCCGACGGTTGCGCTCCTCGGCGCGCCGGTCATCATGCCCATCTCGCCGAAGACCTGTCCGGGGCCCAGCGTCGCGATGGCCTTGGTGCCCTGCGGCGTGTCGATCCACACGTCGGCGTCGCCCGAGATCACGAGATAGAGCCAGTGCGCGGTCGCCCCCTGGCGCGTGATGATGTCCCCGGCGATGAACGGCGCGTAGGCGAGGTGGTCGGCGAGCGCCTCGCGTTCGGCCTCCGAGAGGGGCGCGAAAAGATCGACCCCTGAAAGCGCCGCCGCGCGCCGCTCGCGCTCGGCGGCGCGCGCGGCCTCGCGGTGCGCCTCGTTGTCCTTGATCTCGAGCTGCTCGCGGTACGGCGCCCCGACCTTCATCGCGTTGCGCGCGAGCGCCGCGAGGAGGTGGATGCGCACCGCGCTGTCGGTGGCATCGTCGGGCTCGGGGTTGTCGAGCCAATAGCGCAGCGCGTAGCCGCCGTAGCGCGGCCCGATCTCCATCAGCACCGCGCTGGGCGCGGGGTCCGCGGCGACGTGCTCGATGCGCGCGTCGCGCACCGCGGCTTCCATCACCGCGCACACGCGCGAGGGTGGGGCCGACGATTCCACGTTGAGGCGCACCCAGCGGCGCCACGGCTGGCCCTGCGCGCGCGTGCCGACGACGGTGAACCGGTTCTTCATGAGCCAGCCGTTGGGGATGACGACGCTCTCGCCGTTGCGCGTCGCGATGGCGGTGTGGCGCCAGGTGATCTTCGCGACCCGGCCGCTCACGTCGTCGACCCGCACCCAGTCGCCCACGCGGATCGAGTGGTCGAGCTGCAGCACCACGCCGCCCAGCACGTTGCCGAGCGTGTCCTGCATCGAGAAGGCGAGGACGGCGGTGATGACCGCGGACGTGGCGACGAGCCCCGCGAGGTCCACGCCCTCGATGCGCAGCCACAATAGGCCCCATGCCACGAAGAGCGCGGCGGCGGAGAGCTCCTCGGCGATGCGCGGCGGATTCGCGCCGAGCGCGGGGAGCGCCACCGAGAAGACGAATATCACCGCGAGGCGGATGAGGACCACGCCGGCGACGACGCTCGCCGAGTCGACGGCGATCGCCGCAGCCATGCCGCTCCAGCCCCACAGCGCCTGCGCCACGTGCACCAGCGCGCACAGCCCCAATAGGACGAGCGCGTTGCGCACGCTCGCGCGTTCGCGCGGGCGTGCCGCGAGGAGCACGAGGCCCAGCGCGAGGCCCACCGCCATGGCGGCGGCCATCTGCATGTGGATGAGTCCCGTCACGCCCATCGCGAGGCCGCCGCGCTCAGAGCGCCGCCTCGATGCGCTCGCACAAACGCTCGAGCGTCTCGATGCGCGAGAAGAGCTTGTCGGCGGAGGCGATCACGTTCCACGGCGCCGCGTCGGTCGAGGTGCGGTCGATCATGTCGTTCACCGCGCGCTCGTACTGCGGCCACTTCTTGCGGTTGCGCCAGTCTTCGGCGGTGATCTTGAAGCGCTTGTAGGCGATCTCCTCGCGCGCCTTGAAGCGGCGCAGCTGTTCCGCGGGAGTGATCGCGAGCCAGAACTTGGCGACGATGGCGCCCGCGCCGGTAAGCTGCTCCTCGAAGTCGTTGATCTCGTGGTAGGCGCGCATCCAGTCGAACTCGGCGGCGAAGCGCTCGACGCGTTCCACCAGCACGCGCCCGTACCAGGAGCGGTCGAAGATGGCCGAGTGGCCGTGGCCGGGCACCTGGCGCCAGAACCTCCAGAGGTAGGGCTGCGAGCGCTCCTCGTCGGTGGGCGCGGCGATCGGGATCACGCGATAGAAGCGCGCGTCGATCGCCTGCGTGATGCGCCGTATCGTGCTGCCCTTGCCCGCGGCGTCCATGCCCTCGAACACGATCACGATCGAGCGCTCGCGCATCTTCCTCGAGCGCGTGAGGAGGTTCAGCCGCCCTTGCAGCTTGGCGAGCCTGCGCGCGTAGCGTTCGCGGTCGAGCGATCGCTCGTAGTCGAAGGACTTGAGGAGCGTGCGCCCGTCCGCGGGCGGCGCGGGCGCCGCAGGCGGGGGCGTGAGCGCACGGCGCCCGCCCTTCAGGCGCGCGGCGAGCGCACCGGCGAGGAGCCGCCCCGCGGTGAGGGAGCGGTACTCGTGGTCGCTCCCGTCGATGATGTCCCACGGCGCCTCCCCCGTTGCGGTCTCGCGCAGCGCGTCCTCGCTCACGTCGATGAACTCGTCGTAGTGATCGAAGTGCTCCCATTCCCCGGCGCCGACGCGCCATGCGGTCTTCTTGTGCGACGAAAGCTCCTCGAGGCGCTTCTTCTGCGCTTTCTTCGAGAGGTGGAACCAGAACTTCAGCATGAGCGCCCCCTCCGAGACGAGCATGCGCTCGAAGTGGCGGATGCCCTCGAGCCGGCGCTCGAATTGCGCGCGCTTCTCGCGCCCCATCACCCGCCCCAGGATGGGATCGGTGTACCACGAGCCGAACAGGATCCCGATATGTCCCTTCGGCGCGAGCGCCTTCCAGTAGCGCCACATTTCCGGGCGCGTGCGCTCCTCCTCGGTCATCGGCCCGAAGGCGTGCGTCACGATGTGGCGCGGGTCCATCCACTCGTTCAGCAGGTTCACCGTCTCGCCCTTGCCCGCGCCGTCGACGCCGTTCACGAGGATGAGGACGGGGAACTCGCTCTTCTTCAGCAGCGCGTACTGCAGCTCGAGCAGGCGCTGGCGCAGCTTCGGCTCCTCGCGCCTGAACTCGCTTTTCTTCAGCTTGTGGCCGATCTCGGCGGACTCGAACACGCTTGCCTCCCCTAAGGCGTTGGCGACGCCTGGCGCTTCTTCCAGAAATGGGGCGCCGCCGCCAGCATCGCGGCGCAAGCCTCGAACGCGGCCGCCTCGCCCTCGGCGCGCGCCGTGAACCAGCCCCTCGCGAACGCGCCGAAGCCGGCGGGCGCGGGCAGGCGGGGCAGCAGCTCGAGCGCCGTTGCCGCGTCGTTCACCGTCCCCAGCGTTTCCTGCAGGTGGGCGACCGCGGCGAGGTAGCGCTTCACCGGCGCCGACTTGAACAGGGAGGCGAGGCTGTCCGCGCCGTAGCGAAGGCGCTTCGCGTCGATGCGCACGCGGTGGCGTTCCTCGCGGGTCATGGCCGGCAGCCGCCGCACCGCTTGCATCACGCGGCGGTGGCGCTTGCGAACGAGCCGCGCGGCGAACTCGTCGAGCGGGCCGGCGCTCGCCGCGGCGCCCGGCGCGTCCCCGGTGAGAAATCGCGCGAGCTCGAGGATGGCGTGCGCATGCCGCGCGGAGCGCAACGCCTCGCGCGCGGCCTGCAGGCGGCGAGCGCGCTCGCGCGCCGCCCGCGAGCGCATCGAGCGTACCAGGCCCGCGTCGCCGAAGGCCCGGGTCGCGGCGGGCAGCGTTTCGGCCGCGAAGACGTCCCAGTCGCGCGCCTGGCCCAATGCGGCGCCCGTTTCCGCGAGCCCCCCGCGCAGCTGCTCCGCGCGGTCGCGGCCGATCACGTCGCGGAACATGCGAAGCGCCGAGCGCATGCGCCGCAGCGCCACGCGCGCCTGGTGTACGAATTCCGGATCGCGGGTCGCGAGCACGCCTTCCTCGTTGGCCTGCAGCTGCTCGAGGCCCGCTCGCAGCACCGCGCGTGCCGCGACAAGCGGCGTCATGGCGGGATCGAGCCGCGGCGCCAGGGCTTTCACGGGCTCGAGGCGCCCGCCCGCGAAGAGCCGGTAGCCGCGCTGGGCCTTGGTGACGGCGCTGGGGCGCAGCGCCGCGGCGTCCATCAGCTTCGCCGCGAGCTCGAAGGCGCACGACGGGTCGCCCTCGAGGCATTCGATCTCCAGCTCCGAGATGGCCTCGGAGCGCTCGCCGCGAGAGACCGTGCCCGTGTCGAGTGCCACTTCCAGGCGGCAGCCGGGCGCCGGCGCGAGATCCCAGGAGGTGCGCAGGAAATTCACCTCGAAGACCGGATGCAGCCGCTCATGGAGCGTCGCGGCATCGCGCAGCGAGGCGAGCGGCGTGTCGCGAAAGAGGGAGAGATCGAGCTCGGCGCGCGGCCGCTCGAACTCCCACTCGTCGCGCGCGTGAAGGCCCCCCGCGCCGCTGCCCGCGGTCTTCAGCGTTTGCACCCAACGCCGGCCCTCGCGGCGCAATCGAAGCGCCATGCGGCCCTTTTGAAGCGCGCCGTCATCGCAGTCGAAGTAGACGCTCGCCATGCGCCGGCGCCGCGGGGTGCCCGCAAGCAAGGGCGAGGCGGCGAGGCCCGGGCGCGAGGCGGGCTCGACGGCGAACTTGAGCTCGATCTCGCGCATGGACGCGCTAGAGCGCGGTGCGGGCGCGCCAGAGCTCGGGAAAGAGCTCGACTTCGACGACGCGACGCAGGTATCCCACGCCGGACGTGCCGCCGGTGCCGCGCTTCAGGCCGATCACGCGCTCCACCGTCGTCGCGTGGCGAAACCGCCATTGCCGGAACGCGTCCTCGAGATCCACCAGCTTCTCCGCGAGCTCGTAGAGATCCCAATGCTGCTCGGTGGTGCGGTACACCTCGACCCACGCGGCGCAGACCGAATCGTCGAACGGGCGTAAGAATCGCCAGTCGCGTTCGACCGATTCGGGATCGATCCTGAATCCGCGCCGGGCGAGGAGCCGTATGGCTTCATCGTAGAGCGACGGCTCGCGAAGGAGCTGGTCCAGCGCGCCGAAGAGCCCGGGGCGGTGGCGATGGGGCTCCATCTTCACCGCGTCCTTGTTGCCCAGCAGGAATTCGATCGCGCGGTACTGGAAGGACTGGAAGCCCGACGAGGCGCCCAGGTCGTCGCGGAACGAGGAATACTCCGCCGGAGTGAGAGTCGATAGGACGTCCCAGGATTGGTTGAGCTGCGCCATGATCCGCGCCACGCGCGCGAGCATCTTGAAGGCCGGCCGCAGGTCGCCTTCGCGAACGTGCGCGCGCGCCGCGCGCAGCTCGTGGATGGCGAGCTTCATCCACAGCTCGGTCGCCTGGTGCTGGACGATGAAGAGCATCTCGTTGTGGTCGCCGGAGCGCGGCTGCTGCGCTCCGAGGAGCTCCTCGAGGCGCAGGTAGTCGCCGTAGCTCATCGCGCCCGAAAAATCGAGGCGCGCGCCGTCGACCTGGGGAGGTGTCTTCTCGTTCGCCATGGAAGGACGCCTAGTCTAGCCGCAATTGGTAACATGCTCGAAGGATCCCGACCGCGCCATGCACGTCACACTTCCTCTGCTCGTTGACACCGACTTCCCGCCGCTTGCGCGCCGCCGCCTGGAGACGCTCCAGGTGAACGTGGGCTACGCGTGCAACCAGACGTGCCTGCACTGCCACGTGAACGCCGGGCCCACGCGCACCGAGGCGATGACGGGCGAGACCGCGGAGCTCGTGCTGAGCTACCTCGAGGCGAGCGGCGCCGCGACACTCGACCTCACGGGCGGCGCGCCGGAGCTGAATCCCCACTTCCGCCGCCTCGTCGTCGGTGCGCGCGCGCTGGGCAAGCGTGTGATCGACCGCTGCAACCTCACCATCCTCCTCGAGCCGGGCCACGAGGACCTGGCCGGGTTCCTCGCCGGCCACCGGGTCGAGATCGTCGCCTCGCTTCCGTGCTATACGCCCGAGCTCGTCGACCGCCAGCGCGGCAAGGGCGTCTACGAGCTCTCGATCGCGGCGCTGCGCAGGCTGAATGCGCTGGGCTACGGGCGCGAGGGCACCGGGCTCAGCGTCGACCTCGTCTACAACCCCCAGGGGGCGAGCCTGCCGCCGCCGCAGGCGAGGCTCGAGGCCGACTACAAGCGCATCCTCTTCGAGCAGTCGGGCATCGTGTTCAACCGCCTTTACACCCTCGCCAACATGCCGATCCAGCGCTTCGGCTCGACGCTCGTCACCAAGGGCCAGTTCGGCGACTACATGAATCTCCTGCGCTCGGCGCACAGCGACGCCAACCTCGATTCGGTGATGTGCCGCTCGCTCGTGTCGGTCGACTATCGCGGCTACCTCTACGACTGCGACTTCAACCAGATGCTGGGCTTACCGCTGCGCGTCGCGGGCAAGGCACGAGCGCACCTCGCGGACGTGATGGCGCGCGCGCTCGACGGCAACGCGATCGTGGTGCGCGACCACTGCTACGGCTGCACCGCGGGCCAGGGTTCCAGCTGCGCAGGCGCCCTCGCATGAGTCCCGCCGCCATGACGCGGCGCGTGGGCATCGAGGAGCGTCCGGGACGCACGTGCCCGCTCGCCTATCGCTATTCGCCTGCGGTGTTCCGGCGCGATCCGGAGATTCGCGCCTCCACCCTCTACGTGGTCGGCGGCCTCTACGGCAATGTCGAGGCGCTCGACGCCGTGCTCGCGCTCGCGGCGCGGGAGCCGGGCCCGGTGAGCCTCGTCTTCAACGGCGATTTCCACTGGTTCGACGCCGACCCCGCCGATTTCTCGCGCGTGACGCGCGCCGTGCTCGAGCACCATGCGATCCGCGGCAACGTGGAAACGGAAGTCGCGGTCGAGGACTACGGCGCCGGTTGCGGGTGCGCCTACCCGCTCGACGTGAGCGACGCCGACGTCGCGCGCTCCAACGAGATCCTCGAACGCCTGCGTGAAGGCGCGCGCGCCTTTCCCGCCGAGCGCGAAAGCCTCGGCCGCCTGCCGATGCATCTCCTCGCGCAGGTGGGCGATGTGCGCGTGGGCATCGTCCACGGCGACGCGTCCTCGCTCGCCGGCTGGGGGTTCGCGCAGGACCGCCTCGACGATCCCGCGCACCGGCGTTGGGTCGAGTCCATGTTCCGCGCGGGCGCCGTGGACGTGTTCGCCAGCACCCACACGTGCCTTCCCGCCTTCCGCGCCTTCGATTTCGGCGACGCGAGGGGCGTCGTCGCCAACAACGGCGCCGCGGGCATGCCCAATTTCTTCGGCCGCCGCTCGGGTCTCGTGACGCGCATCGGCTGCACTCCCTTCGCGGGCCCGGAAAGGCTCTTCGGGCTCGAGGCCCGCGGCGCGCACGTGGAGGCGATCGAGCTCGCCTATGACCCGGAGCGCTGGCTCGCGCGCTTCCTCGCGAGCTGGCCCGAGGGCACGCCGGCGCACGCGTCCTATCACCGCCGCATCGTCGACGGTCCGCGCTTCTCGCTCGAGCACGCCGCGCCGCGCGCGGCCTGAAGGCAACCATGGCACGGCGCAAGCCCAGGCCCAAGGCGAAGCGCGTGAACCTCGCACTGCAGGGCGGGGGCGCCCATGGCGCGTACGCGTGGGGCGTCCTCGACAGCTTCCTCGAGCACGGCGAGCTCGACATCGAGGGCATCTCCGGGACGAGCGCGGGCTCGGTGAATGCGGTGGTCTACGCCTACGGAAACATGACCGGCGGCCGGGACGGCGCGCGCGAGCTCCTCGCCGCGTTCTGGAAGCGCCTTTCCGACACGCGCTCGGGATTCGCCAATCCCTACGCCTTCCAGCTCTTCAAGATGATGACCGGGTCGGTCTCGCCCTACCAGTGGAACCCTTTCAACTGGAATCCCTTTCGCGACGCGCTCGTGAAGACGGTGGACTTCGAGCAATTGCGCCGCTGCAAGTCCACCAAGCTCTTCATCGCTGCCACCAACGTGGAGACCGGCAAGGCTCGCATCTTCACGACGCCGGAGGTGAGCGCCGACGTGGTGATGGCCTCGTCGTGCCTGCCGTTCCTCTTCCAGGCGGTCGAGGTCGACGGCGCTTTCTACTGGGACGGCGGCTACATGGGCAACCCCGTCCTCTACCCGCTCTTCTACGAGACGCGTTCGCGCGACGTGATCATCATCCACATCAACCCCATCGAGCGCCCCGGCGTGCCGCGCGAGGCCCACGAGATCGAGAACCGCCTGAACGAGATCACCTTCAACGCTTCCCTCATCAAGGAGATCCGCGCTATCGCCTTCGTGCAGAAGCTGGTGGCGGAGGGCTGGCTCAAGCCCGACTTCCGCGGCAAGCTGAAGAACGTGCTGATGCATTCGGTGCGGGCGGACAAGGCGCTCATCGACCTGTCGGTGGAGAGCAAGTTCTCTCTCGACTGGGCATTCCTCATGGACCTGCACCGGCGCGGGCGCGCGGCCGGACGCGACTGGCTCGATGCGAACCTCGGCCACATCGGCCGGCGCTCGAGCGTCGACCTGCGCGAGCAATTTCTGTGAGCGCGCCGTAAGGTACCGCCACCTTCTCCGACTTCCGGGTTAGCCTCGCATCCAGCCCGGCCCAGCCCCCGCAACAGGAAGACCGCCATGAACAAAGGCAAGCTCGCCGTCCTCGCCGTGATCGTCGCTCTGGTGGTGGCGTTCTTCGTCTTCGACCTGAAGCAGTACGTCTCCATCGAGTACTTCCAGGCGAAGCGCGCGGTGATCGAGGCTTACTTCGCGGCGAACCCCGTCCAGACGGGCGTGATCTTCTTCCTCACCTACGTCGCGGTGACCGGGCTCTCGCTCCCGGGCGCGGCGATACTCACGCTCGTGGCCGGGGCGATCTTCGGCCTCATGTGGGGCGTCGTCATCGTCTCCTTCGCCTCGACGATGGGCGCCACGCTCGCCTTCCTCGCTTCGCGCTACCTCCTGCGCGACTGGGTGCAGGCGAAGTTCGGCGACAAGCTGAAGCCCATCAACGAGGGCGTGGCGCGCGAGGGCGCGTTCTACCTCTTCGCGCTTCGCCTCGTGCCGGCGTTCCCGTTCTTCGTGATCAACCTGGTGATGGGCCTCACGCCGCTGAAGACCCTCACCTTCTACTGGGTGAGCCAGGTCGGCATGCTCGCGGGCACCATCGCGTACGTGTACGCCGGCACGCAGCTCGGCCAGTTCAGGATCTCCGTGGGGCTTGTGGCCGCTTTCGTGATCCTCGGCATCTTCCCGTTGATCGCGAAGAAGGTGCTCGACGCGTTCAAGGCGCGCAAGGTCTACGCGAAATGGAAGCGCCCCGAAAAGTACGACAACAACATGGTGGTGATCGGCGGCGGCTCCGCGGGGCTGGTCGCGGCCTACATCGCCGCGGCGGTGAAGGCGAAGGTGACGCTTGTCGAGGGCCACAGGATGGGCGGCGACTGCCTCAACACCGGCTGCGTGCCCTCCAAGGCGCTCATCGCCACGACGAAGCTCCTCTCGCACATGCGCCGCTCGAAGGAGCTCGGCATCCGCTCGGCCACGGCGGACTTCGATTTCGCCGAGGTGATGGAGCGCGTGCAGCGCGTGGTGGCCGAGGTCGAGCCGCACGATTCGGCCGAGCGCTACTCGAAGCTCGGCGTCGAGTGCCTCGCCGGCACGGCGAAGATCACGTCGCCCTGGACGGTGGAGGTGGCGCTCGCGGGCGGCGCGAAGCGCGTGATCCGCACGAAGAGCATAGTGATCGCCGCCGGCGCCACGCCCTTCGTGCCGCCGATCCCGGGCCTGCGCGAATCTCAGCCGCTCACGTCCGACACGGTGTGGGATCTGCGCACGCTGCCCGCGCGGCTCGTGGTGCTGGGCGGCGGCCCCATCGGCTGCGAGCTCGCGCAGTGCTTCGCGCGCCTGGGGGCGAAGGTGACGCAGATCGAGATGCTGCCGCGAATCATGATCCGCGAGGACCCCGAGTTCTCCGAGCTCGTGGCGAAGCACTTCCGCGCCGACGGCATCGAGATCCTCGTCGGCCACAAGGCGAAGGAAGTGCGCGTCGAGGGTGCGGAGAAGGTCGTGGTGGTCGAGCACGAGGGCGCCGAGAAGCGCATCGCCTGCGACGCGATCCTCTGCGCCGTCGGCCGCGCCGCCAATGTGCAGGGCTACGGGCTGGAGGAGCTCGGCATTCCCGTCACCAAGCAGAAGACCGTGGAAGTGAACGAGTATCTTCAGGCGCACTTCCCGAACATCTTCGCGGCGGGGGACGTGGCCGGCCCCTACCAGTTCACGCATACGGCTTCGCACATGGCGTGGTACTGCGCGGTCAACGCCCTCTTCGGGCGCTTCCGGAAGTTTCGCGTCGACTACTCGGTGATCCCGTGGGCCACCTTCACCGATCCACCGGTCGCGCGCGTCGGCCTGAACGAGACCGAGGCGAAGGAAAAGAAGATTCCCCACGAGGTCTCCACCTACGGCCTGGACGACCTCGATCGCGCCATCGCCGACGGCGAGGCCGAGGGCATCGTGAAGGTGCTCACGGTCCCCGGCAGCGACAAGATCCTCGGCGCCACCATCGCCGGCGAGCACGCCGACGACCTCATCGCCGAGCTCGTGCTCTGCATGAAGCACGGCATCGGGCTCGACAAGGTCCTGGGCACCATCCACACCTACCCCACCCTTCCCGAGGCCAACAAGTTCGCGGCGGGCGTGTGGAAGAAGAAACAGGTGACGCAGGGCCAGATGGCGCTCGCCAAGTCGTTCAACGAGTGGACGCGCGGCGAGGCGGGGCTGGACGCCGTCCTCGCGAAGGTCCTTTCCCTGGGCGACAAGCGCCCCTACCACGACGCGGCCGAGGGCCACGGAGACGATTGAGACATGAAGAGAACCCTCATTGCCATCGCCGCTTTCCTCGTGAGCCTGAACGCGCTGGCTTTCGACCATTCCTACAAGGCGTGGGACGACTTGCTGAAGAAGCACGTGAGGTACGTGCAGGACGGCAACGCGTCGCGCGTGGACTATGCGGGCTTCGCCAGGGACCACGCGGCGCTGAAAGCCGTGCTCGACGAGGACTCGAAGGTCTCGCGCACCGAGTTCGACTCGTGGACCAAACCGCAGCAGCAGGCGTTCCTCATCAACGCGTACAACGCGTTCACGGTGGAGCTCATCCTCTCCAGCTATCCGGACCTGAAGTCGATCCGCGACCTGGGGAGCTTCCTCTCCAAGCCGTGGAGCCGGAAATTCTTCAAGCTCTTCGGCCAGGATTCCTACCTCGATTTCATCGAGCACGAGATGCTGAGGAAGGAGGGCGTCTACGACGATCCGCGCGTGCATGTGGCGGTCGTGTGCGCCTCGATCGGCTGCCCGATGTTGAGGAACGAGGCCTTCACCGCCGACAAGCTCGACGCGCAGCTCGCCGACGCGATGCGCCGCTTCCTCTCGGACCGTACGCGCAACCGCTACGATCCACAGGCGAAGAAGCTCGAGGTGTCGAAGATCTTCGACTGGTATGGCAAGGATTTCGAGAAGGGCCACAAGGGCTTCACCTCGGTGAAGGCCACGCTCGCCCGCTACGCCGGCGAGCTCGCCGACAAGCCCGAGGACCGCACCGCCGTGCGCGGGCAGAAAGCGGACGTGACCTTCCTCGACTACGACTGGTCGCTCAACGACGTGAAGTAGCGCGCCGCGGACTCCATTATCCTTCGGGGATGGAGTCGCGCCTTTCCCTTTCCGTGGTCATGCCCGTGCTCGACGAAGCTCGGGGCATCCAGGCCGCCCTGGAGGCCCTTCGCGAGCTGCGCGCCGCGGGCCACGAGGTGATCGTGGTCGATGGCGGCAGCCGCGATGCGACGTGTTCCCTCGCCGAGCCGCTCGCGGACCTCGTGCTCGAGGCCCCATGCGGGCGCGCGACGCAGATGAACGCGGGTGCGGCCGCGGCGCGCGGCGACATCCTCGTCTTCCTGCACGCGGACACGAGCCTTCCCGCGGGGGCGGCGTCCGCCATCGCCGGCGGCCTCGAGCGAAGCGCTCGCGCGTGGGGGCGCTTCGACGTCGCCATCGCCGGCACCGATCCGCTGCTCCCCGTGGTCGCAAGGCTCATGAACGCGCGCTCGCGCCTTACCGGAATCGCCACGGGCGACCAGGCGATCTTCGCGCGGCGCGCCGCATTCGAGCGCGCCGGCGGCTTCCCGCGGATTGCGTTGATGGAGGACGTGGCGCTGTCGAAAGCGCTCAAGCGCCAGTCGCCGCCGCTTTGCCTGCGCGAGCGCGTCACCACGTCGGGCCGGCGCTGGGAGAAACACGGGACGCTGCGCACCATCGTCCTCATGTGGCGCATTCGCCTCGCCTACGCGCTGGGCGCGGACCCGAGCCGCCTCGCACGCCGATATGACGTCGAGCGCACCTCGCCCTGACGCGGTGCGCATCGCCGTCTTCGCCAGGGCGCCCGTGCCGGGCGAGGTGAAGACCCGGCTCGCGCCGCTCCTCGGGGCCGACGGCGCGGCGGCCCTGCATGCGGGCCTCGTGCGCCATGCGCTCTCGGCGGCGGTGCAGTCTCGCGTGGGCCCGGTGGAGCTGTGGTGCGCGCCCGGGGAGGACCATCCGTTCTTCGCGCGCTGCGCGCAGGACCTGGGCGTGACCCTGCATCGCCAGGAGGGTGGCGACCTCGGAGCGCGCATGCGCCATGCGTTCGCCCACTCGCACACGAACGGCGCGGCGTTGCTCCTCACGGGCAGCGATTGCCCTTCGCTCGACGCGGCCGCGTTGAAGGACGCCGCGCGCGAGCTCGCCTCGCACGACGCGGTGATCGCGCCCGCCGAGGACGGCGGCTACGTGCTCGTCGGCCTCGCGGTCGATGTGCCGGGCCTTTTCGAGGATATCGCCTGGGGCGGGAGCACGGTGATGAACGCGACGCGCGCGTGCCTTGCGCGCGCCGGCATTCGCTGGAAGGAGCTCCCGACCTATTGGGACATCGACCGCCCGGCGGACTATGCGCGCCTGCACGACGCCGGCATGCTGCGCGAGGTGCTCTCGTGATCGCCGCACTCGCGCTCGCGCTCGCCGTCGCCGCGATCGAGCCCTTCTCGGGAGAGCCTCCCGGCGCGGCGCTTCCCTCCGGGTGGCGCGAGCTTCGCATCCCGCGCGTGAAGCCGGCGGAGCTCTCGCTCGTCGCCGAGGATGGCGTGACCGTCCTGCGCGTGCGCTCCCGGGCCGGCGCCGGAAGCGCGGCATACACGCTCGCGGCATCGGCCGCAGGCACCGAGCTCGCATGGCGCTGGAAGATCGATCGCGTCGTGGACAAGGCCGACCTCGAGACGCGGGCCGGCGACGACTTCGCCGCGCGCGTCTACGTGTTCTTCGACGTGCCTGTGGAGGCGCTGCCGTGGTTCGACCGGTTGAAGATCCGCGTCGCACGCGCGCTGCACGGTGGTGACTTGCCGACCACAGCCATCTGCTACGTGTGGGACAACCGCCATGCGCCGGGCACTTCGGCGTGGAGCCCGTTCACCGACCGCGTGCGCACCATCGTCCTGGAAAGCGGCAATGCGCGCGCCGGCGGATGGGTCGAGGAGAAGCGCGACGTCGCCGCGGATTTCCGCGAAGCCTTCGGGACGAAGACGGCGCCGCGCGTGACCGGCATCGCCGCGGGCAACGACACCGACCAGACCGGGGAGTCGGCGAGCGCGTGGTTCGGAGACTTCCGCCTCGAGGACCGGCGTTGAAGCGCCTCGTGCTGCTGGGCGGAGGCCACGCGCACGTCGAGGTGCTGCGCGAGCTCGCCGCGAGCCGCGACGCGTCGGTGAGCTGCACGCTGGTGACGCCCCACCCGCGTCTCATCTACACCGGCATGGTTCCCGGCGTCGTCGCGGGGCACTACAGGCTCGAGGAATGCGCGATCGCGCTCGAGGGCCTCGCGCAGCGCGCCGGCGCGGAATTCGTGCAGGTCGCCGCGGCGCGCATCGATCCGGCCGCACGCCAGGTGGTCTGCGACGACGGCGGCGTGATGGGCTACGACGTGCTCTCGATGGACGTGGGCTCGCGTCCCCTGGTGGGCTGCGCGGTGGGCGTCGCCGAGCACTCGGTGCTGGCGCGGCCGATGGAGACGCTGGTGAGCGGATGGGGCGGGGTGCTCGCGCGCGCTCGCGCCGGGCGCATCGGCTCTGTCACCGTGGTGGGCGGCGGCGCGGCAGGCGTGGAGCTCGCCTTCGCGATGGACTACCGCATGAGGAAGGAGCTCTCCACCCCCGCGCCGCATGTGCGCGTGATCACCAACACGCTCGTCCCGGTGCCGGAATTTTCCGAGGGCGCGCGCGCCCGAATCCGTCGCCGGCTCGCGAGACGCAACATCGGCATGCACGTGTCGAGCACGGTGGCCGAGGTGGGCGCGGGCCACGTGCGCCTGGACAACGGCCTGGACTTCGCGTCGGATGCGACGTTCTGGGCCGCCGGGGCCGGCGCGCACCCCTGGATCCGCGAATCGGGCTTCGCCGTCGACGATCGCGGCTTCCTCCTCACCAACGATTTCATGCAATCGGTCACGTATGCCGAGGTGTTCGGTGCGGGCGACTGCGCGACGCAGGAAGGACGGCGCTACGCCAAGGCGGGAGTGTTCGCGGTGCGCGCCGCGCCGCTCCTCGCGGCCAACCTGCGCGCCGCGCTTTCGGGAGGTCCGCTCACGCGGTTCAGGACGGGCGAGCGCTACCTCGCGCTGCTCTCGACCGGCTCGCGGCATGCGGTGGGCACGTGGGGCGGATTCGCGTGGTCGGGCGCGTGGGTATGGCGATGGAAGGACCGCATCGACAGGGCTTTCGTCGCCCGCTATTCCCCCTAGCGTTGCCTCGGCTACGCGGCGACCCTTTCCTGCGGCAGGTCGACCTTGGGAAGGATGCGCACGACCTTCACCATCCGGTCCTGCACCTGGAGGATCTCGATCGGGTGCTCGGCCACGATGAGGCTCGTGCCCGATTCGGGGATATCCTCGAGCTGCTCGAGGAGAAGTCCGTTGATGGTCTTCGGGCCGTCCAGCGGGAACGCGAAGCCCGCCTTGCGGTTCAGCACGCGCAGCGAGCACGCGCCCTCGGCGATCACGCTGCCGTCGGTTTCCTTGTGGAAGAGGGCGGCGCTGCCGATCGCCTGGCTCGTGAACTCGCCGACGATCTCCTCGAGGATGTCCTTCATCGTGACCAGGCCGAGGATCTCGCCGTACTCGTCCACGACGAGGCCCATGTGGCGCTGGTTCTCCTGGAAGTTCGTGAGCTGGGTGAGGAGCGCGGTGCCTTCCGGGACGAAGTAGGGGGCGCGCATGATGTGGCGCAGGCCCTCCACGTCGATCTGCTCGCGCCGGGTCGCGTTCAGCACCTTCCTCACGTGCAGGATGCCGACCACGTTGTCGAGGCCGCCGCCGTCGCACACCACCAGGCGCGTGTGGTGCGCGGTGGAGAGCGCGTTGCGGATGTCCTCGAGGTCGTCCTCGAGGTCGAGGAGCTCGATCTGCCCGCGCGGCGTCATGGTGTCGTCGACCGTCATGTCCTCGAGCTCGAAGAGGTTGAGGAAGATCGACTGGTGCTTCTTGGGGATGAACTTGCCGCCCTCGAGCACGAGCGTGCGCAGCTCCGCCATGCTGAGCTGCTGGCCGTGCACCGGCGTCTGGCGGATGCGCAGCACCTTCAGCAGCCCGCGCACGATCACGTTGATGATCCACATGATGGGGCGCGTGACCCGGATCATCGGCGCGAGGATGAACGAAACGCCGATGGCGAGGCGCTCCGCGTATGCCGCGCCGATGATCTTGGGCAGGATCTCCGCGAAGACGAGGATCACGAAGCTCGCTGCCGCCGTGGCGATGGCGAGCACGTAGTCGCCGGTGCCGAACAGCCTGCGGCAGATCTCGGCCACGAGGATCGTGGTCGCCGCGTTGATGACGGTGTTGCCCGCGAGGATGAAGGCGAGGAGCTCGTCGATGCGGTCGAGAAGCGTCCCGGCGAGCCGCGCGCCGACGCTGCCTTCGCGGATGAGGTGCTTCAGGCGGTAGCGGTTCACCGACATGAGGCAGGTCTCGGACATCGCGAAGAATCCCGAGAACGCGAGCAGCCCCGCGAGGGCGGTGAAGAGCCAGCCGATGGGAATGCTGTCGGTCATTCGCGCGTGGGCTAACCGCGGTGCAGGATCAGCTCGAGCACGACCTTGCTGCCCACGTAGGCGAGGAGCAGCGCGGTGAACCCGGCGAGTGTCCAGTGCACGGCCTTGCGCCCGCGCCAGCCGCGCAGGTAATGCCCGGCGAGAAGTCCGCCGAAGATGAACCACGAGAGGATGCCGAACACGGTCTTGTGGGAGGCCGTGAAGGGTTTGCCGAAGAGCTGCTCGGAGAAGAAGACGCCGCTCACCACGGTAAGCGTGAGCAGCACGAACGCGGCGAAGAGGATGCGGAAGAGGAGGGCCTCCATCTCGAGCAGCGGCGGCAGGCTCTTCAGGAAAGGCGGCAGCACGCCGCGATGCAGCCACTTCTCCTCGGCGAGCATCACCAACGCGTGCACGGTCGCCACGATGAAGAGGCTGTAGGCGAGCATCGCGATGGCGAAGTGCAGCGTGAAGAGCGGGTCGGCGCCGTAGGTCACGATGTGGCGCGAGGCGATCGCCGCCTGCAGCAGCACGGCGAGGAGCGCGAGCGGGGACACGAGCCCGAGGATGGCCGCGAGGCCCGGGAAGGCGAGGCCCGCGAGCCAGTAGATGAGCACCGTGAGCCAGACGAGCATCGAGACCGCGTTGGCCACGGCGAGGTCGAGCCCTTCGGGGACCACCACGCGCCGGTAGAGGAGCATGCCGTGAAGGACGAGGGCCACGGGGACCACCACGTTCTCCAGGCGCATGTCGCTCCGCGCGAGGGCCCCGCCCGCCGTCGCCGGGCGCGAGGCGCGCCACGCGACCGCGGAGAGCAGGAGCCAGCAGGCTGCAGTGCTAAAATACAAAAGCAAATCAGGCATTTCGGTGCCATTTACACTCTAGCTCACCAGTTTACCAATTCCCCATGCTCGACGCCCTGACGCAACGCCTGTCCTCCGTCGTAAAGACCCTGCGCGGCCATTCGCGCCTCACCGAGGACAACGTGCAGGAAATGCTGCGCGAAGTGCGTCTCGCGCTCCTCGACGCCGACGCGGGCGTGCCGGTGGTGCGCGACTTCGTCGCGAAGGTGAAGGAGAGGGCGCTCGGCCAGGAAGTGGTCGGCAGCCTCACGCCCGGGCAGGCGCTGGTGGGCGTCGTGCACCGCGAGCTGGTGGAGCTCATGGGCGGCGCCAATGCCGCGCTCGACTTCGCCACGCAGCCGCCCGCGGTGATCCTGCTCGCGGGCCTGCAGGGCTCGGGCAAGACCACCAGCGCCGGCAAGTTGGCCCGCCTCATCAAGGGCACGACGAAGAAGAAGGTGCTGCTGGTTTCCGCCGACGTCTACAGGCCGGCGGCGATCGAGCAGCTCGCCACGCTCGCGAGGTCCCTCGACATCGAGCTCTATCCCTCGGACGCCTCGCAGAAGCCGGTGGATATCGCGCGCGCGGCGCTGGACCACGCGCGGCGCCATTTCTTCGACGTGCTCATCGTCGATACTGCGGGACGCCTCGCGATCGACGAGGCGATGATGGAAGAAGTGAGGGAGCTTCATGCCGCCGTGAGGCCCATCGAGACGCTCTTCGTCGTCGACTCGATGCAGGGCCAGGACGCGGTGAACGTCGCGCGCGCGTTCAACGAGGCGCTGCCGCTCACCGGGGTGATCCTCACCAAGCTCGACGGCGACGCGCGCGGCGGAGCGGCGCTTTCGGTGCGCCAGGTGACCGGCAAGCCGATCAAGTTCGTCGGCGTCTCCGAGAAGATGGACGGCCTCGAGGCCTTCCACCCGGACCGCATGGCCTCCCGCATCCTCGGCATGGGCGACATCCTCTCGCTCGTCGAGGAGGCGCGCTCCAAGGTCGACGAGAAGGAAGCGCAGAAGCTCGCCGACAAGTTCAAGAAGGGCAAGGACTTCGACCTCGAGGACTTCAAGTCGCAGCTCACCCAGATGAAGAAGATGGGCGGCATCGCGAGCCTTTCGGACAAGCTCCCGGCGCAGCTCACCAGCATGGCGCAGTCGTCTCCCGAGCTTCAGGAGAAGGCGTTGAAGCGCACCGAGGCGATCATCGACTCCATGACCCCGCTCGAGCGGCGCAAGCCCGAGCTCCTCAAGGCATCGCGCAAGCGGCGCATCGCGAGCGGCGCCGGCGTGCAGGTGCAGGAGGTGAACCGCCTCCTCGCCCAGTTCGAGCAGATGCGGAAGATGATGAAGATGATGCGCGGCGGAAACCTCGGCAAGATGATGCGCAACATGAAGGGGATGTTTCCGGGCGGGCGCTAGGCGCCGCGGGGAGGGAGCGATGACGATCGGGAGGCTGCTGGGCGCGATGGCCGTGTCTTTCCCCGCCTGCGTGCCCGTGCTTGCGAGGCGTCCACGCGCAAGGCCTGCGAGGACCGGGCGTGCGCGGCGGGGAGGGTGAGGTGAGGCGCCATCTCGCCTTCATCGGTTTGCTCGCGGCGTCGCTTGCCACGTCCGCGCAGCCGCGCTCCACCGACGAGGGGCTCACGCTCGAGATCTATCGCGAGCTGGTCGAGATCAACACCGTGCACCCCGGCGGCGACAACAGCGCCGCGGCGCGCGCGATGGCAAGGCGCCTCCTCGACGCGGGCTTCGATCCGGGCGACGTCCAGGTCTTCGAGCCCGCGCCGCGCAAGGGCAACCTCGTCGCGCGCTACCGCGGCACGGGCGAGCTGCGCCCGATCCTGCTCCTCGCGCACATCGACGTGGTCGAGGCGAAGAAGGAGGACTGGTCCGACGGGCTCGAGCCCTTCAAGTTGACCGAGCGCGACGGCTACTACTACGGCCGCGGCACGCTCGATGACAAGGCGATGGCCGCGATCTTCGTGGCGAACCTCATCCGCTACCGCAAGGAAGGCTACCGTCCGAAGCGCGACATCATCGTCGCGCTCACCGCCGACGAGGAAACCGGCGGCCATAACGGCGTCGCTTTCCTCCTGAAGAACCATCGCGCCGCCATCGACGCCGAGCTTGCATTGAACGAGGGCGGCGGCGGCATGTGGCGCGACGGCAAGCCCTTCCTGCAGGGTGTCCAGGTGGGCGAGAAGTTCTACCAGACCTACTTCTTCGAGGCGACCAACGCCGGCGGTCACAGCTCCGTGCCCGGCCGCGAGAACGCGATCTACGATTTGGCGGGAGCGCTCGAGCGGCTCTCGGCGCTGCAATTCCCGGCGCGCGTCTCGCTCGTCACGCGCCTTTATTTCGCGAGGCTCGCGCTCACCGAGCCGGGTCCCCTCGCCGGGGCGCTGAGCGCCATCTCGCGCCAGGAAGGCACCGACGAGCAGATGGCGCGGGTGTCGCAGGTGCCGCGCTACAACGCGCAGCTTCGCACCACGTGCGTCGCTACCCGGCTGGAAGCGGGTCACGCCGACAACGCGTTGCCGCAACGCGCCAGGGCCGTCGTCAATTGCCGCCTCATCCCCGGCGACAGCCCGGAGAAAGTGGAAGCGGAGCTCGGCCGCGCCGCGGGCCCCCGGGTGTCGGTGACGGCGCAGAACCGGATCCGCGTGAGCGAGGCCTCGGATCCGCAATCGGCGCCGATGAAGACCATCGAGCGCGTTTCCGAGACGATGTGGCCCGGCGTCCCCGTGGTCCCGGTGATGAGCACGGGCGCGACCGACGGCCTGCAGCTTCGCAATGCTGGGATCCCGGTATACGGCGTGGACGGCATTTTCGTCGAGCACGGCGAGATCCGCATCCACGGGCGCGACGAGCGGGTCGCCGTGCGCTCGTTCTTCGATGGGGCCGAATTCCTCTACCGGCTGGTGAAGGCGTTCGGCGCCGGGGAGTAGGGGGCGCGCAGCAAAACCCCTTTGCGCGTTATATTCTGCGCATGCGCACGAAATCCGCCTTCCTAGCCACCTGGGCACTGGCCCTTTGCCTCGCGGCGCCGGCCGCGGAGAAGATCCTCATCGGGCAGTCGACACCGCTCACCGGCTCCAACGCCGAGATCGGCAAGGAGATCCGCGACGGCGCGCTCGCCTATTTCAAGAAGGTGAACGATTCGGGCGGCGTGAACGGCCGGATGATCGAGCTCGTGTCGCTCGACGACAAGAACGACCGCAAGACCGCGGGCCTGAACGCCGTGAAGCTGGTGAACGAGTCGAATGTGCTCGCGCTCTTCGGATTCGCCTCCGCCACGCTGTCGCTCGACGCGATGCCCATCGTGAAGGAGAAGAGGGTGCCATTCTTCGCGCCGTTCACCGGCGCGGACGCGATCCACAAGCAGAACCCGTACGTCTTCGTGATGCGCGCCTCCTATGCCGACGAGCTGGAGAAGATCCTCGAGCACTGGAACGGCCTCGGCGTGCAGCGCGTGACAGTGATCCACTACGACGACGAGATCGGCAACCAGAACTACGCGACCGTCGAGCGGCTGATGAAGGCCTCCGGCAAGAAGGCGGTCGGCATCAAGCTCAAGCGCAATGCCAACGTGCAGCCCGGGCAGATCGACGCGATCGTCGCGAGCGATCCGCAGGTGATCGTCGCGACCACGCTCTACCAGGCGACCGCCCAGGTGCTGAAGGCGCTCAAGGCGAGGCGGCTGCCCTACAACATGACCTCGCTCTCCTTCGTGGGTCCGAGCCAGCTCGCCCATGTGGCCGGCCCCGACGCCGTGGGCGTGTCCGTGGCGGGCGTCGTCCCGCCGCCTGCGAAGAAGACGTTGCCCGTGGTGAAGGAGTGCGGCGACGCGGTGAAGAATGCCGAGTTCGCGGAGCTGAACTACACCAATCTCGAGGCCTGTATCGCCGCGAAGGTCCTGGTGGAGGCGATCCGCCGCGCCGGCAAGGACGTGACGCGGGAAAGCCTGTATCGCTCGCTCGCCGGGATCAACCACTACGACGCCGGCGGCTACACGGTGACTTTCGGCCCGGAGGGTCGCCACGGCAGCCACTACGTCGAGCTCGCGGTCATTTCCAAGAACGGGCAATTCCGCTTCTGATCGTATATAATGTAGGGCTTTCCGGGACTTAGGTCTCGCCCTCCAAAGCTTCAACGTTGCCCGTTTCCAACGGGAAAGGAAGATTAGATGGTCGTCATCAGGATGGCGCGTGGCGGAGCCAAGAACCGCCCCTTCTACAACATCGTCGTCGCCGATTCGCGCATGCCGCGCGACGGGCGCTTCATCGAGCGCATCGGCTTCTACAACCCCAAGGCCGCGGAATCCGAGCCCAAGTTTCGCCTGGCGCTCGATCGCGTTTCCCATTGGGTCGGCCAGGGCGCACAGCCCTCCGCCGCGGTGAAGAAGCTGATCAAGCGTGGCAAGAGCCAAGTCTCCGGGAAGCCGGAAGCCCCCGCCAAGTAACGCTGCGTCGCCAGGGTCGGGCGACGAATCGCAACTTGTGGTGATGGGCCGCATCGTCGGCCCCTTCGGCATCCAGGGGTGGGTCAAGGTGAAGGCTTTCACCGAGGTGCCCGAGGGCCTCGGCGAATTCGCGCGTTGGCTCGTGAGCTCGCGCGAAGGCTGGCGCGAGATGGCGATCGAGGACTTCGAGGTGCACTCGAAGGGCCCGGTCGCGAGGCTCGCGGGCTGCGGCGATCGCGAGGGCGCCGAGAGGCTGCGCGGCTGCGACGTCGCGGTGACGCGCGGCGAGCTCGGCGAGGCCGATGAAGGCACGCTCTACTGGGTGGACCTGGTGGGGCTGGAAGTGGTGGACGAGGCGGGCGAATCCCTCGGCAAGGTGGAGACGCTCTTCGAGACCGGCGCGACCAGCGTGATGGTGGTGAAGGGAGCGAGGCAGCGCATGATCCCGTTCGTTCCCGCGTACGTGAAATCGGTGGACCGCGGCGCGCAGCGCATCACGGTCGACTGGAAGGCGGATTACGACACGTGATGCATTTCGACGTGATCACGATCTTCCCGGAGATGCTCGACGCGCTCGCCGACCACGGCATCACGCGCCGCGCGCTCGACGAGAAGCGCTTCGAGCTGAAGACGTGGGACCCGCGCGATTTCACCGGGGACAATTACCGCAGGGTCGACGACCGGCCCTACGGAGGCGGGCCCGGCATGGTGATGATGGCCGAGCCGCTGCAGGCCGCGATCGACGCCGCGAAGGCGCGGCAACGCGAGGCGGGCGTGGCAAGCCCGAAGGTCTTGCTGATGTCCCCGCAGGGCGAGCGGTTGAGCGAGGATCTCGTGAAGCGCCTCGCGTCGGAGGCGGGGCTGGTGATCATCGCGGGACGCTATGAAGGCGTCGACGAGCGCCTGGTCGCGAAGAGCGTCGATCGCGAAGTGTCGATCGGCGACTACGTGACCTCCGGCGGCGAGCTGCCGGCGATGGTGGTGATCGATTGCCTGGTGAGGCGCCTTCCGGGGAGCCTCAACGACGCGCAAAGCGCGTCCCAGGACTCGTTCGCCGAAGGATTGCTCGACTGGCCGCACTACACGCGGCCGGAGGAGTGGCAGGACGCGAGGGCGCCCGAGGTCCTGATGTCGGGCAACCATGCGGCAATCGCGCGCTGGCGCAGGAAGCAGGCGCTGGGGCGCACGTGGGACCGCAGGCCCGATCTTGTCGACGAGGCGAAGCTCTCGCGGGAGGACCGGCAGCTGCTCGAGGAATACCGCCGCGAGCAGCAGGCGCAGCAGCAGCAATAACAAACCGCACGCATCCCCCACGGGGGCTCTACGTGAATGGCCGGAAGGCCGGAACCGAAAGGAAAAATGTCGATGGACCTGATCCAGAAGCTGCACCAGGAAGAAATCAAGCGGCTCGGCCGCAAGATCCCCGTGTTCGCGCCCGGCGACACCGTGATCGTGAAGGTATCCGTGGTCGAGGGCGACAAGAAGCGCGAGCAGGCCTACGAGGGCGTCGTCATCGCCAAGAGGAACCGCGGCCTCAACTCCAACTTCATCGTGCGCAAGATGTCGAGCGGCGAGGGCGTGGAGCGCACCTTCCAGACGTACTCGCCGTCGATCGCATCGATCGAGGTGAAGAGGAAGGGCGACGTGCGCCGCTCCAAGCTCTACTACCTGCGCGGCCTCACCGGCAAGGCGGCGCGTATCCGCGAGAAGCTCGACGTCGACCGCGACATCCTGCCGCCGGAGGAAGAGGCTCCCGCGGAGGTGACGGCGCAAGGCGCGGCCCCCGCAGAGGAAGCCAAGCCCGCCAAGGCGGAAAAGCCGAAGAAGGCCGAGAAGAAGGCCGACAAGAAGAAGTAAAAAAACGCCCCGGAGCCGGGGCGTTTTTCATTGCGGGGCCGGGATCAGAGCGACGCGCCCGAGAACGTATCGCAGTCGCCCACGCGCCCGCTGTCCATGCCGCGCTTGAACCAGCGCACGCGCTGCGCCGACGAGCCATGCGTGAAGGAATCCGGCACCACTCGGCCCTGCGATTGCTGCTGCAGGCGGTCGTCGCCGATCGCCGAGGCGGCGGTGAGGGCTTGCTCCACGTCGCCCGGGTCGAGCTGGTTCTTCACCGCGGCGTAATGGCCCCAGATGCCGGCGTAGCAATCGGCCTGCAGCTCCATGCGCACCGAGGTCGCGTTGTCGTGGTGGGCCTGTAGCTTCGCGAAGGTGCCGGTCAGGTTCTGAACGTGATGTCCCACTTCATGGGCGATCACGTATGCCTGCGCGAAGTCGCCCGGCGCGTGGAAGCGCTTGCGCAGGTCGTCGTAGAAGGAGAGGTCTATGTAGAGCTTCTGGTCGTTCGGGCAGTAGAACGGGCCCATCGCCGACTGGCCCAGGCCGCAAGCCGAGCGCACCGCGCCGCTGTAGAGCACAAGCGTGGGCGGGACATAGGTCTTGCCCGAGCGCTGGAAGATCTGGCCCCAGACATCCTCGGTGCTGCCCAGCACTTTTGAGACGAACTGGCCCATGGTGTCGGCTGGCGTGCCGCGCGGGGCTTCGCGCGTGTCGGCTTGCGTGCGCGTCTCCTGGACCGTGTTGATGATCGGTGTGGGATCCACGCCGAGGAAAGCCGCGATGAGCGCGATCACCACGCCGCCGATGCCCAGGCCGCCGCCTACGCCGATGCCCATGCCGCGGCGATCCTCGACGTTGCCGCTCGACCTCTGGTCGCCCAATTCCATGTTCGCTCTCCCGGGTGTATCCACACAGACCGTCGTGGCTCACCCAAGTTGCATTTCGTCCAGTCCTACACCGGGGGATTCGGCCTACAGGGGGACGGACAACCAGAGCGGAAGCGTGAGCATCGAGATCGCGGTGCCGACGGTGATCTGCGTGGCGACCGCGCGTCCGTCGCCCGTCATGCGCACCGCGAGGATATACGCATTCGACGCGGTGGGCAGGGCCGCGCAAAGGACCAGCACGCGCGCCTCGACGCCCGCGAATCCGTAGGCGCGCGCCATCGCCCATGCGATCGCCGGCACCGCGAGGAGCTTCACGGCGAGCCACCACGCGTGCGCTCCGAGCGCGCCCTGGTTGCGCTCGATGCGCATTGCCGCGCCCACCGAGAGCAGTCCCGCCGGGAGTGCGGTCACCGCCAGGAGGTTCAGCGTCTGGTCGGCGAATCCCGGCAGCGGCAGGCCCGCCGCGTTCCATGCGAGACCGGCGAGGGACGACACCAGCAGCGGATGCGTGGCGAGCTCGCGCAGGAAGCCACGCCCGCTGTGGGAAGCGAGCATCGCGACTGCGAGGAAGTTCGCGAGCGGAATCATCACGCCGAGGAGGAGCGCCGCGAGCGCCACGCCCGCGCTGCCGAAGAGGCTCCCCGCGACGGCGAGGCCGACATAGGTGTTGAACCGGTAGCCGCACTGCGAGCCCGTCGCGAGGAGCTTGCGGTCGAGCCTGAAGATGGGGCCCGCCGCGACCGCGAGCGCGAAGCCCGCGAAGGTGAAGCCCAGGGTGGCGAGCACGAGCTTGCCGGTGGCGCCGAAGTCGATGCGCGCGAGCGCGAGCGAGCGGAAGAGGAGCGCGGGGAAGAGCACGTAGTAGACGAGCTTCTCCAGGCCGTTCCAGAAGTCGCGGCCGAAGTCGAAGCGCCGCGCGAGGAGAAGGCCGATCAGGATCAGCACGAAGTTCGGCAGGATGAGGAGCGCGGTCTGCATCAGGCGGCGATGCCCTTGCCGAGGGTGTTGTGGTAGTCGTGGCGCGCGGTGTTCACGCGCGAGAGCCTCAGCTCCACGGGCCGGTCGCGGAAGGTGAGCGCCACGCGCCGGATCTCGAGGAGCGGCGCTGCGGGCGCGACCTCGAGGAGCTGCGCCACGTCGCGCGTGGCGAGCACCGCGCGCAGGCGCTCGTCGGTGCGCAGCACGTTGATCCCGTAGCGGCTCTGGTAGAGGTGGTAGATGGTGTTGCCGCGAGCGAGGAAGATCTTCTCGGTGAGGCCCGGGTAGAGCTCCGCGGGCAGCGTGAGGTCGTCCACGATCGCGGGAGTGCCCGCGAGCGAGAGCACGTTGCGGATGCGGATCACCTTGTCGGCCACGGCGATGCCGAGGGCGGCCGACGAGGCCGCGTCGGCGCGCTCGCGCCTGAAGGAGACGGTGCGCGCGTCCGGATAGACCTTGGCGCCGTCGCGCGCGACGATGTGGAAGAAGTGGAAGAGGAGGCGGCTGCCGTCGTGGGCGGTGACGAAGGTGCCCTTGCCCTGGCGTCGCACCAGCGCCTGCTCGGCGACCAGGCTGTCGACCGCCTTCCTCACCGTGCCGATGGCCACGTCGAAGCCTCGCGCCAGCTCGCTTTCCGTGGGAATGGGCTCGCCCGCGCGCCATTCGCCCGCCGAGATGCCCTCGATCAGGCGGGCGCGGACCTGCTCGTAGAGGTGGGCCATCGCGCCGACGATAACATGCAAGTCATCTAGTTGACCCGACTCGAGCCAATTCGGAGAATGGCCGAAGACGGGTCATCCCCGTGTCGGCGGGGATACCATGACAGGAGGGATATCGATGATCCATTTCGTGGTGCACGACGAGAACGACTCGGTCGGCGTCGTCGTGGTGGAGGGCGTGAAGGCCGGCCAGGAACTCACCGGCTGGATCATGGACCAGGACAAGGACATCAAGGTGAAGGCGATGTCGGACATCCCCATCGGCCACAAGCTCGCCATCCGCTCGCTCGGCAAGGACTCCACCGTCGTCAAGTACGGCGTGGACATCGGGCGCGTGGTGGCGCCGATCCAGGTGGGCGAGCACGCGCACGTCCACAACATCAAGACCAAGCGTTGGTAAGGAGGGCGTGATGGAACTGAAGAACTCGACTTTCCACGGATACAAGCGCGAGAACGGCCGCATCGGCGTGAGGAACCACGTGATCATCCTTCCCGTGGACGACCTCTCCAACGCGGCGTCCGAGGCGGTGGCCCACAACATCAAGGGCACCATGGCGCTGCCGCATCCCTACGGGAGGCTGCAGTTCGGCGCGGATCTCGAGCTTCACTTCCGCACGCTCATCGGCACCGGATCCAATCCCAACGTCGCCGCGGTCGTCGTGATCGGCATCGAGGACCAGTGGGCGAAGAAGGTCGCCGACGGCATCGCCGCCACCGGCAAGCCCGTCTCCTTCTTCGGCATCGAGCAGCACGGCGACCACGACACGATCATGCGCGCCTCGAAGGCGGCCAGGGAATACGTGCAGTGGGCGAGCGAGCTGAAGCGCGATGAGCGCCCGTTGAAAGACCTGTGGGTCGCCACCAAGTGCGGGGAATCGGACACGACGTCCGGGTGCGGCGCGAATCCCACCGTGGGAAACGCGTTCGACAAGCTCTATCCCCACGGCGTGACGCTCGTCTTCGGCGAGACCACCGAGCTCACCGGCGGCGAGCACCTGGTCGCCGCGCGCTGCCGCACGCCGGAAGTGCGCGCGAAATTCCAGAAGGTCTTCGACCAGTACCAGGAGATCATCAACCGCCACAAGACGAGCGACCTGTCGGATTCCCAGCCCACCAAGGGCAACATCGCCGGCGGCCTCACGACGATCGAGGAGAAGGCGCTCGGCAACATCCAGAAGATCGGGCGCAAGTGCGTGGTCGACGGGGTCCTCGACAAGGCCGAGATGCCGACCGCGCCGGGGCTGTGGTTCATGGACTCGTCCTCGGCCGCGGCCGAGATGGTGACGCTCTGCGCCGCCGCGGGCTACGTCGTGCACTTCTTCCCCACGGGGCAGGGCAACGTGATCGGCAATCCGATCCTTCCCGTGATCAAGCTCTGTGCCAATCCGCGCACCGTGCGCACGATGAGCGAGCACATCGACGTCGACGTCTCGGGGCTATTGAGGAAGGAGATGTCTCCCGACCAGGCCGGCGACGCGCTCCTCGCGTGCATGTTCCGCACCGCCAACGGGCGGCTCACCGCCGCCGAGGCGCTCGGCCATCGCGAGTTCGTGCTGACGCGCCTCTACGAGAGCGCTTGACGGTCGCGCCGGCGTGAAATGGCGCGAAGGGTGGCTCGCGTGGACATGAAGGCGCTGCGGGTGAGCGTGTGGCGCGGCGGGGCCGATGGGCGCTTCCAGGATTTCGACGTGCCGCGCCGCGAGAGCCAGACGGTGCTGGACGTGGTCACCCACATCCAGAGGCACCTCGACCCCACGCTCGCCTATCGCTTCGCCTGCCGCGTCGGCATGTGCGGCTCCTGCGCGATGACGGTGAACGGGCGGCCGCGCTGGACCTGCCGCACGCACGTCGACAAGGTGGCACGCGCCGGGCGCGTCGAGCTCGCCCCGCTCGCCAACATGCCGGTGGTGCGCGATCTCGTCGCCGACATGCGCGAGTTCTTCGACAAGTGGGCGCGCGCGCGCGGGCAGTTCAAGCCGACCGTCACCCGCGAGGACGCCTTCGCGGCGGTGAAGCCCGATTCGAAAGCGCGCCGCGAAGCCGACGCGGGCATCGAGTGCATCGGCTGCGGCGTTTGCTACGCGGCGTGCGACGTCGTGAAGTGGAACCGCGAATATCTCGGCCCCGCGGCGCTGAACCGCGCGTGGACGCTGGTGAACGACGTGCGCGACGCCGGGCAGCGCGCGCGCCTCGCGGCGGTCGCGGGCGACGCGGGCTGCCATTCGTGCCACACGTTGATGAGCTGCACCGAGCATTGCCCCAAGAAGCTTTCGCCCACGCGCTCGATCGCGGGATTGAAGCGCGCCACGCTCGGCGCGGAGCCCGGGGATCCGGCTTGAGCGCGCGCGGCGAGGCGCGGCTCTGGGCGGTGCAACGCGCGACGGCGGCCGTGCTTGCCGTGTGCGTCGTCGTGCATCTCGCGACCATCATCTACGCGGTTCGCGGCGGCCTGTCCGCGGCCGAGATCCTCTCGCGCACGCGCGGCAGCCTCGCGTGGGGCGCGTTCTACGCGCTCTTCGTCCTCGCGGCCGCGGCGCACGGCTCCATCGGGCTGCGCGCGGTCGCCGTCGAATGGCTGGGCTTCGGCAAGGCGGGGGCGCGGCTCCTCATGCTCGCCGCGGCGATCGCGATCGCGTTGCTGGGCCTGCGCGCGGTCTACGCGGTGGTGGCGGCATGATCGGCGCGCGCAACCATCCGGCATACTGGGCGTTCCTCGTGCATCGGCTCTCGGGGATCGCGCTCGCGCTCTTCCTGCCCGCGCATTTCTACGCGCTCGCCACGGTTCTGCGCGGCGAGGGCGAGCTCGATCACTTCCTCCACTGGAGCGAGCGCCCGCTGGTGAAGGCCGCGGAATGGATCCTCGTCACGCTCCTCGCCGCGCACCTCGCGGGGGGCGTAAGGCTCCTCGCTCTCGAATTCCTGCCATGGCGCGATTGGCAGAAGACGCTCGCCGCGATCGCGGCCGGGTTCGCCCTCCTCGCGGGGCTTGTCTTCGCTTTGGCGCGATGAGCGTTATGCTTCCGATGACACCGCAAAAGGAGATACGGATGACCCAACGCATCGCTTCCTGCCTCGGCGCCTTGTTCGTGGCTTTCCTGCCGGCGCTTGCCGCCGCCCAGGCCTGGCCCGCCAAGGCCGTGAAGATCGTCGTGCCGTTCAATGCCGGCGGCGCCACCGACGTCGTGGCGCGCCTCCTCGCGCAGAAGCTCTCCGAGGAGTGGGGCCAGTCGGTGATCGTCGAGGATCGCGGCGGCGCCGGGGGCAACATCGGCGCCGATGTCGTGGCCAAATCCCCCGCCGACGGCTACACGCTCCTCATGACATCGGGCTCGATCGTCACGGCCAATCCGTACATGTACAAGTCGATGCCCTTCGACGCCGCGCGCGACCTGGTGGCGATCACCAACGTCGCGAGCGGGCCGCAGGTGATCGTCGCGTATCCCGGATTCCCGGCGAAGGACCTGCGTGAGCTCATCGCGTACGCGAAGGCCAACCCGAAGAAGCTGAATGCCGGCAGCGCCGGCGTAGGCACGCAGACGCACCTCGCCCTCGAGAACTTCGCGTACGCCGCGGGAATCGAGGTGACGCACGTGCCGTACAAGGGGGAATCCGCGGCGCTCACCGACCTCATGGGCGGACAGATCCAGATGGTCACGCCGAACATGGGCGGGGCGATTTCCCTCATCAAGGACGGCAAGGTCCGCGCCCTCGCGGTGACGAGCCGCGAGCGCAGCGCGCAGCTGCCCGACGTTCCCTCGGCGTCCGAAGTGCTGCCCGGGTTCGAGAACGCCGGATGGTTCGGGCTCATGGCGCCCGCCGGCACGCCCCACGAGGTGATCGAGCGCATCTACCGCGACAGCGCGAAGATTCTGCTCACCGAGGATTTCCGCGCGAAGCTCGCGCAGCAGGGCATGGTGCCCGTGGCCAACACGCCCGCGGAATTCGCCGCGGCGATCCGCGACGAGAGCGCGCGCTGGTCGCGCGTGATCAAGGAGCGCGGCCTCAGCGCCAACTGATGAAGATCGATCCGGCACAAGTCGAGGAGGTCGCGCGCGAGCTCTACGTGCGCGCCCTCAAGATATTGCCGCCCGACATCAAGCGGGGATTCGAGCGCCTGAACGCTTCCGAGACCGATCCCACCGCACGCAGCGTCCTCGCCACGATGATCGCCAACATCACCGTCGCCGAGGACACCGAGAACCTCCTGTGCCAGGACACCGGCATCCCCATCTATAACGTGACGATCGGGCGCGGCGTGGAGATCGCCGGAGTCGAGCTGGAGGATGCGATCCGCCGCGGCTGCGCGCGCGCGACGCGCGAGCATCCGCTGCGCTCCTCGGTCGTGCATCCGATCACGCGAAGGAACGAGCACACCTCGTGCGGGCCGGGCGTGCCGCCGATCCACATCGCCTTCGCCGACGACGAGCGCCTGGTGATCGAGATGATCCCCAAGGGCAGCGGCTCGGAGAACAACTCCTGGCTGAAGATGGCGATTCCCGCGGAGGGCGTGAACGCCATCAAGACCTTCGTCGTGGACTGCGTGCTCGACGCGGGCGGCAAGACGTGCCCGCCCACCATCGTCGGCGTGGGCATCGGCGGCACCTCCGACCTGTGCATGGCGCTCGCCAAGCGCGCCGCCACCCGAGCGTTGGGAAGCACTTGCCCCGATGCCGAGGGTGCCGCGCTCGAGAAAAGCCTCACCGAGGCCGTGAACGGCCTGGGCGTGGGCCCGCAGGGGCTGGGTGGAGACTCCACCGCGTTCGCCGTGCACGTCGAGGTCGCGGCGACTCACATCACCATGAACCCGGTGGCGGTGAACATGCAGTGCCATTCCGCGCGGCGCGCCTCGGCCTCCTTCACGCCGGCCGGCGTGGAGTTCGGCTTCTAGCACGCCCATGACCCATCACGCATTCCAGATGCCAATCTCGGAGGCCGACGCGCGGGTCCTGAAGATCGACGACACGGTCACGATCGAGGGCGTGCTCTTCGGCATCCGCGACGCGAACCAGATCGCGCTTTTCGACAAGGGCCGCAAGACGCGCTTCGACATGCGCGGCCACGCCGCCATCCACACGGCGCCCAACGTGAGGAAGGTGGCGGTTTCGCCCGCGCACCCCACCGGCTACGAGCCCATCTGCGTGGGCACCACGACGTCGGCGCGAATGGAAAGGTTTACCCGCCCGCTCATGGCCGGGCTCGGCGTGCGCCTCATCATCGGAAAGGGCGGGCTTGCCCAGGGCTCGCTGGACGCCTTCGCCGAGCTGGGCGGGGCCTATCTCGCCATCATCGGCGGGACGGCGGCCCTGGAGACCACCTGGATCGAGGCCATCGAGGACGTCGATCTCGACGACCTGAACCCCGAATCCCTCTGGAAATTCCGGGTGAAGGGCTTCGGGCCGCTGCGGGTCGCCATGGACAGTCATGGCGGCAGCCTTTACGATGCGGTCGACCGCAAAGCCCGTGCCCGGCGCGAGAACACTTTGGCGAAACTGGGTGTCATAGAGCCGATCGGGCCTTCGTGACGCAGTCGGCCCGGCCCACCCGCATTTTCGCGAAATAGGATAAACTCGCGCGTTTTCCGACACCGGCCGGGGCCGATCTCAAGCCCGGGCCTACCGAGACAACGGCATCCCCCACGAGGGGAGCCCAGTCAACAGGCAGGACCGTCCGACGATGGTCTTCGCGGCGGCAAGGAGGCCTTCGCAGTGAATTACGCAGAGCGAGAGCGCAACCCGGCGAAGCATTTGCCGAGTATCGGTGCGGTCATCCTGCTCCACATCGTGATCGGCTACGCGCTCATCACCGGGCTTGCCCGCAAGGTGATCGAGGTCATGAAGGCGCCGATCGAGACCAAGATCATCGAGGAGGTGAAGAAGCCGCCGCCCGATGTGCCCCCGCCGCCGCCGCCGCCCAAGCTCGCCGCGCCGCCGCCCCCCTTCATCCCGCCGCCCGAGATCAACATCCAGATCCCGCAGGTGACGCCGCCGCCCACCATCACGGCCGTCACCACGACGCCGCCGCCGCCCGGCCCGCCGCCCGTCTTCGCGCCGCCGCAGCCGGTCGCGCCGCCGCAACCGGCGATCCGCCGGGAATACAAGGCGAGCTACCGCGTGGATCCGCAGTTCCCGCGCCAGGCGATCTCGCAGGGCCTCAGCGGCAAGGTGACGGCCTGGGTCCACGTCGCGCCCAATGGCAGCGTCACCAACGTGGAGATCAGGTCATCCACGAACCGCATCTTCGACCGCGAGGTGATCCGTGCGTTGTCGCAGTGGAAATTCAACCCCGAGCCCGTGGGGTTTGTCGGTGAGTACGAAATCGTTTTCAACCTGAAGGACTGAGGCCCGGATCTACCGGAATTGGAGAACCAGAACATGAACAGCATCAACCGTCTGCCCGCGGCTCTCGCTGCCGCCATCCTGTGTTGCGCTTCGGCAGCGTTCCTCGCGGCCCCCACGGCGGCTTTCGCCCAGGCGCAGGCTCCGTCCACCGCGGCTCCCGCGACCACGCCCGACGCGGCGCCCGCTCCCGACGCGGCCAAGCCCCCGCCCCCTCCCGCCGGCGCCGGAGTCGATGCGCAGCCCGCCAAGGAAGTGATCGAGAACCCGTACGGCCTCGAGGCCCTCTGGAAAGGCGGCGACTTCGTCTCGCGCGGCACGCTCATCATCCTGGTCATCATGTCGATGGGCTCGTGGTACATCATGTTCGTGAAGGTCTACGAGCAGGCCAAGATCTTCCGCCAGTACCGCGAGGTGCAGGCCAAGTTCTGGAACGCGGGCTCGATCCCCGAGGGCATCCAGCAGCTAAAGGAGGGCACGCCCTACCGCTACATCGCGGAGAGCGGCATCAAGGCTTCGCAGCACGCCGACGGCAAGCTACTCGAGCAGATCGACCTCAACACCTGGGTCACCATGTCGTTGCAGCGCGCCGTGGACAACGTCGCTTCGCGCCTGCAGGACGGCCTCGCCTTCCTCGCGACGGTCGGCTCGACTTCTCCCTTCGTCGGCCTCTTCGGCACGGTGTGGGGCATCTACCACGCGCTGACGGCGATCGGCATTGCCGGCCAGGCCTCGATCGACAAGGTCGCGGGCCCGGTGGGCGAGGCGCTGATCATGACGGCCTTCGGCCTGGCGGTCGCGGTGCCGGCGGTGCTCGGCTACAACTGGCTCGTGCGCCGCAACAAGGTGGCCCTCGAGAACCTCCGCGCTTTCGGCGCCGACCTGCACATGGTGCTCATGAGCGGCCCCGGGAGCGGCGTGCGCGGCGGCACGCGCCCGGCCGCGGCGGCCGCGAGGTAATCCGCCATGGCAATGACCGTCGGCCAGGAAGTCTCCGAGGGCGAACAGGAGGTCATGGCCGCCATCAACACCACGCCGCTCGTCGACGTGATGCTGGTGCTGCTCATCATCTTCCTCATCACGATCCCGGTGGTGGTGCAGCAGGTGCCGCTCGAGCTGCCGAAAGAGCGCAACGTCGTCACCCAGACCAAGCCCGAGAACGTCGTGATCGCGATCAACAAGGACGGCGACGTCTTCTGGGGGCTCGATTACGTGAAGGACTCGAAGGCGCTCTTCGAGCGCCTGAAGAAAGTCGCGGTGATGGTGCCGCAGCCGGAGATCCACATTCGCGCGGACCAGGACACGCGCTACGAGTCGGTCGGCCGCGTGGTCGCCACTTGCCAGCGCGCGGCAATCATGAAGATCGGCTTCATCACCGAGCCGCCCGCGCGCAGCCTCGCCGGCGGCTAGCGTCAACGGCGCGCACGAAAGGAACGTTGCATGGCAATGAACGTAGGTAGCGGAGCGGGCGGCGATCCCGAAGTGATGGTCGACATCAACACGACGCCGTTGATCGACGTGATGCTGGTTCTGCTGATCATGCTGATCATCACCATCCCGATCCAGACGCATGCGGTGAAGCTCAACATGCCGGTGGGCAATCCGCCGCCGCCGCTGGAGCCGCCGGTGGTGGTCCAGATCGACGTCGATTTCGACGGCACCATCCTCTGGAACGGCGAGCAGGTCGACCGCCCCACGCTCGACGCGAAGTTCGCGTCCGCGGCGGCGCAGCCGGTGCAGCCCGAATTCCACCTGCGCCCGAACAAGCTCGTCACGTACAAGCACGTGGCGCACGTGATGGCCGCGGCGCAGCGCCTGGGCGTCACCAAGATCGGCCTCGTCGGTGCCGAGCAGTTCCTCGACTAGGAGAAGCGCGAAATGAATTTCCCCCGCCTGCACGCGGTCCTGTGCGCAGTCCTCATGCTCGGCGCGAGCGTCGGCTTCGAATCGGCCGCCCTCGCCCAGAAGGGCGACGCGGTGCGTCCGGAAGTCGGCAAGCCGCTGCAGGAAGCCGAGCGCATGATGAAAAGCGGCCACGCCCGCGACGCCATGGGAAAGGTGAACGAGGCCGACGCCGTCGCCAGCAAGACTGCGGCGGAAAGCTTCCTCATCCTGCGCATGCGGGGCGCGGTGGCCTCCGCGGCGGGCGACATCGAGGGCGCCAACAAGGCCTTCGAGGCGGTGCTCAACTCCGGCAAGGTGAGCGGGCGCGATTCCCTCGCCATGGTGCAGGCGATCGCGGTGAACCACTACAAGGCCAGGGATTACGCGAAGGCGGCCACCTGGACGCAGCGCTACTTCAAGGAAGGCGGCAACGACCCGGCGATGCGCACCGTGCTGCTGCAGAGCTACTACCTCGCGAACGACTGCGCGAGCGTGAACAAGATGCTCGGCAACGGCGGCGAGGACCGCAGGGTTTCCGAGGAGGAGCTGCAGATCCTCGCCAACTGCTACCTGCGCCAGAACGACACCGGCGGCTATGTGGGCGCCATCGAGAAGCTGGTGGTCTTCTATCCGAAGAAGCAGTACTGGACCGACCTCCTCGCGCGCGTGCAGAAGAAGCCGGGATTCTCCGATCGCCTCGGCGTGAACGTCTATCGCCTGCGCCTCGCGACCGGGAACCTTACCAGCGCCAACGACTACCTCGAGATGGCGCAACTCGCGCTCCAGGCGGGCGTGCCCGCCGAGGCGAAGGTGATCGTCGACAAGGGCTACGAGGTGAAGGCGCTCGGCCAGGGCCCGGAGGCGAGCCGCCACCAGCGCCTGCGCGGCCTCGTGATGAAGGATCTCGCCGAGTCGCAGAAGAACCGCGCCAGGGACGAGCGCGAGGCCCTCGCGGCCAGGGACGGCAACGACCTCGTGAAGGTCGGCCTTAACTACGTCTACGAGGGCAAGACCGACAAGGGGCTCTCCCTCATCGAGAAGGGCATCAAGAAGGGCGGCTTGAGGCGCCCCGAGGACGCCAAGCTTCGCCTCGGCGAAGCGCAGCTCTACGCGGGCCAGAAGGCGCGTGGAGTGCAGACGCTGAAGAGCGTGCAGGGCCACGACGGCGCCGCGGACATCGCGAGGCTCTGGATCCTCAGCGCGCGCGCCTGATCGCCCGGCCGGTCCGCGAATGAGGCGCATCAGGACGGACATCCTCGTCCTGGGGTCGGGAGGCGCGGGACTCTTCGCCGCGCTCCACGCCCAGCGGCGCAACCCGCAAGCCTCGGTCACGATCGCCGTGAAGGGCCTCCTCGGCAAGTGCGGCTGCACGCGCATGGTCCAGGGCGGCTATAACGTGGCGCTGGCCCCCGGCGACTCCGTCGAGCGTCACTTCATGGATACCATCGAGGGCGGCAAGTGGCTCTCCGACCAGGAGCTCGCGTGGACGCTCGTCACCCGGGCGATCGAGCGCATCCACGAGCTCGAGAACGAGCTCGGCTGCTTCTTCGACAGGAACCCCGACGGCAGCGTGCACCAGAAGGCTTTCGCCGGACAGACCTTCGATCGCACCGTGCACAAGGGCGACCTCACCGGCATCGAGATCATCAACCGCCTCGCCGAGCAGGTGTGGGTGTCGGGCGTCGATCGCCTCGAGGACCACCGCGCGGTGGAGCTCGTGAAGAGCGCCGACGGCGCGATCGCCGGCGTGGCGATGATCGACATGCGCGAGGGCGACCTCGTGTTCGTGCAGGCGAAGAGCGTGCTGCTCGCCACCGGCGGCGGCCCCACGATGTATCGTTTCCACACGCCTTCGGGCGACAAGAGCTGCGACGGCCTCGCGATGGCGCTGCGCGCGGGGCTCGTGCTTCGCGACATGGAGATGGTGCAGTTCCATCCGACGGGGCTTCTCGCGGGGCCGGGCACGCGCATGACGGGCACCGTGCTCGAGGAGGGGCTGCGCGGCGCGGGCGGGCACCTGCTGAACGGCGCCCACGAGCGCTTCATGGAAGGCTACGACGCGCGCGGCGAGCGCGCCACGCGCGACGTCGTCTCGCGCGCGATCTACGCGGAGATGCGCGCGGGCCGCGCTACGCCTCACGGCGGCGTCTACCTGTCCATGGGCCACCTCGGTCCAGGCAACGTGCGCGCGCAGTTCAAGGGCATGGTGGAGCGCTGCGACGACTGCGGCTTCGACCTCGCGGGCGGCCGGGTCGAGGTGGTGCCCACCGCGCACTACATGATGGGCGGCGTCGAATTCGCGGCCGACGGCGCTACCGCGTTGCACGGGCTCTTCGCCGCGGGCGAGGACACGGGCGGCGTGCATGGAGCCAACCGCCTCGGCGGAAACGGCGTCGCCAACTCCACGGTATTCGGCGCGATCGCGGGCGACACCATGGCCGATTGGGTCGCGCGGGAAGGCGAGTGGCGCGAGCCCGCCGCGGGCGCGCTCGAGGAGGCCGAAGCGCGCACGCGCCACGCCATCGGCAAGCCCGCCGGCAACATCGAGGAAATCCGCGAGGCCCTCTATGCGGTGATGTGGGAAGACGCCGGCATCCTGCGCGACGCGAGCGGGCTCGCGCGAGCGCAGTCGCGCCTTTGCGGGCTGCGCGAGCGGCTTCGCGAAACCGGCGTCTCCGGGTCCGACCTTCGCTACAATCTGACATGGCACGATTGGCTCAACCTGGAGAGCCTGATCGAGGTGAGCGCGGCGATCTGCACGGCGGCGACGGCTCGCGAGGAATCGCGAGGCGCGCATTTCCGCGAGGACTTCCCGGAAACGGGAGCGCTCGAGAGCTCGGCATTTTCGCGGATTCAACTTTCGGCGGCAGGAACCTATCAGGCATCCTTCGAACCCGTGCAATTCACCCGCGTGCGCCCCGGCCAATCGCTCCTCGTCGAATGAGCCTCTCGAACATCTCCGTGGATGACCTGCAGCGCGTGATGGACGCCGCGCTGCGCAGGAGCGGCGCGACCGTCGCCGCGGCACAAGCTACCGCGCGCGCCCTCGCCGCCGCGGAGACGGACGGCATCGCATCGCACGGCGCCTCGCGAATCCCGCAGTATTGCGGCCACCTGAAGAACGGCCGCGCCAACGCGTCCGCCGTCCCCGCCGTCGTGCGCGACTCGAAGGCGGCCGCGCTTGTCGACGCCCGCGGGGGCCTCGCCTTCGAGGCGTGCGGGCTCGCCGCGCGCGAAGCGCTCTCGCGCGCGCGTGAATTCGGTGTCGCGTTCGTCGCCGTCACCAACAGCAACCATTTCGGCGTCGCGGCGTATCACCTCGAGCCCATCGCGGACGCCGGACTCGTCGGCCTCGCGTTCGGCAATTCCCCCGCCGCCATGCCCGCGTGGGGCGGCAAGCGCGCGCTTTTCGGCACCAATCCCGTGGCGGCGGCGTTCCCGCGCCGCGACGCCGCGCCTCTCATGATCGACCTGTCGCTCTCCGCGGTGGCGCGCGGCAAGATCATGGTGGCGGCGCGCGACGGCAAGCCCATTCCCGAGGGCTGGGCGATCGACCGCGACGGCAAGCCCACCACCGATGCGCGCGCGGCGCTCGAAGGCAGCATGCTTCCGGCCGGCGGCGTGAAGGGCGCGATGCTCGCGCTCACCGTGGAGCTCCTCGTGTGCGCGCTCTCCGGCGCGGCCTTCGGCTTCGAGTCCGACAGCTTCTTCACCGAGGAGGGCAAGCCCACGCGCATCGGCCAGGCTTTCATCGCGATCGATCCGGCCGCGCTCGCCGGCAACGACGTCTTCTTCGAGCGCGTGGAGACCCTCGTCGCGGCGATGACCGCGGACGAGGGCGTGCGTTTGCCCGGCGAGCGGCGCCGCGCCAACCGCGAGCGCGCCGCGCGCGAGGGCGTGAGCGTCCCGTCGGACCTCCTCGCGAAGATCCGCTCGCTTGCGGGAGACGCCCATGCCTGACGGTTCGATCGACGTCCATGCCTTCCAGGCGTGCCTGCGTGCGCCGTTCGCCACGCTCGGCATCTCCACCACCGACTCGCACGTGACCGGCGTGCGCTTCCTCGCGCCCTCGGTCGCGGCGCGGGCGCCCAAGCGCAATACCATCGCCTTCCTCGCCTGCGTGCAGATCCAGTCGTACCTCGACGACGCGAGCTTCGTCTTCGACCTTCCGCTCAAGCTCTCGGGGACGCATCATCGGCTGGCGGTCTGGGAGGCGATGCAGGAGATAGCGGCGGGCACGACGCGCAGCTATGGCGAGCTCGCGAAGGACCTCGGATCGTCGGCGCGCGCGGTGGGCGGCGCGTGCGGCGCCAACCCGATTCCATTGATCGTGCCGTGCCACCGGGTGATCGCCGCGGGCCGCGACATCGGCGGCTTCATGGGCGCGAGGAGCGAGGGCTTCGAGCGCGACATCAAGCGCTGGCTGCTGAGGCATGAAGGCGCTCTCTGAGGCCGACGGCCGCCTCCTCGACCGCTTCGCCGACGCACTCTGGCTGAACGACGGCCTCGCGCGCAACACCCTCGTGAGCTACCGGCGCGACCTCGCGCAGTTCGCGTCGTGGCTCGCGTCCGCGAACGCGGGATCGCTCCTCGAGGCCGGCGCCGCCGACCTGCAGCGCCACCTCGCATGGCAGGTGGAATCGAAGCGCGCCAGGCCGCGCACCACCGGGCGGCTCGTCTCCTCGTTGAAGCGCTTCTTCCAGTTCGCGCTGCGCGAGGGCCTGAGGAAGGACGATCCCGCCGCCGACCTCGACTCGCCGAAGATACCGCGTTCTCTGCCCAAGTCGCTTTCCGAGGCCGAGGTCGAGTCGCTCCTCGAGGCGTCCGATACCGCCACCGCGCACGGCCTTCGCGACCGCGCGATGCTGGAGACGCTCTATGCGAGCGGGCTGCGCGTCTCGGAGCTCGTCACGCTGAAGACGATCCAGGTGAGCCTCGACATGAACGTGGTGCGCGTGCTCGGCAAGGGCGCGAAGGAGCGCCTCACCCCGATCGGCGAGGAAGCGGCGCAATGGATCGCGCGCTACCAGCGCGAGGCGCGCCCCGAGCTCCTCAAGGCGCGCAAGTCCGACGCCCTTTTCGTGACCGCACGCGGCGGCGCGATGACGCGCCAGGCGTTCTGGGCGCTCGTGAAGCGCCACGCGCGCGCGGCCGGCATCCGCCAGGCGATCTCCCCCCACACGCTGCGCCACGCGTTTGCAACCCATCTCATCAATCACGGCGCGGACTTGCGCGTGGTGCAATTGCTGCTGGGACACGCCGACATCTCGACCACCCAGATCTACACCCACGTCGCGCGCGAACGCCTGAAGGCCCTGCACCGCAAACACCATCCGCGCGGATAAATGGACATCTCGAACCTCTCGCCGTGGCTGTTGCTGGTGGCGCCCGCCGTCATCGTCATCGGATACACGGTGTTCGGCCTCTCGGGCTTCGGCTCGACCGTGATCTCGGTGCCGATCCTCGCGCATTTCCTGCCGGTGTCCTATCTCGTGCCACTGATGGCTCTCCTCGACCTCGCCTCGGCGACCTTCATGGGCACCACGGGCCGCGAGCACGTCTCGAAGGCCGAGATGAAGCGCATCATCCCGTTCATGTTCGCGGGCTTCGTGATCGGCGCTACCGTCCTGGTGGGCGTGCCGGACGCCTACCTTCGCATCGCGCTCGGCTGCTTCGCGGTGGCGGTAGGCATCCAGAGCATCGTGAACCCGACGCTGCACCACCTCATCTCGAAGTGGTGGTCGGTGCCGGCCGGGATCATCGGCGGGGCCATCGCCACCGTGTTCGGCGCGGGCGGGCCGATCTACGCGACCTACCTTTCCGGGCGACTCACCGACAAGACCGAGATCCGCTCGACCATGTCCGCGCTCATCTCGATCTCCGCCTTCACGCGCGCCATCGTCTACGCCGTGGCGGGGCTCCTGCTGCACCTTGCGATCGTCGGCGGAGCCGTGGTCCTCGCGCCCTTCGCGTGGATGGGGTTGAAGCTCGGCCACCGCATCCACATAGGGCTCACCCAGCAGCAGATGCGCCGCGCGATCGGCGCGCTCCTCGTGCTCACCGGCAGCTCGCTCCTCGTGCACGTGCTCGCCTCGTGAGCAAGCCCGCGGGCACGCCCGCCACCCTCTTCCTCGGCGGCGAGGACGTGGATTTCACCGAGCATGCCTTCGAGTACGTCGAGCACGGCGGCACCTCGCACAGCTCGACGGCGCTGGGCGTGCCCGAGCATCAGGTGGTGAAGACCCTCATCATGGAAAACGAGAAGGCCGAGCCGCTGGTGGTGCTCATGCACGGCGATCGCAAGGTATCCACCAAGGCGCTCGCGCGCGCCGCCGGCATGAAGCGCATCGCTCCATGCAAGCCGGAGACGGCGATGCGTCACTCGGGCTACCTCATCGGCGGCACCTCGCCCTTCGGTACGAGGAAGCGCATGCCGGTCTTCCTCGAGCGCACGGTGCTGGAGCTGCCGCGCATCTACATCAACGGCGGCCGGCGCGGCTATCTCCTCGGCATGGAGCCGGCGGAGCTCGTGCGCGTGCTTTCGCCCGTGCTTGTTGATGTGGCGCTGGAGGAGTAACCTCGCGCGCAATCGCGAAGGAGGGACGAGCCCATGAGCACGAACGGTTCCATCACCAGCGCGGCCGCCATGGCCGATGAGGATCTGACGCTGGTCCTGCCCGGAAAGAGCGTCGCCGCGGGCGACGGTGTCGCGTGGGTGAGCGCCGGCTGGAAGCTCTTCGCCAGGGCATGGCTCATGTGGATCGTGGCCCTCCTCATCCTGGTGGTGATCGCGATCCTCGTGAACATCGTGCCGCTGGTGGGCTCCATCGTCTTCCAGATCGCCACGCCCGTCTTCTACGCGGGCCTGGTGGTGGCATGCCGCTCGCTCGAGCGCGGCGGCGACTTCGAGCTGGAGCATCTCTTCGCCGGGTTCAAGACGCAGCTCGCGAACCTCCTCATCGTCGGCGCCATCTTCTTCGTGGGGATGCTCGCGATCCTTTGCGTCTTCGCGTTGTTCGTGGGCTTCGGCGTGATCGGCGCGGTGATCGCGGGCAATGCCGACGACGCGGTGACCGCGCTCGCCGCTTCCGGGATGGCGATCCTCCTCGGCACGCTCGTGATGCTGGCGCTGATGGTTCCGCTCCTCGCGGCCTACTGGTTCGCGCCGGCGCTGGTGATCATGCACGGCGTGAGCGCGACGGACGCGATGAAGGCGAGCTTCGGCGCGTGCCTGCGCAACTTCGTGCCGTTCCTCGTCTACGGGATCGTGATGCTGGTGCTGTGCATCGTCGCGATGATCCCGTTCGGGCTGGGAATGTTCGTGTGGATCCCGCTGTCCTTTACCAGCACGTACGCCGCCTATCGCGCCATCTTCACCGAGCCCGCCGCAGCAACCCCGGTGGCGGCGGCGACGCTCTAGGGATCACTCGCCCGGGCCGCGCCGGCGCTCGAGGGTGACGCCCACCTTGCGCACGTTGCGGATGTGGCCGAGCTTCGCCACCGAAAGGCGCACCCACGGAGCCTTGAAATCGTCGGTGATGATGCCGCACACGTGCTCGGCGAGGGCCTCGAGGAGCTTGAACTTGCGCTCCGCGAGGTCCTTCACGATGCGCTCGACCACCTCGCCGTAATGGATCGTGTCGTGGATGTTGTCGGTGCGTCCCACGGCATTGCCGGGGATGCCGATCTCGACCTCCATCTCGAGCGTCTGCGCGCGCTGCTTCTCCCACTCATAGATCCCCACCCAGGCGTCGACTCGGAACTCGCGGATGAAGATCGTGTCCATGGGCGCGTATTGTAAAGTATGGTCATGACGCTGCTCGCCTACGCGCTGGGCGGCTACCTCGCCGGATCGATCCCGTTCGCGGTGCTGGTGAGCCGCGCCATGCGCCTGCCGGACCCGCGCACCTACGGCTCGGGCAACATCGGCGCTACCAACGTGCTGCGCTCGGGCCATCGCATCGCCGCCCTGCTCACGCTGGTGGGAGATGCGGGGAAGGGATGGGCGGCGGTGCTCGCCGCGCGAATCTTGGGCGCCGGTCCCGAGGTGCTGGCCATTGTCGCCATCGCCGCGTTCCTGGGGCACGTATTCCCGGTATGGCTGCGCTTGCGGGGCGGCAAGGGCGTGGCCACCGCGGCAGGCGTGCTGATGGCGCTGGACTGGCGGCTGGGGTTGGCTGTGATCGTGGCTTGGCTCACAATTGCGGTCGTAACCCGGTATTCTTCGCTGGCGGCGATCGTGGCCGCGCTCTTCGCGCCGGCGGCCGCGTGGTACCTGCTGGGAGCGGGCCCGGTGCTCGCCGCGGTCGTGGCGATGAGCGTGGTGCTGCTCGCCCGGCACCGCGCCAACATCGTGAAGCTTGCGCGCGGCGAGGAGGGGAGGATCGGCGAAAGGAAATCCGCCGCAGCGAACATCCAGGAGAGCGTGAACCGGACATGAGTTCCCATCCCGACGCCGACGACGATCTCGACTTCACCGCGCCCGACCAGCCCGCGCCGCCACCGCCGCCGGAGAAGATGGCGAGCGCGCGCAAGGAGGCGACCACGGGAAGTCCGCAGCTCGCCAAGACCGGCTTCTATGTGGCGATGGCGAGGAACGCCGGCGGGCGCGTGATTCCGCGCAACGGCTCGCGCCACTCGATCTTCATCATCGAGGACGACAAGTCGCTCTCCGAGCTGGTGGGCGAGGTGCTCGCCAAGGGCGGCTTCCTCACGCGCTTCGCGAGGAACCGCGCGGAGATCAACAACGAGTTCAACAAGCCCCCGCTTCCGGATATCGTGCTGCTGGACGTGAAGCTGCCCGACGCCGACGGCTTCCAGATCCTCGAGAGGATCCGCGGCAACCAGAAGCTGAAGAGCCTGCCGGTGATCATGATGACCGGCAAGTCCGAAGTCACCGACGTCGCGCGCGGCCTGTCGCTCGGCGCGGACGGCTACGTGACCAAGCCCTTCAAGATCAGCGGCCTCGTCCAGGCGGTGAACACCGTCCTCGGCATCGAGGAGAAGTCCTAGGGAAGGTCTGAACAAGTACCGGGGACCTGCGTTGCGGCAGATGCGGATGGCTGCTAGGCAGGCGCCGCAGCGAATGTCGACAACCTTCGCAAGGCGTCCAACGACGCGAGACGCCGCATCTGCCGCAACCCGCAAGCACCGTGCATCAACGACTTACCGCGTCGAAGGGACGGGCGATTTCGGGCCGCTTCGTCGTTTGCTCGTCC
>JBBRTF010000019.1:0-81843 GCA_038244725.1 Burkholderiales bacterium
GTGTCAGGTACGACATAAAAAGTCGTACCTGACACGACATATTTTTTTCAGGCGGCGGCGCGGATGGGGATTCGCTTGAGGGCGGAGCTGGAGGGATCGCGCCACCGGGCGAGGAGCTGCGCCTCGCGCGAGCGGGCGTCGGCGAGGTGGCGCTCCTTCACCGGGCCGTAGCCGCGGATGAATTCCGGGATCGACGCGATTTCGGCGGCGAGCTCGACGCGTGCAGGGTCGAGATTCTCGAGGAGCTCGTTCACCGTGCGCTCGTATTCGCCGATGAGCGCGCGCTCCACGCGGCGCTCCTTGCCGTAGCCGAAGATGTCGAGCGGCGATCCCCGCAGGAACTTCAGGCGCGCGAGCACGCGCATGGCGCCCAGCACCCACGCGCCGAACTCGCGCTTCCTCGGCTCGCCCGTGGCGGGATCCGCCTTCGCCCAGAGCGGCGGGGCGAGATGCATCTTGAGGCGATAGTCGCCTTCGAACTGGACCGCGACGCGCTTGAGGAAATCGGTGTCCGTGTAGAGACGGGCGACTTCGTACTCGTCCTTGTAAGCCATGAGCTTGAAGAGGTAGCGCGCGACGACGGACGTGAGGAGCGTCGAGCCCGGCGCCCTGCCCTCCTCGGCCGAGCGCACGCGAGCGACGAATTCCTCGTAGCGCTTCGCGTACGCGTCGTCCTGGTACGCGGCGAGGAACGCACGGCGCCGCGAAATGGTCTCCTCGAGGCTCTGGGAGAATCGCTGGCTCTCGGGCTTCGCCTCCGGCGGCGTCGCCGCGCGCCGCACCGACGCCACGTCGACCGCGGCGCGGCGTCCCCACTCGAACGCCTTCTTGTTGGATTCCACCGCGGCGGCGTTCAGCTCGATGGCCTGCACGATCGCCGCCTCGCCGATGGGAATGAGCCCCTTCTGCCACGCATAGCCCACCATGAAAAGATTGGTCGCGATGGAATCGCCGAGGAGGGCGGTGGCGAGCTCGGTCGCATCGACGAAGTCCGCGGCGCCCGCGCCGCACGCCTCGCGAATCGCTTCCGCCATGTCGCCGGCCGGCACCTGCAGGTCCGGATCCTTCGTGAATCCCCCGGTGGTCGCCACGTCCGCGTTGATCACCGCGCGCGTGAAGCCGCTTTGCATCTTCGCGATCGCCTCGTCGGAAGCGGCGACGATCATGTCGCAGCCCAGCACCACGCGCGCGTCGCCGGCCGCGATGCGCACCGCATGGATCTCTTCGGGCCGCGCGGCGATGCGGATGTGCGAATAGACCGACCCGCCCTTCTGCGCGAGGCCGGTCATGTCGAGGACCGTGGCGCCCTTGCCTTCGATGTGCGCGGCCATGCCGAGCAACGCGCCGATGGTGACGACACCCGTGCCGCCGACGCCGGTGACGAGAATGCCGTAGGGACGGTCGAGCGCGGGCAGCACCGGCCGGGGCAGAGCGCCGAGCACCTCCTGCACGACGGGCTTCCTCTTGCGCAGCTGCCCGCCTTCCACCGTGACGAAGCTCGGGCAGAACCCCTTCACGCACGAGTAGTCCTTGTTGCACGTGCTCTGGTCGATGGCGCGCTTGCGTCCGAACTCCGTCTCCAACGGCACCACCGACAGGCAGTTGGATTTCACGCCGCAATCGCCGCAGCCCTCGCACACCAGCTCGTTGATGACGACGCGCTTGGCGGGATCGGGGAACTTGCCGCGCTTGCGCCGGCGGCGCTTTTCCGCGGCGCACGTCTGGTCGTAGATCATGACCGTGGTGCCCGGGATCTCGCGCAGCTCGCGCTGCACGCGGTCCAGATCGTCTCGATGATGCACCGTGGTGCCGGGCGCGAGGTCGGTGACGTGCTTGTACGTCTCCGGCTCGTCGGTCACGACCATCACCCGCTTCACGCCTTCGGCCAGCACCTGGCGCGTCACCATGGCCACGGTGAGCTGCCCGTCGACGGGCTGCCCGCCGGTCATGGCCACGGCGTCGTTGAAGAGGATCTTGTAGGTGATGTTCACGTTGGCGGCGGCCGCGGCGCGGATCGCGAGCAGCCCGCTGTGGAAATACGTGCCGTCGCCCAAATTGGCGAACACGTGCTTCGTCTCCGTGAAGGGCGCGATGCCGATCCACGGCACGCCCTCGCCGCCCATCTGCGTGAAGGTCATGGTCTGGTCGGGGCGGATCCAGATCGCCATGTAGTGGCAGCCGATGCCGGCGAGCGCCTTCGAGCCCTCGGGCACCTGCGTGGACGTGTTGTGCGGGCAGCCCGAGCAGAAGTACGGGATGCGCGCCACCTTGGCGCGCGGCTGCGCGAGCGCCGCCTCCTTCGCCACCAGGAACTTGAGCCGCGCCTCGATCGTCTCCGACGTATAGAACTTGCCGATGCGCTGCGCGATGACGCGCCCGATCATCGCGGGCGTGAGCTCGCCCGCGGCGGGGAGCAGCCATTCGCTGCGGTGCACTTCCCACTCGCCGTGCTCGTCGTACTTGCCGATCACGCGCGGGCGCTGGGAATCGGGCCAGTTGTAGAGCTGCTCCTTCAGCTGGTATTCGATGAGCTGGCGCTTCTCCTCGACCACGAGGATCTCCGAGAGGCCCTTGGCGAACTCGCGCACGCCCGTGGGCTCCAGGGGCCACGACATGCCGACCTTGCACAGGCGAATGCCGATCCTCGCGGCGTGGGCCTCGTCGATGCCGAGGTCTTCCAGCGCCTGCAGCACGTCGAGGTAGCTCTTGCCGGAGGCGATGATGCCCAGGCGCGGATTCGGGGAATCCACGGTGACGCGGTTCAGCTTGTTCACGCGCGCATAGGCGAGCGCCGCGTAGATCTTGTCGTGCTGCAGGCGAAGCTCCTGCTCCATGGGCGCGTCGGGCCAGCGGATGCTCACGCCGTTCGCCGGCAGCTCGAAATCATCGGGCAGCAGGATCTTCGGGCTATCCGCGCTCACGTAGATCGACGCCGACGAATCCACCGTCTCCGAAATCAACTTGAAGGCCACGTAGCAGCCCGAGTAGCGCGACATCGCGAAGCCGTGCATGCCGAGATCGATGATCTCCTGCACGCCCGTGGGATAGAGCACCGGGATCATCGCCGCGTCGAAGGCGTGCTCGCTCTGGTGCGGAAGCGTGGACGACTTGCACGCATGGTCGTCGCCCGCCAGCAGCAGCACGCCGCCGTGCTTCGACGTGCCCGCGGCGTTCGCGTGCTTGAAGACGTCGCCGCTGCGGTCCACGCCGGGGCCCTTGCCGTACCACATGGCGTAGACGCCGTCGTATTTCGCGCCCTCGAAGAGCCCCACCTGCTGCGAGCCCCACACGGCGGTGGCGGCGAGCTCCTCGTTCACGCCCGGCGTGAAGAAGACGTGGTGCTTCTCGAGGTTATCGTGCGCCTTCCAGAGCGCCTGGTCGAAGCCCCCCAGCGGCGAGCCGCGGTAGCCGGAGATGAAGCCCGCGGTGTTGAGGCCGGCAGCGGCATCGCGCTCGCGCTGCATCAGGGCGAGGCGCACCAGGGCCTGCGTGCCGTTGAGATAGACGCGGCCGGAAGCCAGCGTGTACTTGTCTTCCAGCGAGACGGGCAGTGCGGACATTCATGCTCCTCAAAAGGGGTCGCTTTGGGGCGTGACGCTTCCGGTTCCCGGATTGTGTCCTCGGCCGGAAAAAACGGTCAATTATACGGGGTTGGACAACCCCGGGGCCACCGGCGTTGCGGCTAGAAAAGCGTCTTCTGCCCGTGAAGCGCGGGCGGGAGGAAGAGGGAGCAATCCAGGTCGTGGTCGGGTTTGTCGAGGCCGAAACGGGCCACCGCCTTCCTGAAGCGCTGCGCGAGGAGTTGCGCCAAGGTCCCTTGCCCCACCATGCGGGAACCGAAGTTGGGGTCGTTCTCGCGTCCGTCGCGCATGTCGCGGATCCTCGACATGACATGCTCGGCCTTCAACGGGAAATGCTTCTCGAGCCACTCCTTGAAGATGGGGCGCACTTCCCAGGGCAGCCGCACGAGGACATACCCCGCGCTCACGGCCCCTGCCTTCGCTGCCGCCTCGAGGATAGGCTCGAGCTCGGAATCCGTGAGGAAAGGGATGACCGGTGCCACATTGACGCTCACCGGGATTCCGGCTTCGGTGAGCCTTCGTATCGCTTCGAGCCTTCTCGCGGGCGCGCTGGTGCGCGGCTCCATCCTGCGTGAGATCTCGTGGTCGAGGGTCGTGACCGAAAGCGTTACCGCGACGAGGCGCTTCTTCGCCATCGGCGCGAGGAGGTCGAGGTCGCGCTCGATCAGGGCCGACTTGGTGATGAATGACAACGGATGATTCGTTTCCGAAGCCACCTCGATGATCGATCGGGTGATTCTCTGCTGGCGCTCGATGGGCTGGTACGCGTCGGTGTTCACGCCAACGGTGAGAGGCTCGCAACGGTAGCCGGGTTTCGCCAGCTCCTCGCGGAGCTTCTCCGCCGCGTTCACCTTGGACGTGAGGCGAGTTTCGAAATCGAGGCCGGGAGAAAGACCCAGATAGGCGTGACTCGGGCGAGCGAAGCAGTTATGGCTGACCACGCCGTTGGCGATGAAGTCCCCAGTCTCGGTGGTGATGTCGTACAGGCGCATGGCCTTGCCGAGGGGTTCGATGCTGACGACGCGGAGCTTGGCGTCGCTCTTGATAGCTTGGCCGACGAGGTTCAGCTTCCGGGTAATCGCCGGGCGCACCGTGTGAAAAAAACGCAGCTGCTCCTTGAGTCCGCCCGTCAAGCGCACGACATCCATCGATTTCCTATCCTCGAATGGGAGATGTTCGATGACAAAGGTGAAGCCAAACACCTTTAGGCACGCTGCAATCCACCCGATGATTTCGGGGTCGGTATTCGGGATCCTGAACACGGTCTGGCTCAAGCTGCCTTCGGCGTCGAAGATTCCCGCGAGGTATCCAGCGGACCAATCCCGCGTTGGACTGTTGGGCCAGGCGATGAAGGAGCGGATGGCCTCGACTTTCGAATCCGCCGCGGTGCGAATCGCATGCAACGCTCGCCGGGTACCGATAGCGGCCTGAAACAGGAACTCTTGAGTCGCGACCTCGTAGTCGAGCAGATAGTCCTGGGCTCGTAGCAATGCCTCGGGATCGCAAAGCGCGAGACGAAAGTGATGGACAGCATTCACTCGGCCGTTGGCTCTCAAGTACGAGTACTTTCCGAGATGGGCGTCTCCGCGAATGATTCCGCAAAGGTAACCGCGCCGATATGGGTCGTTATCTGCTGGCCCCTCTGCAAACGAACCCGTGCCCATCAGTTTGTTCGACAAGGTCAGGAAGGGTCTTCTCGATCGGCCCTGCTCGGTGCCTGTGACGAACTTCCAGCCGCGGTCCGACAGGAAACGATGGTCGCCACTGCTGACCAACTCGGTACCATCCTCAAGCGTGACCTGGTACGCCGGCTTTATCGAGCTCCATTGCGCGAGGACTCGCGATACTACGTACCGCCGAAAATTTCCGACACGTTTCGTACCGTAAATTTCGTCACCGACTTTCAATTCGGATATAGCGCGCGTGCGGCCATTGCCCATCAAAATGGGTGTGTCGCCCCTTAGACAATATGGGCACCCATGGGCGCATCCTCGATAAGGATTGATCGATTGAGCAAACCCAACATCAGGTGAGTTGTGCCGGGAGATCACGCTTTTCGCATGTTCAATCGAAACCACCGTCTTCACGCGAGTGGGCTCGTCACCCGGGTCCTGGAACCAGCCGTCGTCGGAGCTTTCGCGATTCCAAACCTCGAAGCGTCCCTCGATGTTGATGGTCGCGCCGCGGCCCTTCACAGGCTGGCCATGGTCCCCGGCGGTGGTCTTCAGCGGCATGCGCAAATTTTACGCGCTGCGATCCGTAGCGAACGACGCGAAGCGAAAGAAATTTCCGGTGGGGATAACCCCAATCCGCGCGGGGCCGCTGCGAGGGCCTTATCCACATTAGAATCTCGTCATGACCGACACAAGCACGACTCGCAACCTCCACTTCAAATCGATCAACCATCGCGGGCTCGATTTGGGGCCGCGCCTCATCGTCACCGGCGCCGTGCATGGCAACGAGACCTGCGGCACGAAAGCGATCCATCGCGTGCTGGAGGAAATCGAATCCGGCGCGCTGGCGATCCGCTCAGGCGAGGTCACCTTCGTTCCCATCGCCAACCCCCTCGCCTACGCGAAGCGCCAGCGCGCCGGCGAGCGCAACCTCAACCGCAACCTCGGGCCCCGGGACCACCCGAAGGAGTTCGAGGATCGCGTCGCCAACTGGCTCTGCCCGCTCCTCGCGCGCCACGACGTATTGCTGGACCTGCACTCGACGCGCGGCGCGACCGAGCCCTTCGCGATGCTGGGCCCGCGCAACAACAGCGGTGACATCGAGCCGTTCTCGCACTCCGCCAAGGAACGCGCCATGGCGCGCATCCTGGGCGTGCGCCGCTTCGTCGAGGGCTGGCTCGGCACGTACGCGCAGGGCGTGGAACGCCGCGTCCGATCCGGCCTCGGCAACGCCCTCAACACCGATCCCAAGTACGGCGTCGGCACCACCGAGTACATGCGCTCCGTGGGCGGCTACGGCATCACGCTCGAATGCGGGCAACATGAAGCGCCGGAGTCGCCCGAGGTCGCCCATCGCGCGATCCGCAACGTGCTCGACCATCTCGGCATCACGGCAGGCAACACCCCGCGCCCCGTGGAGAAATACGAAGCGCTCCGGCTGCACGAGGTGATCGACAAGGCCCACGAGGGCGACACGTTCAGCCGCGCCTGGGCGAGCTTCGACACGCTGGCCAAGGGCGACGTCATCGCCACGCGCAACGACGGCACCGTGCTCATAGCGCCGCATGACGGCTGGATCGTTTTCCCCGATGCCGGCGCGAAGCCGGGCAACGAGTGGTACTACCTCGCGCAGGCGAACCCGAAGGCCTTCTGAACGATCAGTGGAAGAAGAGGTAGCCCACGCCGATCGCCGCGGCCACCGCGGCGAAGTCCGCCAGCAGCCCGTAGGTCACCGCGTAACGCGTCTTCGTGATCCCCACCGAGCCGAAGTAGAGCGCGATGATGTAGAACGTGGTGTCCGACGATCCGCCCACGATGCTCCCGAGGCGCCCCACGAACGAGTCCGGCCCGTAGGTCTTCATGAGCTCGATCATCATGGCGCGCGAGCCGCTGCCGCTCACGGACTTCATGATCGCCGTGGGCAGCACCGGAACGAAATCGGTGTTGAAGCCGAGCGCCGCGAAGAGCCACGCGAACGCGCCCACCACCAGCTCGAGCACGCCGGAATTGCGCAGCACGCTGATCGCCACCAGCATGCCCACGAGGAACGGGATGATGGTGATGGAGACCTGGATCCCGCCCTTCGCGCCCTCGATGAAGGCGTCGTAGACATTCACGCGCTTTACCAGCGCCCACGCGATGAAGCCCACGATCACCAACAGCAGGATGAGGCTGCTCGCGACGCGGGAGACCTGCTGGATCTCGGCCTTGGTGAGGAACACGCTGAAGTACCACACCACCCCCGCGATGAGCGCCGCGAGGCCGCCCACCCACGCGACGATCACCGGGTCCAGGAGCCGGATGCGCTGGCGCAACGCCACCGCGATGAACGCGACGATGGTGCCCGTGAAGGTGGCGATGAGCGTCGGGATGAAGATGTCGGACGGGTCCTTCGCGCCGAGGATCGCGCGCTGCGCCATCACGCTCACCGGGATCACGGTGAATCCGGCGGTGTTGAGCACCAGGTACATGAGCTGGGCGTCGGTGGCGGTGTCCTTGGTGGGATTCAGCTCCTGCAGGCTCGCCATCGCCTTCAACCCGATGGGTGTGGCGGCGTTGTCCAGGCCGAGGATGTTGGCCGAGTAGTTCATGACGATGAGCCCGTTGGCCGGATGATCCTTCGGCACTCCGGGGAAAACCCGCGAGAAGAGCGGTGCGATGAGGCGGGCCACGACTTCGATGAGCCCCGCCTTCTCGCCGATGGCGAGGATGCCCATCCAGAGCGTCATCACGCCCGCCAGGGGCAGGGCGATGTCCATCACGCCCAGGCGCGCGGACTCGAACGTTCCGTCGACGATGCGCTTGAAGACTTCGGCGTCGCCCAGGAAGATCCACTGTGCGAGCGCGGCGAGGAAGCCGACGATGAAGAAGCCGGCCCAGATGTAGGTGAGGGTCAATTCATCCGGACCCAGATGGGCGCGAACTTGTTGTCGGAGCGGTGCACCAGGCTCACGTTGGCGCGCGACACCCAGGGGATTACCTGGCGGTGCAGCGGAATCACCAGCACTTCCTTCTCGATGATCGCGATCGCCTGGTCCATCATCCGGCGGCGCTTGTCCATGTCCATCTCGACCTCGGCGCGGTCGATCAGGTCGTCCACCTGCGCGTTCTTGAAGTTGCCGTAGTTGGTGTCGCCGGCGCCCTTCTCGTTAAGGCTGTGGTAAAGCGGCTTCAGCGTGAACATGGGATCGCGGTTGTTGTCGCCCCAGCCCTGCATGCAGGCGCTGAATTCCTTCTTCGGCGTGCGCTGGAAGTACTGCGCCTTCGGCATCGCCTCCACTTTCACGTTGAGGCCCACGCGCGCCCACATGGCGGCCAACGCGGTGCAGATCTTCTCGTCGTTCACGTAGCGGTCATTGGGGCAGTGCAGCGTGAAGCCGAAGCCCGCCGGATATCCCGCCTCGGCGAGGAGCTTCTTCGCCATCGCGGTATCGAATGGCAGGCGCTTGTCGAGCGCGGGGTCGATCTTCTCGCCCTTCGGATTCGGGAACGGGATCGCGGTGGGCGTGGCGAGGCCGCGCATCACCTGCGTCTTGATGGCGTTGATGTCGACGGCGTAGTACATCGCGGCGCGCACGCGCTGGTCCTTGAAGGGATTCTTCCCCTTCACGTCGGAGAAGAGGAGCTCGTCGCGCGCCTGGTCGAGCGCGATCGTGATGACGCGCGTCTCGTCGCCCTCCCACACCTTGAAGTCGCGGTCTTCCTTCATCCGGGCGATGTCCTGCACGGGGGGATCGAGCACGAAGTCGATCTCGCCGGACTTGAGCGCCGCCATGCGCGTGGGGGCGCTCGCGATCGGCCGGTATTCGATGGTGTCGATGTTGCTCTCGAAGCGAGCGTCCTTGATGCCCCACCAGTCGTTGTTCTTCACGAGCACCGTCTTCACCCCCGGCTCGTAGGAGACGAGCCTGAAGGGGCCGCTCCCCATGGCGTTCCTCGATGCGAAAGTCGCCTCCTTGGAGGAGAAGTCCTGGGGCTCGACGCTGTTGTTCTTCTGCGCCCACGCCTTGCTCATGATGGGGATCTCGCCGATGGCGATCTGCGAGATGGGATTGGGCGACGCGGTGGTGAATTCCACGGCGTAGTCGTCGACCTTGCGCGCCGTGCCCGCCTGCGAGGTGTAGGTGCGGAACTGCTTGGACTTGGCGGCGCGCTCGAACGAGAACACCACGTCGTCCGCCGTCATCGGCGTGCCGTCCTGGAATTTCACGTCCTTGCGCAGGTGGAAGATGCGCTGCGTGGGCGAGACCGTCTTCCACGAGGTGGCGAGCCAGAGCGTGGGCGACATGTCCTTGCCCGGCATGATGAGCCGCTCGTAGACCAACGCGTTGAAGCTCTTGGTGAAGCTCTCGTCCTGGCCGTGCGGGTCCTGCGTCGTGATGTCGCCCGCGGAAGACCAGCGGAAGGTCTTGGCAGGCGCCGCGCACGACACCGCCAGCGCCACGCAGAGCAGCAGGATCCGCAAGTCCATCGATCTCCCCTTTTTGTGGTGGCCGGACCGAGCCGGCATGCCGTATTGTATGCATACATGCACGCGCGAGCCCGCCCCGCGAGCGCCTGGCGATGGATTCCGACGCTCTACTTCGCGCAGGCGCTTCCCTTCGTGACCGCGATGACCGTCTCCACGGTCATGTACAAGACGCTCGGCGTCTCCAACACCGACATCGCGCTGTATACGAGCTGGCTCTACCTGCCGTGGGTGATCAAGCCCTTCTGGTCGCCGCTGGCGGACATGTTCGGCACCAAGCGCGGCTGGATCCTCGCGATGCAGCTCGCCATCGGCGCCTCGCTCGCGCTGGTCGCGCTCACGCTGCCCACCACGCGCTTCTTCCAGCTCTCGCTCGCGTTCCTCTGGCTCCTCGCCTTCTCCTCGGCCACGCACGACATCGCCGCCGACGGCTTCTACATGCTGGGCCTCGAGCAGCACCAGCAGGCGGCCTTCGTCGGCGTGAGGAGCGCCTTCTTCCGCGTCGGCATGGTGAGCGGCCAGGGCGGCCTCGTGTACCTCGCGGGCACGCTCGGCGATTTCACCGGAGATGTCGCCCTCGCCTGGTCGATCGTCTTCGGTGTCGCGGCCGCGCTCTTCGTCCTCCTCGCGGCGTGGCACGCATTCGCCCTCCCGCGCCCCGCCGAAGACCATGCGATCGAGCATCGCTCGCACGCCGCCGCTTTCGCGGCGACGTTCGCTTCCTTCTTCCGCAAGGACGGCATCGCCTCGATCCTCGCCTTCCTCCTCCTCTTCCGCTTCGCCGAGGCGCAGGCGTTGAAGCTGGTGACGCCCTTCCTCCTCGATCCGCGCGCCGCGGGCGGGCTCGGCCTTACGGCGTCCGAGGTCGGCATCGCCTACGGGACCCTCGGGGTGCTCGCCCTCACCGCCGGCGGCATCCTCGGCGGGCTCGCGATCGCGCGCGATGGGCTACGCCGCTGGCTCTGGCCCATGGTCGCCGCCATGCATGTCCCCAACGCGATCTTCGTCTACCTCGCGGTGGCGCAGCCCGAGTCCATCGGCGTCATCGGCGCCGCCATCGCCGTCGAGCAGTTCGGGTACGGCTTCGGATTCTCGGCGTTCCTCATGTACATGGTGATGGTGGCCGACGGGCCCAGCAAGACCGCGCACTACGCCATCTGCACGGGCTTCATGGCTCTGGGTATGATGCTTCCCGGGATGGCGAGCGGCTGGATCGAGGAGCAGCTCGGCTACGCGAAATTCTTCACCTGGATATGCCTCGCAACGATTCCTTCCTTCATCGTGGCGGCGACGGCGCGTGTCGACGCGCGATTCGGCCGCAAGGCGGCCCCACTTCCATGAAAAAAATCCTCTCGCTATTCGCCCTCGCATGGCTCGCCGCAGGCTGTGCCGGCGGCCCGCCCATCGACACCACGTACACCTCGGTGGGCCAGGACAGCCGCGTGCAATACCTCGTGATCCACTTCACCTCCGAGGATTTCGCCTCGTCGCTCAAGGTGCTCACCCAGGGCCCGGTGAGCGCCCATTACCTGGTGCGCGACGACCCGCCCATTGTCTATCGCCTGGTGGACGAGAACCGTCGCGCGTGGCAAGCGGGCGTGAGCTCGTGGAAGGGACAGACGCAGCTCAATGCCGCGTCCATCGGCATCGAGATCGTGAACCTCGGCGACCGCGGCCCGCCGGGCACGCCGCCGGAAGAGCTCACCTGGTTCGACTATCCGAAGGCGCAGATGGACGTGGTGGTGGCGCTGGTGAAGGACATCGTGAAGCGCCACCAGATCCGCCCCGACCGCGTCGTCGGCCACAGCGACATCGCCCCGCAGCGCAAGGTCGACCCCGGGCCGCGGTTCCCGTGGAAGCGCCTCGCCGACGAGGGGCTCGTCGTGTGGCCCGATCCCGCGGTGGTGGCGCAACGCCGTCCCGCCTTCGAGGAGCGCCTGCCCGACGTCGCCTGGTTCCAGCAGCGCCTCGAGCAGCACGGCTTCGCGGTGCCGAAGACGGGCGAGCTCGATCCCGCGACGCGCCGCGTGGTTTCCGCCTTCCAGATGAAGTATCGGCCGCAGCGCTTCGACGGCACTCCCGACGCCGAGACCGCCGCGCTCCTCGATGCGCTCGTCAATCCATGACGCTGGCCCGCGCCGCGCGCGCTCTCCTGGGCGTGGCCGCGGTTCTCGCCGGCTGCGCGGCTGAGCCGGTGCCGACGCACCCTTCGAGCTTCGAAGTGCTCGACGCGGAGCTCGCGGCAATCGCCAACGACGAAGCGCGGCCCCTCGCGAGCCTTTCGGTCCTCGCCATTCGCGATGGCCACGTCGTGTACCAGCGCCAGTCCGGCCGGCGCTACATCGACGGCGCCGATCGCGCACGCGACAAGACCGCGAACGAGGCGACCCTCTATCGCATCGCCTCGGTCTCGAAGCTGGTGACGACGCTGGGAGTGCTGAGGCTCGTCGAGGAAGGCAAGCTCTCGCTCGACGCCGACGTCGGCGGTTATCTCGGTTATCGCTTGCGAAATCCGCACTTTCCCGAAGTCCCCATCACGCTGCGAATGCTTCTCACGCACACGTCGTCGCTGCGCGACGAGGCGGGCTACTTCTGGGCGAAGGACATTCGCCTCGAGGATTTCCTCACGCCCGGTGGCGCTTCCTACGGCGCGGGCGCGATGTGGTCGAGCCAGGCGCCGCCTGGTGAGCACTTCAGCTACGCGAACCTGCCGTGGGGCGTGGTGGGCACGATCATGGAGAAGGTCACCGGCGAGCGCTTCGACCGCTTGATGAAGCGCACCGTCCTCGATCCGCTCGGAGTGGAAGGCGGATACAACCCCGCGGAAATCGCGCGCATCGGCGACGTGGCGACGCTCTACCGCAAGGCAACCCGCGGCGACACGCAGGTGTGGAATCCGCAAGGGCCCTGGGTCGCGCAGGTCGACGATTATTCGCGCGAGGCGCCGGTCGCGCGCGGCAGCCCCGGCTACGAGATCGGCAGCAACGGGACGCTCTTCGGCCCACAGGGCGGATTGCGCACGTCGGCCGCGGGCCTCGCCCGCGTCATGCGGATGCTGATGGGCGCGGGCGAGATCGACGGCCGGCGCTTTCTCTCCGCGAAAAACGTGGACGAGATGCTCGAGCGCCAATGGCCGCGGGCCGGTGCATCCGGAGAAGACGCCTACGGCAGCCACAAGGGGCGTTTCAACGCGTGGGGCCTGGGCAACCAGATCTTCACGGACCTCTCCGGCCCCGACTTCGGCGATCGGCTTGTGGAAGGAGGCGGGTTTCGCGCGAACGGCCACCTGGGCGATGCATACGGCCTCTTCGCGACCTTCGCCTTCGATCGCGGGAAGAAGAACGGCTTCGTCTTCCTCGTCGGCGGCACCGGCTTCGATCCCGAAGGCGAGCGCGGCGCGTACTCGTCCGCCGCGCGTTTCGAGGAGCGCATCGCCACCGCGATCTACCGTCGCGCGATCGAGGGCCGCGCGGACTAAAGCCTCAGATGACCGCGGGCTCGAGGAGCGTGATGGTGCGTTCGCCCGTGTCCATTCTCGCCCGGATGCCTTCGGGAAGCGTGATCTGCTCGGCGATGTGCCCGAACGAGAATCCGTAGGCCGCGGGCACGCGCGAGCCGGCGAGATTGTCCTCGAGCACCTGGGCGAGCGTAAGCGACGGCTCGCCGTCGGTGGCCTCGCATTTTCGAAACACGCCCAGCATCACGCCCGCGGCCGCGTCGAGCAATCCCGCCTGGCGCAGCTGCGTGAGCATGCGGTCGATCCGGTACGGAGACTCGCTCACCTCCTCCAGGAATAGGAGGTTGCCCTTCACCTGCGCCGCGTAGGGCGTGCCGATCATCGCGCAGACGACGCTCAGGTTCCCGCCCACGAGGCGCCCCTCGGCGCGGCCCTCGCGAAACACGCGCGGCGCGAACTCCGGCTCGAGCGCGGCGCGATCGAGGTTGCCCGGCGCGATCCCGAGCGCGAGGCGTGGCTCGGGCTCCATCACCACGGCGCGCAGGCTCGCATAGGAGAAATCCGAGAGCGTCGAGGCCACCGGCCCGTGGAAGGTGACGAGGCCCGCGCGCAGGGGGAGCGCGAGGTGCAGCGCCGTGATGTCTGAATACCCGATGAGGACCTTCGGGTGGCGGCGGATCGCGCCGTAATCGATGCGCGGCAATATCGCCGGGCCGCCGGAGCCGCCGCGCGCCGCCCAGAGCGCTCCCACCTGAGGGTCGGCGAACATCGCCTGCAGGGCCGCCACGCGCTCCCCGACGCTCCCCGCGTATCCGCCGTATTGCGCGCGGATGTTGCCGGCGAGCTTCACCTTGAAGCCGCGCGCCTCGAGGTTGCGCACGCACTTCTCGATGTGGGCATCGTCCACCACGCCGCTGGGCGCGATGAGGCCGACGGTGGCGCCGTCTTTCAGCCGCGGCGGCTTCACCCTGGGCGCGGCTGCGGGCCGGGCGCCGGCGCGCCCGGAGATTGCGACTCCGGCCGCGCCTGCCGCCAGCAGCTTTAACGCGCGCCTTCGGTCCAGGCTACTTGAACCGGTAGCTGATGCGCGCGATGTACGAACGCCCGCGAGGATCGGCGACTCGCGGGTCCCAACCGGCGCCCGCGGCGAAGTCGAGGTTGTGCGCGGTGAACGGCGGATCCTCGTTGAAGATGTTCTTCACGCCGAACGTGAGCGTCGTGTTCTTGAAGCCGGTATACGTCGCCGTGACGTGATAGATCACGTACCGGTCCACCAGCTTGTTGAACCCGGGGGGCACGACCCCGGAGGGCACGCGATCGGTATAGCCCTCGGTCCAGCTCTGGAAGAGCGTCGTCGCCCACGGGCCGCGCTCGTAGGTGAAGCTCGCCTGGTGCTTCCAGCGCGGGTAGAGGTCGCGGTCGCTCCAGTTGCCGACGAGCTCGGTGTACGGATCGGTGATGAAGATTCGCGAGCGGAAGCTGTCGATGTACGTGCCGTCGAGGTTCGCGATCAAGCGCGCGCCGCGCCATGCGCCGGTGAGCCGGAAGTTCACGTCCACGCCGCGGGTGATGTCGCCGTCGGCGTTCACGAAGCCCGCGCGGATGTATCCGCCCGGATCGTCCAGGCGTCCGTTGGCGCCGCGCACGAGGTTCTCGGGGAACGTCGTGTAATGCGCGATCACGTCCTGGGGGATCAACTCGTAGATGCGGTTCCTGCGCCGGATCTGCCAGAGGTCCGCGCTCATGCTCGCCCACGGCGCCGGCTCCACCACGAAGCCCACGCTCCACTGCTTGGAGGTTTCGGGCTTCAGGTCCGCGTTGCCGCCCTGGCGCGCGTTCGGGCGGATCGCGCAGACTGAAAGGTCGGCGCCCGCCACGTTGCCGTTCGGGCACAGCACCGGGTCGGCGATGTTGCCGGGGACCGGGCCCTCGCCTTGCGGGCCGTAGAGCTGGAAGAAGCTGGGTGCGCGGAAGCCCTCGTTGTACGAGGCGCGCATGAGGAACTGGTTGATGGGATGGAAGCGCAGCGACACTTTCGGATTCGTGGTGCCGCCGAAGTCGCTGTACTCGTCGTGGCGCACCGCGCCCGTGACTTCGAGCGACTTGAGGATCGGCACCGAGATCTCGCCGTACACCGCCTTGATGGTGCGCGAGACCTCCGGGAAGGTCGCATCGAACGGCGCTTGGTAGATGGGCTGCGACTTGTCGCCGCCGTTGTCGAACTTGTAGCTCTCGCGCCGCCAGTCGAATCCCACCGCCGCGGCCACCGCGCCGCCCGGAATGTTGAGGACCTCGCCGGAAATCGCGCCGTCGACCTGGGTGAGCTTCGCCTCGCCGCCGAAGAGGTTGGTGCCGGAGGCCTTCGCCGCGTCGAGCAGCGCCTGGCCCGCGGCCGGCTGCGTCTGGCCCGCGGGCACCCAGGGGTTCACGAGGCCGCTTCCCAATGCCGCGACCATGGGCGCCTGGAAGAGGTAGCCGTCGCCGAGCGTTGACTCGGCCTTGCTGCCCGACTGCGCCACGCCGAGCTTGTAGTCCCACTTGTTGAGGATGATGCCTTCGAGCCCCGCGGACAGGCGATACGCATCCGTCACGGTCTCGATGGTGCGATAGCCGCAGTCGTTGCAGCGCAAGCGATAAGCGATGGGCAGATTGCGGTTGAAGGTCGGGATGTACTGCGAGAGGTCCTGGTAGTAGGGGCCATTCACCGGGTAGTTCGCGCCGGGAAGGAGCGTCGTCGTGATCTGGTAAGGCTCGAAGATCTTGGTCGAGTCGGTACGCGATGCGACGATCTCCGCGAAGGCCGTGTGGTCGTTGTTGATCTGGAACGTGCCGCGCGCGATGCCCTGGGTGCGATCCACCGGCTGGATCATGACCTCCGCCCCGCCGTAGTCGAACGCGCATCCGTAGGCGAATCCCAGGTTTCCCCATAGCACCGACTGGTATTGCGATTGGTCGGTGACGGAGCCGCAATTGCCCTGGAAGCTCAAGAGGTTCGCGCGGTTGAAGCTCTGCGTGCCGGTCGCGGGAAGGCGGAACGATGAGCCCATGGCCGTGCCCGACGAGCCGGTCTGCGTGGCGAACGGGGTGCCGGTGGTATCGGGCGACAGGCCGCGAGCCGGCTGGTAGCCGTTGGAGAAGGAGCGCGCATGCTGGTCGAGGATCTCCTGGCGGTCGACGGAGATGCCCGCCATCACGTTGAAGCGGTCCTTGGCGAGGTCGCCCCAGCCCGCGAGGATGCTGGCGCGGTGGATGTTGCCGCCGCCTTCCTCGGTCACGTCAGTGGACGCGGTCGCCTCCACGCCCTGGAAGTCGCGGCGCAGGATGAAGTTGATGACCCCGCCGATGGCATCGGTGCCGTAGATGGCGGAGGCGCCGTCCTTCAGGATCTCGACGCGCTCGATCGCCGCGAGCGGGATCGAGCTGAGATCCACGGCGTTGCCCTTGGCGCCGTGGTTGGAGATGCGCCGGCCGTTCAGCAGCACGAGCGTGCTCGAGGCGCCCAGGCCGCGCAGGTTCGCGCTCGAGTTGCCGTTGTTGTTGCGGTCCGTGGTGCCGAGCTGGATGCCGACGTTCGAGGAAAGGTTGTCCGCGCCCGTGCCGTTGGCGGAAACCAGCATCAGCAGCTCCTCGACGCTGGTCACGCCGCGGCGCTCGATGTCCTTGCGGGTGATCACCTGCACCGGCAGCGCGCCTTCGTCCTGGACGCGTTTGATGTTGCTGCCCGTGATCTCGATGCGTTCGCCTTTCTGCACGTCCTGCTGCGCGTACGCGGCGCCGGCGACGAAGATGAGCGAAAGGGCCTGGGCAAGCTTCGCGAGTTTCACGTGAATGTCTCCCTGATTGGAATGGATTTTCTTGTGGCGGCGGCGGGGCGCCGGACGCGCTTCTCCACGGATTCTGCGCAATGTGCTGCAAAATTACAAATTCGTTACATTTCCCCGGAGCCGCAGCCATGCGCTTTCGCACCCCGGCAGCCGCACTTCTCCTCGCGGCGGCCCTTCCCGCCCTGGCCGAACTGCCGCAAGCCGTGGCCGCGCGGCTCGCTGCGGCAGGGATTCCCGAGGACGCGCTGGGCGTCGTCGTGAAACGCGTTGCCGACGGCAGCATCGTCCTCTCCCACAATGCCTCGCGCAGCATGCAGCCCGCGTCCACGCTGAAGCTCGTCACCTCGCTCGCCGCGCTCGAGATCCTCGGGCCCGCGTATCGCTTGCGCACGCAGCTTCGCACTGCCGCGCGGATCGAGGCGGGAGTGCTGAAGGGCGACCTCGTGCTGCAAGGCGGCGGCGACGTGGATTTCGACGCCGAGGGGCTGCGGCGCATGTTGCGCGTCCTGCGCCTTGGCGGCGTGCGCGAGGTGCGCGGCGACCTGGTGCTCGATCGGTCCGCCTTCACTCCTGCGCGCACCGATGTGGGCGTGGCGCCCTTCGACGAGACGCCGGAATTTCGCTACAACGTGATCCCCGACGCGCTCCCCATCGGCATGAACCTCGTGAATGTCGACATCGTGTCGGGCGCGCGTGAGGTGCACGCCGCGATGACGCCCGCGCTCTCGGGCGTGAGCGTCTCGGCGGGATTCTCGCTGGTCGAGGGCGCGTGCGACGACTGGGAGGACGGCTGGATCATGCCCGGCGTGCGGGAGGGCTTTGGCGGAACGCTCTACGTGAACCTGCGCGGCACGTTTCCGAAGGGCTGCACGGCGTCCACCGCGATCAACGTGATCGACCGCGACGTCTACGCCGATCGCCTGTTCCGCGAGGAATGGCGCCGTCTCGGCGGGACATTCCGCGGCCGCACGCGCGCGGGCGATTCACCCGTCGGCACGCGCCTCATCGCCGAGCACCGCTCGCGCTCGCTGGGCGAGATCGTGCACGACGTGAACAAGCGCTCCGACAATCCGACCGCGCGCGTCCTCTACCTCGAGCTCGGCGCGAACGCCGCCACCGGCGGCGAGGCCACCGCCCACGCCGCCGAGCGCGTAGTGCGCGCGTGGCTCGCGACGAAGGGAATCGATGCCGACGGCCTCGTGCTCGAGAACGGCTCCGGGCTTTCCAGGATCGAGCGCATCCGTCCCGTGCAGCTCGCCGCGGTGCTCGAGGCCGCGATGGCGAGCCCGTGGTCGCCGGAATTCACCGCGAGCCTGCCGATCGTCGCGGTGGATGGCGGCATGCGGCAGCGCCTTCGCGCAACGCCCGCCGCCGGGCGAAGCCGCATCAAGACCGGCACGCTGCGCGACGTGAGCGCGGTTGCCGGCTATGTCGCCGACGACGAGGGCGCTTCCTATATCGTGGCCGCGATGCTGAACCACGAGCGCGCGGTGAAGGAAGCCGCGCGGCCGATCCTCGACGCGTTGCTCGAGTGGGTCGCCTCCCCTAGAGAACGCGCAGGTACTTCTCCCTGATGAGGTCGCGGTCGCCGCCGTCGAAGTGCCACCACTCGGTGTTGATGCCGCGCCAGCCCGCCTCGTTCATGACGGCACGCAGCAGCTTGCGGTTCTCGACGTGAAGTTCGGCGAGGTCGCCGCGCTCGAGGAAGCCTTCCTCGAGCGTGGGCTGGGATCGCTCGGTCAAGTCGTCGAGGCCGGTGCCCATGTCGAGCTCGCGGCCGGCCGCATCCACGATGGTGATGTCCACGGCCATGCCGAACGAATGGATCGAGCCGCGTGCCGGATGCGCCAGATATTGCGTGAGCGGCGTGCTTTCGAGGGCCGCCCACATGCGCTCCTGCACGCGCTGCGGGCGCAGCGCGTCGAGCACGAGGAGCGCGGCGCCGGGGCGCAGCGAGACGAGGAGCGCCACGGCCTTATCGAGCGACGCCGCGGCGTCGCGGTGCAGCCATGCGCAATCGTGCGGCGAGTACATGTCGTCGCGCACGAAATTGTCGGGGCCCGCATAGCGCAGGTCCACGCGGATGCCGGCGATGTCGCCGAGCGCGCGGAAATCCGCGTGCCCGGGAACGGCCTCGATCGAGAGTGTCTTCACCATGGGTCCACAACTCTAGCAAACCGGCGACGCTGCGGCGCGCGGCGGCCGCGGGCTCACCGGCGCGCAAATTCAAACGCTCTGTACGCCATCGCACAGACGGCACCGGAGAAACAGGACGAGGATGCACTCCGGAGCGGGTCGGGACCCTCGATTCCGCTAACGGGAGCATAGATGGGCGAATCCAGAATACGCGATCGTTTCTCAGCCGCGTCGTGCGTCGTGTTCCTCTTCGCCGCGATGGCCTGCGGTCCCGCCGGCGCCGTGCCCGCGTTCAATCGCCAGACCGGGCAGAACTGCGTCGCATGCCACGCGGGCGGCCAGTACCCGGATCTCACCCCCTACGGGCGGCTCTTCAAGCTCACCGGCTACACCATCGGCGAGCGCGCCATGCCGCTCGCCGGAATGGCGGTGGCGACCTACAACAAGACGAAGAGCACGACCTCTTCCGACGCGGGCTTCGACGCGCCGGCGAATTTTCCCAAGGACGGCAACGTCATCTTCAACACCGCGAGCCTCTTCCTCGCGGGCACGATCACCAACAACGCGGGCGCGTTCGTGCAGGTCACGTACAACAACTACGACGCACAGAGCCCGGGCGACTCCCACTGGACCGGGCACACCAGCTCCGACAACTTCGACCTGCGCGTGGTGGACCGCTACATCCACCCCGGCAGCGACCTCATCGTCGGCGCCACCCTGAACAACAACCCCACGGTGCAGGACGCGTGGAACAGTGTCCCGGCATGGGGCTTCAACACGGCGCCCGGCAGCACCGGCCCCGAGGCGACTCCGCTGCTCGCAGGCGGCCTCGCGCAGAACGTGGCCGGGCGCGGCGCATACCTCTACTGGAACAAGACCCTCTACGCGGAGCTTTCGAGCTACCGCACCGCCAACGGCGTGTGGTCGTTCATGAGCCAGGGTTTCAGCGCGAGGCAGGACAGCCAGGTGTACCTCAAGGGCGAGAACCCCTACTGGCGCCTCGCGCTCACGAAGGAGTGGGGCGCGCAGAGCGCGATGGTGGGCGCGATGGGAATGACGGCGAAGGTGTATCCCGACTCGCTCGACCCGCACGGCGACACCAGCCGCTACCGCGACGTGGGCGTCGACGGGCAGTACCAGTACATCCTCGATCCGCACGCGATCACCGTGACCGCGCTCTATATCTCCGAACGCGTGAATTACGCGAACGCGCTCGCCAGCCAGCCGCATCCGCTCGACCCCGAAGGAACGCTCGGCCTTCCGCTCACCAGCTCCTCCGACACGCTCAAAATGTTCCGCGCCAAGGCGTCCTACGTGTATGGCGCGCACTACGGCGCAAGCTTCTCGTTCTTCGACGTGAAGGGCTCATCCAACCCGGCGCTGCAGACGTCGGCCTACGACCCCACGAATCCGGGCACCCTGATCGACGGTTCCCAGGGCGTGAGCGGAAACCTTTCCGGCAACCCCGCGACGCGCGGGTGGACAATCGAGGCGTTCTGCATTCCGCTGCAGTACGCGCGCATCGGCGTGCAGTACACGATGATCGACAAGTTCAACGGCGGCCAGGCCAACTACGACGGGTTCGGCCGCAATGCGCGCGACAACAACACCCTGTTCGTCTACCTCTGGGCGTCCTACTGACATGGAGGCGAACATGCAGACCCCCCGGCTCGCCCTCGCCTGCGCGCTCGCCGCGGCGCTCACGGCATGCGCTCCGCTCGAGCGTTCGCGCACGCTCAACGATCCGCGCGTTCCCGCGATCGCCACGGCGACGCAGGTGTGCTCGAACTGCCACGGCCTGGACGGCAACTCGGTGTCGCCCAACTTCCCGCGCCTGGCGGCGCAGCCCGAGAGCTACCTCGTGGCGCAGCTCACCCAATTCCGCTCGCACGGCCGCTCCGACCCCGCCGGCTTCGTCTACATGTGGGGATTGAGCCGCCACTTGAGCGACGGCCAGATCGCGGGCCTGGCGAAATACTTCTCGGCGCAAGTCGCGTTGCCCAATGCGCCCGGCAATCCCGCGCTCACCGGGGAGGGACGCGAAATCTACATGAAGGGACTCCCCGCGGCGGGCGTGCCGCCGTGCATGAGCTGCCATGGCGCGAGCGGCGTGGGCACCGAGGCGTTCCCGCGGCTCGCGGGGCAACACGCCGATTACGTCGTGAAGCAGCTCGCGGTCTTCCGCAATACCGAGCAGCGCCCCGAAGGTGCGGTGATGAAGGTGGTTTCACATTCCCTCACGCCGCGGGACATGCGGGCAGTGGCGGCCTACGTGCAGGGGCTGCGCTAGCAAACCGGCGCTTCGGTAGACTCTGTCCCATTGGCGCGCCGGCCGTGCCCCCGGGGACTTGCATCGACGGATGAAGGCGGACGACACGACGGCGATCAAGCTCGCGCTCGCCACGTTCGCGATCCTCGTGCTCGAGCTCGCCATGATCCGCTGGCTCGCGACGCAGGTGCGCATCGCGGCTTATTTCGCGAACCTCGTGCTGGTAGCCGCATTCCTCGGCATGGGGCTCGGCGTCGGGCTCGCGCGAACACGGCCGGGCCTCGCCCGCTGGACGATTCCGGTGCTCGCGGTGGTCTCCATCCTGCTCGCCGCCGCGACCCCGCTCGGCCTCACGCACCTCACGTTCCCCGATCCGGCCATCAGTCTCTGGGGAGCGGAGACCGCCGGCACCTGGTTCCAGTTCGTGCGATCCGCGCTCGTGGTGCTCGCCTGCTTCTGGGGCATGGCGAGCGTTTTCGTCTTCCTCGGCACGCAGGTCGGATTGCTTTTCGAGCCGCTGCCGCCGCTCAAGGCGTACTCCGCGGATCTCGCCGGCTCGTTCGCCGGAGTCCTCGCGATGGCGGCCGTGGCCGCGCTGTGGGCGCCGCCATCCCGTGTGGATCGCGCTCGGCGTGCTGCCGATCCTGTGGATCCAGCGCGACCGGTGGAGCGTCGCCGCGGCGGTGGTGGCCATCGCGGCCGCGGCCTATTCGGTTTCCGACGCGCGCTTCTCGCCGTATAACCGCATCGACCTCGCGCCCGGCGTCACCGAATCGTTCGGCAAGCCCGCGAGCGGCGCGCAGGAATGGACCCTCGCGCCAATCGCGACTATCACCAGCGGCTCCTCGACCTGCGTCCCGAGGCGCAGGACGCGACCTCGAAGCGCGGCTACATCCGCAGGATCTACGAGCTTCCGTTCAGCTTCGCGAGCGGGGAGCGGCGCTCCGCGATCGTGGTCGGCGCGGGCGGCGGCAACGACGTGGCCGCGGCGCTGCGGCGCGGTTTCGACGAGGTGGTGAGCATCGACATCGATCCGGCCATCCTGCAAACGGGCCTCGAGCTGCATCCCGAGCATCCGTATTCGGATCCTCGCGTGCAGCGCGTCGCGGACGACGCGAGGGCGTATTTCGGAAGCGCACCGGCGAGCGCCGCTTCGACGTCGTCTGCTACGGCCTTCTCGATTCACACGCGATGTTCTCGTCGATGTCGTCGCTGCGCCTGGACAACTTCGTCTACACCGAGGAGGGCCTCGCCGCGGCGTGGGCGCATGCCGCCGACGGCGGGATCCTGAGCGTTTCCTTTTCGGTGTTCGCCGGGGAATGGATGTACTACTGGCTCCTCGGGCTGGTGCGCAAGGCCACGGGCCTCGATCCGATCGTGGTGCGGCACAGCTACGATGCCGGCGCCACCTTCCTCGCCGGGCGCACGCTCACGCTCGCGCAAGTGCGCGCGGTCAACCCCTCGGCCACGCAGGGCGGTCCCGGCATCGCCGAGATCCGCATTCCCAGCGACGACTGGCCTTTCCTCTACCTGCGGCCCGGCACCGTTGCGTGGACCTACATCACGGTCTTTGTCCTCATCGCGTTGAGCGCGGCGTTCGCCGTGCGCCGCGTCTACGGCGCCGGCCTTTTCGCGCGCGGGCGATTCGATGCGCAGATGTTCCTGCTCGGCGCCGCATTCCTCCTGCTCGAGACGCGCGCGGTGACGCAGCTGAGCCTCCTTTTCGGCTCGACGTGGATCGTCAACACCAGCGTGTTCGGAGGCGTCCTCGCGATGGTGATGGGCGCCAACGCGCTCGCCATACGCCTGCGCGGATACCGCCGCCTGGCGTGGTACGCGCTTCTCGTCGCCTCGCTCGTGGGCCTGTACGCGTTCCCGTTCGGCATGCTCTTCGACCTGACGCTTCCCGCGCGAGCGGTCGTCGCGAGCCTCGCGGTCGCGGTGCCGGTCTTCTTCGCGGGGATGATCTTTTCCTCGGAGCTGCGCGACCGGGCCGATCCCGTCGCCGCGCTTGGCTGCAACCTTTGCGGAGCCGTGGCCGGCGGCCTGCTGGAGAACCTGTCGATGGTCGCGGGGCTGAAGGCCGTGGTCCTCCTGGCGCTCGCGCTCTACATCGCCTCGATGCAGGTCGCGCTGCGGCGCGCGGCGGCCGCGAGCTGAATGGCGCACGACCTCCATCGGCGCGCGTTCACGCTGCGCGAGAATAACGCCGGCTGCTCGAACGACTCGGCGTCACGGCACGATCCCGATTTCGAAGTGGACTCCTCATATCCGGGCACATTGCCCGGCCGCGTTCCGACGTTTGAGCCCTCGGGAGGCGTTTGTCGCCCTTGTCGAACTGTTGACAGTCGACATTCGATATGTTTTTCTTCGGGCCCACATTGCGCTCGACGTGACCATCCAGGCGCAGGTGCTCGACCTCACTCGCGACCTGAAGGAGCGGCTTGGGATGTCGGTGCTGCTCATCACGCACGACCTCGGCATCGTGCTTCCTCCTGAGGCCTGTGGCTCCATGAGCCACTCCCTGCTCGAGGTGCGCGACCTGGTGAAGCACTTCCCGGTGCGCAAGTCCGGCTTCCGCCCTCGCCAAATCGTGCATGCGCTCGACGGGGTCTACGAGCCGGTCTCGGCGCTTCATGTCTGGGTACAGGCCCAAGTGATGAACCTCCTCAAGCGCCTGCAGGGCGAGCTGGGCGTATCGCGCATCAAGCAGCCGTACTCGCAAGGGCTGTTCTCGGCCACGCCGATGGCGCGCCCGGACCGCGGCTCGAGCGCCACTCGCATCGTGCTTTCGGGCGACGTGCCGAGGCCGATCGAGCCGCCATCGGGCTGCCGGCTCCACACGCGCTATCCGTACGTGCAGGAGGTCTGCCGCAAGGACGCGCCCGAGTTGCGCACGGTCGGCGATCGCGAGGTCCGCTCCCACTTCGCGCGCCTGGCCGAGTGCCCGCCCGAGCGGCCGCAGGCCGTCGCGGCATGAGCGGCGCCGTCACCGCCAGCAGCCAGGAGGCCGCGAACGCGGGCGTGGGCGTGCTGCGCGCGGGCGGTAATGCGATCGATGCGGCCGTCGCCGCCGCGCTCGCGACGTGCGTTGCCGATCCAAGCAATGTGGGGATCGGGGGCTATGGCGGCTACATGCTGGTGCAACGCCCTGGCGAGCGGGCACGTTGCGTCATGTTCCCGCTGTGCGCGCCGTCCAATCGCTCGCCGCACGAGCTCGCGCGCGCCTATCCGCAGCACGGCCCCGCATGCTCATCGGTGCCCAACGTGGTGGGCGGCCTGTCGCGCGCGCTGCGCGACTTCGGCTCCTGGTCGTGGGCGGCGGTGAGCGAGCCCGCCATCGCGCTCGCGCGTGACGGTGTCGCCGCCAATCCGCCGACGCGCAACGCCCTGCAGGTGCACCGCGGTAGCGCGGTAGTGGAGGAGTGCTTCGCCTTCGAGCCAGGGCTCGCAGAAACGCTCTTCTTCCGCCAGCCCGCGCTTTCGCACACGTTGGAGCGCATGGCGATCGAAGGACCCGAATGGTTCTATCGCGGCCCGCTCGGCGACGCTGCACACGCCGCCTGGTGTGCGGCGGGAGTGGACGTGCCGCGCGAGGATTGGCGCGAGCAGGCGCGCACCGTGCACGTGGTCGAGGCGCCGATGTTCGAGACGCACGGCGTGCGCTTGCAGGCGGCGCCGCTCGGCTTCAGCGGCTCTGCGTGCCTGTTCGCCTTCGTCGAGGCCGCAGGTCGCGTCGCCAGGGAAGGCCCCCTGTGCAGCGCCGCCGGCATGGCGCGCCTGGCGGGGGCGATGGCTTCCACATGGCAGTACCGATTCGCAGGCGACGGGCGCAACGACTTCGAAGGGGTGGACCTGCCTTCCTGGATCGACGCCGCCCTCGCGTGGCGCAAGCCCGCGCGCTTGCCGGTTGACGTGGGGCACACAGCCCACCTCAACGCGATCGACGCTTCGGGCACCGCGGTGGCGCTGACCTTCACGCATGGGCCGTCGCTCTTCGGCGGCCGCTGGACGCTGCCCGGGACCGGTGTGATCATGAACGGCGGCATGCACAATTTCAGCCGGCCCGCGGTGATCGAGCGCGACGGCCGTTGGTTCGGCATCAGCAACATGACGCCCGCGATCGCCGTCGACCGCGGCGGTGCGCGCATCGTGATCGGCTGCCCGGGCGCCCGCCGGATTCCTTCCAACATCGCGATCGCGCTTGCGCGCCACCTCTTGGCCGGCCAGTCGCTGCGCGAGGCCGTCGCCGGCGGCCGCCTGCATGCCGAGGACGGCTCGCTGGCGTTCGGCGAGGCCGAGCGGCTCGAGCCCGGCGTCGTGGACTCGCTTCGCACCGCGTTCGGGCGCTTCGAGCCCGAGACCGGCGAGCTGTACTACGGGCCCCTCACCGCCATACGGCAATCGACCGCGGGCATCGAGGTGGCGCTGGACGACCGGCGTTACCGGGGATTCGGCGCCCGCGCCTGACACATCATGGATCCAACGAATAAGGAAGAACGATGACGACCATCGGGTTTGTGGGCTTCGGGGAAGTGGCTGCGTGTTTCGGTGCGGCGCTTGCGGCCGGCGGCGCGAAGGTGATCGCCTACGATGTATTGCTCGACCAGCCGGGCGGGCGTGAGAAACTCGCGGCCCGTGCGAAAGCCGCGGCGCCGGAGTGGCTGCCCCTCCCGGCGATGCTGGCGCAGGCCGACGTGGTGCTCTCGACGGTGACGGCCGATGTCGCGATCGCGGTCGCGCGCAATTGCGCGCTTCACCTGAGGAAAGGGCAGCCGTACGTAGACTTGAACGCGACTTCGCCGACCGTCAAGGGCGAAATCGCTGCGGTGATCGAGGCAGCGGCCCTCGGCGCCGATTTCGTCGAAGGCGCGATCCTCCCCGCGATCGGCATCGCCGGCGCCCGCTCGCAGGTGTTGCTGTGCGGCGCGCGGGCAGAGGAAGTGGCCCGCTTGCTCACCGGGCTTGGCCTCAATTTCAAGGGCTATGGCAGTCACATCGGCAAGGCATCGAGCTTCAAGATGCTGCGCAGCGTCTTCTCGAAGGGCCTCGAGGCACTGCTCGTGGAATGCCTGCTGGCCGGGCGCCGCGCGGGCGTCGAGGACGACCTTTGGCGCGAGATCGTCGGCACGCTCGATGCCGCGTCGTTCCAGGACGTCGGCAGCAACTGGGTCAAGACACACGGCACCGCGCATGCGCGCCGCTACCACGAGATGGTGCAGGTGCAGTCGGTGCTTCAGGCGCTCGGCGTCGATGCGCCCATGACCGAGGGCACCGTGCGACTCTTCGAGCGCTCCACGCGCGTTCGACTCAAGGACCAGTTCGCGACGGCGCCGGCTGCGGCGACCGACGTCATCGCCGCGCTCGACGCGTGCATCCCGGAAATCACCAAGACCGCCTGAGGAAACCAGAGAAATGCCTGCCAACAAGATGAAAGCCAAGTTCGCCGCCGGGGAGCCCGCCTTCGGCCTGTCCGTGATGATTCCCTCGCCGCAGATCGTGGAATCGGCGGCCGGCATGGGATTCGACTGGGTGCTGATCGACTGCGAGCACGGGACGATCGCGCTCGAGACCATGGAGCTCATGGTCATGGCGGCCGAAGCAGCCGGCGTCACGCCGATCGTGCGTCCCCGCACCAACAGCGCCAACGACATTCTGCAGGCGATGGACCGCGGCGCGCAGGGCGTGCAGATTCCGCACATCAACACGGCCGAGGAAGCGCGCGCCGCGGTGAAGGCGGTGAAGTTCCACCCGATGGGCAATCGCAGCCTGGCCGTCGGCACGCGCGCGTCGGGCTACGGCTTCAGCGGCTCCATGGCGGGATTCGTCGAACAGTCCAACCGCGACACGCTCGTCTGCATCCAGCTAGAGGACGCGCAGGCCATTCCCAACGTCGACGAGATCCTGAAGGTCGAAGGCATCGACGTCTTCTTCATCGGGCCGTCGGACCTCTCGCAGTCCATGGGCTTTCCGGGCAATGCCAAGGCGCCTCTCGTCGCGAAAGCGATCGACGAGACACTCGCGGCGATTGTCGCGGCCGGCAAGACACCCGGCATGCCGGGCTCGGCCGAGGCGGTGCAGGGTGTTCTAGCCAAGGGGGTGCGCTACATTTACACCCACCTGCCGCTCATCCTGGGCACCGGCGCGAAGACCTACTTCGCTGCGGCGAAACCCCGATAGATGAGGTCAAGATCTTCTCGCGCGCAAATGTAAACGCATAAGTCCCGGGACGATGACCTGCTTACCCGGCTTCTAACCCAGCCGAGCGGATCAGCGCTTCTTCTTCCGCGCCGCCGACTTCCTTCTTGCCGCCGGTTCCCCGCTTCTCGCCGCAGCCTTCTTCACCTTCGACTTGCGCGCTTTCGGCCCCGCCGCCACGGATTGGGAGCGTTTCACGGCGGCCGCCGTGGGTACCTCGTACGATTCGTCGGAAAGCGGCTGGCGCACCAGCTCGCTGATCGTGTCGACGATGCGCTGCATGGTGCCTTTGCGCTTGGTTGCCATGGTGCCTCCTAGAGCAATTCGTAGATGGAATAAGCGGCGAGATCCTTGATCTTATGCCCGATGCCGCGCTTCGCCCATTTCTCCACGTCGATCTGGGTCGCCCGCGGCAGATAGGGACCAAACTGTCTCACGATCAACTGGGGCCAAGGTTTTCGAACCGTACCCCGTGGCGCTGTGCGCGCAACCGCGGATCGCGCGATTTCACCCGCACCGGCTGGCCGGCAAGCACCTCCAGGCAGCGCTCGAGGGTCTCGTCCTCGAGCCGCTGCATCGCCTCGCGGGTGTAGAACGTGAGGTGCGGAAAGACGATCACATTGTCCATCGCATAGAGCGTGCTCAGGGGGTGTCCCTCCTTCGCGAGCGGCTCGCGCGAGAACACGTCGAGCGCCGCTCCCGCGATGCGCCGGTCCTTCAACGCGGCGAGCAGCGCGGATTCGTCCACGAGAGCGCCGCGCGAGACGTTCACGAGGAACGCCGTGGGCTTCATCGCCGCGAGCTCGCCTGCGCCGATGATGCCGCGCGTCTCGTCGTTCAGGACGGTGTGCAGGGATACGAAATCGCACTCGGCCAGCATCGCGCGCAGTTCGGAGCGGCGCTCGACCCCGGGCTGCGCGAAGCGCGAGGCATCGGCGTGCGGATCGAAGCCGAGCACGCGCATGCGAAACCCCGCGCCGGCCATCCGTGCCACGCTGCGGCCGATGCGGCCGAGCCCGACCAGGCCCAGCGTCTTGCCGGAAAGGTCGAGCCCCATCCACCGCGCTTCGGGCCAAGCCCAGCCCTCGGTATCCATCGCGCGCTGGATCGGTTTCAACCGCTTCGCGAGCGCGATCATCAGCGCCATTGCGCCCTCGGCCACCGTTTCCTCGGCGTACTCGGGGACGTTCACCACAGGAATTCCGCGTGCCTTCGCCGCCGCGATGTCGATCGCGTCGATCCCGACACCGTACTTGACGATCCCCTTCAGCCGCGGCGCCGATTCAATCACGCGGGCCGTAATCGGCGTGTAGCACATGAGCAGGAGGTCGGCCTCGCGCACCGCGGCGACGAGCTCGCTCTCGGCAACGCCGTCGGGGAGCAGCGTGAGCGTGTGTCCCGCCGCGCGCAGCGCCGCGTCGACGTGCGGCATCTCGAGCTCGCGGTCGGTGCGGACGATCAGCATCCCGCCGCCCGCGCGATCTCTTCCTCGACGATCGTAAGGGCGCGCTCGAGGTCGGCCACCTCGATCACGAGCGGCGGCGCCAGCACGATCACCGAGCCCTGCCCCACCTTGAACGAGAGCCCGCGTGCGAGGCATTGGTACAGCACCTGCTCGGCGACATGCGCATCGGCGAGCTCGACGGCGAGCAGGAGGCCCACGCCGCGCACCTCCACGATGGCGGGCTGGCGCGACTGCATGGCCCGGAGGTGTTCCAGCGCGCGGCCCCCGAGCACCCGGGAGCGTTCGAGCAGCCCTTCCGACTCGATCACCTCGAGCGTCGCGAGCGCCGCGGCGCAACCCACCGAGCTCTTCTCGTGGGTGTAGTGGCCGAGCGCGCGGTCGGCGGCCACGTCGAGGTGCGAGCGAGCCAGGAGCGCGGCCATGGGAAAGACGCCGCCGCCCAGGCCCTTGCCGATCACCACCATGTCGGGAACGATCCCGTAGCCTTCGAACGCGAACATCGTCCCGGTGCGGCCGAGGCAGATCGGGATCTCGTCGAGGATCAGCAGCGCGCCGTGGCGGTCGCACGCCTTGCGCAGCGTCTCGTAATAGGCGCGCGGCGGCACCTGGACATCGGTCGAGCGCACCGTCTCCACCACCACCGCGGCGACATCCTCCTCCTTGTCGAGCACGTACTCGACATACTCGGCGCAGCGCGCGTTGCACTGCCCGCCGCATCCGAAGCGGCAGTTGCGCGGATCGCAGGGCGGCGCGTGCTCGGTGCCGGGCAGCAGCGGCCCGATGCCGCGGCGGAAGAGGGCCTCGCCGCCCACCGAGATCGCGTCGAGCGAGGCGCCATGGAACGAGTCCCACATCGAGACCGTCTTGTGCCGCCCGGTGGCGATGCGCGCGATCTTGAGCGCGATGCCGATGACCTCGGTGCCGCCGGGAGCGAAGAGCACTTTGTCCAAATCGCCGGGGGCGAGCGCGGTGAGCTTTGCCGCGAGGCCCACCGCGTGCTCGTTGGTGAACCGGCGCGGCGAGAAGGGCAACGTGTCGAGCGCGCGCTTTGCGGCCGCGACGACGTGCGGATGGCCGTGGCCGACCTGGTGCACGCTGTTGCCGTGGAAGTCCATGATGCGCCGGCCCTCGATGTCCTCGAGCCAGATGCCCGAGGCCGAGCGCAGCGCGTTGAAGCATGGCGTGGAGAGCGACTGGTGCAGGAAGTGCTTTGCGTCCTCGGCGAGGATGGCCTGCGTTTCGGGCCCAAGGTGCTCGTCCTCGAAGCGCCTCCTGCGCGGAGAGAGGTTGACGTCGCCTTCCGAGGAAAGATCGCGGGGATTGTTCATGGCTTCTCCGTGGACGTCATTGGAGGGAGGTTGCGGCGAAGACCTGCGGACGGCGCGTGCCGGTGTCAAACTCCCGCCCCCAGGCCGCGCAGAACTGCAGCACGCGCCGCTCGTCGAAGCGCGCGCCGACGACCTGCAGTCCCACGGGCAGCCCGGATTTCGTCCAGCCGCAGGGCACGCTCGCCGCGGGCTGCCCGGTCACGTTGAACGGATGCGAGAACGGCGTCCACCGTGCCCAAGGTACAGGCGGCACTTCATCCATGTCCGCCGGCCCGTCGGCTTCCGCCGCGAAGGGCTCGATCGGCACCATGGGAAGCAGCAGCAGGTCGAAGTCGCGGAACGATTCCGCGACCGTGCGGCAGAAGGCGGCGCGGGCCTTGAGGGCCTTCAGGTGGTCCTCGACGGCGATGCGCGCCGAGAGCTCGACCTGGCGCGCGTATCCCGGATCGAGGAGCGCCATCTTCGCCGGCTCGAGGTCCTTGTAGAGCGAGGCGCGCGCAACCCACAGCGCATCGAAGATGCCGATGGGATCGGGCCAGTCGAGACGCGCGGGCAGGATCTCGACGCCGGGCATCGAGCGGATCCGCTCGAAGGCGGCTTCCACCACCGCCGCGACTTCGGGCTGGACTCGCTGGCCGAACAGCGTGGGCGCGAGCACGCAGCGCAGCCGCCCGGCGGGCGCCTGGAGCGCGGCGAGATAGGACACGCCGCTCGCGGGCAGCGAATTCGGGTCGCGCGCGTCGGGGCCCTGGAGGATGTCGAGCGCAAGGGCGTAGTCGGCCACGCTGCGCGTCACCGGTCCGGCGCACGAGAGTTGCTCTGCGGGGCTCAACGGCCAGGTGGGAATGCGCCCGAGGTGCGCCTTCATCGAGAAGACGCCGCAGTAGGCCGCGGGAATGCGCAGCGACCCGCCGCCATCGGAGCCGAGCGAGATCGGCACCGTTCCCGCCGCCACCGCCGCGGCCGATCCTGAGCTCGAGCCGCCGGTGGTGCGCGTAGGGTCCCAGGGATTGCGTGTGACGCCGTAGAGCGGCGAATTCGAAGATCCCTTCCAGCCCACCTCGGGTGTGGTGTTCTTGCCGACCATGATCGCGCCCGCCGCGAGCATGCGCTCGACCACCGGGGCGGTCTCCTTCGCGAGGTCGTTCTCGTACAGGCGCGATCCGCGCCGCGTGCACGTTCCCGTGACCTGGAAGAGGTCCTTCACCCCGATGGGGACGCCGTGCAGCGGCCCGAGGAAGCGGCCCGCACGCGCCCCGGCATCGAGCGCCGCGGCGCGGGTCAGTGCCGCCTCGGGGAACACTTCGCACCACGCGTTGATCGCGGGGTCCGTGGCCGCGATCGCGTCGAGCGCGCAGCGCACGAGCTGCGTGGCGCTGGTCTCACCGCGCCGAACCATCGCCGCCAGCTCTGCCGCGCCCAGCGTCGCGTACGTGCTCACATCCATCGCCATGGTCGCTGCGTCCCCTATCGAACCAGGTGGGCGAGCGTGGCCGCGAGCACGCGGGCGCCGGCCACCAGGTCCTCGGGGCGCGTGAACTCGGACTCGTGATGGCTCACGCCGCCCGCCGAAGGCACGAAGACCATCGCGCTCGGACACACGGCCTTCATCGGAATCGCATCGTGGCCCGCGATCGTGTTGAGGCGCATCGAGGGGAAGCCGCACTCGGATGCCGCGCGCTCGATCAGGTCGCGCAGCGCCGGGTCGAACGTCCCGGCCTTGCGGTCCACGGTTCGCTCCAGCTCGATCGGCACTTCGTCGGTGGAGAGCTCGCGCACCTTCTCCTCGAGGCGGCGGCACGCTGCTTCGAGTGTCGCCGCATCGACCGCGCGGAACTCGGCGAACAGGCGGACCTGGGCGGCGACGACGTTGGTGGAATTCGGCAGCACGTCGAGGCGGCCCACCGACGAGAGCAGCGCGCCGCCGGTCTCGTCGGAGAGTCGGCGGCAGTGCAGCACGAGCTCGGCCGCGGGCAAGAGCGCGTCGCGCCGCTCGCCCATCGGCGTGGGGCCGGTGTGCGCGGCGCGGCCGTGGATGTCGGCGACGTATTTCGCCGTTCCCCAGTTGCCTTCGACCACGCCGATCGTGCGCCCGGCGCGCTCGAGCTCGGGGCCTTGCTCGATGTGCAGCTCGACATAGGAGGCAACACCACGCGGCGCGGCGTCGCTGCCGCGATAACCAATCTGCGCGAGCGCCTCGCCGAGCGATGTGCCGGCACCGTCCTCGCGCGATTGCGCGAATTCCGTGGTGTGCATGCCCGCATGCACGGCGCTGCCGAGCGTGCTGGGCGAGAAGCGCGCGCCCTCCTCGTTGGTCCAGTTGACGACGGCGAGGTTGCGCGCGGGCTTGGCGCCCCCCGCCGCCTGGCGGCGAACCGCAAGCACCGCCTCGAAGCTCGCCAGCACGCCGTAGGCGCCGTCGTATTTTCCGCCGGAAGGCTGGCTGTCGAGGTGCGAGCCGGTGAGCACCAGCGGCGCTCCCGGCCCGGCCAGCTCGGCGACGCCGTAGATGTTGCCTACCGCATCGATCGAGACCTGCAGTCCCTCGGAGCGGAGCTTCGCGACGAACCAGTCGCGTGCATGTCCGTCCTCGGCGCTCGCGGACAAGCGGCACACGCCGCCGCCGGCGGTGGCTCCGATCCGGCTCATCTCGTCGAGGTGTCGCAGCAGTCGTTCGGCGTCGATCATGCAAGGGTTCCAGGTTCGGGAGCGAAACCGGCGTCGCCGGCAAAGTGACATCGGACCCAGCGGCCCTCGACCGCGCGCAGGGCCGGGGCCTCGGTGGCGCAGCGATCCTGCCGGTGGGAACAGCGCGTCCGGAAGCGGCAGCCGCCGGGCGGATCCACCGGACTGGGCACGTCGCCTGTGAGGATGATGCGCGTCTTTCTCGCGGCGGCGTCGGGATCCGCGACCGGAGCGGCGGAGAAGAGCGCCTGAGAATAGGGATGCAGGCGCTTGCCGCGCAGCGCGCGCGCATCGGCGAACTCGACCACCTGCCCGAGGTACATCACCGCGACGCGATCCGAGATGTGCCCGACGAGCGCGAGGTTGTGCGAGATGAAGACGTACGCCATACCGAGCGAGCGCTGCAGGCGCTTCAGGAGGTTCACGACCTGCGCCTGGATCGAGACGTCGAGCGAGGACACGGGCTCGTCGCAGATCACGATTGACGGATTCACCGCGATGGCGCGCGCGATCGCCACGCGCTGGCGCTGTCCGCCGGAGAGCTCGTGGGGGTGGCGGTCCATGAACTCGGCGCCGAGGCCGACCGTTTCCAGCAGCTCGGCCACGCGGGCGCGCCGCGCCTCGCGAGCGAGCGGCTCGTGGAGCCGGATGGGATCGCCGACGATGGAGCCGATCGACCAGCGCGGATTGAGGCTTGCGTACGGGTCCTGGAAGACGATCTGCATCGTGCGCCGCAGGCCCCGCAGCTGCCCGCGCGCGAGGTGCGTGATGTCGCGGCCGGCGAGCACGATGCGCCCGGAAGTGGGCTCCTCGAGTCGCATCACGCAGCGCGCGAGGGTGGACTTGCCGCAGCCCGACTCGCCGACCACGGCGAGAGTCTCTCCCGCGGCGAGCGCGAACGACACGCCGTCGAGGGCATGAACGTAACGGGGCGGTGCGAAGAAGCCGCCGCGCACTGGGTAGTGCTTCACGATATCAACGGCCTCGAGCACCGCGGGGACGGCGGGATTCGCGGCGATGGCGTTCATCCGCGCTCCCCGTGCGCCACGAAACAGGCGACGGGCCGCCGCGAGGCGAGTTCGCGCAGCTCCGGCGCCTCCTTGCGGCAGTGCGCGATCGCGCGCGCGCAGCGCGGCGCGAAGCTGCAGCCGCGCGGCATGTCGAAGGGCGAGGGCACGGTGCCGGGGATCTCCCGCAGCAGGTTGCCATCGCCCTCCTCCCACTGCGCCGCCTCGAGCAGGCCGCGCGTGTAGGGGTGGCGCGGATCCTTGAAGATCTCTTGCGTGCTGCCCTCCTCCACCTTGCGACCGGCGTACATCACGATGACGCGGTGGGCGGTCTCGGCGACCACCCCGAGGTCGTGCGTGATGAGGAGCACCGCCATGCCAAAGCGTTCCTTGAGCGACTGGATGAGGTCCAGCACCTGCGCCTGGACGGTCACGTCGAGCGCGGTCGTGGGCTCGTCGGCGATCAGCAGCTTGGGCCGGCAGGCGAGCGCCATGGCGATCATCACGCGCTGGCGCATTCCGCCCGAGAGGTTGTGCGGATACTGCCGCGCGCGCTCCTCCGGCGCCGGAACGCCTACCAGCCGCAGCAGCTCCACCACCTCCGCGGCCGCCGCGCGCCGATCGAGCCCGAGGTGCAGTCGCAGGACCTCGCCCACCTGGCGCTCGATGGTGAAGACCGGATTCAAGGCCATCATCGGATCCTGGAAGATCATCGCGACCTGCCGCCCGCGCACGGCGCGCAATCCCGCATCGTCGAGCGCCAGGATGTCGCGGCCCTCGAGCAGGATGCGCCCCGAGGCGATGCGCCCCGGCGGGTTCGCGATGAGGCGCAGGCACGCGAGCGCCGCGGTGCTCTTGCCGCTTCCGGATTCGCCGACGATCGCGACCGTCTCGCTCGCGCCCACGGAAAAGCTGAGGTTGTCGACCGCGCGTACGGTGCCGCGGCTGGTGCGGAACTCGACGCTCAGGTCCTCGACCTTGAAAACGGTGCTCATCGGGTGCGCAGCCTCGGGTTGAGCGCGTCGTTCAGGCCCTCGCCGACCAGGTTGATCGCAAGCACGGTGATGAGGATCATCACGCCGGGGATCGCCGCCATCCACCACGAGGTGCGCAGCACCGTGCGCGCCACGCCGATCATGTAGCCCCAGGAGATCTGGTTGGGGTCGCCGAGCCCGAGGAACGATAGGCCCGATTCGGTGAGGATTGCGGTGGCGACCATGAGCGACGAAACCACGATCAGCGGTGGCAGCGCGTTGGGCAGGATCTGCAGCGTGATGATCTCCCAGTCGGGCATCCCGATCGCGCGGCAGCCGAGCACGTAGTCGCGATCGCGCTGCGCGATGAACTCGGCGCGCGCCAGGCGCGCGACCGACGGCCACGAGACGACCGCGATCGCCATCGTGATGTTGGCCACCGTGGGCGAGAAGATCGCCACGAGCACCACCGCGAGCACGAACGACGGAATGGTGAGGAAGAACTCGGTGGTGCGCATGATGAGATCGTCGATGCGTCCGCCGTAGAAGCCCGCGACCGCGCCCATCGCGAGGCCAAAGACACTCGCCGCGAGGCTCGCCATCACGCCGATCAGCAGCGAAACGCGCCCGCCGTGGAGGATGCCGGCGAGCATGTCGCGTCCGGCGACGTCGGTCCCGAACAGGTGTTCCCCCGAAGGAAGCTCCGCGGGCCGGCCGACCATGTCGAAGGGATCGACGCTGTACGCCCAGGGCCCGGCGATGGCCAGCAGCACCACGGCGACGAGCACGACGGCGCCTCCCACCGCGGTGCGGTTGTTGCGATAGCGCCGCCAGAATGCGCGCGCGCGGCTCACTTGTGCGTGATCCTCGGGTCGAGCATGCCGTAGAGCAGGTCCACGAAGAGGTTCGCTAGCACCACCACCACCGAGGAGACGAAGAGGATCCCGAGGAGGAGGTTCAGGTCGCGCTGTTGCAGCGCGTCGAACACCAGCCGGCCCAGCCCCGGCCAGGCGAACACGGTCTCGATGAGGATCGAGCCGCCCAGGAGGTGGCCGAGTTGCATCCCCGCGAGGGTTACCACCGGAAGCAGTGCATTGCGCGCGGCGTGGCTCCAGGCGACGGCGCGCTCCGGGAGCCCCTTCGCGCGCGCGGTCGTGATGAAGTCCTGGCCGTAGACCTCGAGCATCGAGGCGCGCATGAGGCGCGCATAGATAGCGGCGTAGAAGAGTCCGAGCGTGAGCGCGGGAAGCACGAGGTGGTGCGCCACGTCCAGCGCCAGCGCGAGCGGCGATTGGTCCACCCCGATCCGCATCATGCCGCCGGATGGCAGCAGGTCGAGCTGGATCGAGAAGAACACGATCAGCATGAGGCCGAGCCAGAAGGCCGGTGTCGCGTACACGAGCAGCGCGACCACCGAGATCACATTGTCGACCCAACCTCCCTGGCGGCGCGCGGCGACCACGCCCAGCGCGACGCCCGAAGTGATCGCCACCCCGATCGAGGTCACCATCAGCAGCAGGGTGGCGGGAAGCCGGTCGAGGATCAGGTCGAGCACCGGCTGCTGCTGGATCACCGACACGCCGAGATCGAGCGTGGCGAGGCGGCGGATGTAGACGAAGAACTGCTCGATCAGCGGCAGGTCGAGCCCGAACTCGCGTCGCAGCTCCTGGGTGAACTCGAGCGTGGCGTGGCCCATCTGCCCGGCGAGGATGTCCGCGGCATCCCCGGGGGCCATCTTGATGAGGACGAAGTTCAGCGTCGCGATGGCGAGCACGACGGGCACGAGCTGCAGCAGGCGCCTGCCGACGAAGAGGACGGTGCCCTTGTTCATGCGCCCCGCGAGGGGCGCTCTACTCGACCCACACGCCGTCCCACCCCGAGTACATCGAGATCCCGTTGGTGATCAGCCCGTGCACGCGCTTGTTCCAGATGTGTGAATAGCTCATCTCCATGAGGAAGATCACCGGCATGTCGCGCCGCAGAATCCCCTGGATCTGCGCCCACACCTGCGTGCGCTCCGGGCCGTCCTCGAGGAGCGCGGCCTTCCTGAAGAGCGCGTCCAGGTTCTCGTTCACGTAGTCCATCGAGTTGCTGAACGTGGCACCCCGCTTGATGTTGGTCGAGATGAAGGCGCGCTGCACCCCGATGGTGGGATCGGAGTAGTTGTGGGTGAAATTGCTGGTGTAGTCGTAGTCCCAGTCGGTATAGATGCGCTTGAGCCATCCGCCCAGGTCGAGGCTCTGCGTCTCGACCTCGATGCCGACCTTGCGGAATTCCTGCTTCAGGTACTCGGCCTGCCGCACCCATTCCTCGCCGTAGGGCAGGAAGTTCTGCGTGAGCTTGAAGCGCACGCCGTCGGCGCCGCGCTTGTAGCCGGCATCGTCCAGCATCTTGTTGGCCTTGGCGACGTTGTACTCGAGCGGCTTGAGTGACTTGTCGAAAAGGTTCGGGTTGCCGCTGACGATCGGCCCGCTGGCGGGCTTGCCCTGGCCGTACCAGATCACGTCCACGAGCTTGCGCCGGTCGATCGCGAGGCTCATCGCCTGGCGCACGCGCACGTCGGAAAGCGGCTTGGATCGATTGTTGACCTCGAGCCACATGATCGGGCCGAGCCCCTCATTGCCGTCCTGCGAGACGACCATCGTGGGCAACTTGCCCAGGCGCTGGATCTCCGCCGGCGGCAGCGCCGACATGGGCGCGAGATCCACCTCGCCCTTCTCCACCGCGATCGCGCGCGCGGATCCGTCGGGCAGCACCCGCAGGATCACCTGGTCGAGGTAGGGCCGCCCCGGCTTCCAGTACGCCGGGTTGCGCTCGAGGATGATATGACTTCCCTTCTTCCATTCCTTGAGCTTGAAGGGCCCGGTGCCGATCGGGTTCTGCATGATCTTCGCGGTGCGGATCTTTCCGGTCGCGACCTCCTCGTCGCTGAAACCGTGGCGCGGCATGATCGGCGACTCGGCCGCCTGGAAGGCGCGCAGGAAGTACGGCACCGGCTCCTTCAGCTTGAAGATCACGGTGTACGCGTCGGGCGTCTCGATCGAGGCCACCTCGCCGAAATACGTCTTGCCCCGCGAGTGGAACGGCGTAATGACCTTCTCGATGCTGAACTTCACGTCGTCGCTGGTGAACGGCTTGCCGTCATGCCATGTGACGCCCTTGCGCAGCTTGAAGGTGTAGGTCTTCTGGTCCTTCGAGACCGTCCACGACTCGGCGAGCCCCGGAACCGGTTTCATTCCTGCGCCTTCGTATTCGAGCAGGCTCTCGTAGATCTTGGTGGTGATGAGCGCGACCGGGACCGCGGTGGTCGAGATCGTCGACATCGCGGTGGGCTCGGGTTGGTAGGTGTAGGTCAGCGTTCCGCCCTTTTTCTGGGCATGCGCGGGAACGATCGCAAGGGCGAGCAGGAAAGCCGCCAAGAGGGTTCGTGCGGAAGGGGATGGCATCGCGACGTTCCTTAGGGAGATATTGGGATCAGCAAGGATTACAGACAGTAATCCCCACCAAGTCAAGCAAAGGCTGCGTAGCTCGCACGTCTTCACGACATGCCGCGCATGTTGGTTCTTTCATGCGGCACGCAAACTGATGCGCCGAGGGATCCGAGTGGCTAACGGGCGCCTGGAGCCGCCTCGGCGTACGCATCGGTTCAAAGCCGGCGGTGATGCGGCAAAGCGAGCCCAGCCACGCCCGGACGCGGGCCCGCCCAGCAATGCACCCGCGAAGACAATCGCTTCGGTCACAATGACGACTCCGTGTACACGCCCCGTTGGAGCAGGAGATGTCCATGATCCCCCACCCCGCGCAACCAATCGGACCGAAGGTCGAAGGCTGGAGCGCGCGCCCTGTTCCACCCGCCGCGCCGCTCACCGGACGTTACGTGCGCATCGAGCCCCTCGAGGCATCGCGCCACGCGAGGGATCTCTTCGAAGCCAACGAGGATGACCGGGACGGGCGCCACTGGACCTACCTGTTCGACGAGAAGCCGGCGACGCCGGAGGCGTACACCGCCTGGGTGCAGAAATGCGCCTCGACGCAGGACCCGATGTTCCACGCGATCGTCGATCTCGCCACCGGCAAGGCCGTTGGCGTCGCCGCGCTGATGCGCATCGACCGCAACCACGGCGTGATCGAGGTGGGGCACATCAACTTCGCACCGCGGCTGCAGCGCACGTGCGCGGCGACCGAGGCGATCTACCTGTTGATGGCCCGCGCGTTCGACGAGCTCGGCTACCGGCGCTTCGAGTGGAAGTGCGACGACCTCAACGCGCCGTCGCGCGCCGCGGCGCAGCGTTTCGGCTTCACCTACGAAGGCACGTTCCGCAAGGCGATCGTCTACAAGGCGCGCAGCCGCGACACCGCTTGGTACTCGATCGTCGACAGCGAGTGGCCGGCAATCAAGGCCGGCTTCGAGCGCTGGCTCGATCCGGCCAACTTCGACGCGCAGGGGCGCCAGCGCACGCGCCTGCACGACGCCAGCCGCTGACGCGCTTGCGGGTTCAGGACGCGGCAATGCCCCGGTACGGGCGCATGGGGATCTCGACCGTCGAGGCGCCCTCGCCGCCGCAGAGAATTGCGAGCCGCGGCGGGCGCCCGTGGGGCACCTGCGGGAAATGCCCCGCGTCGGCGCCGGCGATCGAGAGCCGCAGGCGGCTGCCGCTGGCGAACACCCACGAGACCGGCAGCAGGCCGATCTCGAGCGTGACGGGCCTGCCCTTCTCCAGCAACTTCGCCTCGGCGCGCGTGTACGGGTGATACGGCCAGTCGCTCACGTAGTTGGCGGGCGGCGCGGCGGTGGCGCGATGCAGCGCGCGCAGCATGCCCTCGGTCACGTAGTGGCTCGTGCCGTCGGCATCGACCTCGCTCAGGTAGACGAAGACACCCGCGTCGGTCTCGCTCGATGCGAGCGTGATGCGCGCCACCGCGTGGCCGGTGAGCTCCATCGCGGTCTCGAACGGCGCCGAGGTGAAGGCCGCCATCGACTCCTCGCGGCCGTTCCAGTCACCGTAGTACTCGGCGATGTCCTGCAGGCCGAGGCGCTCGTAGCGGGTGGCGCGCCCCGTGGTGGTGGTGAAATCGACCTGGTACTCGACCTGGTGCGCGAGCGCGGGCTTCGCGGGCTTCAGGCTGCCACTCGATAGGTAGAGCGGCGTGTCGCGCGGCACCGGCGGCCACGCATCGGCAGCCTGCCACCGCTCGCCGTGGACGCTGAAGTAGTGCACGCGCTGCTCGGTCTCGATGCCGTTGTCGCGGCCCATGAGGTAGCGGTCGAAGAACCGCAGCACTTCGCCCCACAGGTCGAAGGCCGGCAACCGCGCGCCGCGCCACGGCGATCCGTTGGTGCGCGCACCGTGGTCCCACGGTCCAAGCAACAGGAAATGGTTGTCGCGCGCGAGCGTGTTGAAGCGGCTCGCGGTCGCGCTGCTGTAGCCCGAGCCGTCGAACCAGCCCGAGACGGAGTAGATCGCGACCTCGGGCCGGATCTGGTCGAAGTAGTGGTACGGGCTGCATACCTCGAGCGTGAGCGCGGGATCGTGCGCGAGCCCCTCGCCGCGGAAGGCGTATTCGGGCGCCGCGTCGTGCAGGTTGAAGCTCTGCCGGTGCTGGTGCATCGCCTCGGCGAGCAGGATGCCCTCGGGGTCGTCGTCCACGGGCGCCGGCCCGAGCAACGCCGGATCGCGGAAGTAGGCGAACTTGCGGATCTCCGCGGTCTCGTTGTGGTCGAGCGCGACGATGCAGTCGTTGTAGAGGCCGGTCCACACCTGCGAGAGCATGCCGCCGGGATACAGCTGGTCGGCGTAGATGTCGCCGATCACGAAGAGCGCCGCCACGGCCTTGACCGCGGGGTGGCCGGTTCCCGCGAGGAAGAGCGAGGCCGCCCCCGGGTACGAGATGCCCGTCGCCCCGATCGCGCCGTTCGACCACGGCTGCGCCACGATCCAGTCCGCGATCTCGCGGAAGTCCTCGCGCTCGCTGGGCGAGCGGAACGAATCGCGCGTGCCGAAGCTGGCGCCGGTGCCGCGCACGTCGATCACCACCATCGCATAGCCGCGCGGCACGAACGCGTCGCGGTAACGGAACGCCATCGGCGTGTACTCGGCCACCGGGCCCGCGGTCCGGAACCGGCGGTAGTACGGCGTGGCGATGAAGATGGTGGGCAGGCGCGTGCCGGACGGCAGACCCTGCGGAAGGTAGACGTCGACCGCGATGCGCACGCCGTCGCGCATCGTGACGTATTGCGAGAACGGCAGCGCGGGCAGCGCGTGCTGCGCCGGGCGCGAGGCCATGTAGGCGCTCGGGGTGACCTTCCAGGCCTTCGAACCCGCATCGCTATCGGACATGGGCGCTCGCTTCACGCGATTCCACGACGGCCCCCGCGCGTTCGAACCAGAGCCGCAGATAGCTCACGAAGCTGCGCCGCACGACCAGCTCGAGCGCGCCATCGTCGAGCGGACGCAGCAGCACCGCGGCCTTGGCGAGGCGCGTCTGCGCGCAGCGTCCGGGTCCGAGCTCGCGCGGGTGCAGGTCGAGCGGGCAGTCGCGCGCCAGCAGTTCGCGCACGCCGGCGCCGCGCAGCACCATCACCGCGTTGCCGCCGCCGATTTCGGTGACCGACGAGAAGAGGTCCCCGAGCGCGCCCTGCAAGGCTTTCGCGACCGTCGCCGAATCCGCCGTCGAGACCACGAGCCATTCATCGGGTCCAAGCCAGCAGACCGTGTGCTCGCCCGCGGCGGCCGTGGTGTTCGCGGCGAGCGGCAGCTCTGCTCCCAGCACGCCCTTCACCGCGGCGAGGAACGCGGCATCGCCTGGGTCACCGCGCAGGTTGATGTGCGCGAGGCCCGCCGGCTCGGAGACCTGGACAATGTCAGGCATTCTGGCGCGCTCCTTCGGGATCGACGAATACCGAGCCGGATATGAGCGCGGGCATCACGCGCCCGTCGGCCAACGGAACCTCCACACGTTCGCCCATGCGCTTGCGTCCGTCCTTCACCAGCGCCATCGCAATCGAGCGGCCGAGGAAGGCGCTGAAGTAACTCGAAGTGACATGCCCGAGCATCGGCACCGGCACGCTCGCGCGCGCGTCGGCCACAACCTGGCCGCCCTCGGGGAGCACCTCGGCGGGGTTTTCGGTGAGGAGGCCCACGAGCTGCTTGCGGTCCTCGCGGCTGGTGTCGGAGCGCGTGAGCGAACGGCGCCCGATGTAGTCCTTGCCCTTCGCCATGATCCAGTCCATGCCGAGGTCCACCGGCGTGACGGAGCCGTCGGTGTCCTGGCCCACGATGATGAATCCCTTCTCCGCGCGCAGCACGTGCATGGTCTCGGTGCCGTAAGGCGTGATGCCGAAGGGTTGGCCGGCCTGCATCAGCGCCTCCCACACAGCCAGGGCCTGGTCGCCGCGCACGTTGACTTCGTAGGCGAGCTCGCCCGAGAAGCTGATGCGCATGATGCGCGCCGGGATGCCGGCGGCGGTGCCCTCGCGATACGCCATGAACGGCAACGCCTCGGGCGAGAAATCGACGTCCTTGCAGACGGCCTGCAGCACCTTGCGGCTTTCGGGACCAACTACGGCCGCGGTGGCGAAATGTTCGGTGACCGAGGTGAGGTACACCTTGAGGTGCGGCCACTCGGTCTGCAGCCAGCGCTCGAGCCACGCCATCACGCGCGCGGCACCTCCCGTGGTGGTGGTCATGAGGAAATGGTTTTCCGCGAGGCGCGTGGTCACGCCGTCGTCCATCACCATGCCGTTTTCGTCGAGCATCAGCCCGTAGCGGCAGCGGCCCACGCCCAGCTTGCGCCAAGCGTTGGTGTAGACCAGGTCGAGGAACTCGGCGGCGTCCAGGCCCTTGATGTCGATTTTGCCGAGCGTCGATGCATCCATGATGCCCACGCCGTGGCGTGTGGCGAGGCATTCGCGGTCGACTGCCTGTCGGAGCGTCTCTCCCGCCTTCGGGAAATACCACGGCCGCTTCCACTGGCCCACGTCCTCGAACAGCGCGCCGTGCGCCACATGCCACGCATGGATCGGCGTGGTTCGGATGGGCTCGAACAGGTCGCCGAGATCCGGGCCCGCGATGGCGCCGAAGGTGACCGGCGTGTAGTTCGGCCGGAACGTCGTCGTGCCGGTGGCTGCGATCTCCTGGCCCAGCTCGGCGGCGAGGATCGCCATGCCGTTGATGTTGCCGAGCTTGCCCTGGTCGGTGCCGAAGCCGAGCGCGGTGTAGCGCTTCACGTGTTCGATCGAGTGATACCCCTCGCGCGCGGCGAGCGCGATGTCGGCGGCGCTCACATCGTTCTGCAGGTCGACGAATTGCTTCGGCCCGCGCCCGGGCGCCTGGCCCGAAGGCACAAGCCACAGCGGTTGCAGCGGCTGCTCGGCGAATGCCGGGAGGACCGCGCGCCGCGCGCCGGCCGGCGCGTCGAACCCCGCGAGCCGCGCCGCGTTCGCGCCGGCCTCCAGTCCCTCGGCAAGGCACTCGTCGAGCGCGAAGGAGCCGTTGCACGCGCCCGCCGAGCGTTCTGGTTGGATTGGCGCGCCGGGGACGAAGCACGCCTTCGCGGGATCGTAGGCCGGACGCGCGCCCGACTGCGCGTGCAGGTGCACCGCCGGGCTCCAGCCGCCCGAGACCGCGAACAGGTCGCAATCGACGACGCGCGCGGCACCCGCGGGCTTGCCCGAGGCGTCGACGGCCAGGACCTTCACGCCCGAGACGCGTTTGCCGCCGAGCGCCTGCGACACCACCGAACCCGCGATGATCTCGATGCCCGTCTCGCGCACCGCCGCCGCCAGCCGCCCCGACGGCACCGCGCGCACGTCGATCACGGCGGCAACCGCGACCCCCGCGCGCGCGAGGTCGAGCGCCGTCTCGTAGGCGCTGTCGTTGTTGGTGAAGACCACCGCGCGCCGCCCGAGGCGCACGCCGTGGCGATTGGTGAAGCGCGACACCGCAGAGGCGAGCATGATCCCCGGCCGGTCGTTGTCGCCGAACACCAGCGGACGCTCGATGGCGCCGGTGGCGAGCACCACCTGCTTTGCCCTGACGCGCCAGACGCGCTCGCGGCTGCCGCGGCGCTCGGCTGGCGGCAGGTGATCGTTCAATCGCTCGGCGATCGTGAGGTAGTTGCCGTCGTGATAGCCGAACACGGTGGCGCGTGGCAACAGGCGCACCTCGGGCATCGCGCACAGCTCGGCCAGCGTCTCCTGCAGCCACAACGCGGCGGGCTTGCCTTCGATGGTGTGCGCGAGGTCGTGCAGCAACGAGCCGCCCATCTGCGCCTGCTCGTCGGCGACGATCACGCGCGCGCCGGCGCGCCCGGCGGCCAGTGCCGCGGCGAGCCCGGCGGGGCCCGCGCCGGCGACGAGGACATCGCAATACGCGGTGGCCTTCTCGTAGGTGTCGGGATCCGCCACCTCGGGCGCGCGGCCCAGGCCCGACGCCTTGCGGATGAAATGCTCGTAGCGCATCCAGAAGCTCTTCGGCCACATGAACGTCTTGTAGTAGAAACCCGCCGGCATGATCCGCGAGAAGAGGCCGGTGACCGCCATCAGGTCGAAGCCGGGTCCAGGCCAGCAGTTCACGCTCGAGGCCACGAGGCCTTCGTGCAGCTCGACTTCGGTGGCGCGCGCGTTGGGCACGGTGCGCGCGCCTTCGTCCAGCTGGACGATCGCGTTGGGCTCTTCCACTCCCGCCGCGACCACGCCGCGCGGGCGGTGGTATTTCCAGCTGCGCGCGACGAGCGTCACGCCGTTGGCCAGCAGCGCCGATGCGAGCGTATCGCCCGGATGGCCTTCGTAGGCGCGGCCGTTGAAGGTGAAGCGCAGCGCGCGCGCGCGGTCGATGCGCCCACCCTGCGCCAGGCGAGAGGACTGCGTCATGCGCCCTCCCCCGGCGGCTTCTCGCCCACCTTGTACGATCCCTTGACCACGTAGGTCACCGTGTCGCGCTCGACATTGAACCAGCGGCGGCAACCGAACGCGTGCCCCCACTGCTCGAGGTGGCGCCCGCGCGTGTTCTTGCGCATGAAGACGTAATCGGCCCACTGCGCGTCGGTGAGCGCGGCGGGATCGCGCGGGCGCTCGATGTGGGCCTCGCCGCCGTAGGCGAACTCGGTCTGCTCGCGCGGCCCGCACCAGGGGCAGGTGATGATCAGCATGTCAGTGCGCCACGGCGGCTGCGCCGTGCTCGTCGATGAGGTGCCCGGTCGCGAAGCGCTCGAGCGAGAACGCGGCGTTGAGCTCGTGCGGGCGATCGTGCGCGACGGTGTGCGCGAAGGCCCAGCCCGAGCTCGGCGTGGCCTTGAAGCCTCCGGTGCCCCAGCCGCAGTTGAAGTAGAGGCCCTTCACCGGGGTGAGGCCGATGATCGGCGAGGCGTCCGGGCACACGTCGACGATGCCGCCCCACTGCCGGTTCATGCGCACGCGACTGAAGGCGGGGAAGAGCTCGAGGATCGCGGCGAGCGTGCTCTCGATGATCGAGAAGCTGCCGCGCTGCCCGTAACCAACGTAGGCATCGATGCCGGCGCCGACCACAAGGTCGCCCTTGTCCGACTGGCTCACGTAGCCGTGCACCGCGTTCGACATGACCACCGTGTCGAGCACCGGCTTGATCGGCTCGGAGACCAGCGCCTGCAGCGGGTGGCTCTCGATCGGCAGGCGCAGCCCCGCCATGGAAGCGATCACGCTCGAGTGCCCCGCGGCAACAACCGCGACCTTCTTCGCGCCGATGAATCCGCGGCTGGTCTCGACCCCGGCCACGCCATCGGCGCCACGCCGGATGCCGGTGACCTCGCACTTCTGGATGATGTGCACGCCGCGGGCATCGGCGCCGCGGGCGAAGCCCCACGCCACCGCATCGTGGCGCGCAGTGCCCCCGCGGGGCTGGAACGAGGCGCCGAGAATCGGGTAGCGCGCGCCGGGCGAAACGTTGATGAGCGGCACCTTCTCCTTCACCTGGCGCGCGTCCATGACCACGCCGTCGACGCCATTCAACCGGTTGGCGTTCACGCGCCGCTCGATGTCGCGCATGTCCTGCAGCGAGTGCCCGAGATTCATCACGCCGCGCTGGCTGAACATCACGTTGTAGTTGAGGTCCTGCGACAGGCCCTCCCAGAGCTTCATCGACTTCTCGTAGATCGCCGCGGACTCGTCCCAGAGGTAGTTCGAGCGCACGATGGTGGTGTTGCGCCCGGTGTTGCCGCCGCCGATCCAGCCCTTCTCGATCACCGCGACGTTGGTGATGCCGTGTTCCTTCGCGAGGTAATAAGCGGTGGCCAGGCCATGCCCGCCGCCGCCGATGATCACCACGTCGTATTCGCGCCGCGGCTCGGGGCTGCGCCACGCACGCTCCCAGTTCTCGTGGTACGAGAGCGCATTGCGCACCAGGCTGAAGATCGAGTACTTGCTCATGTCAGCATTCGATGACGTTGACTGCGAGGCCGCCGCGCGACGTCTCCTTGTACTTGAGCTTCATGTCGGCGCCGGTCTCGCGCATGGTCTTGATCACCTCGTCGAGCGAGACGAAGTGGGTGCCATCGCCCTGCAGTGCCAGGCGCGCGGCGTTGATCGCCTTGATCGAGCCCATCGCGTTCCTCTCGATACACGGCACCTGCACCAGCCCGCCCACGGGGTCGCAGGTGAGCCCGAGGTTGTGCTCCATGCCGATCTCGGCGGCGTTTTCCACCTGGCCGGGCGAGCCGCCCATCACCTCGGCGAGCGCGCCAGCGGCCATCGAACACGCCACTCCCACCTCGCCCTGGCAGCCCACCTCGGCGCCGGAGATCGACGCGTTCTCCTTGTAGAGGATGCCGATGGCGGCGGCGGTGAGCAGGAAGCGCACCACGCCATCCTCGTTCGCCCCCGGCACGAAGCGCATGTAGTAATGCAGAACGGCCGGAATGATGCCCGCGGCCCCATTGGTCGGCGCCGTCACCACACGCCCGCCCGCGGCGTTCTCCTCGTTGACCGCGAGGGCGTAGAGATTCACCCAGTCGAGCGCGGCGAGCGGATCGCGCAGTGCGGCCTCGGGCGTCGTGCTCAGGCGCAGGTGCAGCGCCTTGGCGCGGCGCTTCACCTTCATGCCGCCCGCGAGCACGCCCTCCTGCTCGCAGCCGCGCTTCACGCACGCCTGCATCACGACCCAGATGCGCAGAAGCCCGGCGCGGATGTCTGCCTCGGAGCGCCACGCCTGCTCGTTGTCCATCATCAGCGCGCTCACCGCCTTGCCGTGCCGCCGCGTGAGCTCGAGGAGCTCGGCGCCGGAGCGGAAAGGATGCGCGATCGGCGTGTCGTCCTCCTTCAACCGCTCGGAGCCCGTGCCGGCATCGTTCACCACGAAACCGCCACCCACCGAGTAGTAGGTCTTGCACGCGACCTCGCCACCAGCAGCATCGAGGGCGGTGAAGATCATGCCGTTGGGATGGAACGGCAGCGACTTGCGGCGATGGAAGACGAGGTGCCCGGGCTCGTCGAAGGCGATGGGGTGCACGCCGAGGACGCGAATCGACTTCGCGGCGCGAATCGTCGCGAGGCGATCGGCGATGCCCGCGGGATCCACGGTGTCGGGTGCTTCGCCCTCGAGGCCGAGCAGCACCGCCTTGTCGCTGCCGTGCCCCTTGCCCGTGGCGCCGAGCGAGCCGAAGAGCTCGCTGCGAATCGCCGCGACACGCTCGAGCTGGCCCGCCTCGCGCAACCCGGAGGCGAACATCAGCGCGGCGCGCATCGGGCCCACCGTGTGCGAGCTCGAAGGGCCGATGCCGATCTTGAAGAGGTCGAAGACGCTGATCGCCATTGGGGTGGTTGACCGGGCGAATACCCGTCCGGACATTCAACCATCGGGGGCGCGGGGGGTTTGGCTCGAATGCGACATCGATTTGGCTGATCCCGCCATCGCAAGGCGGAGGGAGGGGCGCGGGGGCGCCCGCTGAAACTACGCCGCCGAGCGCGCGGAAATCGAGCTGCGGCGCACCGTGGAGGGTCGCACGCGGTAGTGCGCAGCGAAGGCGCGGGAGAAATGCGAGCAGCCGCCGAAGCCACATTCGAGCCCGATCTCGGTGAGCGAGAGGTCGGTGTTCTCGATCATCCAGCGCGCGCGCGCCAGGCGCAGCTGCGAGCGGAACTCGCGCATGGTGATGCCGACGTCGGCGAAGAAGCGCCGCTCGAGCTGGCGGATGCCAATGCCGAGCGTGCTCACCACCTTGTTGATCGGGTCGGGCTGCGACACGCGCTGCTCGATCAGCAGCATCGCGCGGCGCACGAACCAGTCCTGCGCCTTGCGCGCGATCTCAGCCTCGGGCTGCGGCGTGTTCGACGGCAGCGGCTGGTCCTCGAGCAGGATGCGCAGGCTCTTGTTGGCGAACGCGCGCCCACAGTGCTTCTCGATCAGGTGCGCGGCGAGGTGGACCACGCTGGTGCCCCCGGCGCAGGTCATGCGGTCGCGATCGACCATGTACATCTGGTTGGTGACCAGGCGCAGGCGCGGGAACTCGTGGGTGAAATCCTCGCGATGGAACCAGCTCACGCAGGTGACGTAGCCGTTGAGCAGGCCCGCGCGGGCGAGCACGAAGGAGCCGGTGCACAGGCCCACCAGCGGCACGCCCGCCTTCGCCGCCGCCTTGAGGAAAGCGTAGACACCGGCAGGCACGCGCTGGCCCTGGTGCAGCAGCCCGCCCACCACCACGATGTAGTCGAAGCGCTCTGGCGCCTCCATCGCTTCCCACACCAGGACTTCGGCGCCGCAGCTCGACGCCATCGAGGCGCCCTCTTCGCCGAGCACCGTCCAGTGGCACTCGAGTTGGCGGCTGCGATCGCCCTCGTCGGCGGCCAGGCGCAGCACGTCGACGAACCCCGCGAATGCCGTGAGCGTGAAGCGCGGCGTGAGCACGAATGCGACCTTGAGCTTCGGGGTCACCTCGGCCTCAGCCAAACGCCTGCGGGCACGAACCGGTCGGGTCACTGCGCTCTTTCCTTGGGGGGTGAAGGAAAGTTAGCAGATATCGCCGCCCCGGGGGAAAGGGTTACCGCGAGGGCGCTTCACGCCCCCCAGACGTCGCACAGCACCCGCACCCAGTTCTCGCCGATCACCTTGCGGATGCGGGCTTCCTTCCAGCCGCGTTTCTCCATCGTCGCGGTGAGGTTGGGAAACTCGCCGATGGTGCGAATGCCTTCGGGGTTGGTCACTTCGCCAAAGTCGGTGAGCTTGCGCGCGTAGCCCTTGTCGTGGGTGATCCAGTCGAAGAATTCCTGCCCGTAGCCCTGGGTGAAGTCGGTGCCGATGCCGACCTGGTCTTCGCCCGCAATGTCGATCACGTATTCGATCGCCTCGACGTAGTCGTCGACGGTGGACTTGGGCCCGCGCTTGAGGAACGGCGGGAACATGGTCACGCCCACGAAGCCGCCGGCATCGGCGATGAATTTCAGCTGCGCGTCGCTCTTGTTGCGCGGGTGCTGCTTGAGCCCCGCGGGCAGGCAGTGCGTGTAGGCCACCGGTTTCTTCGAGGCGCGGATCACGTCCTCGCTGGTCTTCGCGCCCACGTGCGAGAGGTCGCAGAGGATGCCCACGCGGTTCATCTCGGCGATGACCTCGTGGCCGAATTCGGTGAGGCCGCTGTCGGTCTTCTCGTAGCAGCCGCAGCCCACGAGGTTCTGGGTGTTGTAGGCGATCTGCATCACACCCACGCCGAGCTCCTTGAAGAGCTGCAGGAACGGGATCTGGTCCTCGATGCCCGCCATGTTCTGCCAGCCGAGGATGATGCCGGTGCGGCCCTCGCGCTTGGCGCGCGCGACGTCCGCGGTGGTGAAGACCTGGGTGATGAGGTCGGCGTTGTCGCGAAAGTGGGCCTTCCAGCGCGCGACGTTCTCCATGCTGGGGCGAAAGCCCTCCCAGATCGAGCAGGTGCAGTTGGCGGCGGTGAGCCCGCCACGGCGCATGTCCTCGAAGACCGCGCGGGTGAAGTTCGAGATGATCAGCCCGTCGACGACGATGGCTTCCTCGTGCAGTGTGGTGCCCACGGCAGCCCTCCTGGTTGGGTTTTGGGATCGCTCCATTCAAGCACCCCGCTTGCGCGCGGGCCGGGCGGGAGCCGACACGGATTGGTCTTTTTGCGCCATCACACACTCGCGGAAGCGGCGCAGCGCCTCCGACGGATGGTCCTCGAGCCACGCGGCCACGATCGGCACGCGCTCCTTCACGTCCTCGAGCGGGCGCACCACCACGCCGCTGCGCGGGGAATTGCGCGCGTTTCCGGCGTACACGGTGATTCCGGCCCCCGCGGCTACCAGCCCGAAGATGCCGCTGCTGTTGGAAGCCTCCTGCACCACGTGCGGGAAAAATCCCGCGCGGTGGCAGAGCTCGAAGAGCAGCGCGCGAAATTGGCTGAAGGTCTCTTCGGAGCCGAGGACGAAGTCCTCTCCCGCGAGCTCGGCGAGGCACAGGGCTTTCGATGCGGCGAGGCGGTGCCCTTCGGGAAGGAGCACGACGTACTCCTCCTCGTCGACCGGGAGGTTCGCGATGCGGTGGGCGTTGAAGCGCCCGATGAGGAAGCCGATGTCGATGCGCCCTTCGAGCAGTGCGCGATGCTGCGCCGCCGTGGGCAGGTATTCGAGGTCGACTTTCACCGCCGGCGTGCTGGCGCGGAATGCGCGCAGGATTCGCGGCAGGCCGCCGTTGATGGCGAAGTCCATATAGGCCACGCGCAGCCGCCCGCTCTCGCCGCGAGCCGCGCTGCGCGCCGCAAGTGCTGCGAGCTGCAGGTGGCCGGAGGCGAGCCGGCACTCGGCAGCGAAGGCCTCACCCGCCGGCGTGAGGCGCACGCGGCGCGTCGAGCGCTCGAAGAGTGCGACGTCGACCGCGGCCTCGAGGTCGCGGATGGTGCGGCTCAGCGCGGGTTGCGTGGTCGCAAGACGCTCGGCGGCGCGCCGGAAGTGCAGCTCCTCGGCGACGGCGAGGAAGGCGCGCACCTGGCGCAGGTCGAAGCGCAGCGCAACGAGGTGGGTCGAGGAAGTGGTGGCCATGTTGTTACCTGAATTAGCATCAATTATGCCTCAATTGATATCAAACCGGCCACACCCGGGCCTACGATGGAGTCTCAACTTTCCAGGAGAGCTGCGATGACGAAAGACCCGCTCGAACAGGCCCTCGAAGCCGCATTCGAAGAAGCCACCCGCCGTTATCGCGAGCGCGGCTTCCAGCGCCGCGTGGGCTTCGGCCGCAAACCCGCGCTCATCAACGTGGACCTCGCCAACGCATGGACACGTCCCGGCAACCCGTTCACCTGCGAACACATCGATGACCAGGTGATCCCGGCGGTGCAGAAGCTGCTCGTGGGTTTCCGCAAGTACGGCTTCCCCGTGGTTCACGTGACCACCTGCTACCAGGTGACCGACCGCAACAACCCCAATACCGACATGGGCCTGTGGCACAACAAAATCCCTGTCGAGGTCGTAGCGGAGAGCAACAAGGCCCTCTGGGACATCGACTCGCGCATCGCCCCGATCGCGGGCGAGCAGGTGCTGGTGAAGAAACGCGCAAGCGCCTTCCACGGCACCTATCTCGCGGGCTATCTGCGCGCCGCCGGCGTCGACACGGTGCTGGTGACCGGCGTGACCGCCTCGGCGTGTGTGCGCGAGACCGTGTGTGATGCGCTGGCCGACGGCTTCCGCCCGATCGCGGTGAAGGAGGCGATCGGCGATCGCGTGCCGGGTGCGGTGCTCTGGAATCTATTCGACATCGACGCCAAGTTTGGCGACGTCGAAACCACCGAGCGCTGCCTGCAGTACCTCGACAGCATCGGCGCCAAGGTGCGCGAGCCGGTCCCGGCCTGATGCCCTCTCGGGGCAAGGACAGCGCGGCGGACGAGCTGATCGCCGCCGCGGTCGTTTGCGACATGGTGCTGCCGTGGGGAGGGCGCTGGATTTCGGTGCGCGGCAACGCGCTCGAGCGCTTCGCAAGCTCCGGCTTCAACTACGTCTCACTCACCGTCGGCCTCGACTCGGTTCCATCGCTGGAGGCCACGATCCAGCACATGGCCGCCGAGCGCCGCCGCATCGATTCCGCGCCGGACAAGTACGTCTTCGTCGAGACCGTCGACGACATCCTGCGCGCGAAGCGCGAGGGCAAGCTCGCCCTCGGCTTCCACCACCAGGGCACCAACGCGCTGCAGGGCGACGTCAACATGGTCTCGCTCTACTACCGGCTCGGCGTGCGCGCGCTGCTGCTTTGCTACAACAGCAAGAACTCGGTGGGCGACGGCTGCCACGAGCCGACCAACGCGGGCCTTTCGAGCTTCGGTCGCACGCTGATCCGCGAGATGAACCGCGTCGGCATGCTGATCGACTGCTCGCATACCGGCCACCGCACCACCATGGAAGCGATGGAGGTTTCCACGTCGCCGGTGATCTTCTCGCACTCGAACGCGCGCGCGCTGCGCGACCACGAGCGCAACATCCGCGACGACCAGATCAAGGCGTGCGCGGCCACCGGTGGCGTGATCGGCATGAACGGGATGGGCATCTACATCGCCGACAACGTGGCCGACAACGAGTCGCTGTTCAGGCACGTGGACTACATGTGCGAACTGGTCGGCTGGCAGCACGTGGGCCTGGGGCTCGACTATGTGTACTTCGCCGACGGCTTCTACAATCTGATCCGCGCCAAGCCCGACATGTACCCGCCCGCGGATTATCCGATCCCGCAGGCGTTCTTCGAGCCCGAGCAGCTGCGCGGCCTCACGCAGGTGATGCTCGACCACGGCTACACCGGCGAGCAGGTCACGGGAATCCTCGGTGGCAATTACCTGCGCGTCGCGCGCCAGGTCTGGAAGTAGCCGCGAGCCCGCGGCGCTTCAACCGGCTACGACGAAGCTGTCCTCGGTGCGCCATGCAAGCGCCATGCGCTCGCCGTTGCGAGCCGCGCGCCCCTCGATCGACGCGGCGGTGACGAGCAGCTTCACGCCGCCATCGGCCTCGAGCTCGTATTCGGTGGACGGACCCAGGTAGGTCACCAGCTTCACCGTCACGGCGACGCTGTTGCCCGCGGCGGAACCCGTAGCGGCAAGCCGCGCGTGCTCGGGCCGGAAGCAGAGCGCCGCCGCGCCCACGCCGTGGTCGCCGGAAAACTGCAACGCCTGCCCGGCCGCGGTCTCGAAGCGGTTGGACCCCGTGACCTTTCCCTCGAGGAAGTTGCACTTGCCGATGAAGCCCGCGACGAAACGCGAGACCGGCCGCTGGTAGAGGTCCTCGGCGCTGCCGATCTGCTCGAGCCGTCCGTGGTTGATCACGCCGATGCGGTCGGCGATCGCCATCGCCTCGTCCTGGTCGTGGGTCACGAACACCGAGGTGATGTTGGCGCTGCGCTGCAGCTCGCGAATCTCGGTGCGCATCTGCAGGCGCAGCTTGGCGTCGAGGGCCGAGAACGGCTCGTCGAGCAGCAGCACGTCGGGGCGGATCGCCATCGCGCGCGCGAGCGCCACGCGCTGCTGCTGGCCGCCGGAGAGCTGGCGGGGGCGCCGCTCCGAGAGCGCGCCCAGCTGCACCCAATCGAGCATCTCGGCCACGCGCTCGCGCACCTTCGGGCGCTCCCAGCCGCGCACCTTGAGGCCGAATTCCACGTTCTGCGCCACGGTGAGGTGAGGGAAGAGCGCGTAGCCCTGGAACACCATGCCGACCTGGCGCTTGTGCACCGGCACGCGCGTCACGTCGCGGTCGCCGAAATGCACGGTGCCCGAGTCGAGCTCGACGAAGCCCGCGACCGCGCGCAGCGTCGTGGTCTTGCCGCAGCCGCTGGGTCCGAGGAGCGCGAGGAGCTCTCCGTCCTGGATCGAGATCGACACGTCGTCGACGGCGCGCAGTTCGCCGAAGGTCTTGATGAGGTTCTTGAGGGTGACAGCCATGCTAGAACGCCTTGCCGAGATTGACGAACCGGTCCGAAGCGAGCAGCGCCGCGCCGATGATGAGGATCTGCACCGTGGCCACCGCCGCGATGGTGGAATCGAGGTTCCACTCGAGGTAATTCACGATGGCGATCGGCAGCGTGGTCTTGCCGGGGCCGACGAGGAAAAGCGACAACTCGAGCTCGGTGAACGACGCGATGAACGAGAAGAGGGCCGCCGCGATGATCCCCGGCCGGATCACCGGCAGCGTCACGTAGAAGAAGGTCTGGAACGCGTTGGCGCCGAGGCTGCGCGCCGCCTCCTCCGCGTTGCTGCCGGTGGAGGCGAGCGAGGCGCTCACCAGGCGCAGGGTCCACGGCAGCGCCACCAGCGTGTGTGCGGCGAGCAGGCCCGGGAAGGTCGCGGCGAGCTGCAGGCCGGTCGAGATCTCCACCTGCACATAGTAGAGGTACACCGCCGCGCCCGCCACGATCGCGGGAACGTACATCGGCGCGAGCAGGATGTGGCGCAGCGGCTCGCGCCCCGGGAACCGGAAGCGTTCGATGGCGAGCGACGCCGGCACGCCGATGGCGAGCGAGGTGAAGGTGGCGCACACCGCCACCTGCAGGCTGATCACGAAGCCTCGGGCGAAATCCTCGAGCTCCCAGGCGCGTGCGTACCAGTGCAGCGTGTAGCCCGAGGGCGGAAAGCTCAGCGTCTTGTCGGCGAAGAAGCTGGCCCAGACGATCACGACGAGCGGCGCCGCGAGGAACATCAGCGCTGCGATCACGTACGAAAGATAAATCGCGCGGCCGGGTCTCATCGCGAGCTCAGAAGTACTTGCGGTTGAGGTAGGTCGCGGAGACGATCGTCATCACCAGCGTGACCGTCATCAGCACCCATGCAAGCGCCGAGCCGAACGGCCAGTTGCCCACCTTGGAGATCTGCTGGAACACCAGCGGGCCCATCATGTGCACGCTCGGCCCCCCGATCAGCACCGGCGTGGCGTAGGCATTCATCGCGAGGCAGAAGCAGATCGCCCCCGCGGCGACGATGCCCGGGATCGACAGCGGCATCACCACGGCCACCATGGTGCGCAGCGGCGAATAGCCGAGCGAGCGGCCCGCCTCCTCGAGGCTCACCGGGATCGAGTCGAGCACGCTCTGCAGCGTGATGATGGCGAAGGGCATCAGCACCGAGACCAGGCCCACCACCACCGCGGTTGGCGTGTAGAGGATCTTGATCGGCTCGGAGATCACGCCGAGGGCGAGGAGCAGGCCGTTGATCATGCCGTTGCTGCCCATGACCACCATCCACGCGGCCGAGCGCACGGCGTTGCCCATGAGCAGCGGCAGCACCGTGAGGATGATGAGGATGCTGCGTAGCTTCTCCGAGGGCGAGCGCGAGATGAAATACGCCACCGGGTAGCCGAGGACGAGGCAGATCGCGGTCGACATCGCCGCGATCTGTGCGGTAAAGATGAGTACGCCGGTGTAAAAGTCGTCCTTCAGCAGCTTCACGTAGTTGTCGAGGGCGAACACCCCCTTCATCAACGTCGAGGGATCGTAGACGTCGAGGCTGAAGCGCAGGATGAGCCCCAGCGGGGCGAGCAGGAAAACCGCCACGAGCAGGAGCGCCGGGAACACCAGCGCTCCGGCCCGCAGGCCGCGTTTACCCGCATCAGTCACCGGGCAGGTGCCCGGCGCCGGATCCGCGGCGCGCCGCGATCACACGAACTCCTTGTTCCACCACTCGAGCTGCGCCGCGTCGTGTTTCGACAGCCAGTCGAAGTCCGGCGGGATGAGCTTCTTGCGCTGCGCCGGCGTGTGGCTGATCTTCTTGCCCAGCTCGCCCGGAAGCTCCACCTTGTTCGACGCCGGCGAGTAGAAGTTCGCCTGGCACAGCTCTGCGAGGCCCTTCGGGTCTAGCAGCGCGTTCATGTAGACATAGGCGCCTTCCTTGTTCGAGGCCTTCTTCGGAAGCACGGCACCGAAGGTCTGCAGCGCGGCGCCTTCCTGCGGGAAAGCCACCTCCACGGGGATGCCATCGTGCTGGAACTGCAGCGCGCGCGCCCGGTAGTTGCACGCGATCCAGATCTCGCCCGCCTTGAAACCGGCGGCGATCTGCTGGTGCGACTCGTACACGCGAGGCTTGTTGATGCGCTTCAACTCGAGCAGCTTCTTCTTCGCCGCCTCGAAGTCGTGCAGCTTGCCAGTGGCGAGCAGGCTCGCCATCTGGATGTAGTCCTGGTAGTGCTGGTTGGTGACGCCGACGCGGCCCGCGTAGGCCGGGTTCCAAAGCTCCGCGAGGCTGGTCGGCGCGGTCTTGACATGGGCCGGGTTGTAGACGATCTCCCAGGTGCTGTAGAGCCACGGCAGGAAGAAGGGGGTGGTGATCTCCGGCACCAGGTCCGAGGCGTTCGGCATCTTCTTGAAATCGATGTTGGCGATGGCGCCGTTGTTGTGCACGTAGACGGCGTCGGAAATCGATAGGTGGGCCACGTCCAGGCTGCCGCGGGGCAGGTTCTTCTCCGCCACCAGCTTGGTGCGGCGCTGCGGCGCGGTGTTGAGGTCGCGCACGATCTTCCAGCCTTTCGACTCGAGCAGCGGCGCCTCGATGAACTTCACCGTGCGGTCGTTCCAGTCGCCACCCCAATTGGAGATCACGATCTGCTTGTTCTGCGCGAAGGCGCGCCCGCTCACCATGCCGACGGCGGCGAGTGCGGCACCGGCACCGATAAATTGTCTGCGCTTCATCATCATCCCTCCTGGGTAACAGGTGATTTGCTGGATTTCCTACCCCCGACCGCCGGCTTCATGGCCCGGATCTTCTGCAGCACCAGGTCCGAGTCCTCCACGTCGACGTACCGCATGCCGATGTCCTTCAGGTTCTGCTCGTGCGCGATCGATCCCTGGTCGAAAACGCAGTCCCTCGGCACGATCGTACGGTACCCGAGCGCGAAGCTGTCGATCGACGTCGCGCGGATGCAGCCGCTGGTGTTGGCGCCGGTGACGATGACCGTGTCGACCGCGTGCATGTTGAGCACCGAGGCGCAGTGGGTGCCGAAGAAGATCGAGGGCGTTTTCTTGACGACGAGCACGTCGCCGTCGCGCCACAGGCGCTCGTCGATCTGGACCAGCCACGAGCCCAGGATCCATTCGCGCATGCACGCGATCTTCCACGGCGGCATGTCGGAGAGGTCGGCCTGGAAGGCGGTGGCGCAATGGACGATGGGCAGGCCTTTCTCGCGCGCGGCCTGCATCAGGACCGCGGTCTTCTCGACCGCCGCCTGCGCCATCGGGCTCTGCCCCATGCGCGCCTCGGGTTGGGTCACGCCATTCATGAAATCGACCGAGAGAATCCCGATCTTCGATCCGAAGCCGATCTTGCCATCGCCGTAGCCGCCAACACCGTACAGGTCGAAGTCTTTCGCGCCCATGGCCGACCTTCCTTTGATGATCCGAGGCAGGAATACCGGTCGAGGGTAGCGAATCCCCCTTCCGGGCATTTGGCCTATAACGCCATTTCTTGGCATGAATGCGAAGCGGCGCCGGCCCGCGATGACGGTTAGGTTAAATATTGTGTCGCCTCGGTCCATCTGCCCCGGCGGCAGCCCGTCTAGCATTGACAGGATAGCCCCCGCCGAACGAGACGCCCATGAAGAAGATCACCGTTTACCGCGCGCGCAAGGTCGTGACCATGGACCCGGGGCGCCCGGAGGCCGAGGCGATCGCGGTCGCCGACGGTCGCATCGTCTCCACCGGGACGATCGAATCGATGCAGCCGTGGCTCTCGCGGCACGAGCACGTGATCGACGATACCCTGCACGACCACTTCATCCTCCCCGGGCTGATCGACCCCCACACCCATTTCAGCATGTCCTCGGGCTTCATGGCGCTGCATTACGTGGGGCCGATCGAATCTCCCGGCCCCCACGGCATGAACCCGGCGCTGCACACCCACGAGGCGGTGGTGGCGAAGCTGCGCGAAGCCCATCGCGCCGAGGCCGACCCGAAGAAGCCGATGATCGCATGGGGCCTGGACCCGGCGCTGCAAGGCGGGCACCTGCACCGCGACGAGCTCGACGATATCGCCCCCGGTCGCCCGCTCTGGGTCGTCTCGTACGCGCCGCACTTCGTCTACGTGAACAGCGCCGCGCTCGCGACCCTTGGCGTCGACGAGAAGACCGACGTGCACGGCATCCAGCGCTATCCCGACGGCCGGCTCAAGGGCGTCTTCGTCGAGATCGAGGCCACGCGCCTGGCGCTCGCCGGCATGCGCACCGAGATCAACCGCGGCGGCGGCGTGGCCGGCATCCGCCGCATGGGCGACATCGCGCGCCGCGCCGGCATCACCACGACCGCGGAGATGGTGTTCGGCTTCAGCGACTTCGAGACCGAATGGAAGATGCACGACACCGCGGTGAACGACCCGGCGTTCCCGCTGCGCATGGCGCTGGTGCCGCTCGAGAACCCGCTCTACAAAGCCCACGGCGCCGACGCGGCGAAGTACCTGCTCGGGGTGCGCGACCGCAACACGGACAAGCTCTTCTTCCACGGCATCAAGTACCTCTCGGACGGCTCGTTCCCGGCGATGTCGCTGCGGCTCAACTTCCCCGGCTACCTCGACGGCGGCAACGGGCTGCGCAACGACGTGCCCTGGGACGAGCTGCACGAGCGCATGCTGCCGTTCTGGAAGGCCGGCATCCAGATCCACTGCCACGCCAACGGCGACGAGGCGATCGACGCCTCGCTCGATGCGCTCGCGCGGCTGCAATCGATCCATCCGCGCTTCGACCACCGCTTCACCATCGAGCATTACTGCATCAGCAGCCCGGACCAGGCGCGCCGCCTCGCCGCCCTCGGGGGCCTGGCGAGCGTGAACAACTATTTCGTCCACTACCGCAGCCAGCTGCACACCAACCAGGGGTTCGGCCCCGACCGTTCCGAAGCCCTCGCGCGCCTGGGCTCGCTCGAGCGCGCCGGGGTCACCTTCGCGCTGCATTCCGACTTCTCGCTCGTGGTGGTGCCGCTGCATCCGCTCACCGCGGCGTGGGCGGCGGTCAACCGCGTGGCGCAGGACGGCAAGACGGTGATGGCGCCGGGCGAGCGCATCGGCGTGGACCGCGCACTGCGCGCGATCACCATCGACGCGGCGTGGGTCCTCGGCCTCGAACGCCAGATGGGGAGCCTCGAGCCGGGCAAGTTCGCCGACTTCGCCGTGCTCGAGCAAGATCCCTACGCGGTCGATCCGATGGCGCTGAAGGACATCGGCGTGTGGGGCACGGTGCTGGGAGGCCGGCTGCAGCCGGCCTGAGCGATGCAGCCCACCACGCCCCCCCGCGATCCGCGCGCCGATGCGGCAGAAGCCTGGGAGATGTTGTCGGGCCTCTTCCAGGCGGCGAAGGTCATCCCCGAGACGCAGCGCGCCGCACCCGGCTCGCTGCCGCTCACGGTGATCGGCGGGTTCCTCGGCGCAGGCAAGACCACGCTCCTCAATCGCCTGCTCACCGCGCCCCATGGGCGGCGCATCGCGGTGCTGGTGAACGATTTCGGGCGGGTCAACATCGACGCGGAGCTGGTGCGCGCGCGCACCGCCGACACCATCGACCTCGCCAACGGATGCGCGTGCTGCAGCGTCGCGGGCGACCTCGCCCGGACCATCGTCGGGCTCGCCCAGCGCGAGACGCCACCGGATGCGATCGTGATCGAGGCGAGCGGCTTGGCCGACCCTCGCGGCATCGCGCAGGTCGCGCTCGCCAACCCGGCGCTGCGCCTCGACGGCATCGTGGCGCTGGTCGACGCGGAGACGTTGCTGGCGCAGGCAGGCGACAGCGCGTGCGCGAGGACCTTGGTCTCACAAGTCGACGCCGCCGACGTGCTGATTCTCAACAAGCGCGACCTCGTGAGCGCCGAGCAGGCGGCAGCGGCGCGGGCGTGGCTCGCCGCGCGCGCGCCGGGGCGCGCGATCGTCGACGCAGCGCACGGCGACGTGCCGGTAGATTTGATCCTCGGCATCGATGGCGAGCACGGGCTCGGCGCGCCGCTCGCCCCCGATCACGCCGGAGCGTTCGAAAGCGCGAGCCTCGAATGCGACCGGCCGCTCGACCGCACGCGCCTGCGCGCGCTGCTCGATGATCTGCCCGAAGGCGTGCTGCGGGCAAAGGGCATCGTGTGCCTCGCCGATGCACCCGACGAGCGCACCGTGGTGCAGCGTGTTGGACGCCGCTGGAGCCTTTCGCCCCTCGACCGGTGGGAGGGCCGCGAGCGGCGCTCGCGCCTGGTGGTGATCGCGCACCGCGGCACGCTCGAGCGCGATGCGCTGGCGCAGCGGCTGGACGCGGCGATGGTTGGTTCCGCGGTGCCCTAGCTTGTTTTGCCCCTTCAGGGGACCTACGGCCGGAAACTCCTGCGCGGCGCAGCTCGGAAGCGTGCGTGTGCAGGACCGCCGGCGCATCGACCACATCGCAGGCAACGCGATGGCCGTTGGCCTCGATGAAGCGCTCGATCTCGGCGGGCTCCGCGGCGAACGCCCACGGCAGATTGGGACCAAACGGTCTCACGACGTTTTGAACCCAGATCACGTACCAATTTATCCATCACTCATATCCTGTTCATCAGTAGCGCAGCCTCGACGAACACGTCGACACCCGCCGCCGGAACGATTGCGCGCGCCGGAATGGACTTGCCGGTGCGCCATAGCGTTACCGCGGGTCGTTTATCTTCGCCGCTGACCAGAAAGATGACTTGCCGGGCAGAGCTCAGGCGCGCTGCACTCATCGACACGCGATGGGGCGGTGGCTTGGGCGCGTCGTACACGGCCAACGTGCTCGCCGAGCCGGGCGCCTCACCCCATTCGCAGCCGGGAAACAGGCTTGCCGTGTGCCCGTCCTCACCGAGCCCGAGCAGTGCAAGATCAAACTCGCCAACCGATCGTAAGGTTGCCGCGTACCGCCGAGCGCCCTCCTTTGGACCCCGTTCCGCCGGAATCACATGCCGCTGGGACGCAGGGATGGAGACGTGATTGAGCCACGCATCCCCCGCCATCCGCGAATTGCGTGCCGGGTCTTCGGAAGGCAGGCAGCGCTCGTCGCCAAAATAGATGTGCCACGCCGACCAGTCGGCTTCGGCGGCGCGCAGCCTTTGATAGGTTCCAACCGGTGTGTTGCCACCGGCGAGCACGAGATGGAATTGCCCACGCGTTCGTAGTGCCCGATCGGCCGCTGCCAGGATGCTCGCCGCTGCAACCCGATGCAACGCCTCGAGGTCCGAGACGGCGTGCCAGCGGCAACGCTGCGTATCAAGCGGCTCAATGGGCGTGCCCACCGAATGACTCACAGCACCCGCCGCCCCGCCACGAACGGGCCCGGCGTATCGGTGTAGTACGCCCTCATTCTTTATCGCTTGTACCGACGGTAGCGTCGGATGAGTGCATTGGTCGAGCTGTCGCGCCGAACCGCCGTCTCATCCGCCTCGCCAATACGTCGATAAGCACCTTTAGCCAGGTGCGACGTCCTTGCGCACTTTGGACACCGCATCCGCGCTGGTCGTCGACGCGTGGTTGCCCCAGGCATTGCGGATATAGTTCACCAGTTCTGCGACCTCCTGGTCGTCGAGCTTCTTGTCGAACGCGGGCATCGGCAGTGCGGTCGGCGCGCCGGCAGTCCGCGCCGTCTTCCCGCCGGCGAGGATGATGTGAGTCACCGTATCCGGCAGTTTGGCTTGAACGGCAGAGCTGCCCTTGAGCGACGGGAATATTTTTGCGAACCCGGCGCCGTTCTTCCTGTGGCAGGTGGTGCAGTTCCTGAGGTAGATCGCCTCGCCGCGAGCCAAGGCCTGGCTGCCGGACGCTGTTGTGTTGGTGGTGGCCCCAGCTTTATCGGCGGGGATATCCTTCAGGTACACCGCGATGGCTTCCAGATCGGCATCGCTGAGATGCTGTGTCGAGTTCCTGACGACGTCGGCCATGGGCCCGAGCGCCGCAGACTTCGCGTTCGACCCCGTCTGCAGGTACGCGACGATGTCCGCCGCCGACCACGCCCCGAGGCCATCCCTCAGATTGCCGGTTAATCCGGACGCGTACCAATGCTCGCCATATTCGCCGCCCTGCAATTTCGCGCCGCTCTTTGGGGCGCCCAACAGGTTCATGGCCGTGTGGCACTCGCCACAATGGCCAAGGCCTTCGACGAGATAGGCGCCGCGGTTCCATTGCTCCGATTTCTTCGGGTCAGGTGTGAAGTCGCCCTCATGGAAGAACACTTCATTCCATCCCGCCAACACCTCCCGGACGCTCAGCGGCCACGGAAAATCGGCCGGCTTGTCCTGCTGCCGCACCGGGGGAACGCTATCGAGGAACGCCTTGATCGCGCGCACATCGCCGCGGCTCGTCTTCGTGAACCAGAGGTACGGAAACGCCGGGTAAAGGTGCTTGCCGTCGCGTCGAATGCCGTTGTGCATGGCCTTGTAGAAATCCTGCTCCGACCATTTGCCGATACCGGTGGCCGTATCCGGCGTGATGTTCGTCGAGTAGAGCGTACCGAAGGGCGTGACGATCGCGCGCCCGCCCGCGTACGGCTTGCCCCCCGCCTCGGTATGGCAGGATGCGCAATCGCCGACACGGGCGAGGTAGCGTCCTCGCTCGATGGATGCCCCGCCTGAACCCTGGGTCCGCTGCGGAGCGGCGAGCGCGAGCGACAAGCCGCACAGTCCCCATAGCACCAACGCGAAGGTCGTTACGCGCATGATCCAGGCAGGCCTCATCGGAGCCATCTGAGCGCGCCGCATCGCCAATCGAGCCTGTTCAGCCCGACGAACGCTGATCTCACGCGGGCTCCCTGACGGACTCTCCACCAGCAATTGCATGTTCATGGAGTTCAACGCGCGAAGGATTCAGAATCCCCAGGATCGCCTTGGCGCGCACCATCTCTTCAGCCGGCCCGTGCGCCATGACCAGAAACTGGTCAGCCTTCAACGCAGTTTCGTAGGCGACCACGCTGTCCTTCGGGATGCCGTTGCTGTAGAGCGCCGCGCCCAAGGCACTCAGACCGCCGACGACGAGCGCACCTTCGATTGCGGAGATCACTACCGTGGCAAGGTATCCAAGCACGACGACATGTCCGACGAGAGTTTATTCACTGCGGCTTCCGCCGCCTCATGATCGGCAAAGACGGCGATCACCGCAGCGCGTTCGGCATCACGTTTGTTCATTTCGTACTCCTTTGGGACGCTTCAGCGCCGCTTCGCCGGGCGCCGATGATTGTTGCGATGAGAGAAATCGTAATGCGGATGGGGCACCGTGTCCGTGCGACAGAGTACATACCCGAGAAACCTCTCGGATATCACCAATGGCGATCCGTTACACGTACCCCGGTGCACCTGTCGGCGGCCTGTCGGCATCTTGCGTCACGACTGCACGCGGACTACATGCTCCACGTGATCGTTCACCAGGCGAATGGAATTTCCGGGCCGGAGCACGCCATCGACGGACACGGTGAGCGCGCGATCCGCCGCCTGCGAACGTGACACGGTGATGCGATACATCGTCTCGCGATGGCGGTAGCGCAGCGTGTATTCCTTCCAGTCTCCCGGCACGCACGGCGAGATACGAAGCTCGTCGACCGCAAGCTCGACCCCGAGGAGCGACTCGAGGATCAACCGGTACATCCATCCCGCCGAGCCGGTGTACCAGGTCCATCCGCCGCGCCCCGTGTGCGGCGCGAGCGCGTAGACATCGGCGGCTACGACATAGGGCTCCGAGCGATAGGTGGCGACACCCGCGGCCGTTCGTCCGTGGTTGACGGGATTGATCATGCTCATGAGTTCCCAGGCGCGGCGCGCGTCGCCCAGTTGCGCAAACGCCATCACCGACCAGATCGCGGCGTGAGTGTACTGGCCACCGTTCTCGCGGACACCGGGCACGTAGCCCTTGATGTACCCAGGATGCTGGTTTCCCTGATCGAACGGCGGCGCGAGGAGCTGGATGAGCGCACCGTCGCGCCGAACCAGGCGCTCGTAGACGGCGTCCATCGCCTTGTGGGCGCGCTCCGGCTCCCCGGCGCCGGATAGTACCGCCCAGCTCTGGGAAATCGAGTCGATCTGGCATTCGGCGTTGTTCGCGGAGCCCAACGGGGAGCCGTCGTCGAAATAGGCCCGCAGGTACCATGCACCATCCCAAGCGTGGGTTTCGACGTTCGCCTTCAGCTGGACGGTGTGCTCCTCGCACAGCTTCGCGAACGCCTCGTCGCCACGAAGCCGCGCGACACGCGCGAACTGCGTGAGGACCGAGCAAAGGAAGAACGCGAGCCAGACGCTTTCGCCCTTGCCTTCGATCCCGACGAGGTCCATGCCGTCGTTCCAGTCTCCCGAACCCATCAACGGCAATCCATGAGCCCCGAAGCGCAGTCCATGCCGGATCGCGCGAGCGCCATGCTCGTACAGGCTCGCCACTTCGGCGGAGTGGCCCGGCATGTCGTAGTAGGAATCCTCGCCGGGCTTCACCTGCCGCCCATCGAGGAACGTGACGGGCTCCTCGAGAACGCCGGTGTCTCCGGTGGCGAGCACGTAGCGGGCGATCGCGAGGGGAAGCCACAGGAAATCGTCCGAGCATTGCGTGCGAACGCCGCGGCCCGCGGGAGGATGCCACCAGTGCTGCACATCGCCTTCCACGAATTGCCGGCTCGCGCAGAGCAGGATGTGCGCCCGCGTGAGGCCGGGTTGCGCATGCACCAGGGCCAGCACGTCCTGCAACTGGTCGCGAAATCCGAACGCGCCTCCGGATTGGTAGAAGCCGCTGCGCGCCCACAACCGGCACGCGAGCGTTTGATAGACGAGCCAACCGTTGCAAAGAACATCGAGAGCCTCGTCGGGCGTCTCCACCTGGACCGTGTCGAGCGTCTTGCGCCATTGCTCACGAACCATCGCGAGCTCGGAGCGCGCGGCGGCGGCGCCGCGAAACCGTTGCACCAGCCTCCTGGCATCCTCGGCGTTGCGCCCGACGCCGAGGCGGAAGACCACCTCGTGCTCGTCGTGCGGATCCATCGCCAGGAGGACCTGGATCGCCGCGCAAGGATCCAGCGCCGCGCCCGACTTGCCTGACAGCCGTGCACGCGTCATGGCCTGTGGCGCGCCCAACGTCCCGTTGCGCCCGAGGAATTCGGCGCGATCGCAAGTAAATGTCCGCTTGATGTCGTCGGTGTCGAAGAAAGCGATCCGCTCGCCGAATTCCGCGCTGTAGGAATTGCGCGCGAAGATCGCACCGGACACGGCGTCCTTCTCGGTTACAACGTGCATCACCGATTTCGGCCTCAGGTCGCCGAGCACCCATTCCACGTATCCGGTGATGGAGATGCGCCGTGGCCTTCCCGACGCATTGCGTACCTTCAGCGACGAGAACTTGATCGCCGAGTCCTGGGCGACATGGACCCAAAGCTCCGTGAAGATCCCGTCCTCGTTGTGTTCGAACACCGTGTAGCCGAAGCCATGGCGCGTCACGTACGGCGTGCGCCCGCGCGCCGGGAGCGGCGTGGCCGACCAGAAATGACCGCTTTCCTCATCGCGAAGGTAGAAGGCTTCTCCGGTGGCATCGCTCACCGGGTCATCGCTCCAGGGCGAGAGCCGGAATTCGTGGGCGTTCTCGCTCCACGTGTAGGTCCCGCCGCTCTCCGAGACGATCGAACCGAATCCCGGGTTCGCGAGCACGTTGACCCACGGGGCCGGCGTGGCATGCCCGTCTTCGAGCGCAATGACGTACTCGTCGCCGGCGGGCGTGAATCCGCCGAGCCCGTTGCCGAGGATCAGCTTTCGTTCCGGCGCCCGGGCTTCCGGGCCGGCTTCGATCCGATGCTCCCGCTCCGCGATGAATCTTGGAGCGCGCGCCTCGGACACCACGCGGCCGCCCACCTGATCGGCAAGCGCGCCCTTGCCATCCGACACGATCACCCGCGCGACCGACTCGAGGAGAGCGCGGTCCTCATCGGAAATCTGGTCACCGCGCCTCACGAAGACTCCTCCGGGCCGGTTCATCATCTGGGCTTCGACGCGCGCGGAAATCAGTCCGATGATCGCGTCCTGCAGCACCTGGCGATATCCCGATTGCTCCTCGTTCCAGATCACGAGATCCACCGTGAGGCCCTTGAGGCGCCAATAGGCATGGGCCTGCACCAATTGGCGCACGAGGTCGATGTTGGCCGCCTCGGCGATGCGCAGCAGCACGATCGGCAGGTCGCCGGAAATCGCGAATCCCCACAGCCCCGATTGCCCTCGGCGATTCCTCGAGATCACGGCGGCCTCGGCGCGCAGGGACGCATTCGCGAACACGATCGAATTGGCGAGGCGAGTGTAGAGCCGCGCATCGCTCTCGGTGGCATTGATCTGCCGCAACACGACTTGCGCGTGCGTCCACGCCAGCTCCATCACGCGATCCGCGAGCCGCGGATCCTGGTATTTCTTGACCAGTCCGATGGCGGCCTCGCGCGTTTCGGCGATGCCGTACACCATGTCGATCGTCGCGGTCTGCTCCGGGTCCAAGACAACGCGCAATCGGATGGAAGCAATGGGATCGAGCACCGGCCCCACGCTGCCGGAAAGTGGACCGGGGTCGAGCATCGCTCGCGGCGCCACCGGCGTGTTGCCGCGGCCGATGAAGCGCATGCGATCGGTCTCGTAGGAGACGTCGCTTGCGGTGGCACCGTGCACCGCCATCAAATGGAACGCCCAGGGCGCCTTCTCGCCGGGCGAGCGCGCCCGTCGCGTGCAGAGGATCGCGCGGTCGTCGCCGGAGATCTCCGTCTGGACGAAAAGATTGCTGAATGCCGGATGGATGTCATCGGCTGCGGCCGGGGCCAGGACGAGCTCGGCATAGCTCGTGAGCTCGATGACCTTGCGGACTCGCGAGCTGTTGACGATGCGCGTGCGGCGCAGCTCGATGTCGTCCTCGGGCGAGACTGCGATTTCCGTGTGGACGTCCAGCCCGTGGTCGCTTCGGCGAAACTCGGCGCGACCTTCCGAGAATATCGCCTCGTAGTGATCCGCGTCCTGCCCGGTCGGTTGATGCGCGGTGGACCAGAACTCGCCGCTCGCGACGTCGCGGATGTAGCAGAACGTGCCCCAGTTGTCGCAAGTGGCGTCTTCCCGCCAGCGCGTGATCGCAAGATCGTTCCAGCGACTGCTGCCTCCCCCGGCGTTGGTGACCATGACGTGGTAGCGGCCATTCGACAGCAGCTGCACTTCGGGGGTGGGCGTGCGCGGGCTCGCGATGACGCGTACCGGCGTCTGCACCTCGGGTACGTTCGCGCGAACGCCCTCGAAGGCCCTGATATGCGGAAGGAACGCGACGGCATTCGGAATTCTTTCCTGCAGCAGCAGGAGCGCCGACTGGAACATCGGGTCCGACGCGAACCGCCGCTGCATCGGGCGATCGAGCAGGAGATGGCCCAGGGCGATCAAGCTCATGCCCTGGTGGTGAGCCATGAACGATTTCACGATCGCGCTCGCCTGTCCGGGCGGCAAGCGCGAAGGGGTGTAGTCGATCGCTTCGAAAAGACCGAATTGTCCCGCCATTCCGTCGGCGGCGAGCCGTTGCAGGTTGCCGCACGCGGCCTCGGGCGCAACCATGAGGGCGAGCGCCGACGCATACGGCGCTACCACGATGTCATCGGCGAGCCCGAGCTTCAGCCCGAGCCCGGGGACGCCGAACGCGCGATACTGATAGTTGAGGCTCGCATCTACCGCGTTGTATCCGGACTCCGACATTCCCCACGGAACACCGAGCTGCCATCCGTAGGAAATCTGTCGCTCCACGGCCGCGCGGCTGGAATCCTTCAGCAGCGTGTTCTCGTAATCCGGCATCACCAGCGACGGCATCAGGTACTCGAACATCGAGCCGCTCCACGAGAGCAGGACGGGTTTGCCCGCGGAGGTCAGCAGCCGGCCCAGCGCGAACCAGCTCTCCTGGGGCACCTGGCCCTGCGCGATGGCGACGAAGGTCGTGAGCCGCGCCTCGGACGCGAGCAGATCGTAGTGGCTCGAGTCGCGGCGGCGTTCGTCGACGTTGTATCCCACCGCGAACAGATGGCGCGCGGCGTCGTAGAGAAAACCGAACTCCATCCGCGCGAATTCCCCGCACTGCGACGCGAGCCGATCGATCCCGGCGATGCGCTCCTGCGCGAGAGCGCCGGCGGCCACGACGAGCTGCTCGAATTCGTCGAGTCCCTTGTGCCTGGCCTGGCTGGCGGCCGCAACTCGCAAGCGCTCGATCTGCGGGGCCCATGCCGGGCCCAGGTTCGCCAATTCGCGCAGCGTCGGAATCATCACCAGCACCGGGAGCTCGATCATGAGCTCCTCGAAATCCGCCCGTATCAGCCATGGCATGAATCGAGCCAATTCATCCTGGGCGCTTCGGCATTGCCTCGCCAGCGCCTCCAGCCAGGCACGGGACTCGTCCGCTGCGATGCCGACGTCGAGGGCTGCGATTGCCGCGGCGACCCGGTCGAGCGCGCGTCGCGCGCCGTCGGCGGTGGTCGGCACGAGGCTGCACGCGGCGATCAAGGCGCGGCCATGCTGCACGAAGTTCGCTTGACCTTCGTCGCGAAGGCAGTCGACAAGCACCCTTGCGGTGTCGAGCAGGCCTGCGAACAGCTGCGGCTGCACGATCGGGTCCTCGGGCAACCTCGATAGCCCTGCTCGCAGAGTGAGGAGGTGGCCGGCGAGGTTGCCGCTGTCGACCGAAGAAACATAACGGGGCGCCAAGGGCTGCAACGACTGGGTGTCGTACCAGTTGAAGAAATGGCCCAGGTGCCTTTCGAGCGAGCTCATCGTTCCCATCGCATTCGCGGTTCGCTCGAGCAGGCGTCCCGCTGCGAGGAATCCGAAATCGTATGCGGCCAGATCGGCCAGAAGCGCCATGCCCATGTTCGTCGGCGACGTGCGATGCGCGATCGTGCGCACGGGGACTTCCTGGAGGTTATCGGGAGGAAGCCAGCGATCCGCGGGGCCGACGAGCGTCTCGAAATAGGCCCACGTTCGGCGCGCAAGCTTGCGCAGGAACACGGTTTGACTGGCGCTGAGCTTTGCGGCGCGCGCGGAGAGCGGGAGACTGATCCACCAGGCAAGAGCCGGTGAGACCCCCCAGAGCAGCAGGAACGGCTCCGCCACTCGGAGCACGGCGGGGTCGAAATGCCAGAGGTAGGCGGCCAGCCCGATGGCGAGCGCCGGGCCGATCCACATCGACGAGAACGAGGCGACGAGCGAAGGTCGATCGCCGCGGTCCGGCTCGCCGGACGGCATCCATTCGAGCAGCCGCCTGCGGGTGACGAGCATCCTCCAATGCGTTTGCAGGATCGCCCCCGCGCTGAAATAGGCCTCGTAAGGCAGGCACGCCAGCGAGAACACGATCTGGGCGCCGCGTTGCAATGCGGCGAGAGATGCGAAGGCCACGTGCTGCGAGATCGCCACGTCGCGGGGCTTGCGCAGCAATTGCAGCAGCGAGGCGATGAAGGACGGGATGCTCAAGACGCCGATCGCCACGAGCGTCCACCATAGCGTCGGCGCGAGCACCGTCCAGCCGAGGATCAGCAAGACAAGCAAGGCAGCAGGGAAGAGACTGCGCCGCAGGTTGTCGAAGATCTTCCATTGCGACAACATCGAGAGCGGGTTCCTCGGCCGCGCTCCCCCAGCACCGGGCACACGCCTCAACAGCCACCCGGCGATTTGCCAGTCTCCGCGAATCCAGCGGCGGCGGCGGCTCACGTCGCCGCTGTAGCCGGAAGGGTAGCTTTCGTACAACTGGACGTCGGTCACCAGCCCCGAGCGCGCGTAACTCCCCTCCAGCAGGTCATGGCTGAGAACGCGGTTCTCGGGAAACCGCCCCTTGAGCGCGAGCTCGAGGGCATCGACGTCGTAGATTCCCTTGCCTATGTATGAGCCCTCGTCGAAGGCGTCCTGGTAAGCGTCCGAAACCGCGCGCGTATACGGATCGATGCCCGTCTCGCCTCCGAAGGTGCGCGCGTAGCGCGAGCGATTGGATCCAGGCAAGCTCGTCGCGACGCGGGGCTGGAGGATTCCGTATCCGCGGGTGACCGACCCCCGAGCCTTGTCGAGGTGGGCGCGGTTCAACGGGTGGGCCATCGTTCCCACGAGCTCCCGGGCGGCGTCTCGCGGAAGATCCGTGTCGCTGTCGAGCGTGATGACGTACTGCGTGCCCTTGAGCGCCTCGACCTCGCCGGTGATCGACGTGAACCGCTTCGTCGCCTCCTCGTCACCGCGCAGGAGCGAATTCAGGTCGGCGAGCTTTCCGCGCTTGCGCTCGTAGCCCATCCAGACCCGATCCCTCGGATTCCAGGCGCGGGAGCGATGGAGAAGGTAGAAGCATCGTGCGTCGCCATACTTCGCGTTCAATGCGCCGATCTGCCGCTGCGCGAGCTGCAGCAATTCGGCGTCCCCGGGCAGCGTCTCCTCGCTCGCGTCGAGAAAATCCGTGAGCAATGCGAAGCGAAGGTTGGGATCCTGGTTGGCCAGGAAACGGACTTCCAGGGCCTCGGCAAGGTCCTCGACGCCTTTCACGCTGGCCAGCAGCGCGGGGACCGCCACCAGGGTGCGCGAGTGCCGCGGGATGCCCTGTGAAAAATCCATGCGCGGCAACGGGCGCGGCGTCACTAGCAGTGTCAGGAACCAGTTCACCAGGCCGACCGACAGCTGACTCGTCACCAGCAGCGAAATGACGGCCACCACACCCAGAAGCGGCCCCGATAGGCCGTTCGCCTGCGCCTTCGAGACCATGACCTCGGAGAAGAGGCCGGTCAGCGCGAGGATGGCCCCGAGGTACGAGAACGTCGGAAAGCGCGATACAAGCCGCCACAACGACAGGCGGCCGGACTCGCGCGCGTGGACGGCACGCTCGAGCCGCGCCCAGCCCGCGCCGATCAGGTAGAAGCCGACGTGCACCTTGTCGGGGGCGGCATCGCTCGACGTGAAGTTTTCCCTCGCGAGGCCGATCGCCCTGCGCGCCACTTCCGCTTCCGGCAAGGAGCTGGCCTTCGCCAGCCGCTCGACGACGTGCCGGTACCTGTCGCGCGTGGCGAAGTCCATCTTGCCGTAGGTCCCATCCGGGTCTTCGAGCAGGACCTGTTCGACGACGCTCCGTGTCTCGACGAAACTGCGCCAGTCCGTGGCGCCCAGGAATCGCAGGCTCCCGATGCTGTTGCTGACCGAGACCTGGTTGGCGGCCTGTTCCTGGATGCCCGTCTGCACCAGTTGCTCGATAGTGGTATGCGATTCGGAAAGCCGCTGTTCGATCCACGTGAGCGGCAGCGCGAGCGCGGCGCCATGTCCCTGCAAGCGTCGCGAAAGCTCCGAGACGAACGCCGTGGTCATCGGCGGATTCGAGCGCGCCATGTCCGCGATCACCAGGATCAGGCCTTTCGGGTCGCTGCGCGCGACCTCGCTCATCGCGTCGATCCACCCGTCGGCCAGGTCCCGGTCCACCCTGCCGGCGGCGACGTCGGCAGCGACTCGCCGCAGGTTCTCGATGAGCGCCAGGCGCAGCATGATCGGGATCGCCCACAGCTCGCCCAATTTGAGCGGCGCGACCGTTTGATAGGCCGCGACGAATCGATTCAGGCTTTCGAAATCGACTCGCCCGTCGCCATGCGCGATCGCTTCCAGGGCGATGTGGTACACGCGCGGCAGGTCAGCCGCGGCGCCGCCGGCAACGCACGGCAGCTCGCGGCTGTAGTCCTTGGGCAAATGCCGCTTCGCCATGCCGACCTGCTCCTCGATCATGTAGAAGTTGTCGAGAAGCCACTCGCCCGCCGGCGAGATGCGCCGATCCGCCCGCACCGCGGCGGTGAGCAGCTTGCAGGCGTCGATGAGGACCGCCTCGTTCGCGGCGAGCCGGGGCAGGAGCAGGCTTGGCCCGCGACCCGACGTGATCTTGTGAGCGGCCGCCAGTTGCTTGCCGTGCTGCTCCATCTGATCGGCGTTGAACAACGCCGATCGCAACGGCGGCGCGTCGCGGAAGGAGCGAGCAGGGCCAGGATGACGGAAGAACGCGAGGAACCCCTGGACTCGCCGGACGATCGCTTCGAAATTCGTCCTCAAGTTTCTGGGGCTACCAGGCTGAAACCTGGCGGCATGCGGTCGCGCTGGAATACCCGCCTCGGACAACTGCGTTCATGCGCAATCATGGCGTTTTTTCGGGAAAATGGTCTGTTCGCTCCAGCACATACGGACCGAATGACTCACAGCCAGCCTCCGGTGAAACCCGCGCGTCGCAATCCGTTGACGATATAGGGGCAATCTCGCATCAAACGCCACAACAGGCCGGTCCGATAGTTTTCGATCATCAAACAGATCGGCCCCTGGTTGAGGCCGAGATGCCACGGCGATATCCAGCCGTAGGGATTGCCGGATTTCTCCGGGTAGGTAGGATTGAACGTCGCCTTGAAGCCATAGGGATTGCCCGCATTCAGCTTGACTTCGTGCACGAAATAGTCGATTGCCGGCAACACGATTTCCGGCGCGAACGGCAGCGACGCGACCACTGCCCAGGGGGCAATTGTCCCGTCGTCGGGACCGTACGGCACCCCGCGTGCCAGGTAATCGAAGAACTGCCTCTCGACGCCGTTTACCTCGAGGGTATCGGGACCCGGGCCATCACTGGCAGTGATCCCCCAGCAGTCCTTGCCATAGCCCGCGAAGTTGAGTGGGTTGTCGATCGCGTATTGCTGTTGCACATAGGTCGCACGACGGCTGTTCTCGAAATAGTCGATACCTTTCCCGCGCATGAACGAGTCCTGAATTCCACGAAAATCGATCCAGAAATGCGAGATCTGATGCGTGAACAACGGCCCCGCGTAGAGATATTCATAGCCGTAAACGGTTTTCCAATCGTAGGTGGAAGCCCAGGCCGCGTAGCTTTCCTCCGGCAACGGATGCAGCGGCGAACCCAGTCCGAGGATGTACACCAGCAGCGCTTCGTCATAACCTTCCCAGCGCCATGGGAGAAATCCGCTCTCGGGATTCCAGCCATGGGTCACCGTTACGCCACCGTTTTGTGCCCACTGCCAATCGGCGCGCTGATAGAGCGCGTCAGAGAGGCCGCGGATTTCCCCTTCCTCGCTGGTTTGCGCATCGAAGTAGGCGCCGGCAGTCAGCCCACCGGCCAGCAGAATGGCGCTATCGACCGTCGACAGTTCACAATCCCATGCACGCCGACCGGTTCGCATGTCGAGAAAGTGATAGTAGAACCCGCTGTAGCCGGTGGCGTCGGGTTCCGGGCCCTGTCGGCTGTTCCAGAAGAAGCGCAGCGTCGCGAGCGTTCGCTCGATCGCCGCTCCTCGGGACATGAAGCCGCGCTCCACCGCCGGCGGATACGCCGCCAACGCGAGACCCGTGGCGGCGATGCTGGAGGGCCAATCTGGCGCGGTCTTGTCGATGACCAGGCCATTGGCGGGATTGGTCTCGTGCAAAAAGTAGCTGAACGTTTTGCGTTGAAGCCTTTCAAGCTCGGCGTCGATCGCCGGTTTCATGCCCGCGCCCCGATCCCAAGCACGGCGTCGACCATCGCCTGCGCCTCTTCCACGATGCGGTCCAGATGCTTCTCGCCGCGAAAGCTCTCGGCATAGATCTTGTAGATGTCTTCCGTTCCCGAGGGACGGGCAGCGAACCATCCGCTCTGGGTGACCACCTTCAACCCTCCGATGGGGGCATTGTTTCCGGGAGCGCGGTCAAGAACGCGCTGGATCTTTTCGCCGGCAAGCTCGCTGTGGCGAAATTGATGGGGCGAAAGCCGCGCCAACCGCGCTTTTTGCTTTGGACTGGCCTCAGCCTGCACGCGCCGCTCGGCCGGCTCGCCGAGTTCACGCGTAAGCGCGCGGTAGCTCTGGCCGGGATCCCGGCCGGTGCGCGCGGTGATTTCCGCCGACAGCAGCGCCGGCACAATGCCATCCTTGTCCGTCGTCCACACACGGCCGCTGCGCCTGAGAAAGCACGCTCCGGCGCTCTCTTCTCCGGCGAAGCCGAGAGAGCGCCCGAGCAGGCCTTCGACGAACCACTTGAATCCCACGGGCACCTCGTAGAGATCGCGCCCCTGCCTCGCGCTCACGCGATCGATCATGGCGCTGCTCACGATCGTCTTGCCGACCGCGCAGCGCTTGCTCCACTTGGGGCGATTGCGAAACAGGTAGTCGATGGCTACCGCCAGATAGTGATTGGGAGCGAGCAAGCCGCAGCCCCGAGTGACGATTCCGTGCCGGTCATGATCGGTATCGCATGCGAAGGCGATGTCGAATCGATCCTTCAATCCAATCAGTGTCTGCATCGCGTACGGTGAAGACGGGTCCATCCGGATGCGCCCATCCCAATCGACCGTCATGAACCGGAACGTCGGGTCGACCTCCGCGTTGACGACGCTGAGGTTCAAGCGGTAGTGGTCTGCGATCGCCGGCCAGTAGTGCACGCCCGCGCCGCCCAGCGGATCGACGCCCATGTGGATCGACCCGCCGCGAATGACATCCATGTCGACCACGTTGGCAAGATCGCCCACGTACGTGCGCATGAAATCATGCCGATGGGTCGTGGGCGCGCTGAGCGCTCTTTCGAGGATCGTGCGCTTCACGCCTTTGAGCTTGCGCTCCAGGAACTTGTTTGCGCTGGCCTCGATCCAGCCGGTCACGTCTTCGTCCGCCGGCCCCCCGGTCGGCGGGTTGTACTTGAACCCGCCGTTGTCGGGTGGGTTGTGCGAAGGCGTCACCACGATACCGTCGGCCAGCCCGCGGGTACGGCCATGGTTGTGCCTGAGTATCGCGTGCGACACCGCTGGAGTCGGCGTGTATTCGTCGTTTCGCGCGATCATGACCTCCACGCCGTTGGCCGCCAGGACCTCCAGAGCGCTGGCAAATGCGGGGACCGACAGTGCGTGCGTGTCGATCCCAAGGAACAGCGGACCGTCGATGCCTCGCCGCCTGCGATAAAGACAAATGGCCTGGCTGATCGCGAGCACGTGCCACTCGTTGAATGACCGCTCGAACGATGATCCGCGGTGCCCGGACGTTCCGAAGGCGACCCGCTGCGCGGCCACCGACGGGTCCGGCGTATCGGTGTAGTACGCCGAGACAAGCCTCGGCACGTTGACAAGTATCGCCGCTGGTGCGGGCTTGCCTGCCAAGGGGCTTATCTTCATCGCTTGTACCGGCGGTAACGTCGGATCAGCGCGTTGGTCGAGCTATCGTGCTGAAGCGCCGGCTCATCCGCGCTCTCGAGTTCTGGGATCGTCCGCTTCGCCAGCACTTTGCCCAACTCGACGCCCCACTGGTCGAAGGAGTCGATGTTCCATATCGCGCCCTGCGTGAATACGACATGTTCGTAGAGCGCCACCAGCGCTCCAAGCGTCTGCGGCGTGAGGCGCTCGACGAGAAGGGTATTGGTGGGACGATTGCCCTCGAAGCTCTTGTGCGGAGCGAGCCAGTCCGGGGCGCCTTCGGTTCGAACTTCAGCCTCGGTCTTGCCGAATGCCAGCGCCTCGGTCTGCGCGAACAGGTTCGCCATCAGCAGGTCATGCTGCTTGCCGAGCGGATTCAAGCTCTGGCAGAAGCCGATGAAGTCGCAGGGGACGAGCCGGGTCCCCTGGTGCAGGAGCTGGTAGAACGAGTGCTGGCCGTTGGTGCCGCGCTCGCCCCAGTAGATCGGCGCGGTCTCGAAAGCGACGCGTGCGCCCTCGAGTGTGACGTGCTTGCCGTTGCTCTCCATGGCCAATTGCTGCAGGTAGGCCGGAAAGCGTTCGAGATATTGATCGTAGGGCAGCACCGCGGCCGTATGCGCGCCGAAGAAGTTGCCGTACCAGATGCTGAGCAATCCCATGAGCACCGGCAGATTGCGCTCGAATGGCGTCGTTCGGAAATGCTGGTCCAGCGCGTGAAAGCCCGAGAGCATCGCGCGGAAGTTCTCCGGTCCGATCGCGATCATCGTCGAGAGCCCGATGGCCGAATCCATCGAGTAGCGGCCGCCGACCCAGTCCCAGAAGCCGAACATGTTGGAGGGGTCGATTCCGAACTTCGCCACCTCTTCCGCGTTGGTCGATACAGCGACAAAGTGCCGCTTGATCGCTTGCTCGTCGCCAAGCTTCGCCAGGCTCCACGCGCGGGCGGCAAGCGCATTGGTCACGGTCTCGAGTGTCGTGAACGTCTTCGACGAAACGATGAAGAGGGTCGCTTCCGGGTCGAGATCGCGTGTGGCTTCCACGAAATCGGTGCCGTCCACGTTGGAGATGAAGCGGAAGCTCAGGTCACGCTGGCTGTAATGACGCAGCGCCTGATAAGCCATCACCGGACCGAGGTCGGAGCCGCCGAGGCCGATATTGACGATGTTGCGGATGCGCTTGCCGGTGTGTCCCAGCCATTGCCCGCCGCGCACCTGGTCCGCGAACGCGGCCATCCGGGCCAGCACCGCATGTACGCCGGGGATGACGTCGGCGCCGTCGACGACAATCCGCTCCTCTTTCGGCGCGCGCAGCGCAATGTGAAGAACGGCTCGCTCTTCCGTCACATTGATCTTTTCGCCCGCGAACATCGCCGTGATGCGTTGACGCAAGCCACACTCTTCGGCCAACGTCACGAGCAGCCGGATCGTCTCGTCATCGATCCGATTCTTCGAATAGTCGAGATAGATTCCGGCGGCTTCGGCCGTGAATCGCTCGCCGCGCTGTGGATCGTCGGCGAAGAGTTGCCGCAGGCTGCGCGTTTGCATCTCCTGGCAGTGCCGCGCCAGCGCTTTCCATGCCGGGCGCTCCAGTAGTCCAGGATCCTGAAGCTCTTGCGTAGGTTTCGTCGTCATCTCCCATCCCGTGCGACGGACGTGCCACCGCCGAGGAACGCCGCCAAATCGTAGTGGACCAGATCGCCGATGCGCTCGAGGGTCACGTCCGCGGGCGGATATGCGGCGATGTTCTCCGAATCGAGGGCATAGTGTCCCTGGCGTGGAAACACCGTCGTCAATCGATCGCCCCACACCTCTTTCATCGCCGCCAGGATGCGCAGCTTGTCGTCCGCCATGACGTAATGCCGGGCGGGGAATCGCTTCTCGACTTCCTCCAGCATCCGCTCCTTGTGGATGTAGATCAGCACCCGGCCGTCGACCGCCGCCCACAAGCCGGAGCGTTGGATCTTGCGCGGCTGGAATACCACGTCGCCATCCGACAGGATGACCGTGGGGCCCCAGCGGCGAAGATGCGCGATGGCGTCGAGAGCACCGGGATACAACCGGTCCGCGAACGGGTAGTCCACGAGGAAGGAGGACATGAGCAGGAGCCGTGGATCGTTCATGTCGCCGAGGCGGTAGCGTTGCAATGCGCCCAGGTAATCCGCATAGCCCAACTCGGTGCGCAGTTTCTCGAAGATTGCCCAGTAACGATCGCGGCTTGCGCGGCCGCACTCGCGTTCGAGGTGGTCGCTGAGATCGGCCTGGATCCGGTCGTTGTCGAGCAGCGTGTTGTCGCAGTCGAGGAGAAACACCATGTCGTCGGGCGATTTCACGCAGCGGTCCCCGTGATCCTGATGCTCGCTGCTTTGCTCTCCCGCGAGATTTCGCGGGAAGGACCGGGAGCCATGCGCATCTCAGTCATGCGCCGTTGCATCGTAGACAGCGTCTTCCCGCCCTCGTTCAAGGCAGTGTAAGGAAAGTTAAGCATCTTTAACATTGAGGCGATCTGTGCGCCATCGTACATATGCCGGGCGCGACTCGGTGGATGATGTCGCATGAACGTCAAGGACACGCACATCGGCGCAACGCCCTCCGCGCAGCGGTTCGACTCGGCGCCCGACGATTTGTGCATCGACACGCTGCGCTTCCTGTCGGTCGACGCCGTACAGAAGGCCAACAGTGGTCACCCCGGGCTGCCGCTGGGCGCCGCGCCGATGGCCTACGTGCTGTGGAACCGGTTCCTCAAGCACAATCCGGCCAACCCCGACTGGTTCGACCGCGATCGCTTTGTCCTGTCCGCGGGACACGGGTCGATGCTGCTCTACAGCCTGCTCTACATGACCGGTTACGGTCTATCGCTCGAGCAGATCAAGCAGTTCCGCCAATGGGGCAGCATCACGCCCGGACATCCGGAGCGAGGCCTCACGCCCGGCGTCGAGGTGACCACGGGGCCGCTGGGCCAGGGATTCGGCAACGGCGTCGGCATGGCCATGGCCGAGGCGCACCTGGCCGCGCGGTACAACCGCGCCGGCTTCGAGATCATCGACCATTTCACCTACGGCATCGTGAGCGACGGCGACCTCATGGAGGGCATCGCTTCGGAGGCTGCGTCGCTGGCCGGCCATTTGCGGCTCGGCAAACTGATCTATCTGTACGACGACAATCGCGTGACGCTTTCCGCGGGCACCGACATCACCTTCACGGAGGATCGCGCTCGGCGCTTCGAAGCCTACGGCTGGCACACCCAGTTCGTCGGCGACGGGAACGACCTGGGCGCGATCGACCAGGCGCTGCGCGCCGCCCGGGCTGAAAGCGGGCGCCCGTCGCTGATCCTGGTGCGCACGCATCTCGGCTACGGCTCGCCGAACAAGCAGGACACCTTCGAAGCGCACGGTTCGCCGCTGGGCGAAGAAGAAGTCCGCTCGACCAAGCGCAATCTCGGCTGGCCCACGGAGCCGGCGTTTCTCGTCCCCGACCGGGCGCTTGCGTACTTTCGGCAGGCGGTCGAACGCGGCGCGCAAGCGGAAACGGCATGGAACGCCCGCTTTGCCGCGTACGCGGAAGCTTTTCCCGACCTCGCGCGAGAGCTGGGGCAAGTCCTCCGCGGCGAGGTGCCGGCGAAGTGGGACGTGGACATTCCCGTCTTTCCCGCCGACGCCAAAGGCATCGCCACTCGCGTCGCCTCGGGCAAGGTGATGAATGCCGTCGCCGCCCACCTGCCGGAGTTCATCGGCGGCTCGGCGGATCTGGATCCATCGACCCACACCGCGCTCGCCGGACTGGGGGATTTCGAGCCGCCCGGCGTGAGCGCCCGCGATCGGCAAGGCTCCGAGGGCGGCGGATGGAGCTCTGGCGGCCGCAATCTGCACTTCGGCGTGCGCGAACATGCCATGGGCGCGATTCTCAACGGGCTCGCCGCGCATGGGGGAACCGTGCCCTTCGGCGCGACGTTCCTGGTCTTCTCCGATTACATGCGTCCGGCGATCCGCCTCGCGGCACTGATGGGACTGCACGTCATCTACGTGTTCACTCACGACAGCATCGCGCTCGGCGAGGATGGTTCCACACATCAGCCGATCGAACAGCTCGCCGGCTTGCGTTCGGTGCCGCGTCTCATCGTCATTCGCCCCGGCGACGCCAATGAAACGGCGGTCGCGTGGCGCGTTGCGATGGAAACCCGGGACAGGCCGGTGGCGCTGGTCTTGACGCGGCAGAGCGTACCCACGCTCGACCGTACTCATTTCGCCGCGGCGGACGGCCTGCGGCGCGGCGCCTACGTATTGGCCGATGCACCGGACGGCAAGCCCGACCTGATCCTGATCGCGACCGGATCGGAGGTCGGCCTGATCGTAGCGTCTGCGCAGCAGCTGCTAGCGCAGGGAGTCCGGGCGCGAGTCGTCTCGATGCCGAGTTGGGAGCTGTTCGATGCCCAGCCCCGGGAATACCGCGACGCGGTGTTGGCGCCCTCGATCAGAGCGCGCCTCGCGGTGGAAGCCGGTGTGTCGCTAGGATGGCATCGTTACGTCGGAGATCACGGCGACGTGCTGGGGGTCGATCGTTTTGGCGCCTCGGCACCCGGCGATGTCGTGTTGCGCGAGTACGGCTTTACCGTCGAGAACGTATGCAAACGGGCGGCCGCGCTGGTGCGATAGGTCTCCGGCCCGCGATGGCTCGGCATGCCTGATCCGCCATGTTCGATTTCATTTCGCTTGGCCGGGAGGCTTGGCGTCGCGTTGTTGCCCGCCCCGTAAACGCGCTCGCCAATCCCGGGGATGTCGGGGCCGGAGACGTCCCATCGTCGGAGCCCGTCGCCACGGTGATCTCTCCACTGAACTCGTGCGGGATCGATGCCGCGCGGCGGCCGCGCACTGACCCGGCTCGGCAGGAGCATGTTTCGAAATCCCCTATGTGCCACACCGTACAGACGCTCACGGCGCGCGCGCCCATCGTGGAGGCGTGTCGGCGACAGATCGCGCGCCGGCTCTCATCCGTCGAGCGCCAGCCGTTCGGCGCTTCCGAAGGAGAAAGACCATGTTGCGCAGCACCAATGACCTGCAGGGATATGCGATCCGCGCCACCGACGGCGATATCGGGCATGTGGAGGATTTCTATTTCGATGACCAGGCGTGGGTCATCCGCTATCTCATCGTCCGTACCGGCAGCTGGCTCTCCAACCGGAACGTGTTGATCTCGCCCATCGCGATCGGAAATCCGGTCGGGACGCAGAAGGTGCTGCCCATCTCGATCACGAAGGAGCAGGTGAAGAAGAGCCCCGAGATCGACACCGACAAGCCCGTCTCGCGGCAGCACGAGATCCAATACCTCGGCTACTACGGCTACCCGTATTACTGGGGCGGCGTGGGCCTCTGGGGCGGCGGAATCTACCCGGCCATGATGGTGCCGGGGTACGAGAACACGCCCGCGGAAAGGAAGGCCGAACAGACGCAAGCCGAGGGGGAGCGCGAGCGCACCGAGGCGCTGCTCCACCGGGATGACGATTCCCACCTGCGCGATTGCAAGGCGGTCATGACATATCACATCCAGGCGACCGACGGCGACATCGGCCACGTGGAGGGCCTGCTGGTCGACGACCAGACCTGGGCCATCCGCTACCTCATCGTGAACACGAGCAACTGGTGGATGGGACACCAGGTCCTCATCGCCCCGCAATGGGATCGAGAGGGTGAGCTGGCACGACGCCACGGTCTTCGTGAACGTGACGCGGCAAGCGTTGAAAGGCGCCCCGCCCTACGAGTCGGCGGCGAAGCTGAACCGGGAGCGCGAAGCCGGCCTCTACGAACATCACGGCCGCGCCACCTATTGGACAGCCGAGGAGAAACATGAAAACGCCCGGGCCGGCCACTAGAACCCCGTCAGCATTCATGCGACGTTGTCGCGCCAGAAGCGCCGTTTCGATCGCGCGTGCCGTGGAGGGCGCGAGCGCGGTCGAGAATCACATTCAGGTCGCGGCCGACAGGTAAGACGCCGGATTTCGAATCGCTTCGGCGCGCCGCGAACTACCTGTCGGTCGGCCAGATCTATCTCTACGACGATCGCTACGATCAAGAGCCATTTCAACCTGCGTGCGCGGCCAGGAGACGACAAGGTCGGGCTGCTTCGCCCTGCGTGACCAACGCCGGCGTATGGACCAGAGGACGTCGATGAGCAAGAAGGAACAGAGCAAACGGGCTGGCGCCGGTGTCGTCACCGCCGTGCGCGGCAGTGTGGTCGACGTGCGCTTCGATGCCGGATTGCCGGCCATCCGCACGCTGCTGCGCGCCGGCACCGATGGCGCGATGGCGATCGAGGTGCTGACCCAGATCGATGCCCGCCACGTGCGCGGCATCGCCCTCACGCCGACGCAGGGCCTGGCGCGCGGAATGTCGGTGACGGACACCGGCGGGCCGCTGCTGGCGCCCGTCGGCAAGGCCATCCTGTCGCGCATGTTCGACGTCTTCGGCCATGCCATCGACCGCCAGGACGAACCGAAGGACGTGTCGTGGCGGTCGGTGCACCGCGAGCCCCCGCCGCTGATCCATCGCTCGACGACCTCGGTGATCTTCGAGACCGGCATCAAGTTGATCGACGTGCTGGTGCCGCTGGAAACCGGCGGCAAGGCGGGGCTGTTTGGCGGTGCGGGAGTCGGCAAGACGGTGCTGCTGACCGAGATGATCCACAACATGGTCGGCAAGCACCAGGGCGCGAACAAGGGGGTCAGCATTTTCTGCGGCA
>JBBRTF010000020.1:0-80134 GCA_038244725.1 Burkholderiales bacterium
AAAGGGCCCCGCGGGGCCCTTTCCTGTTTCATCGCAGCCGGGCGCGAATCAATTGCGCATGCTGTCCGGCACCGTGCCGCCATTCTCGGCGAGCTTCACCATCACCGCCTTCTGCAGCGCGATGTTCTGCTCGGCCGTGCCGGGGGCGCCCGCGTTCACGTTGAGCTCGGTGGCGAGCTGCTTGCGCGCATCGAGGCTCGAGTCGAGGTCGAGGAGCTTGAGTAGGTCCACGATCGAGGTGCGGTAGTTTCCACCGCCGCCCTTCTTCGAGGCGAGCTGCGAGAGGACGGCGTCGACGTCGACACCCTGGATCGCGTTGCTGGGCTGCAGCGGCGCGCTCGACTTCGAGGGATCGAACTGTTGCTGCTGGGCAGGCGGCGCAGTGGAGGCGGGGGAGTGGTGGCGAAGCTTGTCGAGGATGGCGCTGAAGATTCCCATTGGATTTCCTTTTGGCGGGATGAGGAGATGCATGGGCCGGAAGCCCACGCATCCACTGTCCGCCAACCGGCCGCGCGTGGATGCCGGACGAGTCCTACGCCGCGATCGCCTTCCAGCGTCTTCCCGCGAGGAGGCGAAGCTTCCTGCATTCGGCCTCGGTGAGGTCGGCCGCCCTCGCGCGGAGCGCGTTCTCGAACGCTTCCATCCCCGCGCGCGCGCCGGCCGCGAAGAGCTGCGTCTTCAACGCGTAGAACGCCGGCGAGTACTCGCCGAACCACTCGTGCAGCACGGGGAACGACATGCGGTGCACGCGCGAGCGCCCGAGCCTCAAGAGCGCCTCGCGGTGCTCGGACGTGGGATAGCCCTTGTGCGCCGCGAAGCCGTACCCCGGGTATTCGCGGTCGAGCTGCGCCATCATCGCGTCGCGCGAAGTCTTGGCGATGATCGACGCGGCGGCGATGGTGAAGTTGATGCCGTCGCCCTTGTTGAACGAATTCTGCGGCATCGCGATGCCGGGCACGGTGCGCGCGTCGACGAGCACGTGCTGGGGCGCTCGCGGCAAGCCCTCCACGGCGCGGCGCATCGCGAGAAGCGACGCGTGGTAGATGTTGAGGCGATCGATATCCTCGACGGAGGCAATACCCACCGAGACGCCCGAGGCCCTGGCGCGGATCTCGATGGCGACGCTCTCGCGGGTCTGCGCGTCGAGGCGCTTCGAGTCGTCGACCCCAGCGATCTCGGTGTCGGGGGGGAACATCACCGCCGCCGCGACCACCGGGCCGGCGAGCGGCGCCACCCCGGCCTCGTCGACGCCCGCGATGTCGCGGACCCCGGACTTCCACAGCACCTTCTCGAAGTGGCGCATGGCGTCCAGGCGCGCGCGCTCCCCGCGCTCCTTCTCGTAGCGCCTGGCGAGCGTCGCGTACAGCCGTTGCACGCCCTGGCGCGAGTCGCGCTGCAGGCGATTCAGGACTTGCTGGGAGAGGGGTTCGTGGTCCTGCAGGTACCGCTTGCGGATCTCGTCGACCGAGAGGTCTTCAACGCGCGCCATGACTCGATTCGCCGGATAAACGGAGCCGATTTTATCAAGGAAACCCCCGTTCACCCCCGGCGGCGCGCGTTTCGTCGCAATCGGCTCGCGGGCGCGCGCGCGCAGGCCTAGCTTGGGCGTGTCCGCTGCGCGAGTCCCCGGCGAGCGTGGCAAGCGCCCGGATTCCCGCTCCGAGGAATCCGCACGAGGAGGCCATCCCCCATGAAGTCCGTTTCCCTGAAGTGCGCCCTCGCTGCCGCCGCCCTGGCCGTCGCCGGCGCGGCCGAAGCCGGCCCCGCCGATACCGTCGATGTGGATCCCTACCAGGCCCTCTACGTCCGCACCGACGGGTTGCCCACCGCCGTCGCGAAGCGCGTCGAGGAAGAAGCGCGCAATGGCCTGCAGCCGCTGCGCCAGTACGTGCAACGGACCAAGTTCATCCACCAGCTCGATCTCATCTCGCTCCTCCTCACGCGGGAGCAGGCACGGCTCGCGATGGAGCAGGAGAAGGCGCGCGTCGTGAAGGTCGCAAGCCGGTAGCTTTTCCTTGCCTTGCGTAGGGGGATGTCCCACTCCCGTGGCATCCCCTTTTTTTCGCCCGGCTCCCTCGCCGCGGCTGTCACAATCTTCTGACATTACTTTCAGTCAATCAAATAACTAATTGATTTTGAATATATTAGCTCCATCAGGTTTGGGGCGAGGAACATGCGCTAACCCTTTGTAGAACAAGAAAAAATTGCCCGTTATTTCCCTTGACTCACTGTAGCGGCTTCACTACAGTGTGCGGAAGTGGGAAAAGGTGGGGGAGAAGTGTTCCAAGGGGCGGCGCAAGTCAACCTGGACGCAAAGGGCCGCATGGCGGTCCCGACGCGCACCCGGGATCCGTTGACGCAGGGAGGCACGGTGAAGCTGGTGCTCACCGCGCACCCGGACGGCTGCCTGCTGCTCTATCCCACTCCGGCCTGGGAACCGATCCGCGCCCAGGTCATGTCGTTCCCGAGCCTCGATCGCCAGTTCAGCGTCTGGAAGCGCCTCCTCGTGGGCTTCGCGCAGGACGTCGAGGTCGATTCGGCCGGGCGCCTCCTCATTCCTCCCGAGCTGCGCGACTTCGCGCACATCACGCGCCAGGTGATGTTCGTCGGGCAGGGAAGCCACTACGAGATATGGGACCTCGAGCTGTGGAACCAGCAGCTCGAGGCCCTGAGATCCGGAGGCAGTACGAGCTTGCCTCCGGGGATGGAGAACTTCTCTCTGTGATGCGGCCAATGACCCCGGGTCCGAAGCCGCTCCCCCAAGAGAGAGCAGTCCCGGCGTCAATCCCCTTCCCCCGTGAGTGAGGTCTCCCATGTCCCGGTCCTTCTCGAAGAAGCAGTTGCTGCCCTTAACGTCCGTGAAGACAAAACCTATGTCGATGGCACCTTTGGCCGCGGCGGGCACAGCGCGGCCGTCCTCGCCCGTCTCGGTGTTCGCGGAAGACTTCTCGCTTTTGATCAGGACCCCGCGGCGCATGCGGATCGCGCGCTCGAAGATCCGCGTCTTGAGCTGATCCACGCGAGGTTCTCGACCATGAGACAGGCGCTGGCCGCCCGCCGAATCGAGCACGTCGCGGGCGTGCTGCTGGACATCGGCGTGTCGTCGCCCCAGCTCGACGACCCCGCGCGCGGCTTCAGCTTCATGCGCGACGGGCCGCTCGACATGCGCATGGACACCACGCGCGGCGAGACCGCTTCCGAATGGCTCGACCGCGCGGACGAAAAAGAAATCAGGGAGGTGATATTCCGATATGGCGAAGAACGGTTTGCTAAGCAGATTGCAGCAGCGATTGTTGCTGCAAGGCCCCTTCACACCACCCGGCAACTTGCCGAGGTCGTGGGTGGCGCGGTTCGCACGCGCGAGCCGGGGCAACACCCGGCGACCCGGACCTTTCAGGCTCTACGGATTCACCTCAATCAAGAGCTTGAAGAGCTGGAGGTGACGCTGCCGCAGGCCGCCGCGCTCCTCGAGCCCGGCGGGCGCCTCGCGGTGGTGAGCTTCCACTCGCTCGAGGACCGCATCGTGAAGAATTTCATCCGCGAGCGCTCCACCGGCGACAAGCTCCCGAAGGGCGTGCCGGTGCGCGCCGCCGACCTCCCCCCGGCCGAGATGCACCCGGTCGGCAAGGCCGTGCGCGCGGGCGATGCCGAAGTGGCACGCAACCCGCGCGCGAGGAGCGCGGTGCTTCGGGTGGCGGAGAAGAACTGATGGCCAGGGTTAACGCGCTCCTCCTCGTCCTCATCGTGATCTCGGCGATCTCGGTGATCACCTCGCAGCACCAAGCGCGCAAGCTCTTCAACGACCTGGAGAGCGGGCAGGCGGCCGCCCAGAAGCTCGGCGAGGAGTTCACGCAGCTGCAGCTCGAGCAAAGCACGTGGGCCACCAACAAGCGCGTGGAGGCGGTCGCCTCGAAGCAGCTCGGAATGCGGCTCCCGGACGCGGGCAACACGGTGATCGTCACGCTGGACGCGCGCTCGGTTGGGGGGGCGGCGCGATGAAGTTCGAGAAGCGCACGCCGCAACTGCGCCTGAAGCTCGAGGGATGGCGCTCGCGCTTCGTGCTGGTGGTGGCGATGGCGGGGTTCGCCGCCCTCGGCGCGCGCGCCTTCTACCTTCAGGGCATGCACACCGACTTCCTGCAGGCGAAGGGCGAGGCGCGCTACGGCCGCGTGCTCGAGCTTCCCGCCTCGCGCGGCCCGGTGCGCGACCGCAACGGCCAGGCGCTCGCGATCTCCACGCCCGTGGAGTCGATCTGGGCCACGCCCGACGAGCTGGACGACGTCGATGACGCGCAGATGCGCGCGCTCGCCAGGGCGCTCGCCATGCCGCCGGCGGAGATCCGCCAGAAGATTGCCAGAAAGGATCGCCAGTTCGTCTACCTCAAGCGCCAGATCTCGCCCGACCAGGCGGCCAAGGTGATGGCGCTGGGCATCCCGGGCGTTTTCCAGCAGCGCGAGTTCCGCCGCTACTACCCGGCGGGCGAAGTGATGGCGCATGTGGTGGGCTTCACCGGCATCGACGACCAGGGCCAGGAAGGCATCGAGCTCGCCGAGGAGTCGCGGCTCGCGGGCACGCCGGGATCGCGCAAGGTGATCAAGGACAGGAAGGGCCGCATCGTCGAGGACGTGGAGAGCCTGCGCGCGCCGCGCGACGGCGAGCCCGTGACGCTCGCCATCGACCAGCGCCTGCAGTTCCTCGCGCACAAGGAGCTCAAGGCCGCGGTCGAGCTGAACCGCGCGAAGGGCGGGTCGATGGCGATCCTCGACGCGCAGACGGGCGAAGTCCTCGCGCTCGTGAACCAGCCGGACTACAACCCGAACAACCGCGCCCGCGTGACCGGCAGGCAGACGCGCAACCGCTCGGTGACCGACCTCTTCGAGCCGGGCTCGACGATGAAGCCGTTCACCGTGGCCGCGGCGCTCGAGGCGGGCATCGTGAAGCCCACCACGCTCATCGCCACCGGACGGGGCGCCATGACGATGGGGCGCTGGACCATCAACGATTCGCATCCGAACGGCACCATCACCGTGGCGCAGGTGATCCAGAAGTCCTCCAACATCGGCAGCGCCAAGATCATGCTGCAGATGAGCCCGGAGCGCATGGGCACGCTCTACCGCGAGCTCGGCTTCGGCGTCGCGCCGCAGACCGGTTTTCCCGGGGAGGCGAAGGGGCAGTTGAAGCCCTGGGCGCAATGGCGCCCCATCGAGCAGGCGACCATGTCGTACGGCCACGGGCTCTCGGTGTCGCTGCTGCAGATCGCGCGGGCGTATACGGTGTTCACCAACGACGGCGAACTGCTGCCGCTCTCGCTCCTCAGGCAGGAATCGCATCCGATCGGCAAGCGCATCGTCTCGCGCGAGACGGTCGGCGAGGTCACCCGCATGATGGAGATGGCGGTGATGCCCGGCGGCACCGCGCCGCGCGCGCAGGTGCCCGGTTACCGCGTCGCGGGCAAGACCGGCACCGCGTACAAACCCGAGAACGGCGGCTACAACGAGCACAAGTTCGTCTCGTCGTTCGTGGGCTTCGGCCCGCTCGCGCGTCCGCGCTTCATCGTCGCCGTGATGATCGACGAGCCCGCGGGCCTGAAGCACGTGGGCGGCGACGTCGCGGCGCCGGTCTTCTCCACGGTGATGGGCGCGGCGCTGCGCATGATGTCGGTGCCGCCCGACGCGCCCGGCACGATGAACGTGATGGCGCCTCCCGCCGAGACCGCGGGCGCGAAGAAGGGGCTCGAGGGTTGATCGCGGCCGCCGAATTCGTGCGCTCCGAGGGCACGCGCCTCCTCGACCGGCTCGCGCAGCTGGGCGTGCCGCTCGCCGACCTCACGGCGGACTCGCGCGCGGTGAAGCTGGGCTCGATCTTCGTCGCCTACCCGGGAACGGTGCGCGACGGGCGCGCCTTCATCGCGGAGGCCATCGCGCGCGGCGCGGCCGCGGTGATCTGGGAGCGCGAGGGCTTCGCCTGGAACGAGCGCTGGGACGCGCCCAACCTCGGCGTGAGCGGGCTACGCGCGAAGATCTCCTCGATCGCCGGCGAAGTCTTCGGCAATCCCTCGGACTCGCTCTGGATGGCGGGGGTCACCGGCACCAACGGCAAGACCTCGGTATCGCAATGGATCGCCTGCGCCCTGGACGGGCTCGGGCGGCGCTCGGCGGTAATCGGCACGCTCGGCAACGGCCTCGTGGGCGAGCGCACCGAGGCGAAGAACACGACGCCGGACCCGATCGTGCTGCAGCGGCTCCTCGCCGACTACCTTCGCCGCGGCGCGCGTGCGGTGGCGATGGAAGTGTCGAGCCATGGCCTGGACCAGCAACGCGTCGCCGGCATCAAGTACGACGTCGCGGTCTTCACCAACCTCACGCGCGACCACCTCGACTACCACGGCACGATGGAAGCCTACGCGGAGGCGAAATTCCGCCTCTTCTCCGCGCGCGGACTCGCGCATTCGGTGGTGAACGTGGACGACGACTGGGGTGCGGCCTTCACGCAGCGCCTCGGCGGCGACGTCATCACATATGGCCAGGCAAGAGGCATGAGGCACGAGACGGGAGGAAACCCGCGCATCGCGGCATCGGCAATCTGTCTCTCGGAAGCGGGGATCCGTTTCCACGTGGATTCCGAGTGGGGAGCGGGCGAGGTGAGCGCGCGTGTGCTGGGCGCCTTCAACGTCTCGAACCTGCTCGCCGTGATCGGCGCGCTCGTCGCCGCGGGCGTGGCCTTCGACGAGGCGCTCGCCGCCGTGAGCGCGCTCGAGCCGGTGCCGGGAAGGCTCGAGCGCTTGGGCGGAGGCGACACGCCGCTCGTGGTCGTGGACTACGCGCACACGCCCGACGCGCTCAAGAAGGCGCTCGAGGCGCTGCGCCCGACGGTGGCCGCGGGACATCGGCTCTTCTGCGTGTTCGGCTGCGGCGGCGATCGCGATGCCGGCAAGCGGGCGCTCATGGGCGAGGCCGCCTCGCGCCTCGCCGACCGCGTGATCGTCACCAGCGACAACCCGCGCGGGGAGGATCCGGAAGCGATCATCGCGCAGGTGCTCGAGGGCATGCGGGGCGAGGCCGAGTCGATCGGGGATCGCCAGGTCGCGATCTTCTGCGCGGTGCACCAGGCGCAGCCCGGCGACGTGATCCTCCTCGCCGGCAAGGGGCACGAGACCTACCAGGAGATCGCGGGCGTGCGCCACCCCTTCAGCGACCGCGAGGTGGCGCGCGCGGCGCTCGCCGAGTGGCAGGAAACGGCGCGATGAATGGAGACGAATACGTGGGCACCGGCCACATGATGGATCTCTGCGAAGCCGCGCGCGCGGCCGGGGGCGAGGCCCATGGCGAGGCACGCTTCGACGGCGTCGCGACCGACAGCCGCGCGATCGCCGCGGGCGACCTTTTCGTCGCGCTCACCGGCGAGCGCTTCGACGGCAACGAGTACGTGGAGGAAGCCTTCCGCCGTGGCGCGGCCGCGGCACTCACCTCGCGCCTCGTGGCTCCGGGAACGCCGATTCCCCAGGTGGTCGTGGCCGATACCCGGATCGCCCTCGGGCGCCTCGCGGCCTACTGGCGCGCGCGCTTCGACATCCCGCTCGTGGCCCTCACCGGAAGCAACGGCAAGACCACGGTGAAGGAGATGATCACGGCGATCCTCGCCGCCCACGCCGGATCGCGCGAGGCGGTGCTCGCGACCGAGGGCAACCTGAACAACGACATCGGCATGCCGGTCACGCTGCTGAGGCTTCGCACCGCGCATCGCTTCGCGGTGATCGAGATGGGCATGAACCACGCGGGCGAGATCGATTACCTCACGCGCATCGCGCACCCGACCGTCGCGCTCGTGAACAACGCGCAGCGCGCCCACGTGGGAATCCTCGGCAGCGTGGAGGCGATCGCGCGCGCGAAGGGCGAGATCTACGCGGGGCTCGCGCCCGCAGGAATCGCGATCGTGAACGAGGACGACACGTTCGCCGACTACTGGAAGGGCGTGAATCCCGCGCGCCGCGTGGTCACGTTCGGGTTCTCGGCGCGCGCCGCGGTGCGCGGGGTCGCGGCCGGCCCGCGCCTTCGCATCGTGGCGCCCGGCGGCGAGTTGAGCGTCGCGCTGCAGGTGCGCGGCGAGCACAACGTGCGCAACGCGCTCGCGGCATGCGCGGCGGCGGTCGCGCTCGACGTTCCCCTGGCCGCCATCGAGTCGGGCCTCGCCGCGTTCGGCGGCGTGCCCGGCCGCCAGCAGCGCAGGCGCGGCGCAGGCGGCGCCCTCGTGATCGACGACAGCTACAACGCCAATCCCGAATCGATGAAGGCAGCGGCGCGGGTGCTCGCCGAGGAGCGCGGCCGCAGAGTCCTCGTGATGGGCGACATGGGCGAGCTCGGCGCCGACGCGGCGGCGATGCATGCCGAGGTCGGCGCCTTCGCCCGCGACGCCGGCATCGACGCGCTCCTCGCCCTCGGAGAGGCGAGCCGCCACGCGGTGCAGGCCTTCGGCAAGGGTGCGGCGCACTTCGAGGACGTCGAATCGCTCACCAAGGCCGCGCAGCGCGAGGCTGCGGCGGGCGCCGCGATCCTGGTGAAGGGCTCGCGCTTCATGCGCATGGAGCGCGTCGCCGACGCGCTCGCGGGAAAGGAAGGCGGCCATGCTTTATGAACTCGCGCAATGGCTCTCGGTGGACGCGAAGCTGCGCGCCTTCAACGTCTTCACCTACATCACGCTGCGCGTGGTGCTCGCCGCGATGACCGCGCTCGCCATCTCGTTCGTGGTGGGGCCGGCGATGATCCGCAAGCTCACCGCCTACAAGATCGGCCAGGCGGTGCGCGACGACGGCCCGCAGACGCACCTCATCAAGAGCGGCACGCCGACCATGGGGGGCGCGTTGATCCTGGTGTCGGTCGGGGTGACGACGCTCCTCTGGGCCGATCTCGGCAACCGCTACGTGTGGATCGTGCTCGTCACGACGCTGGGCTTCGGCGCGGTGGGCTGGGTCGACGACTGGCGCAAGGTCGTGCACCGCAACCCGAAGGGGCTGTCCGCGCGCTCGAAGCTGGCGTGGCAGTCGGCCATCGGCATCGCCGCGATCTCGTTCCTCGCCTACAGCGCGAAGCTTCCGCAGCAGACCGAGCTCATCGTGCCGTTCTTCAAGTCGGTGGCGCTGCCGCTGGGCACCCTCGGCTTCATCGTGATCGGCTACTTCATGGTGGTGGGCTTCTCCAACGCGGTGAACCTCACCGACGGCCTCGACGGGCTCGCCATCATGCCCACGGTGATGATCGCCTCGGCGCTCGCCGTGTTCGCGTACGTCTCGGGCAACGTGGTGTTCGCGAAGTACCTCGCCTTCCCCTACATCGCCGGCGTGGGCGAGCTCGCCATCATCTGCGGGGCCATCTCGGGGGCGGGGCTCGCCTTCCTCTGGTTCAACGCCTATCCCGCCGAGGTCTTCATGGGCGACGTGGGGGCGCTCGCGCTCGGCGCCTCGCTGGGGATGATCGCGCTCATCGTGCGCCAGGAAGTGGTGCTCCTCATCATGGGCGGCGTGTTCGTGGTGGAGACGCTCTCGGTGATGATCCAGGTCGCCTCGTTCAAGTTGACCGGCAAGCGCGTCTTCCGCATGGCGCCGCTGCACCACCACTACGAATTGAAGGGTTGGAAGGAGAACCAGGTCGTGGTGCGCTTCTGGATCATCACGATGATGTTGGTGCTGTTCGGGTTGTCAACGCTCAAGCTTCGTTGACGCCCGCTCTTTGGAGGTGACCCATGATGAATGGCAAGGCAGGAATGTCCTGGTTCTCGGCCTGGGTGACACGGGGCTTTCGTGCGTTCGCTGGCTCGCGGCGCGCGGCGCGCGCGTGCATGCCGCCGATTCGCGAGCGGCGCCTCCGGCCCTGGGAGCGCTCCGCGCGCAGCATCCCGCCGTCGGTGTTTCGCTCGGAGCTTTCGACGCGACGCTCCTCGAGGGCGTGGACACGGTCGTTGCGAGTCCGGGCGTTGCGCTCGGCGAACCGGTCCTTCGCGCCGCGCTCTCCCGCGGCATTGAAGTGGTTGGCGACGTCGAGATCTTCGCGCGCGAGCTTCGCCGCCGGGGAAAGGCGCGAGTGCTAGGCATCACCGGCACCAACGGGAAGTCGACCGTGACCGCGCTCGCCGACGCGATGTGCAAGTCCGCGTCGCTGCGCTCGGTCGCGTGCGGCAACATCGGCGCGCCGGTGCTGGACGTCCTCGACGCCGGCGACGCCGGCGCGATCGAGGTGTTCGTGGTCGAGCTTTCCAGCTACCAGCTGGAGACGACCTCGAGCCTCGCGCTCGACGCCGCCGCGGTGCTGAACGTGACGCAGGACCACCTCGACCGCTACGGCTCGATGGACGCCTACGCCGCCGCCAAGGCGCGCATCTTCATGCATTGCCGGACGCGGGTCGTGAACCGCGAGGACGCGCGCACGCTCGCCATGGCGCGCGGGGCCGCGAGTGTCTGCACGTTCGGCCTCGACGTTCCCGCGGGCGACGGCGACTGGGGCCTGGACGCCGGCGCGAAATGCCTCATGCGCGGCAAGCGCGAGCTCCTCGCGATCGACGCGATGGCGATGCAGGGGCTGCACAACGCGGCGAACGCGCTCGCCGCGCATGCGCTGGGGAGCGCCATCGGCCTTCCCGAGCCGGCGATGGCCGCCGCGATCCGGGAATTCAAGGGCCTGCCCCACCGCGTGGAGCTCGTCGCCGAGGCGCGCGGCGTGCGCTTCTACGACGATTCGAAGGGAACCAACGTGGGCGCCACGGTGGCGGCGCTCCAAGGATTCCGCGCGAGCGTGGTGCTCATCGCCGGCGGCGACGGCAAGGGCCAGGACTTCGCGCCGCTCGCGCCGGCGGTGAAGGCGCGCGCGCGCGCGGTGGTGCTGATCGGCCGCGACGCGCCGGCGATCGCCGAAGCGCTCGAGGCGACAGGCGTCGCGCTGTCTCGCGCCGCCACGATGGAAGAGGCGGTAGAGCAGGCCTTCGCGCTCGCCGCCACCGCAGACGCGGTGCTGCTCTCGCCCGCGTGCGCGAGCTTCGACATGTTCCGCAACTACGGCCACCGCGGCGAGGTGTTCGCCGCCGCGGCGCGCGCGCTCGCCTCGAAGGCGAACTAGATGCTCTACAACCCCGGCCGCCGCGACTCGAGCCTCGACCAGCTGCTGCTCTGGTCGGCGGTGCTGCTCGGCGCCATCGGGCTCGTGATGGTCTATTCGGCCTCCATCGCCATGGCCGAGGCCGAGCGCTTCACCGGGTATCGCCCCACCTACTTCCTCGTGCGCCACTCGATTTACCTGATTGTCGGGTTGGCGTTTGCCGCGGCGTTGTTTCGTATCCCCCTCTGGCTCTGGCAGAAGGCCTCGCCGTGGCTTTTTATGGCCGGCACCGCGATCCTCGTCGCGGTCCTGATTCCCGCCATCGGGCGCGAGGTGAACGGCGCCCGCCGCTGGATCCCGCTCGGAGTGGCGAACTTCCAGCCCTCGGAGCTGATGAAGCTCTTCGTCGTGCTCTATGCCGCCGACTACACGGTGCGAAAAGCCGCGTTCATGGACGACTTCAGGAAGGGCTTCCTGCCGATGTTCGCGGTGATGACCTTCATCGCGGCGCTGCTGCTGCGCGAGCCCGACTTCGGCGCTCTGGTGGTGGTCACGACCATCGCCATGGCGGTGCTCTTCCTCGGCGGGCTCAACTGGCGGCTTTTCGCGGGCCTCGCGGCGCTCCTCGCGGTCGCCTTCGGGGTGCTCATCGTCTCGTCGCCCTATCGCCTGCAGCGCATCCTCGGCTTCATGGACCCGTGGTCCGACGCGTACGGCAAGGGCTACCAGCTTTCCCATTCGCTCATCGCGTTCGGGCGCGGCGAGTGGCTCGGCGTGGGCCTGGGCGCGAGCGTGGAGAAGCTCTTCTATCTACCCGAGGCGCACACCGACTTCCTGCTGGCGGTGATCGCCGAGGAGCTCGGCTTCGCCGGCGTGGCCGCCGTGATCACGCTCTTCCTCTTCCTCGTGCATCGCGCTTTCGCTGTGGGGCGGCAAGCCGCGAGCCTCGAGCGCTATTACGCGGCCCTGGTGGCGCAGGGCATCGGCGTGTGGCTCGCCTCGCAGGCGTTCATCAACATGGGCGTGAACATGGGGCTGCTTCCCACCAAGGGCCTCACGCTGCCGCTCCTTTCCTTCGGCGGCACCGGCATCGTCGTGAGCTGCATGGCGCTCGCGATCCTCATGCGCATCGACTGGGAAAACCGCTACCTCATGCGCGGGGGGTCGCTATGAGCCGCACCATCCTCATCATGGCGGCGGGCTCCGGCGGCCACATCTTCCCGGGGCTCGCGATCGCGCGCGAGCTTTCGCGGCGCGGCTGGAAGGTGCACTGGATGGGCACGCCGGCGGGAATGGAAGTGAAGCTCGTGGAGGAAGCGGGCTACCCGATGGTGCGCGTCAACATGAGCGGCGTGCGCGGCAAGGGCGCCGCGGCGTGGCTCGTGTTGCCGGTGAGGATCCTCGTCGCTTTCTGGCAGTCGAGCGTCGCGATCTTCCGCATCCGTCCCGACGTGGTGCTCTCGATGGGAGGCTACGTCGCTTTCCCCGGCGGCATGATGGCGGCCCTGTGGGGCAAGCCCCTCGTCGTGCACGAGCCCGGTGCCGTCGCGGGGATCACCAACCGCGTGCTCGCGCCCGTGGCCGACCGCGTCGTGGTCGGCATGGACGGCGCTTTCGAGCGCAAGGTCGCGCAGAAGTGGGCTAACGCGTTGCCCAAGCCCAGGCGCGTCGATGCGCTCGGCACGCCGGTGCGCGACGAGATCGCCGCGCTCGCGCCGCCCGACGAGCGTTACGCGGGCCGCTCGGGGCGGCTGCGCCTTCTCGTGGTGGGCGGCAGCCTTGGCGCGCAGACGATGAACGATCTCGTGCTCGCCGCGGTCGCTTCGATGTCGCAGGACGAGCGCCCGCAGATCGTGCATCAGTCGGGCGCGAAGCTCTTCGAAGGCCTGCGAGCCGCGTACGACCAGGCGGGCGTGCCCGCCGAAGTGCTTCCCTTCGTGAACGACATGGCGGCGCGTTACGCGTGGTGCGATGTCCTCGTGTGCCGCTCGGGCGCGATCACGGTGGCGGAGATCACCGCGGCGGGCATCGCTTCCATCCTCTTCCCGTTGCCGTGGTTCGTCGCCGACGAGCAGGCGGCCAACGCGCGTTTCCTCGCCGATCGCGACGCGGGCATCGCGCTGAAGCAGCTGGAGACGACGCCGGCGCAGCTTGCCGATCTGCTGCGCGGCATGGATCGCGCGCGGCTTGCCTCGATGGCGCGCAACGCTCGCGCGCTCGGCAAGCCCGACGCGACGAAGCGTTGCGCCGACCTCTGCGTGGAGCTCGCCCATGCGGCATAAGGTGAAGGCGATCCATTTCGTCGGCATCGGCGGCTCGGGAATGTCGGGCATCGCGGAGGTATTCGCGAACCTCGGCTACTCGGTGTCGGGATCGGACATCGCCGAGAGCCCCACGGTGCGCCGCCTTCGCCAGATGGGCATGCGCATCGCCATCGGGCACGGGGCCGCGAACGTCGCCGGCGCCGACGCCGTCGTCGTTTCGAGCGCGGTGAAGGCCGACAACCCCGAGGTGCTCCGCGCCCGCGAGGCGCGCATTCCCGTGGTGCCGCGCGCGATGATGCTGGCGGAGCTGATGCGCTTCAAGCAGGGCATCGCGATCGCCGGCACGCACGGCAAGACCACGACGACCTCGCTCATCGCGGCGGTGCTGGGCGAGGCCGGCCTCGATCCGACGTGCGTGATCGGCGGGCGCCTGAACTCCATCGGCACCAACGCGCGCCTGGGCAAGGGCGAATTCCTCGTCGCCGAGGCAGACGAGTCCGACGCGTCGTTCCTCTGCCTGCAGCCGGTGATCTCGGTCGTCACCAACATCGACGCCGACCACATGGAGACCTACGGCGGCGACTTCGAGAAGCTGAAATCCACGTTCGTGGAATTCCTCGGCCACCTGCCGTTCTACGGGCTTGCCGTCGTCTGCAAGGACGACGCGCACGTGCGCGCCGTCATGCCGTCGGTGGCGCGCCCGATGCTCACCTATGGAAAGGCCGGCGACGCGGACCTGCGCGCGGAGGATGTGCGCTGGGACGCGGGGCGCATGCGCTTTCGCGCCGTCTCGTCGGGCAAGGACATGGCGCCGCTCGAGGTGATGCTGAACCTGCCCGGCGAGCACAACGTGCTGAACGCGCTCGCCGCCATCGCCGTGGCGCGCGAGGTCGGGGCGCCGGACCCCTCGATCGCCAAGGGGCTCGCGGAATTCGCCGGCGTGGGCCGGCGCTTCCAGCGCTACGGAGACGTGGGGCTCGCGAGCGGCGGCCATTACACGGTGATCGACGATTACGGCCACCACCCCGCGGAGATGGCCGCCACGCTCGCCGCCGCGCGCGGCGCATATCCCGGACGGCGGCTCGTGCTCGCCTTCCAGCCGCACCGCTTCACGCGCACGCGCGACCTCTTCGAGGATTTCGTGAAGGTGCTCTCGACCGTGGACGAGCTGGTGCTCGCGGACGTCTATCCCGCGGGCGAGGCGCCCATCGTCGGCGCCGACGCCCGCTCGCTGGTGCGCTCGGTGCGCCTCGCCGGCAAGGTCGAGCCGCTCTTCGTCGAGAAGACTTCCGAGATGCGCGACGCGGTGCTCTCGCGCGTTCGCGACGGCGACGTGGTGGTGACGATGGGCGCCGGCTCCATCGCCAACCTCGCGCCCGAGCTCGCCATTCCGGCGAGCGTGCCCACGCGGGCGCGGAGCTGATGGGATGGACATGAGCGAAGGCGCCCGCATGAATTCAGAGCTGCGCGGCCTCCTCAGGCGAGACGAGCCCATGGCGAGGCACGTGAGCTGGCGCGCGGGCGGCCCCGCGCGGGCCTTCTACCAGCCCGCCGACGTGCTCGACCTCGCCGCGTACCTGCGCGGCCTTCCTCCCGGCGAGCCGGTGCTCTTCGTGGGGCTGGGCAGCAATCTCCTGGTGCGCGACGGCGGCTTCAAGGGCTCGGTGGTCTTCACGCACCACGCCCTCATCGGGATCGAGGTGGAGTCCGAGGTCGCCACGCCGCGCGGAACGCTCGCCTTCCGCGCCGGCGCCGGCGTGCCGTCGCCGCACATCGCGCGTTTCGTCGCCAAGCACGGCGGCTCCGGCGCCGAATTCCTCGCGGGGGTGCCCGGCACGCTCGGCGGCGCGCTCGCCATGAACGCGGGCTGCTACGGCGGCGAGACGTGGAATCACGTGCTCGCGGTGGAGACGGTCGATCGCGCGGGGACGCTGCGTCATCGATCCCCCGCGGACTACGAGCTCGGCTACCGCCACGTGGCTCTCAGGTCCGGCGCCGACGAGTGGTTCGTCTCCGCGGTGCTCGGATTCGCGCCGGGCGTGGAGCGTGAATCGCTCGCGACCATCAAGGAGCTGCTGCAAAGGCGCGTCGCCACGCAGCCGCTCGGCGAGCCCAACGCGGGAAGCGTCTTTCGCAATCCTCCCGGGGACCACGCCGCGCGCCTCATCGAAGGGTGCGGGCTGAAGGGGCACCGGATCGGCGGCGCGCAGGTCTCGGAGAAGCATTCCAACTTTATCGTGAACGCGGGCGGTGCCACGGCGCGCGACATCGAGTCGATGGTGGACCACGTGCAGCTCACCGTCTTCGAGAAGACGGGCGTGGAGCTGGTGCGCGAGGTGCGCATCGTGGGAGACGGCGCATGAGCGCGCTCGGCAAGGTCGCCGTGCTGATGGGCGGGCCTTCGGCGGAGCGCGAGATCTCGCTCATCTCCGGCAACGCGGTGCTGGCGGCGCTCCGCGCGAGGAAGGTCGATGCGCACGCCTTCGATCCGGCCGAGCGCGAGCTCTTCGAGCTGAAGCGCGAGGGGTTCGGGCGCGCGTTCATCGCGCTGCACGGGCGCTTCGGAGAGGACGGCACGGTGCAGGGCGCGCTCGAGACGATGCGCATCCCGTACACCGGTAGCGGCGTGATGGGCTCGGCGCTCGCCATGGACAAGTGGCGCACCAAGCTCGTCTGGGCCGCCTCTGGCGTGCCCACCCCGCGTTACTCGGTGGTGGACGCGGCGAGCGCCTGGGACAAGGTGATCGACGAGCTCGGCATGCCCGTGGTGATGAAGCCCGCGCGCGAGGGCTCCACCATTGGCCTCACCATCGTGCGCACGCCGTCGGAGCTTCCGGCGGCGTACAGGCTCGCCGCGAAGTACGACGCGCTGGTGGTCGCCGAGGAGTTCATCTCCGGGCAGGAAGTCACCGCCTCGATCATCACCGAGCGCGGGCGCGGCGAGGTTGCGCTGCCGCTGGTGCGCATCGAGGCGCCCGAGGGCAACTACGACTACCAGAACAAGTACTTCACCGACGACACGAAGTACTTCTGCCCCGCGGGACTCGAACCCGCGCTCGAAGACGAGATCCGCGCGGCGGCGCTGGAGAGCTTTCGCGTGCTCGGCTGCCGCGGCTGGGGACGCGCCGACGTGATGGTGAATGCCGACGGCGCGTACTTCTTCATCGAGATGAACACCTCCCCGGGCATGACCGGCCATAGCCTGGTGCCGATGGCGGCGAAGGCCGCGGGCATCGACTACCCCGAGCTTTGCGTGAAGATCCTCGAGGACGCGCGCCTCGACACCGGGAGCCCGGCGTGAAGTCCGCGTCCCCCCCCGGCGTTCGCACGCGCGTCGTTCCGGCGCTCGCCGGAGCCGCGGCGCTCGGGGCGCTCGCGGCGCTCGCCTGGTACGGCTTCGACGCGATCTCTTCGCGCCCCATCGCGACGGTGGTGTTCGCGGGGGACCTCCAGCGCATCCCGCGCGCCGACCTCGACGCGTTCGTGAAGAGCGTGGAGGGCGCGGCGCCCGGCGCGGCGAGCCTCGACGCGGTGCGCGAGACCGCGCGCAAGATCCCCTGGGTGCGCGACGCCTCCGTGCGCCGGCGCTTTCCCGACGCCATCGAGGTCACGCTCGAGGCGCACGTGCCGTTCGCGCGCTGGGACGAAGGCGCGCTCGTGAGCGCGCGCGGCGAGGTCTTCCGCGCCGGCTACGAGGGATTCCTGCCGCGCTTCAAGGGCCCCGATGGCTCCGCCGAGCGCATGGCGCGCGAGCTTCCCGCGATCCGCGACGCGCTGGCGCCGCTCGCGAGCGCCGTCACCGAGGTGCGCCTGTCGCCGCGGGGCTCCTGGCAGGTCGTGCTCGAGTCGGGCCTCACCCTCGACCTCGGGCGCGGCGACATCCCTCCGCGCCTCGTGCGCTTCATCGCCGCCTGGCCGCAGCTCGCCGCGCAGGGCGTGGAGACGCGCCACGCCGACCTTCGCTACGCCAACGGCTTCGCCCTGCAACGCAAATGATCGCCACCCGCGCCCGAGACATCCGCAACCTCCTCGTCGCCCTCGACATCGGCACCTCGAAGATCGTGACGCTCGTCGCCGAGATCACTCCCGAGGACACGCTGCAGCTCATCGGCATGGGCAGCCATCCGTCCCGGGGCCTGAAGAAAGGCGTGGTGGTGAACATCGAGTCCACGGTGAACGCGATCCAGCGCTCGCTCGAGGAAGCCGAGCTCATGGCCGACGTGAAGATCAAGGACGTGATCACCGGCATCGCCGGAAGCCACATCAAGAGCTTCAACTCGCACGGTATGGTCGCGATCAAGGACAAGGAAGTCCAGCAGTACGACATCGACCGCGTGATCGAGACCGCGCGCGCCGTGAACATCCCGATGGAGCAGCAGGTGCTCCACATCCTGGAGCAGGAATTCATCATCGACGGGCAGGGCGGCGTGCGCCAGCCCGCGGGCATGAGCGGCATGCGCCTCGAGGTGAAGGTGCACATCGTGACCGGCGCCGTGTCGGCCGCGCAGAACATCATGAAGTGCGTGCGCCGCTGCGGCCTGGAAGTGCGCGACCTCATGCTGCAGCCGCTCGCCAGCGCCGACGCGGTGCTCCTCGACGACGAGCGCGACCTGGGCGTGTGCCTCGTGGACATCGGCGGGGGCACCACCGACATCGCGGTCTTCACCGACGGCGCGATCAAGCACACCTCGGTGATCCCCATCGCCGGAGACCAGATCACCAACGACATCGCCATGGCGCTGCGCACGCCGACCAAGGACGCCGAGGAGCTGAAGATCGCGCACGGCGTGGCGCTGCGCCAGCTGGCGAGCGCGACCGAGATGATCGAGGTGCCCGGCGTGGGCGACCGCGGCGCACGAGAACTCTCGCGCCAGACGCTCGCCGAGGTGATCGAGCCGCGCGTGGAGGAGCTCTACTCGCTCATCCAGCGCGAGCTTCGCTCCTCGGGCCTGGAGGAGCTGCTCTCCTCGGGGATCGTGATCACCGGCGGCTCGTCGCTCATGAAGGGCATGGTCGAGCTCGGCGAGGAGGTCTTCCACATGCCGGTGCGCGTGGGCCTTGCGCAATACAACGGCGCGCTCGCCGAAGTCGTTCGCAATCCGCGCTACTCCACCGCGATGGGCCTTCTCATGGCGGGGCTGGACCAGGTGAAGCGCGATCGCCACGCGAAGATGCAGGGGGCGGGTTTCAAGGAAATGCTGGAGAGGATGAGGGGTTGGTTCAAGGGAAATTTTTAGGCGCGAGGCAAAGAGGCATGAGGCATGAGGCATGAGGCATGAGAGGGGTCGGGGTGCAGGGCGCGGGACAGAGAGTCTTTTCGCTTTTTCTCATGCCTCACGCCTCATGCCTCACGCCTGCAGTTCACTAACATAAAGGAGACGATGATGATCGAGCTGTTGGAGACGACGACACCGGACGCGGTGATCAAGGTCGTGGGAGTGGGCGGCTGCGGCGGCAACGCGGTCGACCACATGATCAACAACGGAGTGCAGGGCGTGGAGTTCATCACCATGAACACCGACGCGCAGGCGCTCAAGAGGAACCTCGCCAAGACGACGCTGCAGCTGGGCACCACCGTCACCAAGGGGCTCGGAGCGGGGGCGAATCCCGAGGTGGGGAGGCTCGCCGCCGAGGAGGACCGCCAGCAGATCATCGATCTGGTGACCGGCGCGGACATGCTCTTCATCACGGCGGGCATGGGTGGCGGAACCGGCACGGGCGCGGCGCCCGTGGTGGCGGAGATCGCGCGCGAGATGGGCATCCTCACGGTCGCGGTGGTGACCAAGCCCTTCGCATTCGAAGGCAAGCGCCAGAAGGTGGCCGCGGTGGGCATCGACCAGCTGAAGCAGCACGTCGATTCCCTCATCATCATCCCCAACGATCGCCTCATGCAGGTCCTCGGGGAGGATGTGACCTACGAAGACGCATTCCGCGCCTCGAACGACGTGCTGAACGGCGCCGTCGCGGGCATCGCCGAGGTGATCAACTGCCCCGGCATGGTGAACGTGGACTTCGCCGACGTGCGCACGGTGATGAGCGAGAACGGCGTCGCGATGATGGGCTCGGCGACGGCGTCCGGGCCGGAGCGCGCGCAGATGGCGGCGGAACAAGCCGTTCATTCGCCGCTCCTCGAGGACATTCATCTGTCCGGCGCGAGAGGGGTGTTGGTGAATATCACCGCGAGCCACACGATGAAGCTGAAGGAAGTGCACGAGGTGATGAACACGATCCGCTCGTTCACCGCCGAGGACGCGACCGTGATCTACGGCAGCGTCATCGACGAGGCGATCGGGGACGCGCTGCGCGTGACGATCGTGGCCACGGGGCTGGGCGGCCAGGCGGCCCAGCGCAATCCGCAGCCGATGATTCAAATGGTGCCGCGCACCGGCACCGACGATGCCTCCGCCGGAGCGGTGAACTACGAAGAGCTCGACCAGCCGACGGCGTTGCGCCGCCGGCGTGACGTGACGGTGGAAGCGATGCGGCATTCGGGGGTGGACATGCTCGACATCCCGGCGTTTCTGCGCAAGCAAGCCGACTAGCGCCGGCTTTTTCGAACCCTTCCCGATGTGTCTCCCATCGGGAAGGGATGCACGTCCGTGCGGGCTCCGCGGCTGGAGCCCGCTTTTTCGTCTGGACGGGCGTCTAAGCGCATGATACAATTGGGAAAATTCCCATGATACGACAACGAACCCTGAAGACTGCGGTCCGCGCCACGGGCGTCGGCGTGCACACCGGCCAGAAGGTCGTGATGGTGCTGCGGCCCGCGCCCATCGATGCCGGCATCGTCTTCTGCCGCTCGGACCTTCCCGGCAATCCCGCGATCCCCGCGCGCGCATCGAACGTGAGCAACACCACGATGGCCACGGTGATCGAGAAGGATGGCGCGCGCGTCTCCACGGTCGAGCACCTGATGTCCGCCTTCGCGGGGCTCGGCGTCGACAACGCCTTCGTCGATGTCTCCGGGGAGGAAGTGCCGATCATGGACGGCAGCGCGGGCACGTTCGTCTTCCTCATCCAGTCCGCGGGCATCGAGGAGCAGGCCGCGGCCAAGCGCTACGTCCGCGTGCTGAAGAAGGTCGAGGTCGAGCAGGGCGACAAGAAGGTCCGCCTCGAGCCCTTCGACGGATTCAAGGTCGGGTTCACCATCGAATTCAGCCATCCCGTGTTCGACGCCACGGTTTCCGAGGTCGAGGTGGATTTCGGCGAGGTGTCCTATGTGCGCGAGGTGGCGCGGGCCCGCACCTTCGGCTTCACGCAGGAAGTGGAGATGCTGCGCTCCCGGGGGCTCGGCCGCGGCGGCTCGCTCGACAACGTCGTGGTGATCGACGATTTCCGCGTGCTGAACGCCGAGGGGCTGCGCATGAACGACGAGTTCGTGATGCACAAGGCGCTCGACGCGGTCGGCGACCTCTACATGCTCGGGGCGCCCCTCATCGGCGCCTTCTACGGCCACAAGTCCGGCCACGCCCTCAATAACCTCCTGGTGCGCAAGCTCCTCGCCGATGCGAGCGCGTGGGAGGAGGCGACGTTCGACAAGCTCGAGGCGCTGCCCCGCGCCTTCGCCAACCTGATGCTGCAGCCCCAATAAGTCGTACCTGACACGACATTTCAAGTCGTACCTGACACGACTTCTCAGATGTTCATCCTGCGCATCGTCGGAATCTTCACGGGATTGCTGCTGATCGGGCTGGTGGCCGCGTGGGCGGTGACGCGCAACGCGCGCTACCTGAGGATCGCCTGGCTCTCGGTCCAGGTGGTGCTGCTGCTGGGCATCGCGTTCGCCCTGCTCTATATCTTCGAGCGCGTCCTCTTGATCTGATCCGAGGAGATGCGTTCGAGGGTCTCCTTCAGCGGCGAGTCGGCGAGGCCCGAGGCCAGCGTGGCGAGGCGCTCGGCCGGAATCTCCCCACGCGCCACGACCTTGCGCCTGGGCTTCGGCTCGGCAACTTGAACTTCGATTCGAATTGAAGTAAGCTCCTGATCTCTTGAATGTTTTGAGGATTTTCGCGCGGCTTCGCGCAACCCCTCGAGCAGCCGAGGCGCGTAATGACGCAGGGCCGCCGCAACGGGCCCGCTCGTTGCGACGATCACAACAGTCGTTCCATCAATGGCGCACACGTGGCTTACCTCGGCGAGCTCGCCGGGTGCAAGACTTCGATAGCGCCGCTGCAGGCGCTTGATGTACGCAAGCCGCGTCGCCAGCGGCTTGAGGTCTGCGTTTTCGTCGAGCAGTCGGGAAACGGATTCGGAGGTCATTGGGGAACGAAGGGGAGGCTTGGTTGAACATTATTCTAATTTCGGACAGTCTCGCGAAGAGCCGCTCGGTCGCGCTCTCGCAGACGCAGGTGCTGCTGATCGCCCTGGGCATCCTGCTTTCCGGTTTCTTCCTGGCCATGGCCACCTACGTGGTCACCATGAAGTTCGCCGTCGACCTGCGCAACCCGTACCTTCGCACGCTCCTTGCCGCATTGCACGAGGACGACGTGAAGCGCTCCGAAGCCGAGATGAAGGACAACCTCTCCTCGCTCGCGGTGAAGGTGGGAGAGCTCCAGGCCCGCATCATGCGCCTGGACGCCTTCGGCGAGCGCCTCGCGCGCGCCGCGGGCGTGAAGCCCACCGAGTTTCGCTTCGACGAGAAGCCCGGCCAGGGCGGCCCCTCGCCGGTAGCGGGAGGACGCGATCTCACCGTCGATGAATTCAACCAGATGCTCGCTGAGATCGCGCGCGTCCTCGACGACCGCAGCGACAAGCTCGGCGTGCTCGACTCGCTCCTCATGGACGACCGCCTCGCGCGGAAGACCATCCCCACGACGATGCCGGTGGAGGCGGGCTACTACTCCTCCAACTACGGCTATCGCCTCGACCCGATCACCGGCAAGTCGAGCTTCCATACGGGCGTGGACATCATCGCTTCCCCCGGGACTCCCGTGATGGCGGCCGCGGGCGGCGTGGTCTCGACCGTCGCCTACGTGCCCGAGTACGGCAACATCGTCGACGTCGACCACGACAACGGCCTCACCTCGCGCTATGCGCACCTGTCGCGAAGCCTGGTGCGCGTGGGCGACGTGGTCATGAAGGGGCAGAAGATCGCGCTCGTCGGGGCCACCGGCCGCACCACCGGCCCGCACCTGCACTTCGAGGTCCGCGAGAAGGGTATCCCCTTGAACCCCAACAAATTCCTCTCGCTCGGCAAGCACGACGTCCTGCTGAACGTCTCGAATACGAAGCGCTAGGCTTCGGGGGGCTTGAGCCGGCACGGGGCGGCCCCCATCTTTCCTTTATAATTCACGCTTGCCGGCCCGCTCGGGCCGGTTTTCGCATTTCAGAATCCAAATCCCCGTGCTCACGACCGCTCTCAAGGCCATCTTCGGCAGCCGCAACGACCGCTTGCTCAAGCAGTACCGCAAGCAGGTCGAGTCCATCAACACCTTCGAGCCCGCGATGGCAAGGCTTTCCGACGACGAGCTCGCGGCGAAGACGCCTGAGCTGAAGAAGAGGATCGCCGAAGGCGCGGGCATCGACTCGATCCTGCCCGAGGCTTTCGCCGTGGTCCGCGAAGCGAGCAAGCGCGTGCTCGGCATGCGCCACTTCGATGTCCAGCTGGTGGGTGGTATCGCGCTGCACCAGGGCAAGATCGCCGAGATGCGCACCGGCGAGGGCAAGACGCTCGTCGCGACGCTCCCCTCGTACCTGAACGCCCTCGAGGGCAAGGGCGTCCACATCGTCACGGTGAACGACTACCTCGCCAAGCGCGACGCGGAATGGATGGGGCGCATCCATCGCTTCCTGGGCCTCACGGTGGGCGTCGTGATCCCGCAGATGGAGCCCGACGAGAAGCAGAAGTCGTATCAGTCGGACAGCTCGTACGGCCCCAACAACGAGTTCGGCTTCGACTACCTGCGCGACAACATGGCGACCCAGGTGGGCGAGCGCTTCCAGCGGGGCCTGAACTTCGCGATCGTCGACGAGGTCGATTCCATCCTCATCGACGAGGCGCGCACGCCGCTCATCATCTCGGGGCAGGCCGAGGATTCCGCCGAGCTCTACCGGCGCATCAACGCCCTCATCCCGGAGCTCCTGAAGCAGGAGGCCGAGGAGGGCGAAGGCGACTACTGGGTGGACTTGAAGCAGCACACGGTGACCCTCTCCGAGCAGGGCCACGAGCACGCCGAGGAGATCATGACGAAGGCGGGGCTGCTGCCGGAAGGCGCGAGCCTCTACGACCCGACCAACATCATGCTGATGCACCACCTCTACGCCGGCATCCGCGCGCACGCGCTCTACCATCGCGACCAGCACTACGTGGTCCAGAACGACGAGGTGGTGATCGTCGACGAGTTCACCGGCCGCATGATGCAGGGCCGGCGCTGGTCCGACGGCCTGCACCAGGCGGTCGAGGCCAAGGAAGGCGCCTCGATCAAGAACGAGAGCCAGACGCTCGCCTCGATCACCTTCCAGAACTACTTCCGCCTCTACAAGAAGCTGGCCGGCATGACCGGCACGGCCGACACCGAGGCCTTCGAGTTCTCCACCATCTACAACCTCGAGACGGTGCTCATCCCGACGCACCGCCCGATGGTGCGCGCCGACCGCAACGACCAGGTCTTCATCACCGCCAAGGAAAAGTACCAGGCGATCATCAACGACGTGAAGGAGAAGTACGAGCACGGCCAGCCGGTGCTCCTCGGCACGACGTCGATCGAGAATTCCGAGCTCCTTGCGTCCATGCTCGAGAAGGAAAAGCTGCCCCACCAGGTGCTGAACGCGAAGCAGCACGCGCGCGAGGCCGAGATCGTGATCCAGGCGGGCCGCCCGAAGATGGTCACCATCGCCACCAACATGGCGGGCCGCGGCACGGACATCGTGCTCGGCGGCAATCCGGAGCCCGACATCCAGAAGGTGAAGGACGACGCGGAGCTCGCCGAAAGCGACAAGGAGCGGCGCATCGCCGAGATGCGCGAGGCGTGGCAGAAGCTCCACGACCAGGTGGTGAACTCCGGGGGCCTGCACATCATCGGCTCCGAGCGCCACGAGTCGCGCCGCATCGACAACCAGCTGCGCGGGCGCTCCGGGCGCCAGGGCGACCCGGGAAGCTCGCGGTTCTTCCTCTCGTTCGAGGATCCGCTCCTCAAGATCTTCGCCGGCGAGCGCCTGCAGTCGATCATGCGCTCCCTCAAGATCCCCGAAGGCGAGGCGATCGAGGCGCGCATGGTGACGCGATCCATCGAGAACGCCCAGCGCAAGGTGGAAGCGCGCAACTTCGACATCAGGAAGCAGCTGCTCGAGTTCGACGACGTCGCCAACGACCAGCGCAAGGTGATCTACGCGCAGAGGAACGAGCTGCTGGAATCGAAGGACATCGTCGAGACGATCCAGTCGATCCGCCGCGACGTCCTCACCGCCACCGTGCAGGAGCTCGTCCCGCCGGGCAGCGTCGAGGAGCAGTGGGACCTCCCGGGCCTCGAGAAGAAGCTCGAGGGCGAGTTCTTCATCAAGGCTCCCATCGCCGAATGGGCCGAGGCCGACGAGACGCTCGACGGGGAGAGGATGGCCGAGCGCGTGGTGGCCGAGGCCACCCGCGACTACGACGCGAAGTTCGCGCCGATCGCGGGCGAGACGCTGCAGAACTACGAGCGTGCGGTGATGCTGCAGTCGATCGACCAGCACTGGCGCGAGCACCTCGCGGCGCTCGACTACCTGCGCCAGGGGATCCACCTGCGCGGCTACGCGCAGAAGCAGCCGAAGCAGGAATACAAGCGCGAAGCGTTCGAGCTCTTCGGCGCGATGCTCGATTCCATCAAGCGCGAGGTGACTCGCCACCTCCTCGCCGTGCAGGTACGCTCCGAGGAGGAGGTGCGTGAAGCCGAGCGCCGCGCCGAGGAGGCCGCGCACGCGCTGAAGAACGTGCAGTACCAGCACGCCGATTTCGGGCAGGCCCTGGCCGAGGACAATGCGCCCGCGGACCCGGCGACCGGCGGTCCGCTCGCCGCCGGCATGGGCGCGGCGTCCGGCGCGGACGCGGTGCAGCCCTTCGTGCGCTCGACGCAAAAGGTCGGGCGCAACGATCCTTGCCCGTGCGGCTCCGGAAAGAAATTCAAGCAATGCCACGGGAAGCTTGCCTGATCCGAATGGAGATCGCGGCGTGATCGTCGGCCGAGCCGGCCGACAACCCGCGCTCACCCTGTACCGGAAATTCGGATTCGTCGTCGAAGGAACGCACATGGCCTACGCGCTTCGCGACGGCCGCTACGCCGACAGCCACTCGATGGCGCGAGTAAAGCCCAAGACGGCGCCCGTGTAAAATCCGGCTTTCCCCGGATACCCCAACGATGGCCGTCAACCTCGAGCCGCCGCGCCCCGAAGACCTGCTGAGCATCTCCGGCGTGCGGCTGGGCATCGCGCGCGCCCAAATCCGCAAGCCCGATCGCAAGGACCTGCTCCTCGTCGCTTTCGACGAGGGAACGCGGGTCGCGGCGGTCTTCACGCGCAACCGCTTTGCGGCCGCGCCGGTGATCGTTTGCCGCGAGCACCTCGGGGAAAAGGAACCGATCCGCGCCGTGATCGTGAACACGGGCGTGGCCAACGCGGGCACGGGCGCCGCCGGCATCGAGGATGCGCGCGCCACGTGCGTCGCGGTGGCGAGCGCGCTCGATGTCGAGAATTTCCAGGTGCTGCCGCTTTCCACGGGCGTCATCATGGAGCCACTTCCGGTCGAGCGTTTGAAGGCAGGCGTTCCCGCGTGCGTGGCCGATCTCGCCCCCGGCAACTGGGCCTCGGCCGCGGAGGCGATCATGACTACCGACACGGTGCCCAAGGCGGTATCGCGGCAGGTCGTGATCGACGGCTGCACCATCACCGTCACCGGCATCTCCAAGGGCGCGGGCATGATCGAGCCCAACATGGCGACGATGCTCGGCCTCATCGCGACCGATGCCGCGGTGGGCAGGGAGGCGCTTGGGTACCTCGCACGCCGCGTCGCCGGGCAGTCCTTCAACGCGATCACCGTCGACGGCGACACGTCCACGAACGACACGCTCGTGCTGGCCGCCACGGGACGCGCGCGCAACCCCGAGATCGTGGGCGAGGGCACCGCCGAATTCGGCAGGCTCGCGGTCACCGTGACGGAAGTGGCGCAGTTCCTCGCGCAGGCGATCGTGCGCGACGGCGAGGGCGCCACCAAGTTCATCACCATCAACGTGGACGAGGGCGAGACGCGCTCCGAATGCTTTCGCGTGGCCAAGGCGATCGCGCATTCGCCGCTGGTGAAGACGGCGTTCTTCGCGTCCGACCCCAACCTGGGGAGGATCCTTGCGGCGATCGGCAACGCGGGCATCGCCGACCTGGATCCGGGGCGCGTGAGCCTGCAGCTGGGGGACGTGAGCGTGGTCGAGCGCGGCGCGCGCGCCGCCACCTACACCGAGGAGCAGGGCAAGCGCGTGATGAAGGAGCCCGAGATCTCGATGCGCGTGAAGCTCGGCCGCGGCGTGGAATCGGCCACCGTGTGGACCTGCGACCTCTCCTTCGACTACGTGAAGATCAACGCCGACTATCGCAGCTGATGGCCCTCGGCGAGACACTCCCGGAGCTGACCATGGCCGACACGCGCAGCAACACGCCGCAGCTCGAGAAGTACTACGCGAAGCGCGCCGGCGAATACGAGCGGATCTACCAGAAGGTCGAGCGCCAGGACGAGCTCGAATGGCTGCGCACGCGCGTCCCGGAGCTCTTCGAGGACCGCACCGTCCTGGAAGTCGCCTGCGGGACCGGCTACTGGACGCAGTTCATCGCGAAATCGGCGAGGAAGGTCCACGCCTGCGACATCAACGACGCGGTGCTGGAGATCGCGCGCGAGAAGCCCATCGCCGCGGGCAAGGTCGATTTCTTCAAGGCGGACGCGGTGAGCTTCGACGACGTGCCCCCGGGTTGCGACGCGGCGTTCGCCGGCTTCTGGTGGTCGCACGTGAAGAAGAGCGCCATCGAGCGCTTCGTCGCGAACCTGGCGATGCGCCTCGCCCCGGGTGCGCGCGTCGCGATCCTCGACAACGTCTTCGTCGAGGCAAGCTCCACCGCCATCTCGCGGCGCGACGCCGAAGGCAACACCTACCAGAAGCGCACCGTCCTCAGCGGGGAGGAGTACGAGGTCCTCAAGAACTTCCCGGCGCCCGAGGAGCTGCGCGCCGCGGTCGCGAGCGTGGCGCGCGAGGCGCATCTCGAATCGCTCGTCTATTACTGGTTGCTGGTGTTCACGCTGAAATGACCGACGAGTTGAAGCGGATCGCCGAGCGCCTCGAGGCCATCCTCGCGCGCGTCGAGCGCATGCTGCCCGCCGCGCCGGGCGCCCTCGACTGGAAGGCGGGCAGCGCATACCGCTGGCGCAAGAACGCGCGCGGCGGGTACCTGGAGGCGGTGCGCCATCCCCACGCCATCCGCTTCGCCGACCTGAAGGACATCGACGAGCAGAAGCGGCGGCTGCGCGAGAACACCGCGCAATTCGTCGCCGGGCGCCCCGCCAACAACGTGCTCCTCACCGGAGCGCGCGGCACCGGCAAGAGCTCGCTCGTGAAGGCCGCGTTGAACGAGTTCTCGTCGAAGGGGCTGCGACTCATCGAGGTCGACAAGCGCGACCTGGTGGACCTTCCCGACATCGTCGACCTGGTGGGCGATCGCAAGGAGCGCTTCCTCATTTTCTGCGACGACCTCTCGTTCGAGGCCTCCGACGCCGGATACAAGTCGCTCAAGGTCGCGCTCGACGGCTCCATCGCCGGTTCCGCCGAAAACGTGCTCATCTACGCGACCTCGAACCGCCGGCACCTGATGCCGGAATTCATGGACGAGAACCTCGAGGCGCGCCACGTCGGCGGCGAGATCCATCCCGGCGAGACCACCGAGGAGAAGATCTCGCTCTCGGAGCGCTTCGGCCTGTGGCTCTCGTTCTATCCCTTCGACCAGGAGCAGTACCTGGACATCGTCGACCACTGGGTCGGGGTTTTCGGCGGCAAGCCCGACGAGGCTTCGCGCAAGGCCTCGCTCGTGTGGGCTCTGGGGCGCGGCTCGCGCAGCGGGCGCGTCGCCTGGCAGTTCGCGCGCGACTGGGCCGGGCGCAAGAAGAGGTGAGCCCCACCGAGGTCGCGGCCGCGGTGATCGAACGGCCCGATGGCGAGTTCCTGCTCGCGCAGCGCCCCGCAGGCAAGCCCTATTCCGGGTACTGGGAATTCCCCGGCGGCAAGATCGAGCGTGGCGAGGATGCGCGCGCCGCATTGACGCGCGAGCTGCGCGAGGAGCTCGGCATCGAGGTGCGCGAGGCCTCTCCGTGGATCACGCGCGTCTACGCCTACACCCACGCGACCGTGCGCCTGCATTTCTTCAAGGTGACGGCGTGGGATGGCGAGCCGCAGCGCCTCGAGGACCAGGACATCCGCTGGCAACGCATCGAGTCGCCCGACGTCTCGCCGATGCTGCCCGCCAACGCGCCGGTGCTCGCCGCGCTCGCGCTGCCCTCGATCATGGTGGTGTCCGATTGCGCGAGTCTCGGCGTGGAGGCGTGGATCCAGGCGGCCTCGTCGCTCGCGACCGGGGAGAGGCTGCTGGTGCAGATCCGCGAGAAGGCATGCAACACCCAGCAGGTGCAGCACATCCTTTCGCGCGTGCTGGCGCGCACCGGGCCCTTCGGCGCGCGCGTCGTCGTGAACAGCGACTGCGGGTCCTTTCCCCAGTGCGGCGGGATGCACCTCACGTCGAAGGCCCTGATGGCGGCGAGCGAGCGCGCCGCGGCGACGCTCGTCGGGGCCTCGTGCCACGACGAGCGTGAGCTCGAGCACGCCGCCGCCATCGGCGTCGACTACGCGGTCGTGGGCCCGGTGAAGGCCACGGCGTCGCACCCGGACGCGAAACCGCTGGGGTGGGAGCGCTTCGAGGGGCTCATCGCGAATCGCCCGATGCCGGTCTTCGCGATCGGCGGGCTCACGCGCGCGGATCTTGCCGAGGCGCGCCGCCGTGGCGCCCACGGCATCGCGATGCAACGCGCCGCCTTCAGCCCGCGCTAGGGCGAAGCGGCAGGCCGAGCGCGCCGACGATCGCGCAGAGCTCACGCGGGTTCGCGCAGAGCGCGTGGGCGCCGCCTTCCAGCAGCTCCTCGCGGCTACCGAAGCCCCACGAGGCGCCCACCGCCGCGAGCCCGTGGTGGCGCGCCGCGCGCATGTCCACGCCGCGGTCGCCGATCATCACAGCCCGCGCCGCGTCCAGGCCGTGGTGCGGCAGGATGTGCGCGATGAGATCGCGCTTGTCCTCGCGCGTGCCGTCGAGCTCGCAGCCGTGGACCTCGGCGAAATGCGGGCCGAGCGCGAAGTGCACGACGATGCGCCGCGCGTAGAAGCGCGCAGCGGCGGGCCGATGGCGAACTCGAGCTCGCGAAGCGCTGGGGGCTCGAAGCCCATGCGCTCGAGGGCGTGGGCGATGGATCGCGTGATGCCCTCGCGTGGGTCGGTGAGCGTGCCGTCGAGGTCGAAGAGGTACGCGCTCATGGATCGAGCAGCGGCGCCACGTAGAGATGCTGCGCGAGGGTGTGCGCCTCGGGCTGCGTCATGAACGGAAGGCGGCCGAGAAGCGGCGCGGGGATGCGCTCCACGAGCGCGGAGACGTTCTCGTCGGGCACCGCCATGTTCGGGTCGACCTCGTTGGCGATCCAGCCGGCGAGCTCCAGCCCCGCGGCGTCGATGGCCGCGGCGGTGAGGAGCGCGTGATTGAGGCATCCGAGCCGTAATCCCACGACCATGACGAGCGGCAACGTGAGGGCGCGCGCGAGGTCGACGCAACCGAAGCCCGTGTCGAGCGGCACCATGAAGCCTCCCACGCCCTCGACCACCACGAACGGGTCGCCGTCGCGAAGGCGCGCGTACGCGTCGAGGATCGGATCGAGCGCGATGCGCCGGCCGTCGCGACGCGCAGCCACGTGCGGCGCCATTGCCTCCCTCAGCAGGATCGGCGTCACGTCCGCGAGGCGCGAGTCCGGGCATCCGGCCGCCTCCATGAGCGCGATGCTGTCCTCGTTCTGCCAGCGCCCGTCGATGCTTTCGGCGCCGGCGGCGACCGGCTTCATCGGCATCACCCGCACGCCGCGCGCGCGCAGCGCGTACAGGAGCGCGCACGAGGCGAGCGTCTTGCCGACGCCGGTGTCGGTGCCGGTCACGAAGATCCCGGGCTTCACGGGGCGCCCCGCTCGCGAAAGCCGATCACCTGGCGCCCGTCGGCGATGCGCCGCGGCGCGGCCTTCCACGCGTGCCCGTACACGATCTCGAAAGTGGCCGGAAGCGCGCCGCCGCGGCGCGACGCCTCGTAGCGCGCCACGACCCTTTGGCGCTGGCGCGGCGTCATCAGGCCGCGACCTCGCCGTGGATCGGCGTTGCGCGCACCGGTGGCGCGCAAATCGTGCGCGAGGCCCGCGAGGCTTTGGTACTCGAGCGTGATCACTTCCATCTCCATGACGGGATCGGCGAAGCCGCCGTGCACGAGCGCGTCGCCCAGGTCATGCATGTCCACGAATGCGTGAATATGGGGCGCGCGGTCGGCCTCCGCGAACGCCGCGCGCAGCTCCTTCAGCGTGTCCGGGCCCAGCGTCGAGAACATGAGGAGCCCCCCGGCCGGAAGCACGCGCGCGGCCTCCGCGAAGGCGTTCTCGGGGCGAAGCCATTGCAGCGCGAGGTTGGAGAAGACCAGGTCGATACTCGCGTGCGCGAAGGGGAGCCGCTCCGCGTCCGCGCACACGAGCCCCGGAGCGCAGGAGAACGCGCGGCGCAGCCAGCCGGCGCGGCCGCGGGCGCGCGCGAGCATCGCGAGCGAGAAGTCGACGCCGATGATCTCGGCCTTCGGATAGCGCTTGCCCATGGCCGCGAACGCGTGGCCCGTGCCGCACCCCAGGTCGACGATGCGCCGCGGTTCGATCACGATGGGGTCGAGGTGCTCGAAGAGCCGCGCCTCGACTTCGCGCTGCAGGATCGCCGCGGCGTCGTAGGTCGGCGCGGCGCGCTCGAATGCCCGCCGGGCCGCGCGCCTTTCCGGATGCACGCGCTCCTTCACGCGCCGAGGGCCTCGACGAGCGCCGCGACCAGGGCGTCAATCTCGCCGTGCGTGTGCGCTGCGCAAAGCGAGACGCGCAGGCGTGCGGTCCCTTCCGGCACCGTCGGCGGGCGGATGGCGGGAACGAGGAAGCCGCGCTCGTTCAGCCGGGCCGCGGCGCGCATGGCACGCACGCTCTCGCCCACGACGATCGGCTGGATCGCGGTGATCGACGGCGCCACGTCGATCGCCGCCTTCGCGCATGCCGCGCTGAATTGCGCGATGCGCTCGCGAAGGGACGCGACGAGACCCGGATCGCGGTCGATCAGGTCGATCGCCTCGACGGCGACGCCGGCAGCCATCGGCGGCAGGGCCGTGGAGTAGATGTAGGTGCGCGCGCGTTGCACCAGCCATTCGATCGTCGCCGGTGCGCCCGCGGCGAACGCGCCATAGCCGCCGAGGGCCTTGCCGAGGGTCGCCATGTATACGATGCGATCGGAGCCCACGCCGAAATGCTCCAGCGTGCCGCGTCCCGTCGCGCCGAGGACGCCGATGCCGTGCGCGTCGTCGAGGACCAGCCACGCGTCGTGCTCTTCGCAAAGGGCGAGGAGGCGTGGCACCGGCGCGATGTCGCCGTCCATGCTGAAGACCGCGTCGGTGGCGACGATGCGCACCTCGGCGCCCGACTCGGCGAGCCGCGCCGAAAGCCCGTCCATGTCGCCGTGCGGGTAGCGCGTGACGCGCGCGCGCGAAAGCCGCGCGCCGTCGATGAGGCACGCATGGTTCAGCTCGTCGGAGAAGATCTCCGCGTCACGCCCGCCGAGCGCCGCGAGGATGCCGAGGTTGGCCGCGTAGCCGCTGCCGAAGAGGAGCGCGCGGCCGAGCCCCGTGAATCGCGCGAAGCGCGCTTCGGCCGCGTGATGGGGCGCGAGATGGCCGGACACGAGCGGAGAGGCGCCCGCGCCGACGCCGAACTCGTCGATCGCCCGATGCGCCGCGGCGCGCAGGCGCGGATGGTTGGCGAGCCCGAGATAGTCGTTGCTGGAGAAGTTGGCGAGCGCGCGGCCCGATTCGCGCACATGCGTTCCCTGCGGGGACTCGATCACGCGGCGCACGCGGGCGAGGCCGCGGCCCTGCAGATCGGCAAGCCCGTCGGCGAGCCGTCCGGCGAGGCGGCTCACGAGGTCAGGCCGACTCGAGGCCGAGCGCTGCGAAGAGCGCGTCGTCGCGCGCCACGTCGGGATTGCCCGTGGTGAGGAGCTTATCGCCGTAGAAGATCGAGTTGGCGCCTGCGAAGAAGCATAGCGCCTGCACCGCCTCCGGCATCGCCGAGCGTCCCGCGGACAGCCGCACCATGCTGCGCGGCATGAGGATCCTCGCCACGGCGATGGTGCGCACGAACTCCGTCCACGAGAGCTTCTCGACGCCGTCGAGCGGCGTTCCCTCGACCTGCACGAGGTCGTTGATCGGCACCGACTCGGGCTGCGGCTCGAGGCTCGCGAGCTGCGCGAGGAGGCCCGCGCGCTCGTCGCGCGACTCTCCCAGGCCGACGATGCCGCCGCAGCAGACTTTCACGCCGGCGGCGCGCACGCGCTCGAGCGTGTCGAGCCGGTCGCCGTAGTCGCGCGTGGTCACGATCTCGCCGTAGAACTCCGGCGACGTATCGAGGTTGTGGTTGTAGTAGTCGAGACCCGCGTCGCGAAGCTGCTCGGCCTGGCCATCCTTCAGCATGCCGAGCGTGCAGCAGGTCTCGAGGCCCAGGGCCTTCACCTCGCGAACCATGTCGATCACCGGCGCGAGGTCGCGCGCCTTCGGGCCGCGCCACGCGGCGCCCATGCAGAATCGCGTCGCGCCGTGTTCCTTCGCGGCGCGCGCCGCCGCCACCACCTGCTCAAGCGGGAGGAGCTCCTGGCTCTCGACCCCCGTGTGATAGCGTGCCGCCTGCGGGCAATAGCCGCAGTCCTCGGGGCATCCTCCGGTCTTGATCGACAGCAGCGTCGAGCGCTGCACGCGGTTCGCGTCGAAATGTTCGCGGTGCACGGTATGCGCTTCGAACACGAGGTCGTTGAAGGGAAGCGCGTAAAGCTCGAGCGCGCGGGCGCGAAGCCCTTCGAAGGCGGGCGCGGCACGCGCGACGCGGGGATGGAACTTGAGGGGAGTGTCCATAGCGACGGATTTCATAACACCATGATAATTATTGTATTTTAGCCCAATGTCAATCTTTGCTTCGCGCCGGACCTTGCGGGCGCTCAAAATTTCAGCACCGACGCTTGTCGCGCAGGATTGCCTGCTCTGCCTCGGAGCATCGGCCGATCGGCTCGTTTGCGAGGCGTGCGCGGCCTCGCTGTCATGGTTGGGGAACGCGTGCTCGCGATGCGCGATCCCGTTGCCTCGTGCGGGAGTGTGCGGCGGATGCCTCGCGCACGAGCCGGCGTTCGACGCCGCATTGGCCGCGTTCGAGTATCGCTTCCCCGTCGATCGCCTGGTCCAGCGCTTCAAGTATTCGGGCGACCTCGCCGTCGGCCAGTGGCTCGCGCAACAACTCGCGCGGCGGGTCGCGGCATGCGGGAAGCCCGACCTTCTCGTGGCGCCGCCCCTCGCGCGCTCGCGCCTGCGTGAGCGCGGCTTCAACCAGGCCGTGGTGGTCGCCGCGGCTCTCGGAAAGCGCCTCGGCATTCGCCACGCGCCGGCCGCGCTCGCGAAGGTGCGCGATACCTCGCCGCAGCCCGGCCTTGCCCGCGCCGCGCGCCTGGCGAACCTGCGCGATGCGTTCGCGTGCAACGCCGCGGTCGCCTCGATGCATGTCGCGATCGTCGACGACGTGATGACCACCGGCGCCACGGCGCACAGCCTTGCGCGCGTGCTGAAAGCCGCGGGCGCCGCGCGCGTGAGCGTGTGGGCGATCGCGCGCACGCCGCCGCCCGCGCAGCGGGGCTAGCGTGTTCGACGTGGTCCTCGTGCATCCCGAGATTCCGCCCAACACCGGCAACGTGATCCGGCTTTGCGCCAACACCGGCGCGCGCCTGCACCTGGTGGAGCCGCTGGGCTTCTCGCTGGACGACAAGCAGCTGAAGCGCGCAGGCCTCGACTATCACGAGTACGCGTCGATGACCGTGCACCCCGGTTGGGACGCGTGTGCGCGCGCGCTCGAAGGCCGCAGGATGTTCGCGGTGTCGAGGCGGGGGGACGCGCGCTACGACCTGACGCGCTACGAGGCCGGCGACGTGTTCGTGTTCGGCTCCGAGACCGCGGGGCTCGCCTCCGCGCTTTTCGAGAGCTTTCCCGCCGAGCGGCGCCTGCGGCTGCCCATGCGTCCCGATAATCGCAGCCTCAACCTTTCCAACGCGGTCGCGGTGGTGGTCTACGAGGCGTGGCGTCAGGCGGGCTTTGCGGGCACGGCGTCCCCCTGAGGCACCGTGCGCCGCGAGTACTTGAACGCGAGGCGCGCGAGCCGCAGCGGGGGGTACAGGAAATAGAGGGCTCGCGGTAGCGGCCAGCGCGTCCATTCCACCAGGCTCGGCGCGAGGAACGCGTTGTAGACAAGGGCGAGGCGGCGCCGGGTGCGCTCGTGGAGCCGCAGGCCGAAGAGCAATGCGGGCACGCCTTGGCGAAACACGACATCGCCTGCGGCGAGGCTCGAGCCGATCTCGCGCGCAATCGTCGCAACGCGGGGATCGCTTTCGATCCGGCGCAGCACCGCTTCGGGGAGCGGTGCACCCAGGAGCGAGTGCGCGAGCGCGAGCCCGAGCGCGAGGCGGCGCCGGCAACCGAGCGCCGCGGCGCGAGCGAAGATCCAATCCCATTCGATACCGTCATGCGCGCGCAGGATCGCGCTCACGTCCGCGAGCCACGCGAGCCTTTCCCAGCCGTGCTTGGATCCGTGCAGGCAGAGAACCAGCAGCAGCTCGCGCGTCGAAAATGCGCGCATCGCGCGACCCTCGACGCGAACGGTCGCGAGCCCCGACCACCACGCATCGTCGTCGCGCTCCACCGGGAAATCGGCGTCGGTCTTCCAATGCAGCTCCACGACGATGTCGCCGGGACCCTGCATGCCCAGGTGATATTGCGACGGCGCGCGCAGGAACGCGCCCTGCACGCCGGCCGCGAGCGGGTACTCGGGAACATAGCCGAGTGCGGCCAGCGCTTCCTTGGCGCGAAGCACGTCGCGCGGGCGGATGAGGATGTCGAGATCGCAGAAGTCGCGCATCGCCACGTCGCCGTAAAGCGAGGAGGCGAGCGCGGGGCCCTTGTAGGGAAGGGCGGGGACGTCGATGGCATCGAGTGCATCGAGCACGCGCCCGAGCGCGTTCGCCATGGCGCGCGCATCGCGGGAAATTTTCTCGCGGCGTCCGCAGAGCTCCACCAGCACGGGCTTCGGAACGCGGGCCGATCCTTCGAGGCGCCGCGCGAGCAGCGGCACCATCGCATGCGCGTCGGCCATCAGGATGAGGGCGTTCCAGTCGATTGCGCACGCGACCCGTTGAGCGACGCGCTCGCGTGCCTCGGGCCCGGCCTCCCCACGCGCGGCCAGCAGCAGAAGCGCCGCTTCGCGGCGCGGCTCAGCCGACGGGAGCGCCATGCTCGGCCCTCATCTGCGCGCGCCAGGAGCGCGCGTACGCGCCGTCGCGGCGCAACAGATCCGCGTGGCTGCCGAATTCGCGCACGCGGCCTTCGTCCATCACATAGATCACGTCGGCTTGCATTGCGGTGGTGAAGCGGTGCGTCACGATGAGCGCCGTGCGTCCGGTCGCGAGCTCGCGGAAGCGTCGCATCCAATCGGTCTCCGCCCAGGAATCCATGGCGCTGGTGGGCTCGTCGAGCAGGATCACGCGCGAGGGCCGCATGAAGGCGCGCGCGAGCGCGAGCCGTTGCCACTCGCCGACGCTCAGCTCGACGCCGCCGGCGAACCATTTGCCGAGCAGCGTCGCGTACTCCCGCGGCAGCCGCGCGATGAGCGCCTCCGCGCCCGCGCCACGCGCCGCGGCCTCGACCTGCGCGCGCCGCTCCACCGCGAGGCGCGGATCGAGCGCGATGTTCTCCGCCACCGTGGCGTTGTATTGCACCGGATCTTGGAACAGCACCGTCACCAGCCCACGCAGCTCGTCGAGCGCGAGATCGCGCACATCCACGCCGCCCACCTCGACCGCGCCGTGCTGGGGATCGTAGAAGCGGCACGCGAGCTTCACGAGCGTGCTTTTGCCCGCGCCGTTGGTACCGACGACCGCGGCCACCTGTCCGGCGGGAATCGCGAGGTCGAGGTCCGCGAGCGCGATCCGCTCGCTGCCGGGATAGCGGAACGACACCGCTCGAAAGCGAAGCGCGAGGCCCTGGGTACCCGGCGCGACGGACTTCGGGCGCGGCGGATCGACGATGCGCGCCTCGAGGTCGAGGAAGGCGAAGAGATTCCCGAGGAAGAGCACGTTGTAGTAGACGTGGCCCACGCTTCCGAGGAGCGATCGCATCAGCCGCTGCCCCTGGCTGAAGGCCTGGTAGAAGAGCGCGAGGTCGCCCAGGCTCGCCACGCCCGCCATCACGCGCAATCCCATCCACGCGAGGCATGCCGCCGCGATCACGAGCGCCACCGCGCTCGCGCCCAGGTCGGCGATGCCATGGTCGCGCGCGATCCTGAGCTCGCCGCTCAACAGCCGTGCGCGCAGCTCCTGGTATGCGGAGCGCAATCGCGGGCCCAGCCCGAAGGCGCGCAGCTCCGGCGCGGTATCGCTCGTGGTCATGAGCCAGTCGTAGTACGAGGCGCGGCGCTCGTCCTCGGTGGCGGCGAGGCGCCAGCGATGCTGGCGCAGCGCGAAGCGAATCACCACCACCAGCGCGGGAAGCGTGCTCACGAACAGCGCGAGCGGGATCCACAAGCCGTAGGGAACCAGCACCGCGGCCATCGCGACCAGCGTGATCGCGTTCTGGACCAGCGTGCCGGCGTTCTCGAGGAGCGCCACCGGGCGGAAGCTCGCCTCGGCGCGCGCGCGATGCAGGTGGTCGTGATAATCCGGCGACTCGTAGAACGCGAGATCGACGCTCGTGGACTTTTCGTGCACGAGTCCGTTGATGTGGTCCTCGACGCGCTTCGCCTGGATGTTGCGCACCCAGTCCGATGCGCTGTGCAGCACTTCGCCGAGGAGGAGCGCCGCTCCCATCAGCCCCGCCACGGCGATGGCCGGGCCGGCGCGCCCCCAGTCGCCGGGCGCCCCGGCCGCCGCGACGAGGCTGTCGACGAGCGCGCGCGTGAGGAAGACCACGGCCGCGGGCAAGAGGCCCTGGCCGAGGAGAAGGCCCGCCCACAGGAGCGACCACCCCCGCGATGCGGACCACACCAGGCGCATCGCACGGGGGAGATTGCGCGATTCGCCCGCGACGCGGCGAAGGCTCGTACCCAGCACGTGGAGCGCCTCGCTCATGTCAGCGGCTGTAGCGCACCGACAGCTCGCCCGCTCGCGTGAGCGCGTCCTCCCAGCGCGCGAAGCGCTGCGGAAACACCTGCGCGAGGCGCCGCGCGATCTCGCCGAGTGGCCGGCCCTCGCTCATCAGCGCGAGGCCGAGCTGGTCGATGCGCCCGTCGTCGTTCAACGCCGGCACGTGGCTCGCCGCCTGCTTGCGCAGCTTCGCCGGCGAGAGCGGCTCTCCGAAGAACGTGGACTGGCGGAAGCGCGCCTTGATTCGGGATCCGTCGCCGCCGCCTTCGATGCGCGTGTCCCAGCCGAGCATGTAGTCGTTGCCCATGGCGTCGGCGCGCAGCGTGAGCGTCACGCGGTCGCCTTCTTCGAGGCTCACCGCTTCGGGCCACGGGAAGAACGCCTTGCCGTAGATGAGCTCCGCTGCCCCGGGGGCATTCGAAAATCCGATGCCGTCGACGAGCGTTGCGTCAAACCACGCACAGATCCCATGTCCCGTCGCGCGGCGCGTCACCTCGCTGGTCGTGGTCGCGGTGAAATCGGGCGCCTCGATGGTCGCGTAATCGATCACGCCGAGACTGGCCTTCTCGCTCACCATCTGCGCGGGCTTCACCGATGCGCGGCTCCACTGGTTGGTCACGAGCTCGAGCGCCGCGCGCATGTCGAGCCCGTAGGCGTTCTCGAGCCACGGGCGCGCGATGCCGGAATAGAGCTCCGGCGATTCGATGCATGCGGCCCAAAGCGTGTCGAAGCGGGGAATGAGCGTGCCGCCCGGCGCGAGGAAGCGGCGGCGCGCGTCGGCGATGGAGGCGAAGTGCCCGCCGCAGAAGGGCAGCACGCCACGCAGGTCGGAAACGATCACGTCGGCGCGCTCGGGGAGCGTCGACTCGGTGGACAGTCCCTGGATGAACTCGATGGATTGCGCGCATTCGTTCGCGGCGGCGATCTCGCGCGCCACGTGGATCGCATCGCTCGGCTCGATCGCGTAGACGCGCCGTGCGCCCATGCGGCACGCCATGAGGGCGAAGATGCCGGTGCCGGTGCCGATGTCGAGGACCACGGCGCCGGGGCGAATCGCGCGTTCCATGGCGCGCACGTACGCTTCCATGCGCACCGTGTCGGTGATCATGTCGCCGTAGCCGTTGAGGCTGTACACGGTCAGGAAGGTGCGGCGGCGAGGCGCTCGAAGTCGCGCGCGATCGCCGCGCAGAGCTCGGGCACGCGGGCGAGGTCCTCGCACGGCGTGACGCGCCTCGCGGGAACGGTTCGCAGCATCCGCGCGAGCGCGTCAAACTCTTCGGCGCGCTGCGGCTTGCCGACGAACTCGGCGGCATGCGAGTCGGAGACGAGGTCGATGAGCGCATCGGCGGCGCGCGCGGGCTCGATGTGCGGCGTGGCGGCGGCGACGCGGTCGCCGAGGAAGTAGATCGCGCCGAGCGCGAGGGGCGCGCGTTGCACGCGGAAGCCGTGGGTGGCGAGATCGAGGCGGCGCTTGTCCCACCCCGGCGCGATGCGCGGCAGGCGATCCCACGAGTCGACGATCGAGCTCGCCGAGTGCGGCCACAGATGCACGCGCGGCAGGGCGGGCTCGATAGCGAACCCCTCGTGGGTCTCGCGAAGCGCGATGAGGTCGTCGGTAAGCACCGCGTAGCCCATGCGCGCGAAGCCCGCGGCGGTGGAGGACTTTCCGCTTCCCGAAGGTCCGACCACGGCGACGGCGCGCCCCGCGATCGCGACCGCGCTGCCGTGCATGCAAGTCACTCCGCGCAGGCGCAGGACGAAGCCGAGCACCGAGCCTGCCAGGTACGAGGCGGCATCGTCTTCGGTGGACGCGCCGCTCCACGTGGCCCAGACGCGCTCGCCCCGCGCATCGACCCAAACGGTCACGCCCTCGCTGAATGCGAGGCGGTAGTAGCGATCGTCCATGAGGCGGGCGACGCGCATCGCCGGCTCGCCGCGGCGGTCGAGCTCGGCGTCGATGAAGAAGTCGCTAACCTCATACGCGGGGTCGACGTCGGCGGGAAGGGATCCGAAGGTCACGCGCACATCGATGTGCGCGGGTGCGGGGAGCCCTTTCAGCGTGGACACCGCGACATTGCATTGCAATCCGAGCCCGCATACGGCGTAGCTCGAAGGCATGTCAGCGCGTTCTCCTCATGTTGCCCTTTCCACCGTCCGAAATCCCGGTCCTGCCGACCGCACGGGTGATGGCGCGAATGTCGCCGTACACCTGCAGGACCGGAGGGCGGTAGCGCCGCTTGGGTTTCGGGGTTTCGGGTCGGTCGGGCGAGCTCATCGGAATTCTCCTCAACGCGTCATCATCATTCCGGCCATCGTGCCGCCATCCATGACGCCGCTGCTGCCGACGGCCTGCGTGACGGCGCGGATGTTTCCGTACACGTGAAGGACCGGCGCGCGGTACGGCTTGCGGCGGGTTGGCGGGGCGGGCGGAGTCGATGGCTTCATGGCAAGAGTCTAGTCGGTTTCGCGCCCAATCATGCCGGGGCGTTCCGGCCCTGCAACCAGAAGTTGAGGCTCAAGGGGCGCAGGTTGCGCCAGCGCTCCTCGCGGTCGCTCTCCTCGCACACCGGGGGGATGCGGCTGCGGTCGACATAGCGATCGAGCTCGGGCGACGCGATGAATCGGTCGATCCATTGCGCTTCCGGGCGCCGCAGCAATTCCATCTCGGGCCAGCCGGCGAGAGGCGACTTCGGGCGCCGCAGCACGGGCTCGGGGAGCGTGCCGCGCATCGCGCGCCTCACGATCTCCTTCTTCACGCACCACGGCAGCGGCGGAAGCGAGAGGCAGAATGCCTGCAGCCGCAAGTCCATCAACGGGTGCCGATACTCGAGCGCCACGCCGGTCACGCCCGCGTCGCTGTACTCGAAGAAGCTCGACATGCGAATCACGGAGGCGAGCGTGCGAAACGCGTACGGGCGCACCGGGTGCGTCGCCGGCGGCTCGTCGTGCGCCGCGCGCCAACGTGCGCGCAGGTCGAAGCGCGCCTCGAACGCGGGCGCGATCCATGGCGGATAGCCGGGAAGCGGATCGGCTTTCGAAGGACGCAGCCGCGCGCGCAGCGTGAGCGGCACGAGGCGCCGCTGCGACACCCCATATCGAGCGACGCCCATCGCGAGGCGCGCCCATTGCCCGGTTCTCAGCAGCTCGCGGAAGTAGGGCTTGGGAGACTCGTTCAGGAGCGCATCGCCGTCCCATCCGGTGAGCACGACGCGACCGAACTGCGCGGCGCGCCGGAACGTCTCGAGCGTCGCGGCGAGGCCGGGATCGTGGGCCGGCTCGGGCACGCGCGTCTGGGCGCTCTCGCAATCCTGGTAGAGCGCGCAATCGTCGGCGATGAAGTAGTGCAGCGGGATGCCGAGCTTCGCGGCGGAGAGGGTCGCGAACTTGCGCTCCTCATCCGGAATCAGGCGGTCGTAGACGATGGCGAGCGCGTTCAGCTCGAAGGCACGCGCATCGCGCGCGAGCACGTGCAGCGCCGTGGCCGCGATGGAGCCCGAGTCGAGCCCGCCGCTCAGCTCCACGCCGACGCGGCGCGTGCGCAACCGGTCGCTCACCGCGACATCGAGCAGCTCCTTGAAGCGCTCGACATAGTCGCCCTGCGCGCGGTATTGCACCGTGGCGCCGAAGGGGAGGGTCCAGTATTCCTGCGTGCGCACGCCCTCGCTCGTTGCGACGAGCGCATGCGCGGGCGGCAGCCTCCGGATGTCCCGAAAGGATGTCGCCGCCGGGTCCTGGTTCAGCTCGAAGAGCAGGAAGTCCGCGATCGAGAGCTCGTCCAGCTCGCTCGAGACCCCGGGGTGGCGCCGGAGCCCGTCGAGCGTGTTGCCGAAGACGATGGCGTGGCCGGCGCGCGCGTAGAAGAAAGGCTTCACGCCGAAATGATCGCGAGCACAGAAGAGCCGCGCCCGCGGCGCGTCCCAGATGGCGAACGCGAAGTCGCCGAGGAGATGCGACACGCATTCGTCGCCCCACGCGTGATAGGCGTGAAGGATGAGCTGCGCATCGCTCGCGGTGTCGAGGCCGGCACGGCCCCGCGCGGCGAGCTTGCCGGTGAGCTCGCGGCGAGCGTCGATGCGCGCGTCCGCCGTGATCCAGACGCGGCCGTCGAGGCTCGCGGGCTGCCGGTCGTCCCCGGCTTCCTCCGTGGTGCGCAACATCGCGTGCCCGAGACCCGCGGGACCCGCGCACCAATGCTGCCGCGCGTCCGGGCCGCGGAACGCGAGGAGCTCGGTCATCTCGCGCAGGCGATCGTCCGCGGCGGGCGAGCCATCGAGGTTCACGAGGCCGCAGATTCCGCTCATGGAGCCGCCTCGGCGGGCGTGACGGGCGCGTCGAATGCGATGAAGCGTTCTTGGATGCCCGGCGATTCGAGGAGGGCGCAGCCCTGGCGCTCCACCCAGGCATGGGCCTCGAGTCGCGTGCCGGACTTCTTCACGCCGACGCGCAGGTCGGACTGGATTCCGTGCTCGCGAAGGAGGCGGTGCAACGTGACCGCCGCCGGCAGGCAGCTCACCCGGAACGGCCCATGACGCGCCGCGATGTCGACGAGAGCCGCGACGCGTTGCGCGATGGCGTCCTGCGCGGCGCTTGATGTCGCGCCGGGGCTCGCGGCGTTTCTCGCGAGGCTTATCGCGCCGCGCACGCCGAGACGGCGCAGCCGCACGACGCTGAGGGGCAGCAGCACCAGCGCGCGCAGGAGCACGCGGCGCTCCCACGCCTCGAGGCGGGCGAAGCGCGCGAGCCTACGCATCCTCGATCGCGATGAGGCCCGCATCGGCGAGGGTCTCGATGAAGGCGGAAAGATCGCGGCGCAGCGTGTCGCCGTCGATGTCGAATTCATCGGCGAGCGACTCGAACGCGCTCTCGATCGAGGGCGCATCCACCAGCACCGACCACATCGCGGTGCCGACCTCGTCGAGGCCGAAATAAGTCTCGCTATTCAGGCTGAGGAGGACCGACTCGCCGGCGATCTCCCGGAACATCACGCCCTCGGCGGCGGCGACCCGGCCGTGGGGCCATCCCGACATGGTGTCCTCCTCTGGGCTTGGTTTCAAAGGCGATCAAAGGGGCCGATTGGGGCCGCGCCCGTTGCAAACATCATTATTGCCGCAAAACAGAGCCCGTTTCTGTGATAATTACCATACAGGACCACCGGATATAGATGCATAATTCGTAAAGGGTTTTATCGTGAGTTGGTGAAATTTTGCGGTCCGGCATGCGGAGTCGCGAAATTGTGCGTTTTTGCACAAACTTAAAGGCGGCGGCACCCGCCCGTGGACAGGGAACTCGAATGAAAGCCGTGACGCGCATTTCCAGCAGGAGCAGCACGCTTCACGCCGCATTCGCCGTGATGGCCTCGCTCGCCTTCGCGAGCCTGGCGCGCGCCGAAGGCGAGCCCGGCCTCGACGGCTCCGGGGTTTCCCTCAAGTTGAGCGAGGCGATCATGAGCGCCGCGCCCCGCGACGCGCGGCCCCAGCGCAGCGACTCGACGCGCGACTACCACATCGGCACCGAGGACCTTCTCGAGGTCCAGGTCTTCGGCGTGGATCAGCTGAGCCGCACGGTGCGCGTGAACTCCATGGGCATGGTCTCGCTGCCGTTGATCGGCAACGTCGAGGTCGGCGGGCTCACCGCGCAGCAGGCCGAGGCCACGATCGCCGGGCGCCTCGCCGATGCCTACCTGCAGAACCCGCAGGTGAGCCTCTTCATCAAGGAATACACCAACCAGCGCGTGACGGTGGAGGGGGCGGTGAACCGCCCCGGCATCTATCCGCTGCGCGGCCAGACGACGCTCCTGCGATCGCTCGCGATGGCCGGCGGGCAGGCGAGCCTGTCGGACATGAGCGAAGTCATGCTCTTCCGCGTCGACGCCACCGGCAAGCGCGCATCGCAGTCCTTCGACGTGGAGCGCATTCGACGTGGCGAGGCGCAGGATCCCGTGGTGGTGAACGACGACCTGGTTGTTGTCAACCGTTCCAAGGCGCGCGTCGTGATGAAGGACTCGATCCTGCGCGACATGCTGGACGCCGTGAACCCGTTCTCGCCGTTCGTTCCGCACTAGAGGCCCGCGCACAAGTGAACGCTCCCGATCGACCCGGCCACGGTACCTCGCTCGCCCTCTCGCGCGCGGGATTTCCGGAGCTCGCGTCGCAGCTCGCGGCCGGCGAGCGCCTCGAGCAGGGCTTCAACCTGCGCGACCTGCTGCGCATCTTCCTCAAGCGCAAGTGGACGATCCTCATCATCTTCTCGGTGTTCGCCCTCTTCTCGGTGGTGCGAACCTACCTCGCGCCGCCCGTGTACCGCGCCTCCACCACGATCCAGATCGAGAAGTTCGTGCCGCGCGTCTTCGACTACAAGGACGTCCAGCCGATGGACATGTCGGACGACAACTCCGACTTCTACCCCACCAACTACGAGCTGCTGAAGAGCCGCACGCTCGCCGAGCGCGCCGTGGAAGAGCTGGGACTGCGCAAGAACCCGCCCTCCGAGGGCGTCGCGGCCCGTCCCGCGGGAGCGCTCCCCGCCGATTCGCAAACGGGCTCGATCTTCGAGGACCTCTTCAATCGCATCCGCAAGGGCCCGCCGGCAGCGGACCTGGATCCGGCGACGCGCGACGACAACGCGCTGGTGGGCGCCTTCCAGGGGTCGCTCACCGTGGAGCCGATCCGCCGCTCGCGCCTGGTGCGGCTGCATTTCGACAGCACTGATCCCTTCTTCGCGGCCAAGGCCGTGAATACGCTCGCGCAGTCCTTCATCAACATCAACCTCGAGCGCCGCTTCGAGGCGTCGGCCTACGCCAAGACGTTCCTCGAGGAGAAGCTCGCGCAGACCAAGGCCAAGCTCGAGGATTCCGAGCGCGACCTGGTGCGCTACTCGCGCGACCTCGAGGTGATGAGCCCCGACGAGAAGCAGAACGTCTTCAGCCAGAACCTGCAGGAATTCAACACCGCTGTCGCCAAGGCGGAGCAGGAGCGCATCCGCGCCGAAGTGGTCCTCAAGCAGGCGCAGGACAACCCCGACTCGCTGCCGGTGATCCAGGAGGACAAACCCCTGCAGGCGCTCAAGCAGACGAAGGCGAAGCTCGAGGCCGAATACCAGGAGAACCTCGCGGTCTACAAGCCGGCCTTTCCGAAGATGCAGCAGCTGCAAAGCCAGGTCGCGGAGGTCGACAGGCAGATCAAGGCGGAGGTGAGCGAGGTGCGCAAGGCGGCCGCGGCGACGTTCCGCACGGCGCGCGCGCAGGAGCTCATGCTGAGGGAGCGCCTGGGCGGGGCGAAGCAGCAACTCCTCGACCTGCAAAGCCGCAGCATCCGCTACAGCATCCTCAAGCGCGAGGTCGACACCAACCGCACATTGTACGACGGCCTGCTGCAGCGCCTGAAGGAGATCGGCGTCGCGGGCGGCGTGGGCATCAACAACATCTCCGTGGTCGACAAGGCGCAGGTCCCGGCCCTGCCCTTCAAGCCGGATCTCGGCAGGAACGTGACCATGGGCCTCGCCATCGGCCTCATCATCGGCCTGCTGGTCGCCTGGCTCCTCGAGCACCTCGACGACACGATCCGCTTCGCCGACGACGTGGAGCGCGAGACCGGCTCCGCGGTGCTGGGCGTGGTGCCGAAGCTCAAGCTGACCGATGCCAATCGCGACGGCATCGCGCTCGGGCCGCACCTCGATCCCACCTCGGCCTTCTCGGAATCCTATCGCTCGGTGCGAACGGCGCTGCAGTTCTCCACCGCGAGCGGCGCGCCGCGCCGCATCGTGGTCACCAGCAGCTCCAAGAACGAGGGCAAGAGCACGACCGCCCTCGCGCTCGCGATCAACTTTGCGCAGATGGGCAAGCCCGTGCTCCTGGTGGACGCCGACCTGAGGAATCCGGTGCTGCACAAGATGCTGAAGGTCGAGAACACGCGTGGGCTCTCCAACTACCTGTCGAGCAACGCGAGCGTCCTGCAGATGGTGCAGAAGACCGAGATCCCGAACCTCTTTGTGATGACGACCGGCCCGCTTCCGCCCAACCCGGTGGAGCTGCTCTCGGGGCTGAAGATGGTCTCGCTCCTCGCGCAGGCCGAGGAGCATTTTGCGCACGTGATCGTCGACGGTCCGCCGGTGCTCGGCATCGCCGATTCGATCGTGCTCAGCAACCAGGTGGACAACGCGGTGTTCGTGATCGAGTCGGGACGCACGCGCAAGGGCCACGCGAAGGCCGCGTTGAAGCGGCTGCAGCAGGCGGGCGTGCATCCCCTGGGCGTGATCCTCACCAAGATCGACTCGTACCACGACATCTACGGCTACAACTCGTACTACTACCAGTACGCGGCGAAGCCTTCCCTCACGGCGAAGCAGGCAGCCGGGGCCTAAGGTCGATGTCCCCGGCCCACGCTGAGGGTGCCGCGCCGGTTGTCACGCAACTGCTCGCCTTCCTCGAGGCGCCGCCGCGCTATCGCGGCGAGCTGGGCGCCCGTGCGAGCCTCGAGTCCGGCCACCACATCTTCCGCTTCGCGCAGGGCCGGTTCACCGCCGAGGCCGTGCGCGAGATGGAGGGCCACGAGCCGGAGGAGCTGCGTCGCGCCGCGGTCGCCTTCATTCGCGAGGTCTGCCTTCGCGAAGGCGCGACCCATTACCAGGCGCTCTGCGTGCCGGCGGACGCGAGCCGCGAGGCGATCAAGGAAAACTATCACCTGCTGATGGCGCTGATCCACCCGGACCGGGCCGAAGGCGGGCACGAGGCGTGGCCTTCCTGCTGCGCGCAGCGCGCCAACCGCGCGTACGCCGTCCTGTACGACGACGCGGCGCGCGCAAGCTATGACAAGTCGAGCGCGCGCGCCCCGTCGAGCCCGCCCCCTCCCCGCCATCCCTATCGCCGCATGGCGCGAAAACGCACGCGCCTCAAGGCGCGCGTGGCCGCGGCGCTCCTCGCCGTCGGCGGCATCGCGTGCGCGCTGCTCCTCGGGGAGGCCTGGGTAGGTGAGTTCGGCGACACGCAGTTCGCATTCACCGGCAAGGGAGGCGGGCGCGACGTCGCCTTGGGGGCGGAGCGCCCCCGCTTCCTCGGCACGAACATCACGCCGGCACGCGACGACGGCGGCGATACGCCCGGCGCTTCGCGCGAGGCTGAGAGATTCACGATGCGCGAGCCTGCGTGGCGAAGCGTCTCTCCCGCGCTCGCCCTCGCGCCGGCGCGCGAGAAAGTCGATCCAGGCCCCGCTTCTCCTGTGACATCGGCCCGCCCGGCGCCGGGCGCTCGACCCGAGCGCGAGCCTTCGCCACCGCCGGAAGCGGCGCGGATCGCGTCACCCGAGGGCCCCGAGCAGCCGAAAGCGCCACCCCAAGGTCCGGCGCAGGGCGCGCTCACCAGCGCGCAGATCGAGATCGTGGTGGCGCGCCTCGTAGGCGCCTACGAGGCGGGCGAGGCGGACGGCGTCATGGCGCTTGTGGACGAGGGCGGCGCGGCGCGCGCGGCGCGAACGCGCGAGGCTTATCTCGATTTCTTCCGCTCGACGCGCGAGCGCCGGCTGCGCGTGAAGCGCCTGGAATGGCAGACCGCTGCCGCGTCGGCGCGCGCGCAGGGCGAGGCGACGGTGCAGGCCGAGTACGTCGACGCGCCGGGCGGGCTCGACCGCGACGTCGCCGTGGACCTGGAAATCGGCCTGAAGGACGGCCAGCCCAAGATCACGCGCCTCGGCCTTTTTCCGAACGTTCCCTAGCCATGGCGAGCGCCTGGAGCTGGCGCCTCACCTTCGCGATCGCCGCGCTCGCGATCCTGTGGCGCGTCATCCACGTGAACGCGGTGCTCTACGAGGACAGCGGGCGTCCACGCCTCGCGCTGCCGAGCGCACCCGGGATCGGCGCGGCGCCGGCGGATCTCGACCTCCTGCGCTCCGTCTTGCGCGACAACCCGGCGCAAGTGGACGCGCTCCTGCTCATCGCGCGCGACGCGCAGAGGCGCGGTGCGAACGAAGAGGCGGCGAGCGTCCTCGCCGCCGCCTACAGGATCGCGCCCATCGACCGAGAGGTGCTGGAAGCCTCGAGCGCATTCTTCCTCGCGCAGGCAAGGGTGGACGAGGCGATGGTGGCGTTGGCGAGCCTCGTCGAGCACTATCCCGCCACGCGCGAGCGCGCGTTTCCCGTGATCGCGGAGATGCTCGCATCCGGCGCCGGTTCGTCGGCGATGCGCTCGATCGTCGAGCGCAACCCCGGGTGGGCCGGGGAATTCCTCCTCGCCACGTGCCGCCGCGGCGTCGATCCCGCGCTCCTCGTGCCGCTCCTCATGCACCGCGTTTCGCTCGGAAGCGCCGAGCCGGCCGAATCCGGATGCCTCATCGAGCGCATGCGCAACGCCGGGCGCTGGGAGGAGGCCTATCAGGTCTGGCTGAACACGCTGCCCCGCGAGCGTCTCGACGATGTCGGCTTCGTGTTCAATGGCGGCTTCGAGTTTGCGGCGAGCGGCGTGGGCTTCGACTGGATACCGGCGCGCCAGCCGGAGCGCGATGTCGGCCACTCGGTGGAGTGGGCCCGCACCACCGGCGGCGCAGGGAAGCGCTCGCTTCGGGTGAGCTATAACGGCAAGCGACAGGTAGGAAGCCCGATCGCGCAATACCTCGCGCTCGCGCCCGGGCGCTACGAGCTCGCCGGGCTGGGCCGGTCGGACGCGATGCGCGTGGGACGCGGCGTGCATTGGACGATCCGCTGCGTGAATGAAGGCGTCCCCGGCGCCGTGGCCGCCGCGTCGGAGCGCTTCACCGGATCGAGCGAGTGGCGCCCGTTCAGCATCGCGCTCGAGGTCGACCCCGCATGCCGGGGCCAGATCCTGCAGCTCGAAGCGGTGGGCGCCGACGAGAGCGCGGCCTACGTCACGGGCACCGCGTGGTTCGACGACATTTCGTTGCGCAGGATGCCGTGAGCGCGAGGTTGACCCTCGCCACGGCGTGGAAATAACATGGAAGCGGAGGAAACATGATGAGGATTCCCGCGGCGCTCGCCGCCGTCTCGATCGTCGCGGCGCAGACCTTCGCGCAGGAGCCCGCGCGCGGCGTCGCCCGGCTGAAGGAAGTCGAGGGCAACGTGCTGGTGAGCCGAGAGTCCGGGCTCGGCGCGGGCCGCGAGGGGTTGCGCCTGGACGCGGGCACCCGCGTCATCACCACCAACAAATCCAGGGCAACGGTGGCGTACGACAACGGCTGCGAGGTGACGCTGAAGGAGAACGAGCGCTTCGAGGTGGCGACCGGCAGGCCCTGCGCGGTGCTCGCCGCCCTGCCGCAGTCGATCCTCGCCACGCCTGCCGGCGGCGCGGTCGCGGCGACGAGCGTCGCCGGGGCGGGATTCCTGGCGACGCTGCCCGCGCTCGGCAGCGCCGCCGCGGCCATCGCGGCCGCGCGCAGCTGGCGCGAGAGCCAGCCGGTCAGCCCGAGTTGAGCGAGACGCCCGCCGCACGTTCGCGCTGGGACAGCACGGGGCCGAGTGGCCCCGTTGTCTTTTGGGTCGCGGCATTCATGCTCGTGTTCGCGCCGCTCGTGCGCGGCGGCAACCGGCCGCTCGCATTGCTGGTGCTCGAAGCCGCGGGTCTCGCGGGACTTGCCGCCGCGTGCCTCGGGCCGTCGCGGGGCGCCCTTCGCTCCGCCCCGCCGATCCTGTGGTCGGGCGTGGCGGTGATGCTCGTCACGCCGCTCCTGCAGCTCGTGCCGATCCCGTGGACCCTGTGGGGGATGCTGCCCGGCCACGACGCCTACGCCCGCGCCCTCGAAGCGGCCGGGGCCGCCGGCGCGGGCACGCACGCCGCCACGATGAATGCGGCGGCCACCGAATATGCATGGCTCGCGCTCATCCCGTGCCTCGCGATCTTCGTGATGGTGCAGCACCTCGACCGGCGTCGCGTGCGCCGGCTCGTATTCGTGTTCGTCTGGGTCGCGGTGGCCGAGGCGGCGCTCGGCGTGATGCAGCTTGGCGCGCCGGCCTCGTCGCTGCTTCACCTGGGAAATCCCTACGGCGCCGGGGTCGCGACCGGGACCTACATCAACAGGAACCACTTCGCCGCCCTGATGGCGATGGCGCTGCCGGTGATGATGGCCCTCTGGGCCGCGGAGGTGCTTCCCCCGCTCGGCCCGCGCGGCGAAGTCCTGCGCGACCATCCCCGCAACCGCGACATCAAGCTCGCGCGCCGGTTGATGCTCTCGACCTTCATCCTCGCCGCGGTGCTCGCGCTCCTCTTCACGCGCTCGCGCGCCGGCATCGGGACGGGGCTCGCGATGCTCGGGACGGCGAGCCTCTTCCTCGTGTGGAACGCGGGGTCCATTCACGCGCGCGTGATCCTCGCGGCGGTCGCGGTGGCCGCGGTCGCGCTCGGCGCGTACATCGGCCTTACGCCGGTTCTCGAGCGCTTCACGCCGGACGAGATCACGCTGAGCTATGCGGGCCGCGCGCGCATCGCGGCGGGAACGCTGCGCGCCGGCCTCGATTTCCTTCCCTTCGGCAGCGGCCTGGGGACTTTCGCCGATGTCTTCCCGCGCTACCAGCTGGGAAGCTTCCCCGGCTACATCGACCACGCGCACAACGACTATGCCGAGGCGTTCCTCGAGCTCGGCGTGGCCGCGATCGCCGCGGTGGCGCTGCTCGCCGCCGCGTACCTGATGCGCTGGCGCAGGCTCCTCGCCGCGCGGCTTTCGCGCAGCTTCGGTTCCCTTCAGGTGGGGGCGGGGCTGGGGATGCTCGCCGTCATCGTGCACGCCGCGTTCGACTTCAACTTCCACATTCCGGCCAACGCGATCGCCTTCTCGTTCCTGGCGGGGGTCTTCTTCTTCATTCCCGACGAGGATCGCGCATGAGGAGCTGGCGCACCGCGTCCTGCGCGGGACGAGCCTCGAAGAGGACCGCGCACACCGCTTCGGTGATGGGCATCTCGACCTTGTGCGCGCGCGCATGGTCCAGGGCGGCGCGCGCGGAGTGCACGCCCTCGGCGACGTGACCGAGCTCGTCGAGCACCTCGGCGAGGCGCTTGCCCTGGGCGAGGCGCACGCCCACCTCGCGGTTGCGCGACAGGTCCCCGGTGCAGGTGAGGACGAGGTCGCCCAGGCCCGCGAGTCCGTTGAAAGTCTCGGGCTGCCCGCCCATGGCGACGCCGAGCCGCGAGAGCTCCGCGAGGCCGCGCGTGACCAGGGCGGCGCGCGCGTTCCTACCGAGGGCGAGGCCGTCGGAGATGCCCGCGGCGATGGCGATCACGTTCTTCAGCGCACCGCCCAGCTCGACGCCGATGAGGTCGGTGTTGGAGTAGACGCGCAGCCGCGCGCTGTTGAGCGCCGAGGCCATCGTGTCGGCGAAGCCGGGCTCGCGCGAAGCGAGCACCACGGCCGTGGGCTGGCCGCGCGCGACCTCGAGCGCGAAGCTCGGCCCCGAGAGCGCGGCGACGCGATGGGCGCGGGGCAGCGCCTGCGCGACGATCTCGTGCGGCATGAGGCCCGTCGACGCCTCGAATCCCTTGCAGGCCCACACCAGGGACGGCGCGGGATCGATCGCGCCCACGGCGAGCGCGACCTCGCGCAACCCGGCGGCGGCGGTGGCGACGATCACGACGTCGCGCCCCGCGACCGCGTGGCCGAGCTCGCCCTCGATCGAGATCGAATCGGCGAGGGCGATGCCGGGGAGGTAGCGGCTCGCGCGCGTCGCCGCGAGCGCCTCGCAGTCCTCGCGCTTGCGCGTCCACACCGCCACCGAATGGCGCTCGGCGAGCGAGACCGCGAGCGCCGATCCCCAGGCACCCGCGCCGAGGATCGCGATCTTCACCGGCTACACGCCCCAGACGTGGGAGGTGCGGATGAAACCCTGCTGCCCGTCGCGGTGGCGCACCTTCACCCAGCCGTCCGCGGGAGCCTCGAGCACCTCGAGGAGCACCTGCTTGTAGGCCTCGAACACGAGCGGCGACTGCGCGTCGGGCGCCGCGCGCACGTCGGCGAGGGGCACGGACACGATGAGCGTCTGGCGATCGCCGAGCGCCTTGTTCTCGACCCACGCGACTTCGCCGTTCACGTCGCGCACCTTGGTCCACTGGTCGAGCTTCACCAGCACCTCGAACGGGTAGTAACGGCTCGCGACGAAGAGGCGGTCGGCCTTCAGGCTGGGCGCGTCGTACAGCACCGCGGGGCGATCGCCGAGCGCGTGAAACTCCGCGGCGTACCCGGCGGTGGTCGCCAAGATGGGCAGAGTGATGCCGGCGAGAAGCTTTGGAAACGCAGATGAACGCAGATGCAGCGCAGATTGCCGCAGATAAGCCATGACCGGAGCGACAAGACCTTGCCTGCCTTCATCCACGGCCATCTGCGTGCCTTTATCTGCGTTCATTTGCGTCAACGCTTTAGCGCGAATGCGTCGACGCTTCAGTGCGAGACGCCCGGCGTGATGATCTGCACCCCGCCCGTGGAGGCGGCGGGCTGCGGATCGCGCTGCGCGGCGTAGATCGCCTCGAAGTTCACCGGGCTCAGGATCACCGGCGGGAAGCCTGCGCGCACCACGGTGTCGGAGACCACCTCGCGCACGTACGGGAAGAGGATGTTGGGGCACGCGATCGCGAGCACCGCTTCCAGCTCCTGCGCTGGGATGTTGCGCGCGACGAAGATGCCGGCCTGCGCCGCCTCCACCAGGAACATCGTCTTGTCGCCGATCTTGGCGGTGACGGTGACGGTGAGGACGGTCTGGTAGACGCCCTCCTCGACCCCGGTCGAGTTGTGGTGCAGCTGGATGTCGACCGAGGGCGCCTCGCGCTCGAGGAACACCTGCGGGGCATTGGGGACCTCGAGGGAGAGGTCCTTCACGAAGACCTTCTCGATCGAGAACACGGGTTGGTTGTTTTGTTGGGCGTCGCTCATGCGAGGAATCCTTCGGGAGTGAAACGGTAGGAAAGGGAATCGCGCGCCGTCAGGACGCGGAAAGGAGGGGCTCCAGGCCGCCGGCCCGGTCGAGCGCGGCGAGATCGTCGTAGCCGCCCACGTGGCGCTCCCCCACGTAGATCTGCGGCACGGTGCGCCGCCCGGTGCGCTCCATCATCTCCTGGCGGCGGGGAGGATCGAGGTCGACGCGGACTTTCTCGATGTCGGTGACGCCCTTCGACTTGAGCAGGCGCTCGGCCATCAGGCAGAACGGGCACATACCGGTGGAATACATCAGGACCTTCGCCATCTCGCTATTTCTCCACCGGAAGGCTCGCCTGCTGCCAGGCGGCGAGCCCGCCCTTCAACTGGTACACCGTGGTGAAGCCGGCCTGCTTGAGCGAGCGCAGCGCGGCGTTGCCGCCCCTGCTGGTGACGATGACCGGCTTGTCCTTGTACTTGCCGATCTCGTCGATGCGGTTGGACAGCTCCTTCAGCGGAATATGGCGTGCGCGCGGCAGGTGGCCGCTCGCGTACTCCGCGCCGTCGCGAACGTCGAGGATGAGGGTGGAGCCCTGGTTCATGAGGCGCGTCGCGTCGAGGGTGCCGATCTCGCTCGATGCGCCGGCAAGCTTCGAGATCTCCGGCCAGAGCAGCATCGCGCCGCTCGCGAGCCAGAGCGCGACGTACCCCAGGTTGTTCATGATGAATTCGCCCACGTTTCGGTCTTCCCGGCAAGGCGAGTTCGCCCCGCAAAAAGGGACAATTTTACCCCATCGCCCACTGCAGGAGCCACAGCGCCGGCAGTCCGGCCATGATGGACGCCAGCGGATTGCGCAGCCGCAGCGCCACGGCCAGGGCGACGAGGCCCGCGATCCAGCGCGGATTGGCGAGCGTCGCATCGAACGCGCCTGCGGCATGAGCAGCCCGGGGGCCACGATGGCGGCGAGCACCGCGGGCGGCACGAAAGTGAGCGCCTGGCGCAACGCATGCGGGAACTTGTGCGGGTTGGCGAAGAGGACGAACGATGCGCGCAGCAGGAAGGTCGCGAGCGCCACGCCCAGGATGATGATCCAGGTCTTCACTTGGGCCGGCGCCTCACCTCGATCGCCATGCCGGCCGCGATTCCCGCGATCGAGGCCACCCCGAGGGCGAGGCGGTAGGGCAGCCCCGCCGCGACCAGCGCCGCGCCCGCGGCCACGATCGCCGCCGCGAGGTCCGCACGCGTGCGCACGGCGGGCACGAGGAGCGCGATGAAGGTGAGTACCACGGCGAAATCGAGCGACCACGTCGTGGGCACCTGTGCCCCGAGCACGATGCCGATCGCGACCGCCGCCTGCCAGAATACGTACAGCGTCGCCGAGCTGCCGAGCACATGCCAGTGGCGATTGCGCGCGTCGCCCGGCTCGCTGAAATGCTTCATCGTCATCGCGAAGCTCTGGTCGGTCATGAGGAATGCGAGCAGCGAGCGCCAGCGCGTCGAAAGGTGCGCGAGGTGCGGCGAGATCGCGGCGCTGTACATCATGTGGCGAAGGCTCACCACGCTCGCCGCGGCGATCGCGACCACGGCGGGAGAGCCCGCGGCGATGAGCTGGCAGACGATGAGCTGCGCGATGCCGGAGAAGGAGAGGACGGACAGGGCCATGCCCTGCAGCGGCGTGAGGCCCGATGCGATCGCGGCCACGCCGGCGACGAAGCCGAAGGGGATCGCGCCGAGGAGCACGGGGCCGATCTCGCGCGCGCCGGCGCGGAATTCGTCGCACGGGGTGGGAATGCTCATCGTCGTCGCAAATCGGCGATTTTAGTCCAGCGCGCGTTTGTTAAACTCGAAGCATGAAGAAGATCGTGTTGCTGCGCCACGGCGAGAGCGCGTGGAACCAGGAGAACCGCTTCACCGGGTGGAAGGACGTCGATCTCACCGCGAAGGGCGTGCAGGAGGCGCGCGCCGCCGGGCGCCTGCTCCTCGCCGAAGGCCACGACTTCGACTTCACCTTCACCTCCGTGCTGAAGCGCGCGATCCGCACGCTCAACTTCGCCATGGAGGAGATGGACCGCCTCTGGGTTCCGGTCGAGAAGGATTGGCGGCTGAACGAGCGTCACTACGGGGCGCTGGAGGGCCTGAACAAGGCCGAGACCGCGGCGAAATACGGGGAGGCCCAGGTGATGCAATGGCGGCGCAGCTACGACACGCCGCCGCCGGCCCTCGAGCCGAATGATGAGCGAAACGCGGCGCGCGACCCGCGCTACGCGGCGCTGAAGCCCGGCGAGGTGCCGCTCACCGAGTGCCTCAAGGACACGGTGGCCCGCGTCGTGCCGTATTGGCAGGAGCGGATCGCCCCGCGCGTGGCGTCCGGGGAGCGCGTGCTGGTCGCTGCGCACGGCAACAGCCTGCGCGCGCTCATCAAGTATTTCGACGCGATGAGCGACGAGGCCATCATCGGCGTGAACGTTCCCACCGGCATCCCGCTCGTCTACGAGCTCGACGATGCGCTGCGCCCGATACGCAGCTACTACCTCGGCGACCCCCAGGCGGTGGCGAAAGCGCAGCACTCCGTGGCGAGCCAGGGGAAGGCCCAGTAACGCCGATGGAGCGCGCGCTCGCGCGGCGCGTGGCGCTCGGGCTCCTCGCCTGCGCGCTCGCCGCGCCCGCCTCCACGGCATGGGCCGCGAAGGCGGCGGCGAAGCCCGCCGCGAGCGAGGCGGAGCTGCGCGAGCTGCGCGTGCGCATCGAGAAGCTGCAGTCCAAGCTCGACGCCGCGGAAGAGTCGCGCGGAGAGGCCGCGGACCAGCTGAAGGCGAGCGGCAAGGCGGTGAGCGAGGCCCAGCGCGCCCTCTTCGAGCTCGCACAGCGTCGCCGCACGCTCGAGGCGGAGCTCGCCGCGATTGCTGCGCGCGAGCACGAGGCGCGCGCCGGCATCGCCGACCAGGAGGCGCTCGCGGGCAAGCTCCTGCGCCTGCAATACCAGCAGGGGGCGCCCGATCGGTTGCGCCTCGCGTTGGAGGGCCGCGATGCGGCGAGCGTCGCGCGGCACATCGCTTACTACGGCTACATCCAGCGCGCGCGCGCCGCCCTCATCGGCGAGCTGCGCAGGAAGGGCGAAAGCCTCGCCGGCCTCGAGAAGGACGCGCTGGCGCGCCGCGACGAGCTGAAGCAGAACGAGCGCGAGCAGTCCGAGGAGGCGCGCAAGCTCGAGCGCGAGCGAGCCGCGCGCGCGACGGTGCTCGCGCGGCTCGCGGGCGACATCGCCAAGGGCCGGCGCGAGATCGGGCGCCTGAAGCGCGACGAGGCGCGGCTCTCGAGGCTGGTGGAGGAGATCGCGCGCGCGTTGGCGGCAAAGCCCGCGGAGGGCAAGCGCCCCCACGGCCGCGCGGTGGACCGGGTGGCCGACGCGTCCTCCGCCTCCAAGCCCTTCGTGAGCCTCAAGGGCCGCCTCGACCTGCCTGTGCGCGGCGAGCTCATGAATCGCTACGGCACCCCGCGAGAGGAGACCGGCACGACGTGGAAAGGGCTCTTCATCCGGTCTGTTTCAGGTGAAACGGTCCATGCCGTCGCCGACGGCAGGGTGGTCTACGCCGACTGGCTGCGCGGCTTCGGTAACCTCTTGATTCTTGACCACGGAAGCGGATACATGAGCCTTTACGCCAACAACGACGGATTGCTTCGCAAGGTTGGCGAAAGCGTGCGTGGCGGGGACCCGATTGCACATGTAGGAGCCTCGGGCGGTAACGTGGATTCGGGTCTATACTTCGAGCTACGTCGCGACGGAAAACCGTTTGATCCGTTGGGCTGGGTGGCACCCTAGCTTTCACGCGCGCGGCGGCTCCGTTTACGCAGCGAGAGGGACTACGAATGGGCAAGAAGTTTCAGCAGATGGGTCTGATCGCACTCGGCGCGGCGCTCGGCATCGCGGCGAGCCTGCACTTCTCCGCGGTCGCGGACCGCCAGGCCTCCGCTCTCATGCTGCCGGTCGACGACCTGCGGCTCTTCAGCGAAGTGTTCGGCCGGATCAAGAGCGACTACGTCGAGCCCGTCGAAGACAAGAAGCTGCTGAAGGAAGCCATCAACGGAATGCTCACGGGCCTCGACCCGCATTCCGCGTTCCTCGACCAGGAGGCCTATCGCGACCTGCAGGTCGGCACGCAGGGTGAATTCGGCGGCCTCGGCATCGAGGTCGGCACCGAGGACGGATTCGTGAAGGTCGTGGCTCCGATCGAGGACACGCCGGCGTATCGCGCCGGGGTCCACGCGGGCGACCTCATCATCAAGCTCGACGAAGTCTCGCTCAAGGGCGTGAGCCTTTCGGACGCCGTGAAGAAGATGCGCGGCAAGCCCAACACCGACGTGAAGCTCACGATCGTGCGCAAGAACGAGCCGCAGCCGCTCGAGATCGTCGTGCGCCGCGACGTGATCCGCGTAAAGAGCGTGAAGGCGCGCATGCTCGAGCCGGGCTATGGCCTGGTACGCATCACGCAATTCCAGGAGCACACGGGGGAGAACCTGGTCACCGCGATCAACGACCTCTACAAGCAGTCGAAGGGCGACATGAAGGGCCTCGTCCTCGACCTGCGCATGAATCCAGGCGGGCTGCTCAATTCGGCGGTCGCGGTCTCGGCCGCGTTCCTGCCGAAGAACGCGCTCGTCGTGTACACCGACGGCCGCACCGAAGACGCCAAGATGCGTCTCACCGCGACCAAGGAAAACTACGTGCGCGGCGCCTTCAAGGAGGACTACATCAGCAAGCTCCCCGCGGCGGTGAAGACGGTGCCGATGGTGGTGCTCGTGAACGGCGCCTCGGCGTCGGCTTCCGAAATCGTCGCGGGCGCCCTCCAGGACCATCACCGCGCGACCATCGTCGGCACGCAGACCTTCGGCAAGGGCTCGGTGCAGACGATCCTGCCGCTGCCCAACAACCAGGCGGTGAAGCTCACCACGGCGCGCTACTACACGCCGGGCGGGCGCTCGATCCAGGCGAAGGGCATATCGCCCGACATCGTGGTCGAGGATGCCGCGGACGCGCGCGTCCTGCTTCGCGAGGCCGACCTCCAGCATCACCTCTCCGTCGAGGATGACAAGAGCGGCGTGGCCGATGCGGCGGCGAAGGGCGCGAAGCCCACCGACAAGGTGATCGCCGGGCCCGCCACGGGCAAATCCGCTGCCGCCGCCGCGAAGCCCGCCGCGGTCGCCAAGGCCGACGGCAAGGACGACGGCGCGTCGAAGGATCCGAACGCCAAGAAGGAAGACCTGCAGCTCAACGCAGCGCTCAATCACCTGAAGGGACTTCCCGTCAACGTGACCACCACGGCCGCCGTCACTCTCAAGTAGCGGCGGCGGGGCGCGGACGGCACCCGCTCGATGGACGATCGCCAGCGGCTTCGCTACAGCCGCCACCTGTTGTTGAACGAGTTCGGCGAGGAGGCGCAGGAGCGCCTCCTCGCTTCGCACGCGCTGGTGATCGGCGCGGGCGGCCTCGGCTCGGCGGCGCTGCTCTACCTCGCCGCGAGCGGCGTGGGGCGCATCACCGTGTGCGACGGCGACCGCGTCGACCTCACCAACCTGCAGCGCCAGATCGTGCACCGCGTCGATTCCGTGGGCGCCCCCAAGGCTTCATCCGCGGCGGCGACGCTCGCGGGCCTCAACCCCGACATCCGCGTCGAGGCCCTCGAAGAGCGTGCCGGTCCGGAGCGCCTGCTCGCGCTTGCGCGCGCCGCCGACGTGGTTCTCGATTGCTCGGACAACTTCGCGACGCGCCATGCGCTGAATCGTGCATGCGTCGCGGCGGGCAAGCCCCTGGTCTCCGGCGCCGGCATCCGCTTCGACGGCCAGGTGGCGGTCTTCGACCTTCGCCGCGAAGATGCGCCCTGCTACAACTGCCTCTTCGCGGAGGACGCCGGCGTCGAGGAGGAGCGATGTGCGACCATGGGGGTGTTCGCGCCGCTGGTGGGCATCATCGGAACATTCCAGGCGCTCGAGGCGATCAAGCTCGTCGCCGGCATCGGCGAGACGCTCGCCGGGCGCCTCATGATGTTCGATGCCCTCGCCAGCCGTTGGCACGAGGTCCGGCTCTCGCGGGATCCGCGCTGCGGCGTGTGCGGCGCGCGGCGCGCCGCGGCATAGGAGAAGACATGCTTTCCCGAATCGCATTTCGCACCGCCCTCGTGCTTTGCGCCGCGTGCTTCACGCCCGCCGCCGGCGCGGCGACGCTCTACAAGCTGATCGACAAGAACGGCAAGGTCACCTACTCCGAGGAGAAGCCCAAGTCCTTCGACGGACAGGTGATCCGCATCGACATCGATCCCAACGCCAACACCGCCACGCTCGAGAAGCCGCAGCCGGCCGCCCAGGGCGAGGGCAAGGTGAATCGACAGCGCGGCGAGGCGACGAGCCCGGCGAAGATCGACGAGGAGGCGCGCATCGCGCAGGCGCGCGATCGCTTCGAGCGCGCGCAGAAGGCGCTGCAGGACGCGAAGGACAACCCTCAGGACGGCGACCTCATGATGGTGGGGAAGGTGGGCGGCGGCGTGCGCACGATCCCGAGCGAGGCGTACCAGCAGCGCCTCGACCGACTCGAGACGGAAGCCCGCCTCGCGCAGGAGGACTTGCGGCGTGCGGAACAGGGTCGCTAGCGCCCTCGCGGCGGGCCTCGTGTTCGCACTCGCCGCCGCGTGCGGCGATGCCATGGGGCAGGTGCTCTACAAGTGGGTGGACGCGGACGGCAAGACCCAGTACAGCGATCGCCCGCCGAAGAATTTCGCCGGTGCCGTGACGCGCATCGAGCCCGACGAGCAACCCGCTCCGCCTCGCGGGATCCCCAAGCCCGCCGCGATGCCCGCGGAGCGCTCCGAGTCGGATTCCGCCGCGGGCGCGAGCGACGCCGCGGCGCTGCGGCGCGAGACGCGCCGCAAGCTCGAGGCCAACGTCGCCGCGGCTCGCTTGAAACTTGAGGGCGCCAAGGCCGCGCTCGATGCGGGCGCGACTCCCCGGGACGACGAGCGCCAGGTGATCCAGCAGAAAGTCGACAGGAACCGGCCGGCGCCGGGCGGCGGGTCCGCCTCGACCGGGGGAATGCTCGGTTCCGGCGGCATGCACGGCGGCGTGGCGCGCTCCAACTGCAAGACCGTGAAGGGTAACGACGGCAAGACCATCACCACCTGCCCGACGATGGTCCCCAACGAGGCGTACTACGAGCACATCAAGCAACTCGAGGAGGCGGTGAAGGCCGCGCAGGAAGAGCTCGAGGCGGCCGAGCTTGCCTATCGCCGCGGTGTCGACTGAGCGGCCGCCGCGAGGTCCCAGCGGGGGAATACCGGAAAGCCCGCCTCGCCCGCGCTTCCCTCGGGGTACTTGAGCGCCGCGGCAAATGCGATCATGGCGCCGTTGTCCGTGCACAGCCGCAACGGCGGGAAGTGCACCCGTGCGCCGATCCGCCCCGCATCGGCGACGAGCCGGTCGCGCAGCAGCGTATTGGCGCCCACGCCTCCGGCCACCACCAGCCGTGACATCCCTTCGCGTTCCAGCGCGCGGCCGCATTTCGCGGCCAGCACGTCGACGATGGCTTGCTGGAAAGAGGCTGCGATGTCCGCGCGTGTCGCCTCGTCGAGGCTGCCGAGGGCGCGAATGCGGGTGAGCACCGCGGTCTTCAGGCCGCTGAAGCTGAAGTCGAGGTCGCCGCTCGCGATCATCGGGCGCGGAAACTCGAAGCGCCTTGCATTGCCTTGCTCCGCGAGCTTCGCGAGCGCGGGGCCTCCCGGATAGGCGAGGCCCAGCAACGAGGCCGTCTTGTCGAACGCCTCGCCGGCGGCGTCATCCAACGTCTCCCCGAGGAGACCGTAACGCCCCACGCCATCGACGCGCATGAGCTGCGAATGCCCGCCGGAGACGAGGAGCGCGATGAACGGGAATTCGGGGCGCGGCTCGGCCAGTAGCGCCGAGAGGAGGTGGCCTTCGAGATGGTGGATGCCGACCACCGGTCGATCGAGCGCGAGGCCGATGCCGGCGGCCACGGAGGCGCCCACCAGCAGCGCGCCCCCCAGGCCCGGGCCTTGCGTGAAAGCGATGAGGTCCACGTCGCCGATCCCGCGGCGCGCGCGTTCAAGGGCGAGGGCGGTGAGCGGAAGCAGGCGCCGCACGTGGTCGCGCGAGGCGAGCTCGGGAACGACGCCGCCGTAGGCCGCGTGCAGTTCGACCTGCGAATGCAGGGCCTCGGCGAGCAGCCCGTCGCGGGTGTCGTAGAGGGCGACGCCGGTCTCGTCGCAACTGGTCTCGATGCCGAGGATGAGCAAGACAGGGGGGCTAAATCCTGATATTATGCTTGGTTTTCCGGCTCCAAAAAGCCGGGTCTTTTCAATCTCATAGCTACTGCCCCATGCCCATTGTCCGAGTCAAAGAAAACGAGCCGTTCGACGTGGCGCTGCGCCGCTTCAAGCGCGCGGTCGAGAAGACCGGCCTCCTCACCGAGCTTCGCGCCCGCGAGTTCTACGAGAAGCCCACCGCCGAGCGCAAGCGCAAGCACGCCGCTGCCGTGAAGCGCCGCTACAAGCGCATGCGCGCGCAGATGCTCCCGCCGAAACTTTACTAAGCGGTCCGGCATACGATTCCCGCGGCGAGCCGGGCACCGTGCCCCGCTCGCCGCCGTCATTTCCACGGAGACGCAAATGGCCCTTCGCGAACAGCTGACCGAGGACATGAAGTCCGCGATGAAGGCGCGCGAGACCGAAAAGCTCGGCGCGATCCGCCTCCTCCTTGCCGCGGTGAAGCAACGCGAGGTGGACGAGCGCGTGACGCTCGACGACGTCGGCGTGATCGCGGTGATCGAGAGGATGATCAAGCAGCGCAAGGACTCGATCTCGCAGTACGAGAAGGCCGCGCGCCAGGACCTCGCCGACAAGGAGAAATTCGAGATCGGCGTTCTCGAGGCCTACATGCCGCGGCAGCTGGCGGACGCCGAAGTGGACGCGATCGTCGCGCAGGCCATCGCCGAAAGCGGGGCGAAATCGCCGGCCGACATGGGCAAGGTGATGGCGCTCGCGAAAGCGAGGCTCGCCGGGCGTGCGGACATGGGCAAGGTGTCCGGACTCGTGAGGTCCCGGCTCTCGTAGGTCCTGCCTATAATCGGGTCATGATCCCGCAGGATTTCATCCAGTCGCTCCTCGGGCGCGTCGACATCGTCGACGTGGTGGACCGTTACGTGAAGCTGAAGAAGGCCGGGGCGAATTTCAGCGCCTGCTGCCCCTTCCACAACGAGAAGACGCCATCCTTCACGGTGAGCCCATCCAAGCAGTTCTACCACTGCTTCGGCTGCGGCGCGCATGGGAACGCGATCGGTTTCCTCATGGAGTATTCGGGCCTCGCCTACCCCGAGGCGATCCGCGCGCTCGCCGAGACCGTCGGCATGCCGGTCCCGGAAACGCGCTCTTCGGCGCCGCGTCCCGGGGCCGCCGAGGCGCCGGCGCTCGCCTCGCGCATGATGGACGCCCTCGCCTATTACCGCGCCGAGCTGAAGAAGTCGAAGGCGGCGATCGACTACCTCAAGGGACGCGGCGTTTCCGGCGAGGTCGCGGCGCGCTACGGCCTGGGATTCGCCCCCGATGGATGGCAGAACCTGGAGGCGGTGTTCTCCGACTATGGCACCGCGCCCCTCAAGGACACCGGCCTCGTGATCGACAGCGAACCCGAAGGCGAGAGGAAATCGCGCCGCTACGACCGCTTCCGCAATCGCGTGATGTTCCCCATCCTCGACGCGCGCGGCAACGTGATCGGCTTCGGCGGGCGCGTGATCGGCGCGGGCGAGCCGAAGTACCTGAATTCCCCCGAGACGCCGCTCTTCGAGAAGGGACGCGAGCTCTATGGGCTCTACCAGGCGAGGCGCGCGATCCGCGACGCGAACCAGGTGGTCGTCGTCGAGGGCTACATGGACGTGGTGGCGCTCGCGCAGCACGGCGTGGAGAACGCGGTGGCGACCCTAGGCACGGCCACCACGCCCTTCCACGTGGCGAAGCTCCTCAAGCTCGCCGACAACGTGGTGTTCTGCTTCGACGGCGACGCAGCCGGGCGCAAGGCCGCCTGGCGCGCGCTCGAAGTCTCCCTGCCGGTGCTGGCCGATGGAAAGGTCGTGAGCTTCCTTTTCCTGCCCGCCGAAGACGATCCGGACACCTACGTGAGGCGCCTGGGCAAGGAGGCGTTCCAGCGCGAGGTCGAGGGCGCGAAGCCGCTGTCGCAGTTCCTCTTCGCCGAGCTCGGCGCGCACGTGGACATGGCGAGCGAGGAGGGGCGTGCGCGCTTCCTCGCGCAGGCAAAGCCCCTGGTGGCGCAGATCGAGGCGCCGGCCCTGGGCGCGATGCTGCGCCGGCGCCTGGGCGAGCTGGCGCGCCTCGATGCCGACGAGATCAACCGCCTCGTCCCCGCCAAGGCCGCGGAGCGGCGTTCGGCGCCTCCGGCCCGGACCGCGCGGCCTCCGGCGCGCCCGGCGGAGTCCAAATTGCTGGGGCGCATCCTCGTGCGGCCGGAGCTCAGCGCCGTCGTCCCCGGCGATGCCATGACCGGATCGGGCCTGGAGGGCGCGGCCTTGCGGGCCGTGGTCGCCTATTTCCAGGAGGATCCGGCCCGGACGCTGGGGCAAGCCAGCGCTTACTTCGAGGGCTCGGAGTATCAGGCATCCATTACCGAAGCCTTGGGCGAGCCCCTTTTAAATCAAGCGGAAAGCCCCGACTTCGACATGGCCACCGAGGTGGACGACCTGGTCCGAAGACTCCGCGCCGATCATCTGGCGCGGCGCCACAACGAGCTCGCCCGCCTCCTGGATGCCGGCACTGCGACCCCCGAGCAGCAAGCCGAGTACGCGAGCCTCGCCATGATCAAATCGGGGAATCAGCCTAAGGAAGAGCGGTCAAAACTTTGATACAATTACCGGTTTTCCCCGACACCGCCGCGCGGGAGCCCCTCCAGTGAAAAATCCAAGCCTCTCCAAGAATTCCAGCAAGCAGCACCACACCGCGGAGACCAAGATCGCGGAAATTGAAGCGCAGAAGAAGCGCCTCAAGAACCTGATCGTCCTCGGCAAGGAGCGCGGCTACCTCACGTACGCCGAGATCAACGACCACCTGCCCGACGACATGACCGACGCCGAGCAGATCGAGGGCGTGGTCACGATGCTCGCCGACATGGGGATCGCGGTCTACGACGAGGCCCCGGACGCCGAGCAGCTCCTCATGACCGAGGCCCCGGCCCCGATCGCCGAGGAAGACGTGATCGAGGAGGCGGAGGCCGCCCTGTCGACCACCATCGACGCCGAATTCGGCCGCACCACCGATCCCGTGCGCATGTACATGCGCGAGATGGGCTCGGTGGAGCTGCTCACGCGCGAGGGCGAGATCGAGATCGCCAAGCGCATCGAGGATGGGCTCAAGCACATGATCCACGCGATCTCGTCGTGCCCGACGACGATCGAGGAGATCCTGCGCCTCGCGGAGCTGATCGAGAAGGACGAGATGCGCATCGACGAGCTCGTCGACGGCCTCGTGGACTCCGAGGACGAGGAAGTCGTCGAGGAGGAGCTCACCGAGGAAGAGGAGCTGGAAGAGCTCGACGAGGAAGCGCAGGAGGCCGAGGACGAAGCGGTCGCCAGCGCCGACCTGGAGCGCCTGAAGAACGAGGCCCTCTCGCACTTCAACAAGATCCGCCGCCAGTACAAGAAGATGAAGAAGATCCTCGCGGAGAAGGGCTATCGCTCGCGCGCTTACAAGGATCTGCAGGAAGAGATCTCGAGCGAGCTGCTCGCGATCCGCTTCACGGCCAAGCAGGTCGAGCACCTTTGCAACGGGTTGCGCGGGCTCGTTGAAAGAGTTCGTTCGCACGAACGGGAGATCATGGAGCTCGCGACGAAGAACGCGAACATGCCGCGCGCGCACTTCATCAAGGTGTTCCCCGGCAACGAGACCAACCTCAAGTGGGCCAACGAGGAAGTGGCCTCGGGCAAGGCCTACGCCAAGGCGCTCGAGCGCTTCAAGCCGGCGGTGATGGAGCAGCAGGAAGCCCTCATCAACCTGCAGAAGGAAGTCGGGATCCCGATCAAGGACCTGAAGGAGATCGCGCGCCAGATGTCCACGGGCGAAGCGAAGGCGCGCCGCGCCAAGCGCGAGATGATCGAGGCCAACCTGCGCCTGGTGATCTCGATCGCGAAGAAATACACCAACCGCGGCCTGCAGTTCCTCGATCTCATCCAGGAAGGCAACATCGGCCTGATGAAGGCGGTCGACAAGTTCGAGTACCGCCGCGGCTACAAATTCTCCACCTACGCCACGTGGTGGATCCGCCAGGCCATCACGCGCTCGATCGCCGACCAGGCGCGCACCATCCGCATCCCGGTGCACATGATCGAGACCATCAACAAGATGAACCGCATCTCGCGCCAGATCCTGCAGGAGACGGGCAACGAGCCCGATCCCGCGACCCTCGCGGTGAAGATGGAGATGCCGGAAGAGAAGATCCGCAAGATCCTCAAGATCTCGAAAGAGCCGATCTCGATGGAAACGCCGATCGGCGACGACGACGATTCCCACCTCGGCGACTTCATCGAGGACCAGGCGGGTCTCGCGCCCTCGGACTCCGCGCTGTACGCGAGCCTGCGCGAGGCCACCAAGGACGTTCTCGACTCGCTCACGCCGCGCGAGGCGAAGGTGCTGCGCATGCGCTTCGGCATCGAGATGAACACCGACCACACGCTGGAAGAGGTCGGCAAGCAGTTCGACGTGACGCGCGAGCGCATCCGGCAAATAGAGGCCAAGGCGTTGAGGAAGCTCCGGCACCCCTCGCGCTCGGAGAAGCTGCGCTCGTTCCTCGAAGGCGAATCCTGAGCGGGCGTCGCCGCGCATGACCAAAAAGCCCGCGCAAGCGGGCTTTTTTTCCTTTCAGAGATCCAGGGTCGCGACGAGCGGCAGGTGATCCGAGGAGATCCGCGCTAGCGGGCTCGCGTGCGCCTTGAGCTCGCGCAGGATCGAGCCGGGATGCGTCCACAGGCGGTCGAGCGCGAAGATCGGCCGGTGCGCGGGGAAGGTGGCCACCGCGGGCGTCGTGTCGAAGTAGCGGTGCAGGTGGCGCAGGGGCTTGCCCCAGAGGAACCACTCGTTCAGGTCGCCCATCAGCACCGATCGGTCCTGCTCGTGCCACGTGAAGAGCTTCACGAGGCGCTCCACCTGCTCGCGGCGCTCCGCCGGCCGCAGCCCCAGGTGGGTCGCGACGACGCGCAGCGACCCGCTGGCGTTCAGCTGCAGGTCCACGGCGATGGCGCCGCGCGGCTCGCGGTTGCGGAAGCTGAGATCCACGAGCTCGGTGGCCTTGATCGCGCAGCGCGTGAGGATGCCGTTCCCGTAGTGGCCATCGTGGCGCAGCAGCGTGGTGCCGGCAATCGCCCTCATGCCGGTCTCCGCGGCGAGCCACGCGAGCATGTCGCCGCCGGAGTCGTGTGCCTCGACCTCCTGCAGGGCGATGACATCGGGGTCGATCTCGCGGATCACGCCGAGAATGCGCGCGGGATCGGTGCGCCGGTCGCGCCCGATGGCGCGGTGCACGTTGTACGACGCGAGACGCAACGCCATGGCTTCAGTGCGCCGCCGAGTGCCGGTGCATGTAGCGCTGCCCGAAGAAGCCGAGCCCGACGAGGCCGCCGACGGCCGCCGCGATCATCCAGAAGTTCACGCGCGTCGGATCCTCGAGCGCGGCTGCGAGCTGGTCGGAGAGCACCGTCGCCGCGAGCATCCCCGGAAGCATGCCGACGAATGTGCCGAGGACGAAATGCCAGAGCTTCACGCGCATCGCGCCCATCACCAGGTTCACCACCGGGAACGGCGCGATCGGCACGAGGCGCACGAGCGTCACCGCGATGAGGCCCTTCCTCTCCATGAACTTCGTCACGGGCTTGAGCCTTTGCCCGGCGAATCGCTTCACGGTCTCGCGAGAGACGAGCCGCCCCGGGAGGAATGTCGCGATGCCGGCGACCACGATTCCGGACATTCCGTAGACGAAGCCTTTCCAAGGGCCGAAGGCGAGCACCGCCGTCATCGTGATGAGCCAGCGCGGGAACATGATGAAGCTCGCGGGCGTATAGGCGAGCACGACGAGCGCTGGCGCCCACCAGAACCCCGCGAACCAGCCGGCGAGGGACGCGGCGTTGTCGCGGGTCACCACGTCCTTCAAGGGCGTGTGCGTCCACACGAGCGCCAGCGCGATCGCCGCTGCGACGAGCCCCGCCAATATGTAGAGCGCACGCCGGGTGGTGAAGCCGCCCTTGGCCGCCGGCCCCGGCGCGGGCGCCGTCACCATTGCCTCGAAGAGCGGCTCGGCGGGGTCGCCCACCCTGGCGATCGCGAGCTTCGCCTCCGGGATTTCCTCGCATTCGAGCTTCTTCAGCCTGCGTGTCGCGGAGCCCAGGCCGGCGATCGCCTTCGCCATGCAGCCCGCGCTGTCGCAGGCCGCGGCGACGGCCTCGATCTCGCCGCCCACGTGCTCGGCGAGGAGATCGTTGCGGAACCTGCGTATCGCGGCGCGCACGCGCTCCTCGCCCTTGGCCTCGAGGGTCACGTCGCACTCGGTGTCCATGCCCATCGAGCGGTTGCTGAGGTTCGCCGAGCCGATGCGCAGCCATTCGTCGTCGACGATCGTCACCTTCGAATGGATGTCGAGGCACGTGCCGTCCGCCAGCCCCGGCACATCGGAGTAGAAGACGTGGAAGCGCTTGTGCACGTCGGCCTCGCGCAGCTGCTGCACGAGCCGGGTGCGCAGCGTCGTCATGGTGAGCTCCTCGAGCCAGCCGTGGCTCAGGAGGCGCGTCACGACGAGGATCTCCGGGCCCTCGGCCTGAGCGAGGCTCTTCTTCAGCGCCGCGCTGATCTTCTCCGAGGTGAAGTACTGGTTCTCGATGTAGATGTAGTCGCGCGCGCGCTCGATCATGTCGATGAAGAGCCGGTACACCTCGTGCACGCCGGGGCCGGGTTCCGCCGGCGGCACGGTGCGCGAGATGGCGACGTCGACGTCGGTCACGTCGACGGCGAGCTCCCGCGGCCACACGTCCTCGGATCCGCGCGCCGATTGCAGGGTCTCGCCGGTGGCGGCGAGCCATCGCGCCTGCGCGACGCGCAGCAGCGCCTCGGCCGCCGCGCCGTCCACGGCGATCATCGAGTCGTGGAACGGCGGATAGGGCTCGTCCTCGTGCATGCGCCGCGGATCGCGCGCCTTGTGCCTGCGCGAATCCCAGCGCCGGCTGGTGATGTCCAGGCCGCCCGCGAATGCCACGCGCTCGTCGATCACGACGATCTTCTGGTGGTGGGAGCCCGCGACCGGATGCGTGTCGTCGAAACGGAAGTCGATGCGCCTATGCGGCTTCCACGCGCCCGACGATCCCGGCGAGGCCTCGCGGTCGGTGCCGAACACCGCGGGATAATCCCAATCGAGGATCTTCACCTTGAGATGTCGCTTGCGCTTCGCGAGGCCGTTCAGGAACTCGCCGAAGCGCACCATCGCACCGGACTCGCCGACGCCCAACGGCGTGCGGCTGTCGAAGTCCCAGCCCAACATGACGATGGAGCGCTCTGCGTGCTCGGCCGCCTGCACGAAGATGCGGAAGTAATCTTCCGCGTCCACCACGAACGCGACGCGTTCGGCGCGTGCGACCTCGGTGCAGTTTTCTCCGGGTCGAAAGAGGCTTTCGGGCATTGTTTTCCTGTTGTTATCGGGGGCGCGGCGCGCGCCTCGGCCTTTTCGACACGGGATTTGCGCGAGGGTTGCGGCTCCCGGCGGGCTGCCAACTGTCGACCGCGGCGGGCCCCCGCGTTAGGATGGGTGCATGAATTCGTTCGCCGACGCGCTGGACCGGGCGACCGGGGCCAGCATCGAGGGGCTGTTCCAGCACCTCCCGCACCTGCTCGAAGCGCTCGCCCTCCTGCTGCTCGGGCTCCTCCTCGCGCGCCTCTTCCGGCTCCTCGCGCAGCGCGGCGCGATGCTCCTCGATTCCCTCATCGTGCGCGCGACCGGCCAGGCACGCTGGGGCGTCGGCCGCTCCTCGGGTGTGGCCGGAGCGATCGCCTACTGGGTGGTGCTGCTCTTCTTCGTGACCGCCGCCACGCACGCGCTGGGCTTGCGCACCTTCACCGACTGGCTGGCGCGGCTCCTCGACTACCTGCCGACGCTGGTCGCGGGCGTGCTCATCATCGTCGCCGGCTACCTCATCTCGGGATTCGTTGCCGACATCGTGCGCGCGACCGCATCGCCGCTCGCTCCCGCGCAACGACAGGCGCTCGCGCGCGCCGCGCAGGGCGCGACCCTGGTGGTGGCGATCCTGGTGGGCGCCGACCAGATCGGCCTCAAGGTCACCTGGCTCGCGATCCTCGCTGCGGTGCTGGTCGCTTCCGTGATGGGCGGGCTCATGGTGGCGGTGAGCCTGGGTGCGCGCGGCTACGTCGCCAACCTCATCGGCGCGCACTACCTGGGCCAGGCGCTGCAGCGCGGCCAGCGCGTGCGCGTCGGGACTCACCAGGGCCGCATCGTCGATATCACCGCCACTTCGCTCGTTCTCGAGACGGACGACGGCCGCGTGCTGCTGCCCGGTCGCATCTACCACGACGAGGCGATCGTGGTGATGGCGCGCAACGACATCGAATAGCCATGGCCGGGGAAGACGACCGCGCGCTCAGCCGCGCCTTCATTCGCAGCCACCCCCCGCAGGCCGCGCGTGTGCTCGAGGCGTTGCCGCCGGAAGAGGCGGCGGCGATCTTCGATCGCGTGCCCGCGAGGCTCGTTGCGGGCGTGCTCGCGGCGATGCTGCCGCAGGCCGCCGCGCGCTGCCTCGCGGCGGTTGCCGACGAGCGAGCGCTCGAGCTGCTGGAGCCCATGGGCACGCTCGCCACGGTGGCGGTGCTGCGCCACGTGCCCGAGCCGCGGCGCCAGCGGCTCGTCGCGGGCCTGCCCACGGCCGCGGCGCTCGCCTCGACGCTGATCATGGGCTACACCGAAGACACGGTCGGCGCATGGGCCGACCCCGATGTCGTGATGCTCGCCGCGGAGATGCGCGCTGGCGACGCGCTCGAGCGCGTGCGCCTCGCGCATTCGACGTGCGCGCAAGTCTTCGCCTGCGACGCGGAGCGCCGGCTCGTGGGCATCGTCGATCTCGCGGCATTGCTGCGCGCCCCGGACGGCGTGACGCTCGCGAGCCTCATGACGCCCGCGGCTTGCGCGTTGCCCGCGCACGCCACGCTCGACGCCGCGCAGGCCTATCCCGGATGGGAGAGCGAGTCCGCGCTGCCGGTGGTCGAGTCCCACGATCGCCTGGTGGGCGTGATCTCGCGCGCGGCACTCACGCACGCGCGCCGCGCGGCCGAGGCGCCCCGCGCGGCCGAGGAGGGCGGCTCGCTGCCCATGCTCGTGACGCGTGGCTATTGGCAGACGCTCGCGGGACTGGTGGAGTGCGGGCTCGCGCTGCTGCCGCGCGTGCCTGCCGCGATGACCGATCGCGATGAGCACTGAGGCGCTGCTCCCCGCGGAAGCCGCGCTCTCGCGCCGCTTCATCCTCGACTATCCGCACGAGGCGGCGCGCTTCCTCGAGGCGATGCCGGTCGCGGCCGCCGCGCGGCTCCTCGGCGCGCAACCCCGGCACGCGGCCGGGTACGCGTGGCAGGTGCTCTCGCCGGACGTGGCAGCGGAAATGCTGGAGCTGCTGCCCGGGCCGCTCGCGCGCCACATCCTCGGCGAGGCCGAGCCCGCGGTCGGCGTGGCGGTGCTGGCGCAGCTCGAACCGCCGGCGCGCGAAGCATGGCTCGCGCAGCTCGATCGCGACGTCGCGGGCGAGCTGCGCGGCTTGCTCGCCTATCCGGACGATTGCGCGGGACGCATGATGGATCCGCGCGTGAGCCCGCTGCGCGCCGGGATGTCGGTCGCCGAGGCACTCTCGCGCCTCGCGCAGATGCGCCGCAAGGAGATGCGCGAGCTCTTCGTGATCGACGGCGAGGGGCGCCTTACCGGCCGCATCGAGATGCAGGACCTCGCGCTCGCCGCGCGCGAGCTGCCGCTCGCCGACATCACGCGCGGCATCGTCGCCGTGGTCGGCGACCTGGATCCGCGCGAGGACGTCGTCGACACGCTGCAGAAGCATCCGATCAGCGCTCTCCCCGTCGTGAACCTGAGCGGCCGGTTCGTGGGCGTGATCCGCCAGGCCGCGCTGATGGCCGCGGTCGAGGAGGAGACGAGCGTGGACATGCAGAAGATGGTGGGCGCGAGCCCCGACGAGCGCGCCCTCTCGTCGCCCGGATTCGCCGTGAAGAAACGCCTTCCGTGGCTGCAGATCAACCTGCTCACCGCATTCCTCGCGGCCGCCGTGGTGGGCCTCTTCGAGAGCACGATCTCGCAATTCACCGCGCTCGCCGTCCTCCTGCCGGTCGTCGCGGGGCAATCGGGCAACGCCGGCGCCCAGGCGCTCGCGGTCACCATGCGCGGCCTGGTGCTGCGCGAGGTGAGCCTGCGCCACTGGCGCGCGGTGCTGGGCAAGGAGGCGCTCACGGGACTCGCCAACGGCGTCGCGGTGGCGGCCACGACGGGACTCGGCGTCTATGCGTGGAGCCGCTCCGCGGCGTTGGTGGCGGTGATCATGCTGGCGATGGTGATCTCGATGTTCGCCGCCGGCCTCGCCGGGGCGACGGTGCCGATGCTGCTGCGCCGTTTCGGCCAGGATCCCGCCACGGCGTCCTCGATCATCCTCACCACGGTGACCGACGTGGTCGGCTTCTCGTCCTTCCTGGGCATCGCGGCGCTCTTCGCGCCGATGCTCGCGAAAAGCCTCGCCTAGCCCAGCTGGGAATTCATGTGACGCAGGCGCTCGACCACGGCGCGCAGCATCGCGATGGCGAAGGCCGGCTGGGCCTTCACCGCCTCCATGAGGGAGGCGCGGTCCACGGCGAGGAGCTCGGAGTAGACCGTGGTGGTGGCGCTTGCCACGCGCGGCGACTGGTCGACCAGCGCCATCTCGCCGAAGGTGCTGCCGGGATTGACCACCTCGACCGGCTTGTCGCGGATCGCGATCACCACCTGGCCGGCCTTCACCACGTACATGTACACGCCGGCCTGGCCCTCGCGCATGATCGACTGGCCCGCCTGGTAGCGCAGCGTGGCCGCGCGCGGCACCGCGCCCTCGAATTGCTGCAACAGGAGCGGGTCGAAGGTGGGCGACCCGAGCGCCGCGACGGCGCCCGCGGTCTTGCGCGTCGCGAGGCGCGCCGCGATGAAGCGAAGCCGGTCGAAGAGGACGCTCATCAGCATGAGCGCGAACTCCGGGTTCTTGCCGAGGGCGGCCTGCAGCTCCGAGGCGTTGAGCGAATACGCCGTGACCGCCGTCTTCGCCACGCCGGAGGCGGTGCGCGGCCGCTCGCTGATCACCGCCATCTCGCCCACGATATCGCCCGTCTTCACCGTGTCGAGCGGCTTGCCGCCCATGGTGAGCGCGACCTCGCCCTGGGCGATGAAGTACATGCGGCTCGCGGACTTCGCGGAGAAGAGCCCGCCCTTGGAAACCTTCTCGTCCTCGGCGAACAGCGGCTGCCCGGCGGCGAACTGCTCCTGCTTGCCCGAATCCTGGAACAGCTTCCTCGCGATCGCGCCGTTGTAGAACTGGCTGTTGGCGGGCTTGAAGGGCGCGGCGCCCTCGGCGGGCGGCTTGGTGAAGTCGAATCCGTCCGGGGACGCGGGCTGCGGCGTCTGCGGCTTGGTGAAATCGAAGTCGCTCATGCGGGGAAAAAATCCGTGCGGCGGTTAAAATGCTGGGCTGTCTACGGCGGGCCTGTAGCTCAGTTGGTTAGAGCAGGGGACTCATAATCAAGTGGTCCACGAAAATTCTTTTTCTTATTCGTGGCATTGCAATTCCTAAGCGCCATCTTGCTACTGTTTTGCTACGCCTCGGCCGATGTAACCGGTATTACTCTAGTTTAACGGACTGCATTCGGCGAGTTCGGTACAATCGCCGCAGGGCCTGTAGCTCAGTTGGTTAGAGCAGGGGACTCATCGAAATGGTGACCATGGCGGGAGACCGCCATCGGAAAAACCGGGTGAACTCAAGGAAACCTAAAGCACGTTGCCAAGGCAATCTTGAGCCAAGTCCGTCGAAGGCGAAGTTGGTAGACGGAAAGGTGCAGAGACTAGGGTGTGAGGAGCTGTTCCGATAGGCACCCCCCGAGCGCCCGGCGCCCAAACAGGTCAAGCTGTGGGCGATGAAATAGTCCAAGGCGCGGGGAAACCCGCACAACCTTGAATCCCTTGGTCCCTGGTTCGAGTCCAGGCGGGCCCACCCTAAAATGGTCGTTCACGCATCGTCCGTGCGACTTCAGACCCAAGTCGCTTCCCTCTGTAAGTGGTCGAACAAATGACCAAACCCAAGAAATTACCTTCAAGGCCCTCCGATTCGAGGCGTTACGTGAACGCCGTAGGCGGCCGGACATTCGATTGGCGCACGGCGGATGGGTATCCGCCACCTCATTGCTCTGACCTTCTGTGGTGGGCATGGGAGTGCTTACGTCGCAGCAAGGGCTATCAGGAGGCGTACAGGAAGTATTGCGCGTTTAACGGGAAAGAACCGTCGAAGCATCCGATTAAGGATGACGACGTTCTTGATTCCTATTTCACAAATCCAAGAGCCGATCTGGGTTGCACATTCCGAGAGTTCATGGAGAAGCATGCGAACGAAAAGGCATCGGTGATGCTGTGGTCAGAATACATTCGTCGGGTATGGCTTCTGAAGAAGCCAGTCGATCCCGAGCTCGATTATGGGGAACACGCTAACTTTGTGAATCTGCGGCTACGTTGGCGGAAAAACCTGGATAAGAAAACATCAGCGGCGAAACTAAAAAGGGGTGGAGGCGCAAGAGTGATCAGTGGCGATCGAGAGCTATTTCCCTTCGATTACTTTACAGAGGTGGCGCCCAATGAAATGCTTGTGCGAATTCGGTTGTTCGCCGACGACAAGCAAGACGTAATGACCATCGCCAAGCGACTGAAGGCTCGAATTCAGCAATATCGAAAGCGATTCAGCCCGGAGAGATATGAGTCTGAGATTCATCTAGTCCTGCGCGTTTGGGATTTCTATGAGGCCGCGCGCGGCCTACCACCAAGCGAGAGAAAGAGCTACGTTGCCCTGTCGGATGCGCTGGACCGGGATGACGGTTGGAGGTCTAGCGTCCGGCGCAAAACGCCGTCGCAAGCGACGCTTAGCCGCATGCGCAAGTATGCTAGGGACCTGATCGAAGGTCGGGTCTACGGAGGTCTGGTTGCGCACGCACAACGAAAGACTTAAAAGTGTCGTCGGCCACTTCCTAGCTGCGCATCGCGTCACCTTCTATGCAGTGAACGGGGGCAATTCACTGAATTCCACGGGGCGTTCACGCGACTAAGCTCGGTTCATGTGCATTCACGGAGCAGCCCATGAACCTCCATCATTCCCCATCCATCGCGTCGGCGTTCCTTTCGACACCCATCACTGAGGTGCTGAAGGATCTTGATGCCCTCGTCGATACAAAGACGGCCGCCAAAATCCTAGGCCTGACAAATCATCGAACGCTCGCGGTTTGGCGTTCGACCGGTCGATATCCGGAACTCAGGTTCTTGAAAATTGGCCGCACCGTGCGATACCGCGTTCGAGACCTTCTAGCCTTCCTCGAGAAGTGCGGTCGCCCTAGGTCCCGGAGCACCTAAGCCTGATCCACAGTGCGCCACCCCTCCCTCGATGGAGGGGTGGAAAGCACATTCACTAAACCAATTCGGCGATTGACCGCCCGCTTTCCGGCTTCGGACGCCCTGATGCGGCTCCGGATATCTGGATCAACACTAGGAGCCTCCATCGTGCCGCCCAACCATTTAACGCCGGGCTACGTTCCCGCGTCAGTAGCGCGTCCTCTTGAAGCCGTGACCAAACGAATCTATTTCGTGGATCGGCTGCACGTCCTCTTGCCTTCTCATGAGGCGGACCTAAACCTCGACGAACTCTCGGAGCCGGGGCGAAAGGCCCCCGTCCTGGTCCCCAGTAACAACAAGTTCAATCCCGTAATGAAGTCCCGTCTGGAGTTATTCCAGCCGTCGAAGGACGTTATCGTGGAGCTCGAGCGCCAGATTGGGTCCAAATACACATACGCGATTACTCGGGCCGAAATCGCCATGGACTTGATCACGCCCACCACGAAGGAAGCAGGAAGTGCCTGGACGATGTTCGTCCATCACTTGTGGTTCCCCCGTCTTCAAGCTCGGGCTCACGTTTCCCACGGTACGACCGCTTATTGGGGAAGCTTACGATAGCGCCACAAAAGATGTGGGGCACGTTGAAAGCGATTGCAGAGCTACCCGAATGCGTTGCCGTTCCTGAATCAGCGCGGGAGGTTTCGGAGCAAGATCTCGTGGAAGGATTTGTCTTTGGTCGGACCGATACCGTCTCGATTCGCATCGACGAGCCCGGTGACGAAACCTCGCGCTCTGGCGAGCACCGTAGAGACTTCCCGCGGGAGGGGCCTGAGGACAGCTAACCTCGGCGCTTGTGTCGTCAGAAAAGCCCCGCCTTCTCGGCGAATGGTGTCCGGCGCGATCACCCACCTGATGAAGGGCGACGCGGCTCTAGGGCACGCCGTCGACAGCCTGAAGATCGGGGAAAAAGTCGAGATCGCTCGCCACACCTGAAGCTGGCGGCAGGCTGGGGGCTCGGCGAAAGGCGTAACATCCGAGTGTCTATCTGTCTATCTACCGTTACAACCCGAAAGGGACGAGCGCCCCGGCATGAAGGACCACGTCGCGCTCGCGTCCACTGACCGTATGCTGCTGGATGTGCTGTCCGGTTCTCTTTCCAGCGACGGGCGCCGCCTGAGCGCGAACGGCTGCTGTCGCCTGGGGAGCTGAACGGGCTCTATGAGTGCATCCTATTGATGCCTTGCCACTTCTTGATAGAACGCCAGGCCCCATGAAGTTCCTCAAGGGCGTGCGGCAGGTGGAAGCGCCAGGTGAGCCGCTGTGCGCGCCATCTTTTTCGAGAGGTGCGGAAATAGGATGAAGGAAGACTGCCATGGCAGGCCTGGACCAAAAACCCCCCCGCCCGACTGAGATCAAGCTGCACCAGAAGTCCCGGATCCTGGAAATCTCGTTTGCTGACGGCAAGACGTTTCAGTTGCCGTGCGAGTTCCTGCGCGTCTATTCTCCGTCGGCGGAGGTGCGCGGCCACGGCCCGGGCCAGGAGGTCCTGCAAGTCGGCAAGAAAAATGTCGAGATCACCCACATCGAGCCGGTCGGCACCTACGCGATCCAGCTCTGCTTCTCCGACGGTCACGATACCGGCCTTTATTCGTGGGACATTCTCTACGACTACGGACTCCACCAGGACGAAATGTGGCAGCGCTACCTCAAGCGCATGACGCAAGCGGGGGCGAGCCGCGAGCCCGTTGCGGGCGCGTTCGAGCAGCGTCCAAAGTCGAAGTAACCACCCCTAGCCGTTTTTCGTTCGTATCCGCTTACCGCGAAATGCTCACCGAGCCCCGAACATCTCCCGACATAATCGCCGGCGTCGCTGTGGAGCGCATCGGCAGTGTGACAAGCGAGGTGGCGTTCAAGGCGGTGCTGATCAATCCTTACGAGTTGGGGCGCCAGCCTTTCGCGCTCGCGCAGCCCGCCGCATGGCTGAAAAAGGCGGGCGTCCAGGTGGCGTGCCTAGATCTTTCGCTGCAAAGCCTCGATCCGCGCACTCTCGCCGGCGCCAGCCTCGTGGCGATCTACGTCGGCATGCATACCGCCACGCGCATCGCGGTCGAAGCGATCCCGCGCATCAAGGCGCTCGCCCCGGCAGCCCACTTGTGCGTCTACGGACTGTATGCGCCGATGAATGAAACGCTCCTGAGGGGACTCGGCGTCGGAACGGTTCTCGGAGGAGAATTCGAACCGGGGCTGGTGAGCCTCGCTGGGCGCCTGCGAAGCAACCGGCGCGCCGAGATCCAGAGCGAGCCGCTCATCAACCGCAACCGGATCGAGTTTCTCATCCCCGACCGGACCGGGTTGCCGCCCCTGGCCCGTTACGCCCACCTGCAAATGCCAGACGGCAGCACCAGGGTCGTGGGATTCGCCGAGGGCAGCCGGGGCTGCAAGCATTTGTGCCGCCACTGTCCGGTGGTGCCCGTGTACCAGGGAAAATTCCGCATCGTGCCGGTACCGGTAGTGACGGCCGACATCCGCAGCCAGGTGGCGAAGGGCGCGGAGCACGTCTCCTTCGGCGATCCGGATTTTTTCAATGGCCCGACCCATGCGCTGAAGCTCGCGCGGGCGCTGCACGCCGAATTTCCGGACGTCACCTTCGATGCCACGATCAAAGTGCAGCATCTCATCGATCACGCTGAGCTGCTGCCTGAATTGAAGCGCTGCGGATGCCTGTATGTCACCGCTGCCGTCGAGGCGGTGGATGACCGGATACTTGCATACCTCGACAAGAACCATACTGCCGAGGACTTCGGTCGCGTGGTGGCGCTGCTTCGCGAAGTGGACATCGCTTTCGCGCCGACCTTCGTCGCCTTCACGCCGTGGACCACGCTCGAAGGCTATGTCGAGCTGTTGCGGCGGCTGATCGAGCTCAAGCTGGTCGAAAGCGTGCCGCCGATCCAGGTCTGCATCCGCCTTCTGGTGCCGGAGGGGTCGTACCTGCTGAAACTGGCCGGCTTCCGCGACCTGATCCAGGATTTCGATGCGAACATTTTGGGTTACCCCTGGCGGCACCAAGACTCCCGTGTCGATGAGCTGCAGCAGCAAGTTCAGGCGTTCGTCGCGCGAGCCGAGGAAGAAGGGCTTTCGCGCCGCAGGATATTCGAGAGAATCTGGGCGATGGCCCACAACGCGCTCGGCAGGATCGCTTCGCCGCTCGACCACCTGAACCTCGGCGCGCCGACCCCGCGCCTTTCGGAGCCTTGGTACTGCTGCGCGGAACCCACCACCCGGCAGTTGCAAAGATTCTAAGCGCCAAACCGGACGCATGCAGCGCGTATTGCTTTTGCTCCCCACCACCTCGTACCGCAACGAGTCCTTTCTCGCTGCGGGAAAGAAGCTGGGCCTCGAGATCGTCACCGCCGCCGACTACTGTCACCAGTTGGCCCCGGAGTGGGGACTCGATCCGATCCTGGCAGTGCATTTCGACAAGCCCGGCGAAGCGCTCGAAATCGTATTGCGTTCGCTCGATCACAAGCCCGACGCCGTGCTGGCGGTGGACGACGGGGGGCTCGAGCTCGCCGCGCTGCTCAGCCAGCGCCTGGGCCTTTCGGCTAATCGGCCCGAGGCGGTGCGGCGTCTGCGCGACAAGCTGGCGTTCAGGCAAATGCAAAAAGAGCGCGGATTCCTGTGCCCCGACTTTCGCCATCTGCCGAGCGACGCCGATCCGGCCCAATTGCTTGCGCGGATGAAATGGCCTGTCGTCGTCAAGGCAAGAAGGCTTTCGGGAAGCCGCGGTGTTATCCGGGCCGACAACGCCGAGGAATACCTGCAGGCGGTGAGCTGGGTGAGAGGCATCCAGAATAAAGCGGACCGCGACGCGGCTGAGCTCGGTCTCGTCGTCGAGGATTTCATTCCGGGTCGGGAATATGCGCTGGAGGGCATCCTCGATCACGCCGATCTTCACGCCCTGGCGTTGTTCGACAAGCCCGATCCCCTGAACGGACCCTATTTCGAGGAAACCATTTACGTCACGCCTTCCTGCCTACCCCACGAGGCCCAGGAGGAAATTCGTCACGCGGTGCAGCGCGCATGCAGGCTGGCCGGGCTAGTCACCGGGCCGGTGCATGCCGAAATGCGGGTCAACGCCGAAGGCGTGTGGCTACTGGAAGTAGCGGCCCGCTCGATCGGGGGCCTGTGCGGCATGGCGCTCAACCACGCACTGGGCATGACGCTTGAGGAACTGATCCTGCGCCACGCGGTGAATCAACCCGTGGCGTTAAGCGCGTCCCGTGAAGGCGCCGGCGTGATGATGATTCCTATCCCCCGGCGCGGCATCTACCGAGGTGTACATAACGTGGAAAGCGCATCGGAGGTACCCGGTATCACCGGGATCAGGATCACGGCGCAGCCCGGTCAAATCATCGCCCCGCCCCCAGAAGGGGCGAGTTACCTCGGATTCATCTTTTCGCTTTGCGCGACCCCAGCCGAAGCCGAGACGGTGCTGAGGCTGGCGCACGCCAAGCTGCGGTTCGACATCCAACCGGAATACAAGGTGCAAGAGTCGTCTGCGGAACATGTCTCCAGCGGTCTGAAGTCTTGACCGCCAGGTCTGGACTATTTGCTGGATGGAGGCACGTAGCCCGCCGCCACCTCGGCGCCGCTGCCGAAGAAGTGATTGTCCAGCTGCTCCGCCAGGTATTTGCGCGCCTTGGCGTCGGCCAGATTGAGGCGGTTCTCGTTCACCAGCATCTTTTGGTGCTCCAGCCATTGCTTCCAGGCTTCCTTGGATACGTTGTCGAATATCTTCTTTCCAAGCTCCCCGGGATAGGGGGGGAAATCCAAGCCTTCGGCTTCCCGGCCCAGTTTGATGCATTTCACTATTCTTGCCATTTGCACGCTCCAAAAAAACATTTAATTGTTACGCCTTTGTTCTCGGATAGGAAGTCCCCTCCCACGCGTCACTAGGCGACGCATCACGGACCGCCACACGCGGAAAGCCAGGCGTCGGCGCCTGCCCGGTGCCGCGCGGGCGAGCGCTACCGGGGTAGGCTAACATTTCGCCGCTCGGATAAGTCTTGAAGATCGCCTTGATGCTCGCCGCCTTTGCGGGAGCGGCGCACGCAGATAGCAGCACTGACATCGCAAGGTGTGCTGCGGAGTCAAACGCAATCAAAAGACTTGATTGCTTCGATGCGCTCAGCGCTAGGTTGGGGGTCGCGGCACCGAAGACGGCATCGTCTGGGATTGCGAAATGGAAAGTCAAAAAGGAGACATCGCGCATTGACGACAGCACTACTGTAATCGTCAGTCTAAGCGCGGATTCACCGATCAAGGGATGGCCGGGCAAGACATTTACGCCATCGTTAATTCTCAGATGCAAGGAGAAGAGGACGGAGGTATACATCATTACGCGAATGTCACCGCAAGTTGAATATGGCTCCGACGGAGCGACCATCACACTGCGCTTCGACAAAGAGAAAGCCACGAAATATCAGGCCGGCAAATCCACGGATGGTGAGGCGCTGTTCTTTGGACAGAGCGTGGGTCTCATCAAGAATATGGTGCAGCACTCCACTCTTCTTTTTGAGTTTGTGCCATTCAATTCCTCGCCAGCCATGACAACCTTTGATCTTAGAGGTGGTCCCATCTGTTTAGACAGTCCGACGAGGATTCATCCGTGTAATCCCGGCGGGTTTGCTCGCCTCTACGCTGCCGCTTTCATCTCAAGGTCGCCGAAGTATGCCGCATCGGGCGTGCGGTCCTGAAGCGAGGT
>JBBRTF010000021.1:0-78075 GCA_038244725.1 Burkholderiales bacterium
GGATGCAGCAACGACAGCCCCACATGCGGGATCGGTGAGGGCGCGATGCCGCGGTTCGACTTCTCCACCGACGAGGTCAACGCGATCACCCGTTTCGTCGCATCCCTGCAGGATCCGGATGACGCGGGGGGCGCTCCGATCGGCCGGGTGGGCCCGGTGGCTGAAGGCGCAGTGGGGCTGCTGATCGGCCTCGGGCTGCTCCTGCTGATCGTGAGGTGGATCGGGACCCGGGCGGAGGAGCTGTAGATGAGCGACGGACGCGCAGGACGGGCGATCCTCGCGATCGCCCTCGCCGCGACGACGCGCGCGGCGAGCGTGGCCACCGACGGGGCGCTCGAGACACGCCAGCGGCTCCTCGCCACGTGGGCCGCGGAGAACCGATTCGCCGAGATCCGCGCGCGCCGCCTCTTCCCGATGGCCGCGACGACGCGCTACGACGCGGCCGAGGGCGGCCTCGCGCTGGTGCTCACCGAGACCGTGAGCGAGACCGCCAACCCGGTGATCCGCAAGGTCGACCTCGCGGTCTCAGACGCGCGCGACCCGGCGCGCATCCTCACTCACCTCACCGCCTATGTCTCGCGCTAGGGGCTTCACGCTCGTCGAGTTGCTGGTCGCCCTGGCGATCTTCGCGCTGGTGAGCGGCTTCGCCTACCGGGGCCTCACCGCGATGCTGGAGAGCCGCGTCGCGCTCGAGAAGGAATCGCGCAAATGGCGCGACGTGGCGCTCTTCATCGGGCGCATCGACCGCGACCTGGCGGCGGTCCTCGCGCGAACCACGCGCGGCACGTCGGACACGAGCCTCTCGCCCATCTCCTCCGTGATCGAGTCTTCCGCATCTCCCGAGGGACTCGCGATCACGCGATCCGGTAGCCCGCTGCAGGAGAGCGCGCTCGCCGCGCCGCAGCGTGTGGCCTATCGCCTGCGCGACGGCGCCGTGGAGCGCCTGTCATGGGTGGGCCTGGACGTGGCGCCGCGCGAAGAGCCCACGGCCGTCGTGGTCCTCAAGCCCGCGACGGCGTTGAGCTTCCGTTTCCTCGACGCGTCCGGCGAGTGGCGCACCACCTGGGGACTGCCCATGAGCCGCGAGATGCCCCCCGCCGCGGTCGAGGTCACGGTGCAGCTCGCGAGCGGCGAGAAGATCGTGCGGCTCACCGACCTGGTGGGATCGCCATGAGGCGCGAGCGCGGCATCGCCGCCATCACCGCGATCCTCGTGGTCGCGGTCGCCGCGTCAGCAGCGACGCTCATGCTCGCGCAGCAATCGGCGATGCTCGACCAGACGCTCCTCATCGCCTCGCGCGCGCAGGCCGACCAGTACGCGCGCGCCGGGCTCGACTGGGCGCGCGGCGTGCTCCTCGAGGACCAGGCGACGGCAAGCGCCTACGATTCGCTCGACGAAGGCTGGGCGCAGCCGATCGCGGCTCTGCCGGTGGAGCGCGCCGTGGTTTCGGGTTCCATAACCGACGAGCAAGGCAAGTTCAATCTCAACAACCTCGTCGCCGGCACCGGGACGCCGAGCGCCGACGACGTCGCGATCTTCCGGAAGATCCTCACTTCGCAAGGGCTCGCGCCCGAGCTCGCCGACGCCGTGGTCGACTGGATCGACGCGAACCAGGACCTCGTGAGCACTTCCGGCGCGGAAGACGCCTACTACCTTTCCCTCCCGCGCCCCTACCGCGCGGCGAACCAGCCCATGGTCCAGGTCGACGAGCTCTACCGCGTGCGCGGCTTCGACGCCGCCGCCGTGAGGAAATTGAGGCCCTACGTAACCGCCCTCCCGGCGCCGCTCCCCCAGTCGCCTCCTACGACCGTGAACATCAATACCGCGAGTGACGTCGTGATCGCCGCGATCGTGCCGAAGTTGAGCCCCGAAGACATCGCTCGTCTCGTCGAGGCGCGGCGCACCAAGCCGCTCAAGTCGCTCGCCGAGTTGAGGGCCTGGGCGAAGGACGCTCCCGGCGTCGACAAGCTCGACGTGAAGAGCGCCCACTTCGCCGTGCGCATCCGCGTCGCGCAGGACGACGTGGAGCTCGCCAATGAAGCGCTGGTGAAGCGCATCGACAAGGGGGCGCCCGTTATCATTTGGCGTCGCCCGCGCTACTGAGCGCCGCGGCGCCCGCCGATGAAGCTGCGCATCTTCCTTCCCGCCGTCGAAAGACCCGACGCGTCGACGCGTTTCGCGTGGATGCTCTTCGACGCGCGCCGCGCGCTCCTGCGCGAGGGCGCCTCGACGCTCGACGAAGTGCCGCGCGCCGAGGAAGTGGAGGCGGTGCTCCCCGCCGCGCGCGTGCTCTTCGCGCGATTGAAGCTTCCCAAGGTGAACGCGGCGACGATCCGCGAGCTCCTGCCTTTCGCGGTCGAAGACCGCCTCCTCGCCGATCCGTCGAACATCCACGCGGTAGCGGGGCACGCGAGCGGGTCCGGAGAGACGGTGGTGGCGGTCATCGACCGCGAGTGGCTGCGCGCGATGCTGGCGGCGCTCGAGCGCGAATCGATCCGGCCGCGGCGAGCGTGGCCGGAGAGCTGCCTCCTCGCCGGAGGTCACGGCGATTGGCACCTCGTCTGGAGCGACCGGCGCGGAATGCTGGTGGACGACGACGGCGTGAGCGCGGTGTTCGACCACGACGCAACCGGCACCTATCCGCTGGCGCTGCGCCTCGCGCTGGACGAGGCCGCCGCGCGCGGCGAGCGCCCGTCGCTCGTGCGCGTCCACAACGATGGCGGCGTCGCCCTTCCCGACCTCGCGCGCTGGAGCGCCGAGACGGGGATGACCTTCACGCCGGGCACGCAGTGGGAGAAGCTCGCCCGCGGCGAGCCTTCCGTGCGCTGCATCGACCTCCTCCAGGGAGAGTTCAGCTGGGCGCGGTCGCGCGCCTGGCGCCTGCCGCGCGCCGCCGTTGCGCTCGCGATCCTCATCGCCGCGCTCCAGGTCGTGTTCGTCACGATCGACTCGATACGGCTACGCCACGAGAGGAAGACGCTGGAGACCGAGCGCGAGGCGCTCTTCCGTATCGCCTTCCCGGAGGCGAAGGTCGTGGTCGACCCGGACTTGCAGATGAGGCGCAACCTTGCCGAGCTCAAGCGCTCGCGCGGCATGACGAGCCGCGACGGCTTCCTCGGGCTCCTCTCGGCAGCGGGGCAGGAGTCGCCGCAGCCCGCCCGGTCGATCGAGTTCGCCAATGGCAAGCTCACCATCCTGCGCGCCGACCAGGTGGCCGAGGCGCCGCGATGAGAATCGCATCCCCGTGGGCTTCACGCCCGGCGCGGGAGCGCAGCGTCATCGCCGCGGGCGCGACGCTCGTCGGCGTCATGCTGCTGGTCGCGCTCGTCTGGCTTCCGCTCGAGCGCGCGCGCGTGCGCCTCGCCGCCGAGCTTCCGCAGCTGCGCGCTTCGCTCATCGCGCTGCAGCGCGATGCCGACGAGGTGCGCCGGCTGCGCTCGTTGCCCGCCACCATTCCGTCCAATTCCCCGCCGCTGGCTCCCCTCATCGCCGACAACGCCTGGGCGCGCGACCTGCCGGGCGTGCAGCTCACCGTGCCCGATGAAAAGCACGTGAAGCTTTCCGGAAGCGACGTGAGCTTCACCGCCCTCCTCGACTGGCTCGCGACCGCGCAGGCGGCCCATGGGCTGAGCGTGGAGAAAGCGCGCATCGACGCGCTTCCCGCGGCCGGACGCGTTCGCGCCGAGCTCACGCTCGAAAGGCCCTAGATGCGCGCGAAGGCGATGGCCGCCCTCGGAGCCGCGGCCTACATCGTCTTCCTCGCGCTCGCGACGCCGGCAAGCTTCATCGCGGCGCGTGCGCGCGCGGCGGCGCCGCGCCACCTCGACATCCGCGAGGCGAAGGGCTCGATCTGGAGCGGCAGCGCGCGCGCGCGCATCGCCGTCCCCGGCGGGCATCTCATCTTCGATCGCATCGAATGGCGCTTCGTGCCGGCGCGGCTCCTCTCGGGGCGCATCGGCTTCGACGTGAAGGCCACCGGCCACGGGTTCGAGGGACACGGCCAGCTCGCGCGCACCCTCACGCGCTGGGAGCTGCGCGACGCCGTGGCCATGGCCGACGTGGAGGCGCTGGTCCCGCTCGCGCCCATGGCCGCGACGTGGCGACCCGAAGGCTCGCTAGCGCTGTCCTCGCCCGCGCTCGACTTCGACGACGACGACGCGCGCGGAACCTTCGCCGCCGAATGGCGCGACGCCGCGCTCTCCCTGTCCCAGGTGCGACCGCTCGGCACCTATCGCCTCGACGCCGAAGCCCACGGCGGCCCGGCGAAGCTCACCCTCACCACCGTCGCGGGCGAGCTCCAGGTCGACGCGCAGGGCACGTTCACGCAACCCGCGAGCCTCGCGCTCAAGGGCGAAGCGCGCGCCGAGGGGCCGCGCGCGCAGGCGCTCCAGCCGCTCCTCGACCTCATCGGCCCGCGGCGCCCCGACGGCGCGCGCGCCGTCGAGATCCGATTGAACTGATGCGGCCACGCTTCGCCGCGCCCTGGTGGCTTGCCAACGCCCACCTCCAGACCATCTACGGCTCGCTCTTCTCGCGCGTGCCGCGCGTCGCGTTCCGGCGCGAGCGCTGGGACACGCCCGACGGCGACTTCGTCGACGTGGACTTCATCGACGGACCCGCGGGCTCGCCCTGGATCCACCTCTTCCATGGTCTCGAAGGCTCGTCCGATTCGCCCTACGCACGCAAGCTCATGGCCCACGTGGCGCTGCACGGCTTGCGCGGATCGGTGTTCCACTTCCGCGGCTGCAGCGGCGAGCCCAATCGCCTTCCCCGCGCCTATCACTCGGGCGACAGCGCGGAAGTGGGCTGGGCGCTCGCGCGAATCCGCGAGCTCGCCGGCGCAGCGCCCGTCTACGCGACCGGCATTTCGCTCGGCGGCAACGCGCTCGCCAAGTGGCTGGGCGAGCACGGCGAGGACGCCGTTCCCATGGTGCAAAGCGCGGTGATCGTCTCGGCGCCCCTGGACCTCATGGCCGCGGGGGACGCGCTGGGCCGTGGCTTCTCGCTCGTGTACGCGCGGCATTTCCTCGGCTCGCTCAAGAGGACCTCGCTCGCGAAGCTCGCGCGCTTTCCCGACCTCTACGACGCGGACAAGGTGCGGCGCGCGCGAACCTTGCGCGATTTCGACAACGTGGTGACGGCCCCGGTGCATGGCTTCCGCGACACTGACGATTACTGGACGCGCTCCTCCGCCAAGCCCCTGCTGCAGGCGATCCGCGTGCCGACGCTCCTCATCAACGCGCGCGACGATCCGTTCCTCCCGGAAAGCGCCTTGCCCACGGAACGCGAGGTGTCCGCCGCGGTCAAGCTAGAATTCCCGTCTCGGGGCGGTCATGTCGGCTTCGTGAGCGGCCCGTTCCCCGGCAACATCGACTGGCTTCCCCGGCGCATCCTCCACTTCTTCGAGCACCGCGAATGACCCCCATCGCACCCGAGATCTTCAAGGCCTACGACATCCGCGGCATCGTCGATCGCACGCTTACCGAGGAGGCCACCGAGACCATCGGGCGCGCCCTGGGCAGCACCGCGCGCGCGAAGGGGATGAAGCGCTTCGTCGTCGGGCGCGACGGCAGGCTCTCCGGCCCCAAGCTCGCGGGCGCCGTCGCGCGCGGGCTCAACGCCGCGGGGATGGACGTGATCGACATCGGCGTCGTCGCGACCCCCATGGTCTACTTCGCCACGCACCACTTCTCCACCGGCAGCGGCGTGATGGTGACGGGCAGCCACAACCCGCCCGAGTACAACGGCCTGAAGATGATGATCGCCGGCGACACGCTCGCCGCCGAGTCGATCCAGGACCTGCGCCGCCTGATCGAGTCGGGCAAGCTCGCGAGCGGCACGGGCAAGGTGGAAAGCGCCGACATCACCGACGTGTACCTGCACCGCATCGCCTCCGACGTGAAGCTCGCGCGGCCCATGACGATCGCGGTCGATTGCGGCAACGGCTCTCCGGGGGCGTTCGCGCCGGCCCTCTTCAGGAAGCTGGGCTGCAAGGTGATCGAGCTCTTCTGCGAAGTCGACGGCACCTTCCCCAACCACCATCCCGATCCCTCGAAGCCCGAGAACCTCGTGGATCTCATCGCCAAGGTGAAACACAGCGGCGCGCAGATCGGGCTCGCCTTCGACGGCGACGGCGATCGACTGGGCGTGGTCACCAAGTCCGGCGCGATCATCTACCCCGACCGCCAGCTCATGCTCTTCGCCGAGGAAGTGCTGTCGCGAAACCCCGGCGCGGAGATCATCTTCGACGTGAAGTGCACGCGCAACCTCTTCGGATGGATCCGCGGGCACGGCGGCAAGCCGCTGCTCTGGAAGACCGGCCACTCGCTCATCAAGTCGAAGCTGAAGGAGACCGGCGCGCCGCTCGCCGGCGAGATGAGCGGGCACATCTTCTTCAAGGACCGCTGGTACGGCTTCGACGACGGCATGTACGCCGGCGCCCGCCTGCTGGAGATCCTCTCGCACGCCGAGGATCCGTCGCTCGTCCTGGAGTCCCTGCCGGATTCCATTTCCACGCCGGAGCTCAACATCGCCCTCGAGCGCGAGGGCGAGAACCACAAGCTCATCGCCGAGCTGCAGCGCACCGCGCGCTTCGACGGCGCGACCGAGGTGAACACCATCGACGGCCTGCGCGTGGAATATCCCGACGGCTTCGGGCTCATGCGCGCCTCCAACACGACCCCGGTGATCGTGCTGCGCTTCGAGGGCGATACTCAGGATGCGCTCGAGCGCATCCAGCGCGACTTCAAGCGGGTACTATCGCAGGCGAAACCCGGCGTCGCCATTCCCTACTGAGGAGCCCCGCATGACGAAGAGCGCAGCGAGCGGTCCGCTCGCCGGGGTGCGCGTGATCGACCTCACCACCGTCGCCATGGGGCCGTACGCGACGCAGATCCTCGGCGACATGGGCGCCGACGTGATCAAGGTCGAGAGCCCCGAAGGCGACGTGTTCCGCTACGCGGCGCCGCAGCGCCACCCGGGGATGGGCGCCGCCTTCCTCAACCTCAATCGCAACAAGCGCAGCATCGTGCTGGACTTGAAGCGCCCCGCGGAGCGTGCACGGCTCCTCGAGCTCGCCAGGGACGCCGATGTCTTCGTCTACAACGTGCGGGCGCAGTCGATGAGGAAGCTGGGCCTGGACTACGAGACGCTCGCCGCGGCGAACCCGCGCATCATCTACTGCGGCGCCTACGGATTCTCCGAAGCCGGCCCCTACGCGGGCCAGCCGGCCTTCGACGACATCATCCAGGCGATGAGCGGCATCGCGGCGCTGCAGGGCCATAACTCCGGCGCCGGACCCGCGTACGTGAACACCATCATCGCCGACAAGGCCGCGGGCCTCACCGCCGCGTACGCGATCGCCATGGCGCTCTACGAGCGCGAGCGCTCCGGCCATGGCCAGGCGATCGAGGTGCCGATGTACGAGACCATCGTGTCGTTCACGCTCCTCGAGCACATGGCGGGGGAGACGTTCGTGCCCGCGGTGGGCGCCATGGGGTACGAGCGCGTGCTCTCGCCCAACCGCAAGCCCTATCGCACCCGCGACGGCTACATCGGGCTCCTGCCCTACACCACGGCGCAGTGGCAGCGCTTCTTCGCGGCGGCGGGCGAGTCCGCGCTCGCGGCGGACCCGCGCGTGGCAGACCCCTCGCAGCGCAGCCGCAACATCAACATGCTCTATGCCGAGCTCGCCCGCATCCTCGCGACGCGCACCACCGCCGAGTGGCTCGAGCTATTGAAGGACGCCGACATCCCGATGGCGCCGGTGCGAACCCCCGACGAGCTCCTCGCGGACCCGCACCTCGCCGCGGTGGACTTCTTCCGCGAGGTCGACCACCCTTCCGAGGGGCGCATGCGCACGCTCGGAATCCCCGTGAGATTCTCGCGCACGCCCGGCTCGGTGCGCAGCCTTCCGCCGCGGCTGGACGAGCACCACGACGAGATCCTCAACGAGATAAAACGGTAAAAGGGATCGGCCCCATCGAACCCCCATCGCGAGGAGGAAGAAAGCGAAGAGGCGAAACGGGGGGGAGCGAGCGACCGGCGTCACCGAGTCGGAATTCTTGCGCAGGATGCTATTCTTCGACACGTGAAATCGCCCCCGATCCTCGCTTCGCCGTGGCTCCTCACCCTCACGTTCGTGTGCGCGACGCGGAGCGAGAACGAGCTCCTCAGGCTTCTCGCGCCGATGAAGCGTGAGATCGTCTTCGGCTGAGGCGGGCCCGATGCGCGCGCTCCTCATCGCCGCGCTCGCGGCCGCGCTGCCCGCGCTCGCCGCCTCCATCCAGGTCACCGCGAAGGATGCGCGCGGCGCCCCGGTCGAGAATGCCGCCGTGTGGGCGGTCGCCAGGCTGGCGCCCCCGCCGCGGTGGCGGCGCGAGGCCGCCGTCGAGCAGAAGGACAAGCAGTTCCGCCCGATGGTCACGGTGATCCAGACCCACACGATGGTGCGCTTTCCCAATCGCGACGACGTCCGCCACCACGTCTACTCGTTCTCCGCGCCGAAGCCTTTCGAGATCAAGCTCTACGCCGGCACGCCCGTGGCTCCGATCCTCTTCGACAACCCCGGCGAGGTGGTGCTCGGCTGCAACATCCACGACAGCATGCTCGGCTGGATCTACGGGGTCGACACGCCGTTGAAGACTGGCGCCGACGGCACCGCCCGCATCGACGAGCTTCCGGCCGGCGACTACGAGCTGCAGGCGTGGCAATACGCGCAGTCCGCGAAGCCCGCGCCGCGGCCGGTGAAGCTGCGCGCCGGCGAAAGCTTCGCCGCGGAATTCACGGTCGCCCTGAAGGCCCTCCCGCCGCGCCCGGCAAGCCGATGACCCCGCGGCGCATCCGCCCCACGCGGCTGCAGGATCGCATCGTCGTCTTCTTCGTGGTCCTGCTGATGGCGGTGCAGCTGGTGAGCTTCTACTTCATCCGCTACGCGATCGAGCACACCGCGCAGAACACCATGCGCGAGGAGCTGCGCGTGGGCGCGCGGGTCTTCCGGCGCATCCTCGAGCAGAACAGCAGGCAGCTGGTGGGCGCGACGAGCGTGCTCACCTACGACTTCGGCTTTCGCGAGGCCATCGCCACGCGCGACCGGCCGACGATCCTGTCGGCGCTGCGCAACCACGCGGCGCGCATCACGGCGAGCGGCATGTCCGTGATCGGCCTGGACGACATCGTGGTGGCGGACACGATCGACGAGTCGAACGCGGGCAAGCCCTATCCCTTTCCGGACTTGATCGAGCGGGCCGCGACGCTCGGGCGAACCGCCGGCGTGCGCGTGATTGAGGGGCGCTCCTACCAGATCATCGTCGTGCCGGTGCTGGCACCGCTGCCGATCGCCTGGGTTTCCATGAGCTTCGTGATCGACGACGCCACGGCGCGAGACCTCCAGCGCCTGGCCACTTCGGAGGTCACCTTCGTCCAATCGATCGGCGGCGAGCCGCGCATCCTCGCGACGACGCTCCCGCCTTCCCGGCGCGGCGCGCTCGTCTCCGCCGCCAACCGCATCATCGCCACCGCGCGCGACGGCGCCACGGTGCGCCTCGCCGGCGAGGACTACGAGGTGCTCGCCACACCCCTCGAAGGCACCGGGTCGCTTCCTCTCTACGCGATCCTGCAGCGCTCGAGCGCCGACGGGCTCGCGGCCTACCTGCTGCTCGAAGCGATCATGCTCATCATCGCCGGCCTGTCGCTCGCCGTCACGCTCGCGGGCGCGATGCGCATCGCCCGGCGCATCACGCGGCCCGTGGCGCGGCTGGGCGCCGCCGCCACCGAGATCGAGAAGGGCAACTACGCGGTGCGCGTGGGAAGCGAGACGAGCGACGAGATCGGCGAGCTCGGGCGCGCGTTCGACCGCATGGCGGCCGGGCTCGCCGAGCGCGACAACATGCGCGACATCCTCGGCAAGGTGGCCTCCAACGAGGTGGTCACGCGGCTCCTGGAAGGCGGCGACATCGAGCTGGGCGGCGAGGAGCGCGACGTCACCGTCATGTTCACCGACATCCGCAACTTCACCGCGCTGGTGGAAAAGCTCACGCCGGACCAGAGCCTGCAACTGCTGAACCAGTTCCTCACCGTGATCAGCGAGGTGATCGAGTCGGCGGGAGGCGTCGTGGACAAATACCTGGGCGATGGCGTGATGGCGCTCTTCGGGGCGCCCGTCACGCGCCCGGACGACGCGCAGCGCGCCCTCAATTGCGCGCTCGAGATCCGCGATCGCGTGGCCGCGCTGGGGCCGGTGCTCGCGGCGCGCGGGCTGCCCCATCCACAAGTGGGCATCGGCATCAATACCTCGCGCGTCATCGCCGGCAACATCGGCTCGCCCTCGCGCCTGAACTACACCGTGCTGGGCGACGGCGTGAACCTCGCCTCGCGCCTCGAGGGGCTCACCAAGCGCTACCAGGTGCCCATCGTGACCGGCTTCACCACGCGCGAGGGTGCGGGCGGGATCGCCTGCCGCGAGCTGGACAAGGTGCGGGTCAAGGGCAAGACCGTTGCCGAGCGCATCTTCGAGCCGCTCGGCCCCGAGGGCACGCTCACGCGCGGCGAAGAGGCGCATCTCGCGCAATGGCACGAGGCGCTCGAGATGTTCCGCCAGCGCCGCTGGGACGCCACCGCGGCGAGCCTGAAGGCGCTTTCCACGCTGCCCGGCTACGAGCGTCTGGTGGCGATCTACCTGGGTTACATCCGCGACCTCGTCGCGAACCCTCCCGGCGACGATTGGGACGCGGCGTTCACCCTCTACGAGAAATGATCGGCGGCGCCGCCGCGCACCGCGCTGGCCGTCAGCCCTTCGCGGGCTTCTTCGCCTTCCTCGCCTTCTTTGCGGGCACCGAAGCCCTGGCGGCATTCTCGCCGGCGCGCGCCATGATGTTCCACGCCCACATGGCGGGATTCTCGACGGGTGCATCGGGCTCGGCAGCGGACGCGGCCCTGGCGGCCTCGCTGCCGGCGGCCACTCTTCCTGGAATTTCTCGCCCCCCTTCACCATCGCGCGCTGGTACTGAAGGCTCTTGATGGTGAGCTGGAGCATGTTGAGGTTGGCCTTGAGCCAATGCTCGACCGTCTCGAGCTCGGAGATCTTCTTCTCCAGCTCCTTCGGATCCAGTACGGGGAACATGAGCGACTGCAGGGGATAGGCGCCCGGGTTCACCATCTTCTGCCACATGTCGAACATGTCCTGCGGGGTGACGGGCTTCGCCATGGCGTGCGCCTCGATTCGTTGGACTTCATCAATTCTATCGCTCGCGAGGCATTGGCTTGATCGCCTCATCGAAGTGGGGGTGAAGCTCGACCCGGCGCGATCGTTCCTTGTGACGGGAGAGAGCTCGCTGCAAAGATTGCGCTCGAACTGGCGGCGGCTTCTCCCATCGACCGCAAGTGACGCGCGCCTCTCGAGCTTCACCCCAACACTTCGATGAGGCTCGGCGATCGTGGCTCGATCACAGTCGGTCGCAATCGGCCACGCGAGAGCCATCCATCGAGCCCTTGGGATGAAGCTCGAGAGGGGGGTGCCCCGCTCGCCGGACGGGAGGAGGCGCGCCACGAATTCGAGCGCAATGGGTAGAAGCGAGATCTCTCCCGCACGAAGAATCGAGATCCCCCGGTTCGAGCTTCATCCCGGCCTCGATGGATGGCGCGGAATGCCAGGAGTGGCGATGCATCGCCATTCGCGAAGTCCATCGCACGGACGCGGCAGAGCCATCCATCGAGCCCTTGGGATGAAGCTCGAGAGGGGGGTGCCCCGCTCGCCGGACGGGAGGAGACGCGCCACGAATTCGAGCGCAATGGGTAGAAGCGAGATCTCTCCCGCACGAAGAATCGAGCTCCCCCGGTTCGAGCTTCATCCCGGGCTCGATGGATGGCGCTACAGCCGAACCGAAGCTACGAGTGCTGCTCGATGAAAGCTCGGATCCGGGGATAGATCATCTCGCGGTACTTGCGGCCGCTGAAGATCCCGTAGTGGCCCACGCCCTTGGCCTCGAAGTGCTGCTTGTTCCTGAGTGGAATCCCCTTGGTGAGCCCCTGCGCGGCCTCGGTCTGGCCGTTGCCCGAGATGTCGTCCAGCTCGCCTTCGATGGTGAAGAGCGCCGTGCCCTTGATGAGCTCGGGGCGCACGCGCTCGCCGGCGACCACGAGCTTGCCCTGCGGCAGGAGGTGCTTCTGGAACACGCGCTCGATGGTCTCGATGTAGTACTCCGCGGGCAGGTCCATCACGGCGTTGTACTCGTCGTAGAAGCGCCGGTGCGATTCGGCACTCTCGCCGTCGCCCTCGACGAGGTGATGGTAGTACTGCACATGCGAATCCATGTGGCGGTCGGGGTTCATCGCGACGAACCCGGCGAACTGCAGGAACCCCGGATAGACGCGGCGCATGAAGCCGGAATAGCGCATCGGGACGCGCTGGATCACCTTCGCCTCGAACCACGAAAGGGGGCGCTGCGTGGCGAACGTGTTGACCTGCGTGGGGCTGCGGCGCGTGTCGATCGGGCCGCCCATCATGGTGAGCGTGCGCGGGATGTCCTCGCCCGCCGCGCTCATGAGCGACACCGCGGCCATCACCGGCACGGTCGGCTGGCAGACCGAGATCGCGTGCGAGTCGCGTCCCATGAAGGCGAGGAACTCGCGCACGTAGGCGACGTAATCGTCGAAGTGGAAGGGTCCCGCCGCGATCGGGATCTCTTTCGCGTCGATCCAGTCGGTGACCCAGACGTCGTGGTCGACGAGGAGCGCCTTCACCGTGTCGCGGCAAAGAGTGGAGAAGTGGCCCGAGAGGGGCGCGAACACGACGACGCGCGGCTGCCTGGGCGCGCCCTGCTTCTTGAAGTGCAGCAGGCGGCAGAAGGGCTTCTCGATGTCGTAGACCTCGGTCACCGCGTAGTCGCGCTCGCCGATGCGCACCGACGTGATGTCGAACGGCGGGCGCTCGTAGCGTTGCGTGAGGCGCGTCATGAGGTCGAACGCCGCCGCCACGTTGCGGCTGCCCGGCAGGTAGGAAAGCGGGCTGTCGGGATGGCCGTAGATCTCGTTGGCGGCCTGGGCGAACATGCGCCAGGGCTCCAGCGCGCTGCGCTGCCAGTCGTAAATCTGGTAAAGCATCGCTTCCAAGACCGGCCTCGCTCATTATGTTGCAATGCCGCATAGTTTAAGGGTTTTTTGTTAAGCTCTGACTGATATTCGTCAACGCAGGATCCGATGCCTCCGGACAAGCATTCCCAGGCGGAGCCGCTGCCCCTCTTCCCGCCGATCGAGCCCTACATGAGCGGCTGGCTCGAGCTCGACTCGCCACACCGCATGTACTACGAGCAATCGGGCAATCCCAACGGCGTGCCGGTGGTTTTCCTGCACGGCGGGCCGGGGGCCGGCGCGAGCGCCGTGCATCGCCAGTTCTTCGATCCGGCGTCGTACCGCATCGTGGTCTACGACCAGCGCGGCGCGGGTCGCTCGACGCCGCTCGGCTGCCTCGAGCGCAACACCACGCAGGATCTGGTCGCCGACATGGAGCGCCTGCGCAAGCACCTCGCCATCGACCGCTGGATGGTGTTCGGCGGATCGTGGGGCTCGACCCTCGCGATCGCCTATGCCGAGCATCATCCCGAGCGCTGCCGCGCGCTCGTGCTGCGCGGCATCTTCCTCTGCAGGAAGAGCGAGATCGACTGGTTCCTCCACGGGCTGCGCGCGATATTCCCCGAGGCGTGGCGCGCGTTCGCCGGCTACATCCCCGAGGCCGAGCGCGGCGATCTCCTCGACGCTTACCATCGCCGCCTCACCCACGCGGACCCCGCGGTGCACATGCCCGCGGCACGCGCGTGGAGCGTCTACGAGGGCTCGTGCTCGACGCTGCTGCCGAACCCCGCGCTGGTGGCCGATTTCGCCACCGACCGCGTGGCGCTCGGCCTCGCGCGCATCGAGGCCCACTATTTCAAGAACGACATCTTCCTCGCCGAGGATTTCCTGCTCGCCAACGCGGCGCGGCTGAAGCCCATCCCGGGAGTGATCGTGCAGGGCCGCTACGACATCGTCTGCCCGACGGTCTCCGCCGACGAGCTGCACCGCGCATGGCCGCAGGCGAGCTACACCGTGGTGGCCGACGCGGGGCACTCCGCCTTCGAGCCCGGCATCCGCTCGCGCCTCGTCGCCGCCACCGAGGAGCTCAAGTCGCGCATCTGATTCCTGGCGCGTGATTGGAGCGAGGGTCCCTGGAACGCCGATGAACGCGGATGCATCATGACGAAGCGGTGAGCTGCGAGATGTCCCTCATGAGCCCGCGCACGCGATGGCGGAAATGCTCGCGTTGCGCGGGGGTGAGCGTGGCCGAGAGCTCGGCCACCATCTCGAAGAGCTTCTCGCCGCGCGCCTCGATCTTATTCATGTAGCCCGACGGGCGCCACGAGTCCGTCTCCACCAGGAGATGATGCAGCGCGGCGACGGCCTGCGCGCGCTGTGGCTTCGTGCGCGCGATGGCCACCACCTCGGCGTTGCGATAGCGCCGGTCGGCGAGCTGCTCTGGCACAGCGTCCCCGATGGAGCCGATGTGGCGGGCGACAAGATCCTTCTGCGCGTCGTCCAGGCGGCCGGTGAATTCCTGGACGTGCAGGAGGGCGCGGTCGACGCGCCGCTCCAGGCGTTCGGCCGGCGTACCGCGCGTCGTGTCGCGCAGCCACTTTCGATTGTCCTCGGCGAGCCTCGCCTCGAGCTGCGCGACCTGCCCGGGATCGAGCTGCAGGAGGAATTCGGCCAGGTCGGGAACGAGCCTCGCGAGCATGCGGTGGTAGCGCTCGCGCAGGTCGCGATAATCGGAGCGCGCCTCGTCCACCGAGATGTCGTTGCGCGTCTGGACGAGGACCGTCTCGAGGAAACGCCGGACTTCGGGAAGCTCCTCGGCGCGGTGCCAGGCGAAGGCGCGCGCGATGCGCTCGCGCACGAAGTCGCGTTGCGCGCCGGTGAGGTCCACGTAGTCGGAGACCATCCAGGCGAGCACCGGAGTCGCGCTCGAGTACGCGAACGGCGCGTTCATGTAGGCGAGCCTGGTGAGGCTGCACGAAGCGACAAGAACCGCCGCCACAGCGAGCGCCGTGGCGCGCGGGAGCCGCCCGATCACCACGGGATCGGCTTGCGGTCGCGGAAGAATTGCCCGGTCGAGCCGCTGGAAGGAAGAAGGCTCAGCCACACCGCGGTCTCCGCGCCCTCCTCGACGCTGCGCGGGGCCTCCTCGCCGCCCATGTCGGTCTTCACCCAGCCGGGGCTCATGGAGTTCACGAGGATGCCGGTGCCTGCGACCTCCGCGGCGAGCGTGCGCGTGAGCGCGTTCAGCGCCGCCTTCGACACGCGATAGGCGGGCGAGCCCTCGCCCATCTGGTGCAGCTGGCCCAAGCCGCTCGAGATATTGACGATGCGCCCATAGCGGATCTTCCGCATGAGCGGCACCACCTCGCGGCACATGCGCATCGCCCCGAAGAGATTGGTCTCGAAAGTCTCGCGCCATATCGCCGTGGACGCGCCGACCACCTTCGCGTCGGTCGCCTCGGGGTAGACCCCGGCATTGTTGACGAGCACGCTGGGCGAGCCGTGCTGCTTCTCCACGTGCTCCACGAAGCGGCGCACGCTCTTGGTGTCGTTCACGTCGAGCGGGAACGCGGCGACGTTGGCCGCTTCCTTGCGCAGCGACGCGAGGGCGTGTTCGCACTTCGCCGCGTCGCGCGCGCCGACCACGACGAAGAGGTCGGCCTTGAGCAGCTGGCGGGCGATCTCCTGGCCGATACCGCGGTTGCCACCGGTCACGATGGCGATCTTGTGGCTGGGCATCTGGGATGTGGATGTTCTGAAACCGACGGTATGATAACGGTTATGCCCAAGCTCCTGCGCGCCGTGCGCCTCGACGATTCCGACGACCACGTGTTCCGCTCCTGCGGGGCGGCCCGGGATGGCGAGCCGGTCGTGACCGGCGGCTTCGCGGTGTGCGATTTCGACTCCGCTCCGCGCTGCGATCCGCCGTGCCATTGCGGCGCGTCCTTCGTCGCGGTGGGCTCGCGCGCGCGCTGCTCGATCGCCGAAGTGGTCGAAGTCGACGAGTCCGAGCTCGAGGCCGAGGCCGAGCGCCTGGCCTGGCACCTGGTGAAGGGCTGGGGCGCCCCCTCGTGGGAAGCGGCCCACCGGATCGCCACGGAGGAGCTGCACCACACGGCCGAAGTCTGCGAGAGCCTCGCCCCCGAAGTGTGGATCACGGTAAAGCGTGCGCGCGCACCGCGCGGCGATTCGATCGAGGAGCAGTACGCGGTCTACGATCGGCTCCTCATCGGGGCCCACAGCCTGCCATGAGCGCGCACCCTCCCGAGCACGACACCCAGCGCGAGCTCGAGCGCCATGCGCTGAGGAACGTGCGCGGCCTCGTCGACAAGATGGAATCCATCGAGCAGACCGACCGGCGCACGCAGCGCCGGCTCGTCGCGTGGGTGCTCGCCGGCGTGCTTGCGGCGGCCTGCATGGTCGGCTATTTCATGTGGCACTCGTCGATCCCCTCGGGCAAGCCCGTGGTGATCGATCCCGCCAGGCTTCCGCCGATCCAACCCGGCCCGAAGTAATGCTGCGGATCTGGGGCCGGCTTTCCTCGGTCAACGTGCAGAAGGTCGTGTGGTGCGCCGATGAGCTCGGCCTCGACTACGAGCGCATCGACGCGGGCGGCGCCTTCGGCCTCACGCGCACGCCCGAATACATCGCGATGAATCCCAACTCCCTCGTCCCGGTGATCGACGACGGTGGCTTCGTGCTGTACGAGTCGAACGCGATCGTGCGCTACCTCGCCGCGCGCCACCCGAAGGCGGGCCTGTGGCCCGCCGACCTTCGCGCGCGCGCCGACGCCGACCGCTGGATGGAGTGGCAGTCGAATGCCTACACCCCGGCGATGCGTCACATCTTCTGGCAGCTGGTGCGCACACCCGCGGACAAACGCGACGCGGCGGTGGTCGAGGAGTCGCGCAAGGAGTGCGAGCGACTCACCGCGATCCTCGATCGCCATCTCGCCGGCAGGGAGTTCCTCACGCCCGAGCGTTTCACCGCCGCGGACATCGTGGTGGGGTGCGCTGCGCATCGCTGGCTGCACCTCACGGTAGCGCGCGAGCCGCGCCCGAACGTCGAGCGCTGGTACGCCGCCCTCAGGTCGCGGCCCGGGTCGCTCCAGGTGACTTCGCAGACGACCTTGGCGTAGCGGCGCGCACGGCCCCCGGCCGGCGAAGCGCCGCGGCGGCGGCGATCGAGAGCGCAGCCAGCGGCGCGAAGAACATGGCGAAGGGCGCGCTCGCGATCGCGAGGGCGATGGCCAACGCCGCCGCGAATCCCACCGCGAGCATGCCGGCGCGCGGCGCCTCCATCTGCATCGCGTAGCGGCGCAGCTGCGCGTCGAGGAAGAGGCTCGCCACCGCGAAGACCGACACGAATGCCGCGGCGGCGGCCAGCTCCGCGGCATCGAAACGCGCGAAGGCGCCGTCGACGGCGCCGATCGCGACCACTGCGGCCCAAAGCGCCGCGGCGAGCGCGAGAACGCGGGATGTTTCCTCTTGCGGGGTCTGGATTTCCATGGGGCCTCCTTCAGGCGATCGGGGCGGGAGCGAAGTACGCCGAGGCTTCACCGCGGCGCGGCGGCGGGGCGAACCGAACGCGGTCGCCGAGGAAGTCGAGCGCGTCGGCGACGACCGAGGCGTCGCGCAGCACGAACCGGTGGCCCAGGCCGTGCGTGCGCAGGAACGCCGCACCGCGCCACGCCCGTGCGAGCGCAAGGCCGCTTGCCGGCGAGACCTCGCGATCGTTCGCGTCGTGGATCACGAGCGCTGGCGCGGCGACATGCGCGACCGATTGCGGGAGCTCGAACTCTTCCCAGCGATGGCCGAAGCGCCGCTCGAAACGCTGCTGCATCGCGTGGCGCACCGCTTCCGGGATGCCGAGGCGCCGCGCGAAGTATCCCGAGTAGCGCTCGAGGGAGGTAGGAGGCGCGACCAGCACGACACGTATCTCGCGGCGCGTGCGATTGAGCCACGCGGTCGCCGCGGCGGCGCCCAGCGAGTGGGCGACCATTCCCGCGACGCGCGCGCCCTTCGCCTCGACGGCGCCCACCACGGCGTCGAGGCCTTTCATGAAATGCACGAGGCTCGCCTCGCGGCCCTCGCTGTGGCCGTGGCCCACGTGGTCGAAGACGATCGCCTGGTAGCCCGCGTCGACGAGCGCCGGGACGAAGGCGCGAAGCTGCGCGCCGCGCCCGCCCCAGCCATGCGCGAGGACGACCGCGGGGCGATCGTCGCCGCCGAAACGCCAGGCGGCGATGCGGCCCTCGGGGCTTTCCACCACGAACCCCGCGCCGGTCGCGAGGAACTCGCGCTCGGCAAGCGTGTGCGCGTAGCGCGGCGGCGTCGTGAAGAGGCGCGCGGCGCGGTCCACGGCGCGCTGCGGCGCGAGCACCGACGACACCGCGAGGTTCATGCGCTGCCAGGCGAGGTGGGCATAGTTACGAACGTTCGTGCTATTCATGGACAAGGTCGAGGCGGACATGGTCGATTTCCCCCGGGGAAGCTAGCGGTTGTGCTCGAGGAGCCGGTCGAAGGCGGTGCGCGCACGCTTGCGCGCATCTTCGGTGCCGAGAAGCGCCTCGCTTCGATAGAAGACGAGGACGATGGCGAGGAATTCGAAGGCGACCTGGCGCGGGTCGGTGCCCTTGCCGAGCTCGCCCGCGTCGACGGCGAGCTGCACCGCCTTGGAGAGCTCCCGGTCGAGGAGGCGCTGGCGCTCCTTCACCGCGTCGCACATCGCGCCGGGCTGGTGGGCGTACTCGCGGCCGGCGGAATCGATGGGGCAGCCGCCGGAGAGCTTCGCGCGCTGCGGCCACGCGATCCACCCCTCGAATAGCGCGCGCAGGCGCTTCACGCCGCGCGGGGCCTTCATCGCGGGCAGGAACACCGCCTCGGTGAATTGCCGCGCGCATTCGTCGAGCGCGGCGATCTGCAAGTCGAGCTTGGAGCCGAAATGGGCGAAGAGCCCGCTCTTCGACATGCCGGTCTTCTCGGCAAGCGTGCCGATGGTGAGCGACTCGAATCCGGCCGTGCTCGCCTGCTCGACGGCGACCGCGAGAATCTGCGAGCGCGTCTCCTCCCCCTTGGAGGTGAGCTTGGTGGAGGTCGCGGTCGCGTTCATGGGCAGAGAATAGTACGACCGTTCGTTACTGTCAACCCCTTTTCAGAAGTCGGTGCGGGGAACGGGGCGCGGGATGAGAATGCGATGGAAGGTGACGAGCATGCCGGCGGTCGCGCCCCAGATGAAGCGCTCGCCGTACGGCATCGCCCAGTACTTGCGCATCCGGCCCTTGAAGAAGGCGCTCTCGTGGCGATGATTGCCCGCGTCCAGGAGGAAGGCGAGCGGGACCTCGAAGACGTCGGCCACCTCGTGCGGATCGGGACGATAGGTGAGCGGCGGCTCGGCCCATCCCACGACCGGCGTCACGCAAAAGCCGGTGACCGTTCGGTAATCGGGAAGGCGCCCGAGGATCTCGATGCGCGCCGCGGGAATGCCGATCTCCTCCTCGGCCTCGCGCAGCGCGGTGCGCTCGGCGCTGCCGTCGTCTTCGTCGGTGCGCCCGCCCGGAAAGCTGATCTGCCCCGCGTGGTCGGCGAGGTGCGCGGTACGTTGCGTGAAGACGACGGTCGGGTCGCCGGGATGGTTCACCACGAGCAGCAGCACCGCCGCCGGCTTGAGGGGCTTTTGCGCCGCCTCCTGCTGCTTCTCGAGATCGTCGGCGGTAAGAAGCTCCTCGATCGGAGGGCTCGAGGCGAGGCGCGACACGATGTCGGCGCGCGCGGGGAGCGTGAAGGTGCTCTGGACACCGATCGGGGCCATCGGCCGAGTATAAGGCGCGCGAAGGTCCGCGATATGATGGCGCCGCCATGATCCTCCACGACTACTTCCGCTCCTCCGCCGCCTATCGCGTGCGCATCGCGCTCAACCTGAAGGGCCTCGAGCCGCAGCGCCGCTTCGTCCACCTGCGCAAGGCCGAGCAACGCTCGCCGGAATTCCTCCGGGTCAATCCGCAGGGGCTGGTGCCGGTGCTCGTCGACGGCGGCACGGTGCTCACGCAATCCCTGGCGATCATCGAGTATCTCGACGAGACGCATCCCGAGCCGCCGCTCCTGCCTCGCGGCGCCGCCGACCGCGCGTGGGTGCGCGCCGTGGCCCTCGCCATCGCGTGCGACATCCATCCGCTCAACAACCTGCGTGTCCTCAAGTACCTGGCGGGCGCGCTCAGGATCGAAGAGCCCGCGCGCGACGAGTGGTACCGCCACTGGGTGCGCGCGGGATTCGAGGCACTCGAGAGCGAGCTCGCGGAGCGCGGCGGCGCTTCGTACGCGTTCGGCGATGCGCCCACGCTTGCCGACATCTGCATCGTGCCGCAGGTCGCCAACGCCCATCGCCTCGAGGTGGCGATGGACTTATATCCGCGCATCCGCGCGATCAACGACCTGTGCCTCGCCCTTCCCGCCTTCGACCGCGCGCGTCCCGAAGTCCAGCCCGACGCCGAGTGAAAAATAACCGGGGACAGACCTCAATTATCACCAGCCGATAACTGAGGTCCGTCCCCGGTTATTTTTCCTGGAACTTTCGATCAACGTCACCCGGGAGACGTGGTACTCGCCGGACCTCAAGGTGACGGTGATGACCCGCCACAGCGATCCGCGCACCGGGGAATCGATCTATCGCCTCGCCGCCATCAAGCGCGCGGAGCCCTCGCCCGACCTCTTCAAGGTGCCCGAGGGATACACGCTCAAGGGGCGCTCCAGGCACGACGACACGCCGCAAGCGCAGACGCCGAAAGCGCCCGGCTGAGCGGCACCGATATAATCGTCCTTTCCACGCGAGGGCTTCATCATGGGCAAGGGCGACAAGCGCACTTTCAAGGGCAAGGTCTTCAAGGGCAGCCACGGCAAGACGCGGCTTCGCAACCGCGCCGACGCCAAGGCCAAGGCGGCCGCCGCCGCGGCCATCGCGAAGAAGAAATAGCTAGAAGCGCGAGCCGGGCTCCTTCAGGAACTCGGCCTCCGCGGGAGTCGAGGCGCGCCCGAGGACCGCGTTGCGGTGCGGGAAGCGCCGGAAGCGCCGGATGACGGCGCGGTGGCGCTCGGCCCATTCGACGAGGCCGTGCGTGGCCTCGAATCGATCGAGCGATCCCATCAGCTCCACGGCGCGGTCCTGGTCGGCGGGATCCTCGCTGTGCTCGAAAGGCAGGTAGAGGAACTGGCGCTCGACGGGCTCGAGCTTCACGTCGTCGCCGCGCGCGAGCGCTTCGCGTGCGCAGGCGAGCGCGTGCGCATCCTGCGAGAAGGAGCGCGGGTCGCCGCGGTAGAGATTGCGCGAGAATTGGTCGAGGGCGATCGTGAGCGCGAGCATCGAGCGCGCCTCTGCGCGCCACGACTCCAATTCGCCCAGCGCCGCGCTCGCGTGGAGCGCGGCGAATCGCCGCCGGATCTCCTCGTCGAACCTCTCGTCCTTGCGGAACCACTCCGGCCGCGGCTTTCCATGCCCCTCGCGCGGCCCGAACCAGAACTCGAGCAGCGCCTCGCTAGGGACAGTCTGCATGCGGGCAGCGGTTCACCTCGACCGAGACATGCTTGAGCGTCGCGATGCCGGTGAGCCGCGCGCGATAGACATCGGGAGCGCGGGGGCTCTGCGCCACGACCGTCAGCACCGCGGCGTGGCTCGCGCGGCCGACGCGCCATACGTGCAGGTCGGCGATCTCGGCGTCGCCATCGCTTTCGACAGCGGCGCGGATCTCGCCCACCAGCGGGGCTTCCATCTCGCGGTCGAGGAGCACCCGCGAGGAGTCGCGCAGCAATCCCTTCGCCCACCAGAGGATCACGCCCGCTCCCACCAAGCCCATCACCGGATCGAGCCACGACCAGCCCAGCCAAAGGCCCGCGGCGAGCGCGACGATGGCAAGGACCGAGGTGAAGGCGTCGGCGAGCACGTGCACGTACGCCGATCGAAGGTTGAGGTCCTGGTGTCCGTGATGAGCCTCGCCGTGATCATGCTCGTCGTGGGCGTGATGCGCGTCGTCGCCATCGCCATGGCCGTGCCCCGCGCCCCCCAGCACCCACGCCGAGGCGAGGTTCACCAGGAGCCCGATCACCGCCACCACCAGCGCGGGCAGGAAGCTGATGGGTTCCGGGGCGGCGAGGCGGTGGACGGATTCGACCGCCATGGCGAGCGCGACCACGCCGAGCAGAAGCGCGCTCGAGAACGCACCCAGCACCTCGATCTTCCAGGTGCCGAAGGCGAAGCGCTCGTCGGCGGCCCAGCGGCGCGCGAGGAGGTAGGCGATTCCCGCGATGGAAAGCGCCACCACGTGGGTCGCCATGTGCCAGCCATCGGCGGTGAGCGCCATGGAGCCGGTGATGTAGCCCGCGGCGATCTCGGCGACCATCGTGACCGCGGTGATCGCGACGACAATCCACGTGCGCCGCTCCGCGGCGCGGTTGCCCGTGTCGTACGCGTGGTTGTGTTGCCAGTCGGCGAGGTTGTGGACCGCCATGACGATCATTCTATTCCGGGATCGCTACCGCGCAGCGACCTCGCGTAGCCCTTTCGGCGCCTTGCGCGCCCAAGCGTCGCCAAGGAGGCCTCCACCACGGCGGGCGGCTTCAATCGCGCGCTCAGCCGGCCGGGGCGATCTGGCGTGGATCGTAGAAGAATTTCTCCTCGGCGATCTGGTCGCCTTCCCAGCGCTGGTAGGCGAGCTCGTCGATGCGCGTGCGCGCGCCGTCGAGCGCCTCGAACTCGAAGACCCAGCGGATCACCACGTAGTCGCCGTTCACGAACACCGGGCGCACGCAGCGCGAGCGCACCGAGTGCATGCGCGCGAGCACCTTGCGCTCGTGCGCGGCGAGCAGCTCGCGCCCGCGGCGCGGGGCGAGGTCGTTCTCCTGCATCGAGGCGTCGGGCGCGTAGTGCTCCTCGATCGCCTTCGCGTGCTCGTTCGATTCGACCCGGGAGATGAAGCGTTCGAGCACTTCGGCGCAAGGCATCCTCGCGTCCGAAGGGCTACAACAGGTCCATGATGTCGAGCTGCTGGAGCAGCGTCGCACGGTCGTAGTAGTCGCGATAGCGCACGATCTTGCCGCCCTCGACTTCGGCCACCGAGCAGCCGCGGCGGCGAAAGCGCTTGCCGTTCGGCGCCTTGCCGCGGAAGGCGTTGCTGAAGGTGCCCGACGAATCCCATTCGATCACGACCCAGCCGCCGGCAGTGGTGACGCTCTTCACGTCGGCGCGCCAGTCGGGAAACGCCGCCACGAACTCGCGCAGCCCCGCGACGATCGCCCCCGGCCCACGATGCACGCCCTCGGTGGCGACGCTGTGCCACTCGCAGTGCTCGGCGATGGCGCCGGCAGCGCGCGCGTAGTCGCGGGCATTCAATGCGTCGAACATGCCTTCGACGACGGATTCGGGCTGCAGGAGGCTCATGGGCGGATTCAAGCGAGAAGCTGCCATTGCAACACATATGCGCCCTGCGTCAATCCCCGCCCACCCCCTCGTCCGGCGATACCTTAGCGCGGCCGCTTCGCGTCGAGCTCGCGCACGCGCGCTTCGAGGACGTCGATGCGCTCGAGGAACGAGATCACCAGCGCGAGCGCGGCCGTCTCGAGCTCGAGGTCTGCGGCCAGGCGCGCCGCGGCGCGCACCGTGGCCACGTAACGCGCGCTGAAGTCCTCCGCGCCCGGCTCCACCGGCGCGAGCGCCCCGTACTCCACCAGCTCGCGAAGCACGTCCTCGCCGACCCCGGAGCATTGCGCGAGCTCCACGATCGTGATGCGGGCCTGCGCGTGAAGCCAGAGCGCCTCGTCGCGATCAATGGTCATGGGCTTTCTCCCCGGCAAAGTGGCCGCGCGGGTCGAAGCGCGAGGCGGCGGCGAGCTCGCCGAAGAGCTCCTTCTCGCGATCGGTCAACACGGCCGGGTTCACGATCTGCACGATCGCATAGAGGTCGCCTTCGCCGCCCGAAGGCTTCGGCATTCCCTTCTTCCCCAGGCGCAGCTTCCTTCCCGCGGTGGTCCCCGGCGCAATCTTGAGGTTCACCGCGCCGTCGAGCGTCGGCACCTCGACCGTGGCGCCGAGTGCCGCTTCCCACGGCGTGAGGGGGAGGTCGAGGTACAGATCGTGTCCGGCGGGCCGGAAGAGCGGATGCGGGTTGAGGGCGATGTTCAGGTAGAGGTCGCCATCGCGCCCCCCGTTGATTCCCTTCCCGCCCTGGCCGCGCAGGCGCAGGCGCTGTCCATCCGTGGCGCCTTTTGGAATGCGCGCCTTGATGACCTTGGGCACGTGGCGGCCGCGGCCCTGGTCGTCGTACTCCGGTACGTTGAGGTTCAGGTCCACCTGGGTTCCGCGCATCGCCTCCTCCAGCGACAAGTGCACCGTGACCTCGTAGTCCTCGCCCGGAATCCGCATCGGGGCGCGCGAGCGCGCGCCCCGCCCGGCGCCGCGCGCCGCGAGGCCCTCGAAGAGGTCAGAGAGGTCGATGTCGTCGAACCCCTGGGCGCCGCCCCCGGTGCGGAACTGCTTCTCCCAATCGGGCGGCGGACGGAAGTCCTGGCCCGCCTGGTAGGAGGCGCCGAGCTGGTCGTAGGCCGCGCGCTTCTCGGGATCCTTGAGCGTCTGGTAGGCCTCGGCGATCTCCTTGAACTTCTCCTCGGCGCCCTTTTCCTTCGAGACGTCGGGGTGGTGCTTCTGCGCGAGCTTGCGGTACGCCTTCTTGATCGCCTCGGCGCTCGCATCGCGCGCGACCCCCAGCGTCGCGTAGTAGTCCTTGTACTTCATCGGCGTTTCAGCCCTGCGCGAGGAAGGACGAGTAGCCCACCTCCTCGAGCGCCTCGATGAAGTCCGACGGCGGGAACCTGCTGGAGAGCTGCACGCGCTTGCCGTCGATGTCGACCTTGCAGGTGGCCGACTCGTCGACGCCCTTCACGGCCTTCGCGATCACGTCGGCGCAATGAGCGCAGCTGATGTCGGGAACGTTCAAGTGGATCATGGCGAGTCTCCTGTGCCGAACGGGTTGTGGATGCGCATGGGCCGCGATCAGATCGTCCTGCCGATGGCCCGCACCAGGCGGATCGTGAACCATCCTGCCACGAGATAGAAAACGCAGGCGAGCGCGTTCAGGCCGAAGAGCTGCGGCCCCATCGCGTGCTGCATGAGCAGGCTCGCCGCGAGGTAAAGGCCGAGCGTCACGAGCGCGAGCGCCACCAGGCGCGAGCCGCGCACGATGTGCGCGGAGAGCTCAGGCAGGCCCTCGTGGTCGATCGAGAAGCGCACGCCGTCCTCGCGCAGCCTCCGCAGCGTCGAGGCGAGCAGGCGCTGCCATTCGTTGGCGGCGATGGCGGTCTCGAACTGCAGGCGCCGCGTGCCGTGCTTGTCGGCCGCGAGCGCCGTCTCCATCACCTCGCGGGAGCGCTGCGTGAGCGACGCCTGGCGCGCGCCGGAGCGCGCGGCCGCGTCCGCCGCCGATTCGCTGGTGAAGCTCGCGCCCATCATTGCTCCGCAGGACCCCCGTGTCCTGAGAGGGTTGCCGCGCCTTTCCGTTCCCTCATCCCGGGCGCGGATGCCGATCGCCTCGACGGGGGCCCGTCAGGGGAGCTTCGCGGGCTCCGCGGCGGGCGCAGCGGCAGTCGGAACGGCCGGCGGAGCGGCGGGGGCCTCAGCGGGCGCGGGAACAGGGGCCGGAGCGCCGGCGGCTGCGGCAGGCGGGACGGGAGCGGGCGGCTCCACGGGCTGGAACGCCGGATCGCCCATCTGCCAGAGGAGGAACGCGTAGATATCGGCGAGCTCCTCGTCACGCTGGGCGCGCGAGGCGCCACGGCCGTGCCCCGCCTCGTAATCGACGCGCAGCAGCACGGGCTTGCCGCTGGTGGTGGCCTTCTCCAGCCGCGCGGCCATCTTCCCGGGTTGCCATGCATCGACGCGCGAATCGTTCATGCCCGCGGTGAGGAGGACCGCGGGATACGCGGTTCCATCCTTCACCTGCTGGTAAGCGGAGATCACGCGCAGCGCGTCGCGGCCCTGCGCGGTCGCGGCGCTGCCGAACTCGGGCACGTTGGCCGCGCCGCTCGCCATCGTCTCGTATCGCATCATGTCCATCACCGGAACGCGCGCCACCACGGCCGCGTAGAGGTCGGGGCGGCGCACCATCGCGCCCGCCACTGGAATCGCGCCCGCGCTCGTGCCCATCACGGCCAGGCGCTTCGGGCTGGTGAAGCCGTAGCTCACCAGGAATTCCGAGACGCTCACGAGGTCGAGGATGGTGTTGGCCTTGGCGGCCCCGCGGCCGGCCTCGTGCCACGGCTCGCCGTACTCGCCGCCGCCGCGCACGTGCGCCACGGCGAAGATGCCGCCGCGCTCGAGCCATGCGAGGCGCGCCGCGTCGTACGCGGGCGAGAACGTGACGCCATAGCTTCCGTATGCGGTGAGGAGGGTCGGGTTGCCGCCGGTGAGCGTGGTGCTCTTGCGGTAGACGAGCGTCACCGGGATCTTGGTGCCATCATGGGCGGGCGCGTAGAGGCGCACCTCGTCCATCGCGGTGAAGTCCGCGGCCTGCGGGGGCTGCAGGTGCGTGTCGCTCACGTTGCCCTTCACGTCGACCTGCAGGATGGCGGGCGCCTCGATCCATCCCTGCAGGCGCAGCAGGGCGCCGTTCGCGCGCGGCTGGGCGACGAGCTGCGCGATCGCATTGTCAAAGGGCGTGCGCACGTACTCCGGGGCCTTCACGCCGAGGAGCCCGAGCGGGGCGCGCTCCAGGCGGTCGACGCCGGCGACCATGGTCCTCAGGTACAGCGCGTCGCGCGCGAGGCGCATGTCCTTGATCACGGAATCGCCCTGCGGGACGATCACGTGCGCGGCGCCGAGGTCGTGCGCGTTGCCCTTTACCCGCAGCACGCGCGAGCGCGGCGCCGCGCGGTGCGAGAGGAGGTAGAGATCGTCCTTCCAGGCCTCGATGGCGGTCACCTCGTCGGCGTATCCGACGAGCTTGTGCCAGCGCGGCCGCCCGGCGGCCAGGTCGCGCTGCTCGGCCACGTGCACGGCGATCTCGTTCCTCACGCCGTCGCGGGCGACCGCGTACGCATAGCGCGACTCGAGCGGCGCCACGATCGACGCAAAGACGACCTCCGGCACGTCTCGCGCGCCGCCCACGCCCGGGGCGAACACGATCTCGTCGTGCTTCGTGTCGCGGCCGAGCACGTGGCGGTAGAGGCGGATGTTGGCGTCGCGCTTGAGCGCGGTGTTGGTCTCGGGAATGCGCGCGTAGTAGAAGGACCGTCCGTCGGGGTGCCAACCGAGCGCGTCGTTGAAGCGGGCGCGGTCGATCTCGAAGGGAAGGTCGCGATTCGCGTCGACGTCGAGCACGTGCAGCACCGAGTTCTCGCTTCCCGCGAGCGACACCCCGTAGGCGACATGGCGCCCGTCGGGAGCCGCGGAGAACCAGTCGATGGACACGCGCCCGCCGCCCAGGTGCGTGGAGCGTTCAGGATCGACGAGGACGCGTTCGGCGCCGGCGAGGCCTTCGCGCACGCACAGCACCGGTGTGGGCGCACGCGGCGCGAGCTTGAGGTAGAAGACGCGCGCACCCGCGGTGACGGCGAGGGCGGTGATGGAAGTGCCCGCGTCGCCGAGCTCGTGGATGCGCGCGAGCAGCGCCGCGCGCCCCGGAATGCGGTCGAGCACGTGCCGTGCGCGTTCGGCCTGCGCGCGGAAGAACGCCAGCGACTCGGGCCGCGACGCGTCCTCCAGAGCGCGATAGGGGTCGTCGGGAGGCGTGGCGTCCTGCGCGGCCGCGGGCAGGATCGCCAGGCCGATCAGCGCGGCGCCGAGGAATGCGTGGATTCTCATTGGGTGGAGGCGAACTGGAGCGCCGCGAGCCGGGCGTAGAGCCCGTTCTCGGCGACGAGGGAAGCGTGGGTGCCGGTGGCGACGATGTGTCCGTGGTCCATGACGACGATGCGGTCGGATGATTTAACGGTGGCGAGGCGGTGTGCGATGACAAGGGTGGTGCGTCCGCGCATGAGCCGCTCCAGGGCGAGCTGCACCGCCTTCTCGCTTTCCGCGTCCAGCGAGCTCGTGGCCTCGTCGAGGAGGAGGACCGCGCGGTCGGCGAGGATCGCGCGCGCGATGGCGATCCGCTGGCGCTGTCCTCCGGAGAGCTTCACGCCGCGCTCGCCGAGCGACGAGGCGAGGCCCTCGGGGAGCCGCGTCACGAATTCCAATGCGTTGGCCATCGCCAGCGCGTCGCGTACCTCGCCGTCGCTCGCGTCGGGGCGCCCGTAGCGCACGTTCTCCAGGACGCTCGCGGCGAAGATCACCGGGTCCTGGGCGACCACCGCCACCCTGCGCCGCAGCTCCCTGGGGTCGGCGGAGCGCGCATCGACGCCGTCGATGGTGACGCGGCCCGAGGCCGGATCGTAGAAGCGCAGCAGGAGCTGGAAGACCGTGGTCTTGCCGGCGCCCGACGGCCCCACCAGGGCCACCACCTCGCCGGGCTCGACGGCGAGCGAGAAGTGGTCGAGCGCCGGCGTGTCGGGGCGCGACGGATAGTGGAAGCGCACGTCTTCGAAGGCGACGCGCCCCTGCGGCGGCTGCGGCAGCGGCGCGGGATCGGCGGGCGCGGTCACGTGCGAGGCCGTGGCGAGGAGCTCGAGCATGCGCTCGGAGGCGCCCGCCGCGCGCTGCAGCTCCCCGTAGACCTCGGCGAGAACGAAGGTCGCATTGGCGACGATCACGGCGTAGAAGAGGAACGCGGTGAGGCTGCCCGTGGAAAGGCGCCCGGCGAAGACGTCGTGCGCGCCCACCCAGAGGAGGAGGCCCACCGCGCCGAACGCGAGCACGATCACGGCGGCGATCAGCATCGCGAGGTACCGGGAGCGCTGCACCGCCACCTTGAAGACCGCCTCGACGCGCTCGCCGAAGGTCGCGCTCTCGAGGTCTTCCTGCGCGAAGGCCTGCACCGTGCGGATCTCGTGCAGCGTCTCGTCCACGTGCGCGGAGACGTCGGCCACGCGGTCCTGCACGACGCGCGAGAGCCTCCTCACGCGTAGCCCGAGGAGCCCGATGGGCAGGAGCACCACCGGCATGCATGCGAGCGAGAGCACGGTGAGCTTCACGCTGGTGAAGAAGAGCATCACCACGCAGCCCACCATCGTGATCGCCATGCGCAGGGCGTAGAGGAGCGTGCCGCCCATCACCGCCTCGATGAGCGTCACGTCGTTGGTGACGCGCGAGGAAACTTCGCCGGTGCGCTCCTCCTCGTAGAAGCCCGGCGAGAGCGTGAGCAGGTGGTCGTAGATGCGCCGGCGCAGGTCGGCGGTGAAGCGCGCGCCGATCCAGTAGACGTTGTAGACGCGAAACCAGGTGAGGACGCCGAGCGCGGCGATGAGTGCGGCCATGGTGGCGAGCGTCGCGTCGAGGAGCTCTTCCTTGCCGCGCGCGAAGCCGTCGTCGATCACGACCTTCAGGCCCTGGCCGATCGCGAGCACCATCCCCGCCGAGAGCACGATCGCCACGAAGGCGACCACGATCCTCGCGCGATAGGGAAGGAGGAGGCGAAAGAGCGGGAGGAGCCTTCGCAGGGGGCTAGCCGCCTCGCTTGATGATCGGGCGGCCCACCGTGCCGGTGATCGTGAAGGCGCCGTGGTCCTGCGCCACCTGCGAGCGGATCTCCAGGGCGACGCGCCCGGACAGCGCGCTCGCGTTGTTCACCTCGACCGCGCCGTTGCCGCGCAGGACCCCGCTTTGCAGCGCGATCTGCCGGTACGAGGCGCGATGTTCGGCGCCGGCGTACTCGCCGGTGAGCTCGATGAACTTGGTCACGCCGGCGCGCTGGCCGGCGGCATCCGACTGCATCACCGCGACGAGGTCGACGTTCGACACCGAGCCATCGGCGATGCGGAACTTGCCCTGCGCGCGTGGCGACTGGAACAGGGCCTCCACGCTCGGGCCCTCGGAGGCGAGGCTGAAGTTGCCGTCGAGCTTGCCCGTGATCGAGATGTCCTTGGTAAACGCCCCCACGAGCTCCTTCGCGTCGACCTTGGAGAGCGCGAGGTCGCTCTCGAGCTTGATGCCCGAGGCCCAGCTCACGCGCAGCGTCCCCTGCACCTTGCCTTCCATGGCGCTCGCCTCGAACTCCGGCACGACGATCTCGCTTCCCGAGAGCGTCCCCTTCAGCGCCACGTCGCTCACCGGGATCGCCACGCCGACGGGCAGCGTCCAGTTGCGCGCGGAAAAGTCGAGGTCGACACCGCCCTTGTCCATGGGCTTCATCACCAGGTTCCAGGCGCCGCCGGAAAGGCGTGCATGGCCCAGCGTGCCGTCGCGCGCGAACGTGAGCGTCGCGTCGAAGGATTCGATGGCCGGCTTCACGTCGAGCTTCACGCCGCGCAGCTTGATGGTGGAGATGGCGCCCACCTGGCTCTTGCCCTTCGGGTCGCCCCAGGACGGGATGCGCTTCACGGCATCGCTGGAGATGGTCACGTTGTCCAGCTCCACCGAGTTGATCGACACGCGCTCGCTGAAGAGCGTGGGGATGTCGAGGTAGATGCGCCCGCTGGCCGCCTTCGCGTCGAGGAGCCTGCCCACGGCGATGTTCTCGGCGCGCAGGTGCGGCGTCGGGAAGAGCCGGAACGTGAGGGACGCGATCGACACGTCGTCGTGCAGCCACGCCCCGAGCGACTGCTCGATCTTCACCGCGATGGTGCGCATCGGGATCACGTGCAGCAACCCCACGGCGAGGATCACCGAGAAGAGGAGCGCGAAGAACACCGTCTTCACGACTCCCTTGCGCCGCCCCCTCGAGCGGCGCTTGGCGGGCGCGCTTTCCGGCGCCGCGTTGTCGGGCTCCACGCGCGTGCGCAGGATGTCGGCGATCTCGCGCGCCTTGCGCGCCTGCTCGCCGCGGATGCGCTCGTCCTCGTCGAGCTCCGCCTTGGCCTTGGCGCTCATGTACGCCTTGGCCTGCGCCTTGCCCTCGATCTCGGCGCGCTTCTCCATGTCGCCTTCGATCTCGGCCTGCACCTTGGCGCGCGTGTCCTCGGCGATGGTCTCGCGCGCGCGCGCCTCGATGCGCGCGCGCATCTCGGCTTCCTGCTTGGCCTTCCTCTCGGCCTCGATGGTCTCCTGCAGCTCGCGTTCGCGCTTCTCGCCCTCCTCGGCATCGATCTTGGCGCGGGCCTCGGCCTCGTACTTGGCGCGGCGCTCGGCGTCGATGGCGGCGGCGGAGGCGCGCTTCTCGGCCTCCAGGCGGGCGGAGACTTCCAGCTGCTCCTTCGCGCGCGCGTTGGCTTCCTCGTGCGCGCGCGCCTCCGCGTTGGCGCGGCGCCGCGACTCTTCCTCGGCCTGCTGGCGCAGCTTCTTCGTCTCTTCCTCGGCCTTGATGCGCGCCTGGGTTTCTGCCGCGGCTCGCGCCTCGGCCTCGGCGCGCAGCTTCGCTTCCTGGTTGGCGCGGGCGCGCGACTCCGCTTCCGCCTTGGTGCGCGCTTCCATCTCCGCGCGGTGCAGCGTCTCGCGCTCTTCCTTGAGGCGCTCCTCGAGCTCGGCTTTCGCCGCGAGCCGCGCCTCGGCCATGATCTCGGCCTTCATCTGCTCGCGCGTCTGCTCCTCGACGTCGGTCTTGAGGAGGTCTTCCATCTCGGCGCGCATGCGCGCCTCGATCTCTTCCTTCAGCCGCGCCTTGAGCTCGCCCTCTGCATGCACCGCCTCGGCGGCCTGCTTCTTCGCGGCGGCCTCGGCCGCGGCGCGCGCGGTGGCCATCGCCGCCGCCTCGGCTTCCGCGCGGGCGCGCGCCTCGGCAAGGGCCTTGGCCTCCTTCTCGGCGCGCACGCGGGCCTCGGCGAGCCGGCGCGACTCCTCCTCCTCCTTGGCCTTCTGCTCGATGGTGAGCTTCGCCTGCTGCGCCGCCATGGCCGTTTTGCGCACGGCTTCCTCGCGCGTCTGCGCCTCGACCTCGGCGCGCGCGCGCTCGGACGCTTCCTTGGCGCGCTTCGCCTGCTCCATGGCTCTCTGCTCGGCCTCGACCTTGGCGCGCGCCTCGGCCTCGAGCTTCGCTCGCGATTCCGCTTCGAGCTTCGCCCTGGAGCGGGCCGCGTCCTGCGCTTGCGCCGCCACCTTCTTCGCCGCGTCCGCCTTCTCCTGCTGGCGCACGAGCTCGCTGATGTCGTTCGCGGCGCCCGGGATCACGCGCTGCGTGGACGCCGGCATCTTGCCCGGCGCGGTGAAGTCGAAATCGTCCTCGGGGCCAAAGGGGTCGGCCTCTTCCTTGCGGACCTGGAAGACGCGCGAAAAGCCGTCCTTGGTGAGGGTATTGAGCGCCTTGGTGAGCGCGGCCTGGTCCAGGTCGGCCTTTTCCATGATCTGGCCGAAATTGGACTTGCCGTCGATCAGCTTGAGGACCTTCATGAGGTCCTTCGAAAGCGATGCCGACTTCTGGTTGACCTGCGTGATGCCCTTCGCGGTCTTGGTGTAAACCGTCGTGCGATCCATCGATTCCCCGTTTCCCGGTGGTGGCAGCGCTCCCCGTGACCCGGCGGTCACCAGCCGGCGACGCGTCCTCGCCTGGCATGGGGCAATAATGGCATGAATTCAGCACCTTGAAAAATGAAGTGCAGCACAGTCGCGAACCGACAGTGTCTACGGCGGTCCGACTCGTTGAAACCTGTCGCCAAGCTGTCGTCCGTCCAGCCCCTTCGCGCGTTATGGCAGTGTCTCGCGGATCAATAACGGGAAAACCCGACCGGAAAGGTGCCCCACATGCGCTATCTCGCTCTCCTCCTCGTCTCCTTCGCTTCCTGGGTCGGCCTCGCGCAGGCGCAGGAGCCGCCCGGTCGCGTCGGCCGCATCGCCTATATCCAGGGCACAGTCTCGGTGTACCAGGATCCCGAGCTCGGCTGGGACAAGGCCTATGTGAATACGCCGATCACGTCGGAGAACTCGGTGTGGACCGAGCGCGGCGCCCGTGCGGAAGTGGGTGTCGGAGGCACCTCGCTCATGCTGGACGAGACCACGCAGCTCGACGTATCGCGCCTCGACGAAGATGAGATCGACGCCAGCATCGCGCGCGGAAGCGCCAGCATCCGCGTGCGCAACAAGCAGGCGAGCCAACGCATCACCGTGTACACGCCGCAGGCCCGCTTCGAGATCCGCGCCGACGGTCGTTATCGCGTCGACGTGGACGAATCGCGCGACGAATCGCGCCTCACGGTCTTCGCGGGCGACGCGCGCATGGCTTCGGAAGGCGGAAGCATCCGTGTCGGCGCCAACAGCGCGGTGCGCGTGTTCGGCGGGCCGTCGCCTTCCTACGTGACCGAGCGCGCTACGCGCGACGCGTTCGATCGATGGGCCGACGCGCGCGAGCGCGAATGGGCGGACTCGAGGGCGCGTCAGTACGTCTCCACCAACATGACGGGATACGAGGACCTCGATCGCTACGGCCAATGGCAGCAGGATCCCGAGTACGGCACGCTTTGGTTCCCCACGCGCGTCGATTCCGACTGGGCCCCCTATCGCACCGGACATTGGTCGTACGTGCGCCCGTGGGGCTGGACCTGGGTCGACAGCGAGCCGTGGGGCTACGCGCCATTCCACTACGGGCGTTGGCTCTACGTGCGCAACCGCTGGGCCTGGACTCCCGGTCCGCGCGTCGATCGCCCGGCATGGGCGCCCGCGCTGGTGGGCTGGGTCGGCGGCTCCAACTGGAGCGTCGGCCTGAGCTCGGGAAGCTCCGGCCCCCTGGTGGGCTGGTATCCTCTCGCCCCCTGGGAGCGCTACGAGCCGTGGTATCGCACCAACCGCACCTACACCGATCGCCTCAACGCGTCCGTCCGCGACCGCGCCCCGCGCGGCTACCAGGGCCGCGGCGACGAGTGGCGGCGCGACAACCGCGATCGCGGCGCCACCGTCGTGCGGCGCGAGGCGATCGTCGACCATCGTCCCGTGCAAAGCGCGCGCGTGAACGTGCCCGCGGACGCTCTTCGACAGCAACAGTCGGTGGCCCCGGCGCAGGTCCAGCAGTTCCTGCCCCAAGGCAACGAGGCCATCCGCCGCCTCGTGGACCGCAACCAGCAACCGGTCGCGGCGCCGCCCGCGCGGGAGGCACGCGGCCAGGAGGGCCGCGGGCAGCGTCAACAGGCGCCGCAGCAGGGCGCGGCGCAACAGGCGCGCGGCAACGAGCAGGTTGCGCGGCCCGATTTCAATCGGTCCAACGCGTCGGCGCCGAAGCCCGCCCCCGCGCCCGCCAACAAGCCGCCCGCACAACAGGCCGCGCCGGCGGTGAATCCGTTCCATCCGGTCACGCCGCCGGCGGTGAATCCCGCCGCGCGGGGCGAGGCTGCGCGCCAGAACCAGCAGCAACTATCGCGCGAGGCGCAGCAGCAGGCGCAGGCCCAACGCGCAGTGCAACAACAACAGCAACAGCAACAACAGCAGCAACGCCAGGCGCGCGATGCCCAGCAGCAGCAGGAGCGGGCCGCCCGCGAAGGGCAGCAACAGCGCGAGGCGCAACAGCAACAGGAGCGCGCGCGTGCCGAGGCGCAGCAGCAGCAGAGCCAGGCGCAACAGCGGCAGGCGCGCGAGGCCCAGCAGCAGCAGGAACGTGCTCGCGCCTCCGCGCAGCAACAACCGCAGGAGGCCGAGCGGCAGCGCCAGGCGCGTGACGCGAAACAGCAGCAGGAGCGGGCGGCACGCGAGGCGCAGCAACAGCAGCGCGCCGCGCAGCAACAGCAACAGCAGCAGGAGCAGCAGCAGCAGCAGCGTGCGGCACGCGAAGCGCAACAGCAAGCCCAGCGCGCCGCGCAGGAAGCGCAGCAGCAACAGAATCGCGCGGCGCGCGGCGGGCAGCCGCCGCAACCGCAACCCGCGGCGCAGCCTCAGCCCGCCGCGCAGCCTCAGCCCGCGCCGCAGCCGCAGGCCAACCCGGCGGCGCGCGGCAACCGCGGGGAGCAGCAGCGCGACAAGGAAGAGAAGGACAAGAAGGACAAGGAAGACAAGAAGGACAAGGAAGACAAGCAGCGCTAGCAGCGCTCTACGGCACCTTCGGGGCGGGCGTCTCGCGCCCGCCCTGGTGGAGCCTGAGCGAGTCGATCGAGCCGTCTTCCCGGCGATGGAACACGAGGCGCGCGTCGATGCCGCGGGTGAAGAACGTGTCGGGCCCGTCGCGAGAGACCTCGATCGCCCGCTGCCCGGTCGCGCGGGTCATCATGCGGCCGCCCTCGAAATAGACCTCGATGCGAAAATCTGGCACCAGCCGGTGCGTGCCGGCATATTGATCGCGCGTGGCCGGATCGATCGGAAGCGCGACGCGCTTTTGCTTCATCGGCAGCACCGGCGCGACCAGGTGAAATGCGAGGTCGTCGAACGAGACGGTGCTGTCCACGAGGACCACCGCCGCGGTGCGCGTCGCCGGATTGACGGCGATCATGGCGTGCGAGCCTCCCGTGCCGCCGTTGTGCCAGTGCACGCGCACGCCTGGTTTCTCCAGCGTGACCCAACCATATCCCGTCGAATTGCCGGGCAACTCCGCCGGGCGCATCGGGCGCAGCGCGAGCGCGATCGCCGGATCGAGCGCCGTTTCGCGACGCCCCGCCAGCGCGGACGCGAGCTTCAGCATGTCGGCGAGCGGCGATCGCAGCCCGCCCACGCCCGCCAGCTCCACGGCGAATTCCCACGGCGACGTCGGCTCGTAGACGGGCGCGTGCGGCGTCACCATGCGCTTCATCTGTTCGGCGGTGAGGACGATGGCGGAATCGGTCATGCCCAACGGCGCGAGCACGCGTTCGGCGAGGAGCGCGTCGAAGCGCATGCCGGCGCGCCGCGCGAGGATCTCGGAGAGCCACATGAATCCGAAGTTCGAGTACTCCGCGGCCTGGCCGATGGGACGCGAGAGCGTGGTGCGCGCGAGCGCCGCGTAGAGCGCGTCGGCATCGAAGTCCGCGTAGGGATCGCGCATGCTGGCGGGCGCGAACGCGGGCGGCAGGCGCGGCAGCGACGAGGTCTGCGTCACCAGGTCGCGCAGCGTGACCTCGCGCCCCTCGAAGCGGGGCAGCTTCGCGCCCGAGCGCGAATATCGCGAGGCCGGATCGTCGAGCGAGACCTCGCCCTTGCGCACCATGTCGGCGAGAATGAATCCCGTGAGCCCCTTGGTGATGGAACCGATCTCGAAGATCGAATCGCGCGCGGGCACGGGGCCCGCGCCGGGCGTGCACGCGAACGCTACCTCGATGGCGTCGGCGACGAGGCCCACCGCCACGCAGGTGGGCGACTCGGCGGCATCGACGCGCTGGGCCACGATCGCGGCGAGCGGGCGGCGCTGTGGTTCGTCCGCCGCGGCGCCCGTCGCGGCGGCCATCGCGCACGCGGCGAAAGCGCTCTTCGCGAGCCGCGTCATCGGTACATCGCCATTCAGCAGGGGCATGACAAACGGTAACATTCCGGAAGGCGCGGCGCATTGTACGCGGCAAGTTCGCAGGAGCACACTGGTCGCGTTCCTGGAGGAGAAGATGAGAATTCGAACCTGGGCCGCCGCACTCGCATCGATCGCCGCCGCACCGGCGCTCGCGGATTGCCATTGGGAGTGGCTGTGCAACGGCGAGGGCGCATGCAAGCAGATGCCCGTCTGCGACACGCTCTACGACAAGGCGCCGCCGCGCCCTGAAAGCTCGCCGCCCTCGCCGCCGCCGATCCGCATGCGCCCGCACAAGGTGCCCGGGCGCATGGGCACCACTTCATGCGAGCACGTCATGCGGCAGCTGCCCAGCGGGCGCTGGGTCTGGGACGAGGCGTGCTTCTGCAGCGATCCCACCAAGACCGCCGACCCCGCCACGCCGCTCGCGAACATCGTGCGCTGCGAGACGCCGTGGAAGGAGTGAGCTACTTCAGCCGGCGCGGCGTGAACTCCTCCTCGATCGCCTCGCGATAGTAGCTCCCCGGCGTGGGCGAGCTCATGAGGCGCCGGTAGATCTCCGGCGAGATGTTGGCGTACTCGAAGGTGCCGGTCGCGGTTTCAACCACGAGCTTCCTCTCGCGCTCGTCGTAGCCCGCGGCCTTCAGGCCCGAGGCGTTGATGCGCTTCATCTCCATGGCGGCGCCTGCAGGGATTCGGCGAGCGCCTCGATCTCCGCGCGATGGCCGCGGTCGTGGTCGCACATCATCGCCACCACGTCGCGAAGCACGATGCGCTTGCCGTCGAAGAACGCCTCGCGCGAGAGCGATGCTGCGCCGAGAGGCGCGAGGAGCGCGATCACCGCGCGGCGCGCCTCGGCGAAATCGCGCAGCGCCGCGCGCGCGTCCTCGCCGCGATAGTCGCGCCGGGCCGCCACCGCCGCGCCGTCGAACGGCGCGAGCACCGGCGAGTCCTCCGCGAGGACGCGGCGCACGCGCACGAGGTAGCCCTCGCGCTCCAGGTCGCGAAGATGGCATGCCTGCTCCACCAGCGAGAACTCGCCCGCGCGCGGCGCGAAGCGAAGCTCCTCGGCGCTGCGCCCGGCGATCGAGCGCTCGAGGAAGCCCGGCATCTGCGCGAGCGCGGCGATCGCCTCCTCGAGGCCCACGCGCGGAAAATCTGCGGCGTTCATGCGTGCCTCCTGGCTAGTGGGATGCGCGGTCTCCCCAGAGCTCCTTCAAGCGCGCGTCGCGCCCGCAGCCGCTGCGATAGAGCTGGTAGCGCACCGGGTTCTTCTTGTAGTAGTCCTGATGATATTCCTCGGCCGGATAGAAGGCGCCCGCCATCACGATCGGCGTGACGATCGGCTCCTTGAAGGGCCTGGATTTCTCGAGGGCCGCCCTGGATGCCTCGGCGGCTTTGCGCTGTGCCTCGTCGTGATAGAAGATCGCCGTGCGGTACTGAGTGCCGCTGTCGCAGAACTGGCGGTCCTTCACCGTGGGATCGACGTTCACCCAGTAGGTCTCGAGGAGCTTCTCGTAGCTCACCTTCGCGGGATCGTAGATCACCTGCACCGCCTCGGCGTGCCCGGTGGTCCCGGACGAGACCTCGTGGTACGTGGGATTCACTTTCGATCCGCCGGTGTAGCCGGAGATGGTGGCGGTCACCCCGGGAAGCTTGTCGAACGGCGGCTCCATGCACCAGAAGCAGCCGCCCGCGAACGTGGCGAGCGCCTGCCCGGGCGGGACTTTCGGTTGCTGGGCGGAAAGGGATGGCGCGACGAGCGCCAGGACGATTGCGGCGAGGATGCTGCGCATGAATCACTCTCCATCGGATGGGGTCAACGTAAGTCGTACGGGTCGAACCCGGCTTACGGATTCAATCGTCCCACAACCAGGCCGCGCCGCGCACGCCGCTCGCGTCGCCGTGCAACGGTGGCAGGAGCCGTGTGCGCACTTCATCGGAGAACACGTATTCGCCCCAGCGCCGCGGCACGTCCTCGTAGAGCCGCGCGATGTTGGCGAGCCCCCCGCCCAGCACGATCACGCCCGGATCGAGCACGTTGATCACCGCGCCGAGGGCGCGCGCGAGGCGTTCCACGTAGCGATCGACGGTCGCGGCGCAGTGCGCGTCGCCCGCCTGCGCGCCCTTCGCGACATCGATGGCCGCGAGGCGCTCGCCGGCGCGCTGCGCATGGTCGGCCGAGAGCCCCGGCCCCGAGAGGAACGTCTCGATGCAGCCGCGCCGCCCGCAATAGCAAAGCGGCAGCGGATGATCCTCGGGCGCGGGGAGCGGCAGCGCGTTGTGGCCCCACTCGCCCGCGATCGCGTTGACGCCCGTCACCACGCGCCGGTTCACGACGATGCCCCCGCCCACGCCCGTGCCGAGGATCACGCCGAAAACAACTTCGGCATCGCGTGCGGCGCCGTCGATCGCCTCGGAAAGCGCGAAGCAGTTGGCGTCGTTCGCCATACGCACCTCGCGCCCGAGGCGCTTCTCGATGTCTTCCTTGAGAGGCCTCGCGTTGAGGCAAGTGGAATTCGCGTTCTTCATGCGGCCGGTAGCGAGCGATCGCGCACCGGGGGTCGCGATACCCACCGAGCCCTTGCGGCCCACCTCGTCCTCGATCCCGCGCACCAATGCGACGATCGCCTGGACGGTCGCGCCATAGTCGCGCGCGGGCGTGTCGACGCGCCGGCGCGAGATCACGGCGCCGCGCGCGTCGAGCGCGGCGGCCTCGATCTTTGTTCCGCCGAGGTCGACGCCGATCCTGGGAGTCGAATTCATAGCGCGCAGGATAACGGATGCGCCGGGGCGCGATCGAGTGCAAAACAAAAGCGGCCCGCAGGCCGCTCAATCCCACTTGCACCTCCAAGGAAACTTCACAGCAGCCGCGGGCTCACCTCGCGGTCCCATGCGTTCGAGTAATCCAGCTCGCGATCCTTGTCCACCAGCTCGAACTGCGGCACGTCCTTCGCAGGCTCGAAGATCGGCGTGGACGCGGCCGCCCGCGCCGGCTTCTCGTGCGCCTCGGGCAGCGCCTCGACGCGCTTCGCGTCCAGGATCTCGAATCCGGCCAGGGCCCAGCCGCGCCCCTTGCGGCGCACGCGATTGAACTGGAGCGTGAAGACGTCCTCGCCGATGCGCGTCTCGTGCGGGCCCTGCTCCTGGAGCAGCTTCTCCGGGACCAGGAACGCGTCCTGCGCGCCCGTGTCGTCGTCGCCCGGCACGTAGATGAAGAGATCGTCGTCGTCGGGCCGGCCCTGTCGCTCGGTGCGCGAGAGCGTGAGCGCCTGGGCAACCTCGGACATCGCGCGCACGCCGATCACCACCTGGCCCTCGACCTGGCCGGGCACGCGCCGAACAACGCGCCCGAGCACGCACGGCTCCTCGTCCGAAAGGCGCATGCCGAGAAGATCGCCCACGGCGATCCCCGTGGATTCCTTCTCGCTCGCCTCGAAGCCGAAGCCCGTGTCGCTCGCGTCGGCCAGGCGCAGGAAGCGGCGCGACGATTCGTACTCGTCTGAAAACTGGATCGCGCGGATGCGCTGGGTGTCGGAGAGCGCGTCGGATGCCTTCCGGGTGAGGGCCACCTGCGGATTGGCAGGTTGCATGTCGGCCTGCAGGCCGCGCGCGACGATCTCGCCCAGGCCCACCCACACCTCGACCGCGGGTCCCGCGGCGGGCCGGCGCACCACGCGCTGAGCGTCGTCGTCCTGCGGCGCCTCGAAGGCGAGGCGCAGCTGCTCGAGGACGGCGACGTGCTCCTCGACGCGGAAGTCCGCGGCGATGCCGAGCGAGGGCACGATGCGCCCGCGATGGAATTCCTTGATGACCGCCTGGCGCTGCGCCTCCAGCGGCGCGATCGCGAGATAGAGCGTGGGGCCGTCGTCGGCGCGCCGGCCCTGGCGCAGCCCCCCCTTGCCGTCGAGGTCCGCGCGAAACACCGCCTCGCCGGGCCACGTGGCGCTGCCCTTGAGCGAGCCCATCCATTCCCACAGCCACGCGTCGAGCACCTCGATCTGCTGGCGCGTGAGGTTGCCGCCGGCGAACCGGTCGAGCAGGAGCGTGCGGAAGAAGAGGCCCTCGATGGTGGCCGCGCGCGCGCGCGCGTCGAGGCGCACCTCGCATTGCTCGAGCTGGCGGTTGGCGCCCATCGCCATGCGCATGAGCCAATGCATCCAGCTGTAGTCGTAGCGATCGCGCCGTCCCACCACCCACTTGGCGGCTTCGCCCCAATGCATGAACGCGAGGCCGACGAGGCGGATCGTGCGCGCGTCGTCGCCGCCCACGCGCCGCTCGAAGAGATCGGCGGCGCGCCGCGCGAGCTCGGCGAGCTCGATGTGCTGGTCGTAGATCCACGCGGAAATCTCGCGGTCCTCCGGCTTCCAGCAGAGCACCGAGCCCAGCAGGTCCGGTTTCACCTTGAAGACGCCCGCGTCGAAATCGATTTCCATCTGCATGAAGGCGCGCAGCGCCTCGTCAGGCTCGGCGTCGGCAAGGAGAGCGCGCACGGCGTTGCGCGTGCGCTCGAAGTCGGTGCGGCCATCGGGGCGCTGGAAATGCGGGGCGACTTTCATGGGCGGGCTCCTCTCGCGGCTCAGGCGGCGAGTTGCGGTTTGGCGCGGGCGGCGCGAGCCGACTGGCCCCGCTGCTTGAGGATGCGATGCAAGTCGACGGCGACCACCTCGGCGGTGAGGTCCCAGTTGGCCTGGATCCAGTTCGGCAGGTCGGGCCAGGGGCCGTAATGGTCGTGTTGGCGCGGAGCGTTGGCGGTGCCGAAGAGCGCTTCCCTGGGCGCGAGCGCGAGCCCGAGGCGGGCGACTTCCGGCCACGCCTGGCTCGCAGGATGCAGCGCGCGGAAGGCGCGCGCGCATTCGATGAAACGCGCCGCGTTGCGACCGAGGAAAAGGATCTCGAGCTGCGCGAGCCAGAGCGCCTCGGCGCGCGAGTCCTGCTCGATCGCGAGGTCGAGGAGCTCGAGCGCCATGTCGGGCTGTGCGTCCTCGAAGTAGAGGCGCGCCGACTTGATCACGCGCTCGGGCGACTCGAGGTCCGCGGCCGACCGCGCGACGCCGGGGAAGCGCGCGCCGATGTAGCGGTCGCGGATGCGCCTGCAGCGCGCGTCGTAGCCGCGCGGATCGTTGTCCATGGTGATGGTGGGGTCGTACACGGGCCACGTTCCCGTGCCCTCGCCCGCCTTCTTCGCCTGGCGCGCATCGCCCTCCCACTCGATGGGCGCGAGGTCCACCGGCGCCTTGCGCGTGGCGGCGAGCAGCTTGTCGAAATCGACCTCGCCCGCGGGCTTCGCGACCTGCGGCACCGGACGCACCGTGGGCTCGATGCGCGCCGCGGGACGCCTCGCCGGCCCGGCCTCGCGGCGGCGGAGGATCGGCGGCATGCCGAAGAATTGGGTCGCGGCGGAACGAAGGGTCATCGACATGGCGAGGCTCCTGGCGTGAATCGGGATCAGCGGCTGGCGATCGGCGAGGCGCCGCGCGCTGCGACGCTTCCCTTCACCTGCGCGATGGCGCCGCGCAAGGTCGCCACCTCGCCGCCGATCAAGGCGGCCTGGATCTGCTCGGCGGTGGGCTTGTCGATGCCGATGCGCGCGAGCGAGCGCCTGGCGCCGGAAAGCGCGCTCGCGACGTTGCCGTAGCTCATCGAGGCGTTCGGCGTGAATCCGGCGATGCTCACGTTGCGGTTCGGCCCGTTGGTGACGAGCGTGATCGGCGAGCCGTTGCGCAGGCCCGCGACGAGCGAGTCGGCGTTGGCGCGCCCGCCCGCCCAGTCGGAGTACTGGGTGGCGAGGCGGGTGGCGTCGCTCGCCGAAGCGGACGCGGCGAGCGTGTTGCCTGCAAGGACGGCGGAAGCGGCGAGGACGGCGGCGAAGGTGCGGGAGCGATTCATTTGGGGTGGTCTCCTTTGGATGGCTCCACTATGCTCACGAATCCTCGACGCTTCAGTCGGTTACCTCCGAGAGTGGATTAAGCGCATGTCCTCCCCCACGGTGGGTTGTGTCCTACCCCGCGGACTAGTCCATATGAACGGTCTGATCGTGATCACCATCGCCGGCGGGCTCCTTTTGGACTATCACTGGATCGAATACGGGCAGATCGCAGTGAGCGCGGCCGCCTGGCTCATGTGCGCCGGACTATACGCCCGCACCGGCGCGCGGGATCGCCGCGCGCTCGTCGCGTGCCTCGCCTTCGCGACGATGGGGGAGATTTTCCTGTCGCTCATCTGGGGCCTATACCGGTACCGGCTCGGCAACATTCCCCTGTTCGTGCCGCCGGGACACGTGCTCCTCTTCTATCTCGGGATGCGGGCCGCCTCCCGCCTGCCGGAAGCGAGCGAATGGTGGATCGCCGCGCTCGCCGCTCCCCTCGTGATGGGGCTCGCGTGGCAGGGCCGCGATACGCTGGGGCCCCTTCTCTACGGGCTCTTCATCGCGTGCCTGGTTCTTTCGTCCTCGCGTCGGCTCTACGCGATGATGTTCGTGCTGTCGCTCCTGATGGAGCTCTACGGGACGTGGATCGGCAACTGGGCATGGTCGCGACAGGTGCCATGGCTCGGGCTCTCGACGGTCAATCCGCCGATCGCCGCGGGCGCCTTTTATTGCGTGCTCGACCTGCTGGTGGTCGGAGCGGCCGGCCGCATCGCGGGTCAGCCGCCGGCGAGCCCCGCGTCGAACGCGAGGGTGGACTCGATCCACGCCGCGACTTCCAGCGCGTGCTCGTCCTCGCGGTAGCGTCCCACCACCTGCAGGCCCAGCGGCAGCCCGCGCGGGCCGCGGCCCGAGGGGATCGAGATCGCGGGTAGCCCCGCTTGCGTCCAGAGAGAGCAGAACGCGGCATCGCCCGTGTTGGCGAGGCCCTCGGGCGCCTCGCCCGCGGCTGGGATCGTCGCGATCGCGTCGTTCTTCTCGAAAACGGCGTCCAGCCAGCGCCGGTACTCGTCGCGCTTGTTGCGCGCGCGCGTGTACTGCTCCGGCGTCACGCGATGGCCGCGGTCGAGGATATCGATGAGGTGCGGCGAAAGCCGGATGCGATGGCGCGATTCGATCGACGCGAAGCTTTTCACCGCGTCGCGCGACATGATTGTCATCACGATGTCCCAGGCATCGTCGAAAAGGCGCGGCAGGTTCACCTCGCGCAGCGTCGCGCCCGCGGCCTGAAGCTTCGCGATGGACTCCTCGAAGTGGCTCTTCTGCGCATCGCTCGCCAACGGCCATTTCTGCGTGCGCACGACCGCCAGCCGCGGCGGCGCCGGCAGCGGCTCGAGCGGCACGCGCAGGATCTTTTCCGCCCCGCGCGTGAGGGTGGCCTCGTCGCGCGGGTCGGGCCCCATGAGGCAGGCCCCGAACCAGGCGGCGTCGGCGACCGAGCGCGCGAAAACGCCGACGGTGTCGAGCGTGGGGCTGAACGGATGGATGCCGGTGCGCGATATCGCGCCCAGGCTCGGCTTGTAGCCCACGACGCCGCAGAAGGCGGCGGGGCGGATGACCGAGCCCAGCGTCTGCGTGCCGATGGCGATGGGCACGAAGCCCGCGGCGACGGCGGCGGCCGACCCGCTCGACGAGCCGCCCGGGGTGTGCGCGGTGTTCCAGGGATTGCGCGTCTTGCCCGGCTGGCGATAGGCGAACTCCGTGGTGACGGTTTTGCCCATGACGAGGCCGCCCAGCGCCTCCAGGCGCCGCACGATCCACGCCGAGTGGGTGGGCACGTTGTTCGCGAAGATGCGCGAGCCGTAGCGCGTGGGGATGCCGCGCGTGGCGATGATGTCCTTCACGCCCACCGGGATCCCGAAAAGCGGGAGGTCCTGCAGGATGCCCCCGGCGCGCTCCTCCGCCTCGGCCATGGCCCGCGAGGCGTCGAACCATTCCCATGCCTGGAGGCGCGGCTCGAGCGCGGCCACGCGTTGCGAGCAGGATGCGACGTAATCCTGGACGGTGGCGCGGCCTTCGCGGTAGGCGCGCAGGGTATCAAGAAGCCCGAGGGGATAAAGGTCCATTTTTTTAATTAGTTACGATGACCCCCCTCCCGGAGGGTCACAGGACCGCTATTTTGCCGTTCCCCGGGGGGGATTACTAGCCGAGACGCGCTTTCAGGGCATTTACGCCCGCCAAAGCAATGACTTCGTCGTCCGCGGCGCGCACCCCGGAGACCCCGATGGCCCCCACGATGACGCCGTCGATCTCGATCGGGACCCCGCCCTGGAGGACCGCCATGCCCTGCGTGATGGACAGGAAGGCGATGCGGCCGTTGTTGACCGACTCCTCGAGCAGGCGCGAGGGCCGCTTCCAGGCGACCGCCGCGCGCGCCTTCTCGACCGCGGTCTCGATGCTCGACCACTGCGCGCCGTCCTGGCGGGCGACGAGGATCGCGTGGCCGCCGTCGTCGACGACCGCTACCACCACCTTCCAGTTGTTGCGCATCGCCTCGTCCTCGGCCGCGGCGAGCGCGACGCGGGCGGCCTCGAGCGTGAGGAATTTCTTTTCGGGGAGCGTGAGTGTCATGGCTTCGATGATAACTCCAGCGCCTTGGCGCCGCCCTCGCGCCGCGGCAGCGTCCCCGGCTCGGGCGGTGCCTCGCCCGGAGAGGCGCGGCGCGCATCGAAGCCCTCGAACGCGTCGAAGAGCTCCTGGCAAAGCGCGAGAACCTCGATGCCGAGCGCGGTGGGCTCGATGCGGCGCTGGCGCGAGACCGTGACCGGGCCGCCGAGAGCCTCGGAGAGCTTTCGGATGAGGCACGAGACCGTGGGCTGCGCGAGGGAAAGCTCCCTCGCGGCGCGAGTCACGCTGCCGTGGCGGATGCACGCCTCGAACGCCACCAGCTGGGGAAACATTCCGTGGCGGAAGTAGCGGCGAAGTCTGGCGTTGTCCATGGGAGCTCCTTTGCAGTTCATGGGCAAAGGTCTCGCCAACGAATCGACCGGGGGTCGACCCGCCGGCCGTACCGGGGCAAATGAGTGCCCGTGCTGACGGTAGCGGCCGTTAAAGCTACTCCCCCTTGGGTAAGGGCGGCGCCACTGGGACGCACATCGAATCCTATCGCATTGCGCGATTGCTCCCATCGCGATTCGCAATCCCCGCCGGCGCCGCCCAGAACGAGGCGAGCACCAGGCACAGGGCCGATCCCAGGGCCACGGTCACGCCGATGGCGTGCAAAACCGGCGTGGCCGAAAACGCGAGGCAGGCGAAAGTCAAGATGGTGGACGTGCTGCACAACGCGATGGCGAGGCGCGCGCGGTCGCGCTCGCCGTCGCTCGCGGGCGGGCGCTCGAAGAAGAGCGCGTAGTTGAGCCCGATGCCGAGCACGAGGAGGAGCGCCACCACATGGAAGACCCCGATGCGCTCGCCGGCGCCGGCCAGCAGCGCGACGGTGATCGGCAACGCTGCCGCCACCGGCGCGACGACGCGCAGCGCGCGCCGCGCCGAGCCCAGTCCCATGGCGAGCAGGACGCAGATCGCGAACGCGCCCATGAGCGTCTGGTGCAGCGCCGCGCGCCGGAAGCCCTCCAGCATTCCCGAGGACACCGCCTTCAGGTCGATGAGCTCGGTAGTCGCGTCCTTCAACGTCCCCAGCGCCGCGCGCAACGCCGCAAGGTCGGTGACGCCGCCCACCGGTGTCAGCACCAGCCACTGCCCCTCTAGGGTGAGCACTTGTGCATTCAGCTTGGTGCCGAGCGGCGTTCCGGCGTACGCGGCGCGCGTGATCGGGGATGAGCCGCGCGCGGCGGCCGCCTCCTCGATGAAAGGCGAGAAGGCGTCGGGCCGGTATGGCAGGCCCTTCAATGCTTCGCGAAGATTCGCTTCGAGCACGGAACGCTCCGGCAAGGCGCCGAGGCGCGCCGACTGGAGTGCCGGCGGGGGGAGATAGCGTACGGGGGAGTCGTAGCTCTTCACGAGCCCTTCGGACTGCCATCGATCGAGCGCCGGAAGGATCGCCTGCGCCGCTTCGAGCGCCGCCGCCTCGCTCGCGCCGCGGCTCGCGAGGAACACGCTCACTTCCGGCGCGCCCATCTCGCGGCGAAGGCTCGCGTCCTGCGCGCGCAATGCCGCGGGGATCGGGCTCACGTTGGCGACGTCGCCCTCCAGCCAGCGCTGCCGGGTGGGGACAAGCGCGGCCAGCGCCGCGAGCGCGACGACGATCGCGGCGACGCGCAACCCCGGCGCGGGCGGGAACCATCGCGCCGGGATTCGCACGCGCGGCAATTCCAGCAAGCGCTCGCCCAATAGCCAGGGGATCAGCCAGCGCGACGCGGCACCCGCCACGATCACGCCCGCCATGGTGAGCGCGCCGAGCTGCGCGAGCCCCTTGAAGCTCGAGAACGTGAGGGCGAGCGCGCTCGCGACCGTGGTGAGGACGGCGAGCAGGAGCGTGCGCCCGATGCGCCGCGCGGCGGCGCGCGCGGTCTCGCCCGGTTGTGCGTTGATGAGGACGTAGCTCGGGTAGTCCACCGATTCACCGATCAGCGTCGCCGCGAATCCCAGCGTGATGGCGTGCACGGATCCGAAGATCGCCTGCACCGCGAGCACTCCCGCCACCAACCCGAATGCGGTGGGGATGAGGACCAGCCCCACCGCGAGCGCCGAGCGATACACGATCGCGAGGAGCGCGAGGACGATCGCCGTCGAGACGAGGCCGAGGCGCATCGCATCGGCGCGAATGAGGCGGCGCGACTGCGCCGCGAACACGCCGGGACCGGAGAGCGTCGCCTGCAGCGACGGCGCGACTTGCGCGAGCGCCTGGCGCACGCGCTCCATCGCGGCGGCCTGCGACTCGCTGTCGAATCCCGGCGCGCGCGTCTGGGCGATGAGGAAGGCGCGCGCGCCGTCGGCGCTGAACCAGACGCCTTGCCGCCGCGCCGGCGCGGTCGCGGGCTCCATGCTGCGCAGCACCGCCAGGAATTCACCGGTGGGATCGCGGGCCACGTTGGCGCGAGTGAGCATGCCGGCGGGCGACGCGAGCTGCGCGAGGCTTTCCTCCAGCGCCGCGCGCAACGCGGGAGCGCTGAAGCGCCCGGGCTTCATCTCCGGGCTCAACGCATAGCGATTGCGCATCAGGATCTCGCCCTGCGCCGCGAATTGCCCCGCGGATCCGTTGGCGGCGTAGTCGAACGCGGGATCGCGCGAGAGCCGCTCGGCGAGCGCGCGGCTCGCCTGGGCGAGCGCCCGCTCGTCGCCGCCGTGGATCGCCACCAGCATGAGGCGCGTCACCAGCCCTTCGCGCAGCTGCGAGGCGAGCAAGCGCTCTTCCGGCGTCGCCGACGGCGGCAGGAAGGCGGAAAAATCCGACTCGATGCGCACCAGCCGCGCGGCGCCGAGTGCGAGCGCCGCGAAGAGCGCGAAGGCGAGCGCATAGCGCGCGGCGCGGGGAAGTATCGGCACTCAGTTCACCGTGAGCACCGAGCGGTCGCCGCTCGCCTCGCGCACCTCGACCTGGCGCACGCGCCCGAGGCGCCCCGACACCACGATGCGCTGCACGTAGCGCGCGACCTCCTCGTCGATGGGCGTGAGGTCGAGCTGCCACGCGTCCTCGGTGCCGTCGAGCGCGAAGCGGAAATATTCGCCCAGCTGCCTCGCGTCGCCGGAAAGGACGCCGCGCAGGCTCGCGGCCGAGGCCGCGAGGATCGGCTCGCTCGCGAGCGCAATGCTCCTGAACGTCCCATTGCGCGCGATGGTGAGGGTGCTCCCGGCGATGCGATAGCTTTCCTGGCGCGGCGCGGTCATCTTCTTCTCCACCACGTCGGGGCGCACGTACACGAGCGTTCCCGAGCTCACCACCGGCTGCGCGAGGAGCGCCGAGAATCTCTTCTCGATGTACGGCGCTTCCGATGACGGCGTCGCGGCGAGGAGTTGCATGAGGCGCGCGAGGTCGAACGCGGGCGCCGGATGCGCGGCGCTCGCGAAGCAAAGCAGAAAGACGAAGCCGATCGCCCTCACCGCCTAGGCGCTCCAGAAGTCGTAGAAGTTGAACCAGTTGTACGGATGTCGCCGCGCCTGCCCTTCGAGGATAGCCGCGTATGGCGCGGGCTGGGGCGCGCTCAGCGCCTCGAAGCGGATCTCGTAGCGCCGGCCGCCCTCGAAGAGCCCGAAAACCGTGACCGCCGGGACGCCGGTGATGCGCGCGAGGCGAAACGGGCTCTGCGAGAAGCGAGCCTCGAGACCGAGGAACGGCACCGACTGCGTGGGCTCGTCGCCGTAAACCCGGTCGGCGAGGATGCCAACCACTTCGCCGCGATCGAGGCACTCCTTCACGCGCAGCATGGAGTCGGGCCGGCCCAGCTCGATCACCTTGTACGGGATCGCGGCGCCCGAGCGCGCGATGAGATCCCGCAGACCCATGGTGTCCTCGACGTGCATCACCATGTTGATGGCGAGCCCGCGCTCGACCGCGCCCACGACGCCCAGCATCTCGAAACTCCCCAGGTGAGAGCCCAGCAGCAGGCAGCCGCGGCCCGCCGCGATCGCCTCCTCGAAGATGCGTTCGCCGGCGACCGTCACCTGAAGGTCGCGATGCCGGCCGTACAGGAGGAACACCCGATCGAGGAGCGTAGTCGCGAACACGAAGAGGTGGCGATAGGTGTCGCGCAGCGTGGCAGGGCGGCCGAGGGCGCGCGTGAGGAATTCCCCCGAGGCGCGCCGCGCGCGCGGCGCGGTCGCGAGGAAGTAGGCGCAGATCGGCGCCAGCAGCACGCGGCAGAAGCGCCTGCCGAAATGCACCGCGAGCCAGATGATGAGGACTTTCAGGCGCTCGCTGCCCCGTTCGGAGCGATTGCGCCATGCGCTCGTCACGTGAGGGGTGCGCCGGCATCGGCGCCGTCGAGCGCCCACACGCCGCTCGCGATCACGGTGCCGTCGGCGCGCCGCACCTCGAAGCGGGCGCGCCCCGCCTCCTCGCGCGACTCGACATGGAACGGCTCGCCCGGCCGCACGCCCTGGTGGAAGCGCGCTCGCATCAGCTCGCCGGGCACGCGGCCCGGAAAGCGCGCTCGCAGTGCTTCGGACACGCGTGCAAGGAGTACCACGCCCGGCACCAGCGGATCGTTCGGAAAATGGCCCGCCACCGCGGGATGGCCGGCCGCGATCGACTGCGCGGGCTGGCACTGCGCGAAGAGCGCCGCGAGCGCCGACTGCGGGAGCTTCCCGTGGGCGTTGCGCGGCAGACGCGGCACGCGATGGATCGGCCGCGGCATGAACGCCGGATCGATGCGCTCGCGCAGAGCCGCGAGCACCTGTGCGGCGTCGAGCGTCTCGGAGACGAAGAACGCCGCGAGCCGGCGCGCGGGATGGGATTCATCGCCCGCGCCGCGCGCTTGCGCGGGAAACGCGAAGACACCGTCGGCCACGCCGGGAATTGAGGTGAGCGCCTGGTTCAGCGTGAAAAGCGACGCGCGCTTGCCGCCGACCTTCAACAGGTCGGCGGTGCGGCCCAGCCAATGGAAGCGGCCGTCGACGTGAAGGTCTAGGATGTCGCCGAGCATGACCGGGGGATCGATGTGCGGGCCCACGGCGCGAAAACGCTCCTCCTCACCCTCGCCTTGCGCGTGAAAGGCGACGCCGCGCATGGGTGTCCACGCGCTCTCGGAGGCAGTGCGGCGCGTCGCGAGCGCGCCCGTCTCCGTGGACCCGTAAAGCTCGATCACCGGAACGCGCCACGCGGCCTCGGCCTTGCGAGCGAGCTCCTCGGGCAAGCTCATCGTGGAGGCGACGACACCCTCGAGTCCCAGGAGCGCAGAGTGCAACGGTGCACGCATCAACATCGCGGTCGTCATCCACCACGCGGGACATGGACAATCGCGCAGCGCGCTTTCCAGGTCCGCGGCGAGCAGCGGATCGCCGGCGTGCACGGCGACACCCGCCTGCCACGGCAGCATCACCGTGGATTCGAAACCGAACATGTGCTGCGGCGGCACGCTGCCGACGATCGACCGCGCGGGACGCTCCGGCCAGCCGAGGGCCGCGGCGAAAATCCCCGCCCCGGCGCATAGCTGGCCCCAGGTCTTGGCATGCGCCGCGGGCTCGCCGGTGCTTCCGGAAGTGAAGAGAATCGCCGCGACGTTGGACGATTCGATGCGCGCAATCGCGAGCGGGCCTTGGGCGCGAATCGCGGCGATCGCCGGTGTGAAAGCCTCCACGCCCGCGATGGCCTTCTCGCTCAGTACATAGGCGCGGGAATAGCGGCCGAGCAGCGCCTCCCAATCGGCACGCGCGCGCCCGGGCGGAAGCAGCGACACCTGGCCACGCATCAACGCCGCGGCGTAGCCCAGCATGAAAGCATGGCGCGTCTCGCAGAGATTGATCACGTACCGGGCATCGGGAAGCGCTTGCGCGAGATGCGCGGCCTGCGCGAAAAATGTCGACGCGTCCACCGCTCCCGCCGGGCCGACGAGCACCGCGTCGCCCGCGCGATGGCTGGCGAGCGCCACGAGGCTCATGGCGCCGGGCTTCCGCGATCCCCACGCCGTCCGGCGTCGATCGCGCTCTCGCGGATCACCGCGAGCACATTCGCGACGAGAATCGCGAACGACCCGTGGGCTCGATGCGCGAAGCGGCGATGCCGATCGGCGTATTCACCGACGAAGAGCGCGCCGGGCACGACGTAACCCATCAGCTGCACCGATCGCGACCAAGCTTCGAGCGTGAGCCACGGCGCAAGCGCCAGCGCCACGACGAACATCGCCACGAAACACGCGGTCCAGAGGACAGTGAGCCAGCGCGCGTGCCGCGCCATATCCTCCGGCAGGTCGGGATGCTCCTTGCGGGCGATGCGGTTGATGAGGGGCTCGGAGCCCGTGCGCAACGTGCGCCCGAAGAAGAACGCCATGAACGCGAAGGCGGCGAGCGGCGGGAGGAAGACGAGGACGCGCACCGCATCCGCAAAGCGCCACGCCAACGCGGCGAGCGCCACTCCCGCGGCGAGGCCCGCCGCGCGATGTCCCCACGACGCGATGAGCGCGCCCATCATGAGGCCGAGCACCGCGAGCGCCGCCGCGCGCTCGCCGAACGCCGAGGCGGCGAGGTACGCCACCGAGAGCGCGAGCCAGGTAAGGCCGGGGCCCGGGATGCGCATCAGGGCCGTCGCCTCCCGCTCAGCGCGGCCGCTTCTGCTGGATGTGCCCGGCGAGGCTGCGCAGCGACGAGAAGATCTTCTCGTTGCCCGGGTCGTCGGAGCGCAGCTTTACCGCGTACTTCTGCTCGATCGCCATGGACAGCTCGAGCATGTCGAGCGAGTCGAGGCCGAGCCCTTCGCGGAAGAGCGGCGCTTCGGGCTCGATGTCTTCGGGCTTCACGCCTTCGAGATGCAGCGCCTCGACGATCAGCCGCGCCAGCTCGCTCTCGCCCTCATGCTCATCGCTCATGGATCCAATCGCGAAACGCCCACGCTAGAGGGTGGTGATCGCGGAGCGGATGCCGTGATCGAGGTTCTGCACCCATCCGTTGTAGTTCTTGTGGATGGTGCCGTCCGCGGCTTTCAGGTTCTCGCCGCCCTTGTAGAGGATGCTGTATTTCGATGCGCTGTACGGAATCTCCACGACCGCGACGTGGGTACGCAGGTTGAGCGTGCCTTCGAGCTTGCCGGGCCCCGCGTCGACGATGCGCCATCCCAGCGCGCTGCCCGCGGTGATGATGGCCTGGCGCACCTGGCTCGCCTGCAGCGTCTTGCCGGAGGCCGTGCTGACCGGCACCTCGGTCACGTTGTAGATGGGCGCCACGGTGCAGGCCGCGAGGCCCAACACGGCGAACGCGCCGATGATCGCGTTTCTGACCTGTCTGGTTTGCATTGTCGTTTTTCCCCCTAGCGTCTGTTTATGGGCTTCTTATTTAGACTTCGTTGACACGAATCGAGTTTAGCACGCGCAAACCAGCGTGGCCGTGTGGGCGTAGCCGCACTTTCGCGCGAATGCCACTAGAATCCGGGGTATGCAAAGCCTCGCGATTCACTCCTACACGACCACCAGCGCCGCCGGGCTCGGCAAGGTGGCCACCGCGCGCGCGCTGCGCGAAGGGCTCACCGCACTCGTCCCCAACGACCTCGCCTGGGCGCCCCTCGATTGCTGGATCGGGCGCGTGGACGCCGTCGAATCCCTCGCCTTGCCCGCGTCGCTCGCCGACTTCGATTGCCGCAACAACCGGCTCGCCCTCCTCGCGCTCGAGCAGGATGGGTTCGTCGACGCGGTGGCCGCGGCGCGCGCGCGACATGGCGCGGGCCGGGTCGCGGTGTTCCTCGGCACCAGCACGTCGGGGATTCTTTCCACCGAGCTGGCTTACCAGAGCCGCGACCCCGACACCGGGCGCCTGCCCCCCGGGTTTCGCTACGACACCATGCACAACCTCGACGCGACCACGGAGTTCGTGCGCCGCGTGCTCGGGCTCACAGGCCCCGCGATGACGGTCTCCACGGCCTGCTCGTCGAGCGCCAAGGTGTTTTGCCTCGCGGAGCGCTTCATCCGGATGGGGCTCGCCGATGCCGCGGTGGTGGGCGGCGTCGACAGCCTCTGCCATACGACGCTCTACGGATTCAGCGCGCTGCAGCTCGTGGCTCCCGACGTGTGCCGCCCGTTCGACACCGCGCGCCGCGGCATCACCATCGGCGAGGCGGCGGGCTTCGCGTTGCTCGAGCGCGGCGACGCGGCGTTGCGGCTCATCGGCTACGGCGAGACCAGCGATGCGCATCACATGTCGACGCCGCATCCGGAAGGCGACGGCGCGCGCCGCGCGATGCTCGATGCGCTCGAGCGCGCGCAGCTCGCGGCGCACGACATCGACTACGTGAACCTGCACGGCACCGGCACGCCCGCCAACGATCGCGCCGAGGGGCGCGCGGTGCACGAGGTCTTCGGCGCCGCGGCGCCCTGCTCGTCCACCAAGGGCGTGACCGGGCACACGCTCGGCGCGGCCGGCATCACCGAAGCGGCGATCTCGCTCCTCAGCCTCGAGAACGGGTTCATGCCGGGAAGCCCCACCACCCGCGAGGTCGATCCCGAGACGCAATGCACGATCGCGCTGCGCGGCGAAGCGCGCGCCCTCGCGCACGTGATGAGCAACAGCTTCGGCTTCGGCGGCAACAACTGCGCGCTGGTATTCGGCAAGGGCTCCTGATGCGCGTGGCGATCGATGCGGTGGGAGTCCTCGCGCCGGGCTTTTGCGACTGGGCCGGCGCCCGCGGCGTGCTCGCCGGCCGCGCGCCCTTCGTCGCCGCACCGCTCGCGCCGTGCGCGCCCACGAGCCTTGCGCCCGCGGAGCGCCGGCGCAGCTCGCCCACCGTGCGCCTGGCGCTCGCCGCGGCCGAGCAGGCGTTGCGGCAGACCGCCATCGCGCCCCAGGACATGGCGCTCGTGTTCGCTTCCGCGGAAGCCGCCGCCACCATCACGCACCAGCTGTGCGAAGCGCTCGCCGGCACGCGCGAGGTCTCACCCACCCAGTTCCACAATTCCGTGCACAACGCTCCCAGCGGCTACTACAGCATCGCGATGAAGGCGAAGCTGGGCGCGACCAGCCTGTGCCGCGGGCCGTGGACCTTCGCCGCGGGCCTCCTGGGCGCGGCGGTTCAGGCGCTCTGCGACGACGTGCCGGTGCTCTATGTCTGCTACGACAGCCCGCTGCCGTCGCCGCTCTCGGAATCGTTGCCGGTGATCGAGTCGACGGCGATCGCGATGGTGATATCGCCCCGGGCCGGCGCCTCGACGCTCGCCACGTGGGAGATCGATGTCGCGCCGAGCCAAGGCGCGGGCGAGTGGCCCGATTGGATGCCGCGGGAATGGCATGCGAATGCGAGCGCGCGCGGCTTCGACGCCCTCGCGATGCTCGACGCGGATCCAGGCGCACGCGCCGCGTTGCCCTTGTCCCCGGAGCTCGCCGTGCAGGTCGCGCGATGCTAGGCCGCGCGGAGATCGCCGCGCGCATTCCGCATGCCGGGCGCATGTGCCTGCTCGATCGCGTGATCGAGTGGGATGAGCATCGCATTCGCTGCGCCGCCGAGAGCCATCGCGACATCGGCCATCCGTTGCGCGAAGGCGGCGGGTTGCCGGTGTGGGCCGGCATCGAATACGCGGCGCAGGCCGCGGCAGTGCACGGCGCGCTCCTTCGCGACAACACGCCTCGCGCCGGCGTGTTGGCCAGCCTCGCGAACGTGCGCCCCGCCAGTTGCTGGCTTGACCGCATCGCTTCCCCGCTCGAGGTGGGCGCGAGCTTGGTGCATCGCGATCCCGCCGGCGCCGTCTACCGCTTCGAGGTCCACGGCGACGGTGCGCTGCTGCTCGAAGGGCAATTCACGCTCATGTTCCCCGATCGCGTGGCGCCGCGATGAGGCGTGCGCTCGTGACCGGAGGCAGCGGCGTGATCGGAGGCGCGATCTGCCGCGCGCTGGCGGCACAGGGATTCCACGTCGTGGTCCACGCGGGCAAGCGCATGACCGAGGCCACGCGGCTCGCCGATGAATTGAAGCACACGGGTGCGAGCGCCGAGGCGGTGGCGTTCGACGTGACCGACCACGGGGCCTCGTCAGCCGCGCTCGCGAAGATCCTCGCGGGCGGCCCGGTGCAGGCCCTCGTGCACAACGCCGGCATCCACGACGACGCGCTCCTCGCGGCGATGGACGAGGCGAGCTGGCGGCGCGTCGTCGACGTGAGCCTGCAGGGATTCTTCAACGTGACGCAGCCGCTCCTCATGCCGATGGTGGGAACGCGCTGGGGGCGCATCGTGAGCATCACGTCGCTCGCGGGCGTGATGGGCAATCGCGGCCAGGTGAACTACGCCGCTGCCAAGGCGGGCCTGCACGGCGCCACCAAGGCGCTCGCGCTCGAGGTGGCGGCGCGCGGCATCACCGTGAACGCGGTCGCGCCGGGAGTGATCGCGTCGCCCTCCACGCGGAAGGCGTTCCCGGCGGCACGCATCAAGGAGCTCGTGCCCATGGGCCGCGCCGGGGAACCCGAGGAAGTGGCGGCGCTCGTCGCATTCCTTTGCTCAGATGCCGCGGGCTACATCTCGGGCCAGGTGATCGGCGTGAACGGCGGCATCGCATGAAAGCTCATCGGAAGGACGCGCATGCCTAGGCTCGAGATCGCCGTCACCACCCCGGAGCAACGCCGCTGCGAGGTCTTCGTCATCGGCTGCGGACCGGCGGGTTCCACGATCTCCGCGCTCCTCGCCGAGCGTGGCCGCGACGTGGCGGTCGTGGACAAGGAGCATCACCCGCGCTTCCATATCGGCGAATCGCTGCTGCCGCAAAACATGCCGATCCTCGAGCGCCTCGGGGTGTGGGACGAGCTCGCGAAGATCGGCATCCGCAAGGACGCGGCGGAATTCGAGTCGCGCGAAGCGGGAAAGACGGTGGAGTTCATGTTCTCCACGGCGTTCGACAAGCGCTGGCCCCATGCCTTTCAGGTGCGGCGCTCGGAGTTCGACGACATGCTGCTGCGCAACTCCGCGGCGAAAGGCGCGCGCATCTTCGAGGGCGCACGCGTGACCTCCGTGGAATTCGGCGACCTCGCGCGCAACGCCGACACGGTGATCCAACTGCAGCTCGCGGACGGCAGCCGCCAGGAATGGCGCACGCGTTTCCTGGTCGACGCGTCGGGGCGCGACACCTTCCTCGCCGAACGCTTCTCCATCAAGCGCAGGAACCGCAAGCACGCGAGCGCCGCGATCTTCGGGCACTTTCGCAACGCGCGCCGCAACGAAGGCAGCGCCGAGGGCAACATCACCATCGCCTGGTTCGAGCATGGCTGGTTCTGGTTCATCCCGCTGAAGGACGCCACCACCAGCGTGGGGGCGGTGTGCTGGCCTGGATACATGAAGTCGCGCAAGGTAAGCCCGGACGAATTCCTGATGCAGACCATCGCCATGGCGCCCGAGATCGCCGAGCGCCTCAAGGATGCCGAGCTCACCGCGCCCGCGACCGCGACCGGCAACTACTCGTACACGGCGAAGCGCATGAGCGGGCCCGGGTATCTCATGGTGGGCGACGCGTGGGCCTTCATCGACCCGGTGTTCTCGAGCGGCGTCTATCTCGCGATGAATAGCGCCACCCTCGGCGCGGAGGTGGTCGACTCCGTGCTGAAGGATCCGGCGCGCGCGCCGGCCCTCTACCGCGAGTTCGAGCGCACCATCCGCCGCGGCGTGGGCGCGTTCTCCTGGATCATCTACCGCATGACGAACCCGGTGATCCGCAAGCTCTTCATGGCGCCGCGCAACTTCCTCGGCGTGCAGTCCGCGGTGGTGTCGCTCCTCGCGGGCGACGTCTTCCGCGCGGGACCCGTGCGCCCGCGGCTCTATCTCTTCCGCGTCATCTACTACGTGAACTTCGTCGGCCAATGGCGCACGGCGTTGCGCGCTTGGCGCAAGCGCCGCGAGGACATCCGCGTGCCCGGGGAGACCGCTTGACGGCCCTCGCCGCGAAGGTGTTCGCCCCGATCCTCGCGAGCATCGCCTTCGCCGCCCAGGGCGAGGAACTTCCACTCTGGGAAGCGGGTGTGGGCGCCGCCGGCATCACCTTTCCCGACTACCGGGGCTCGAGCAAGCGCCACGACTACGTGCTGCCGATTCCTTCGTTCGCCTACCGCGGCGACGTGCTGCAGGTCGATCGCGAGAAGCTGCGCGGGCTGCTGTTCCGATCCGACCGCGTCGAGCTCGAGATTTCCGCGAGCGGCTCGGTGCCGGTGAAGAGCAACGACAACCCCGCGCGCGAGGCAATGCCGGACCTCGACCCGGTCCTCGAGCTGGGCCCCTCGCTCAACGTGCGCCTCGTGCAAGCCCCGCGCGCGACGCTACGCCTGCGTCTGCCGGCGCGCGCGCAGATCGCGAGCGACTTCCACTCGATCCACGGCGCCGGCGTCGTCGCCAATCCCAACCTGAACCTCGACGTGCGCATGAGCGAGGGCTGGCGGCTCGGCCTCGTCGCGGGCGTTCTCTTCGGCGACCGGCGTAACCACGCCTACTACTATGGCGTCGCCCCGCAGTACGCGCGCTCGGGCCGACCCGCCTATGAAGCACCGGGAGGATATTCCGGCACCCAGCTCATCGCGGCGCTTTCGAAGCGCTTCGGGCCCTGGTTCGTCGCGGGCTTCGTGAAGCAGGACTTCCTGCGCGGCGCCGCGTTCGAGGAGAGCCCGCTGGTGCAGCGGCGCAACAGCGTCTCCGCGGGCATCGCGTTCACGTGGACGTTCGCGCAGTCGCAGAAGCGGGTCACGGTGCACGATTAGCGTGATCCGGGTTAACCTCGACAGATCCGAAAAGGCAATGGAGCGCAACGCGTGCAGGCAACCGGGAAAACCTACGTCCTGATTCCGGCCTTCAACGAAGCGCCCACCATCCGCGGCCTCGCCCAGCGCGCGCTCGCGGTCATCCCGGACGTGATCGTGGTGGACGACGGCTCCACCGACGGCACCGTCGCGGAGCTCGCGGGGCTGAGCGTCACGCTGCTCGTCCACGAGCGCAACCTCGGCAAGGCCGCGAGCCTGTGGCGGGGCATCGACCATGCGCTCGCGCAGGGCGCCGCGCGCGTCGTGACGCTCGACGGGGATGGCCAGCACAATCCCGACGACATCGGCCGGCTCCTGCACGTGGCGGATCTCTTCCCGCGCCGCATCGTGATCGGCGCGCGCCTTCACGACAAGCGCAACTTCCCGCCGCGGCGCTACTACGCGAACCAGTTCGCGCGCTTCTGGATCTCGTGGGCCGCGGGCGACCCGATCGCCGATACGCAATCGGGCTTCCGCGTCTATCCGTCGCACCTGCTCGCGCGGCTCACGCACGCCGATGTGTCGTGGGGCCGATTCGTATTCGAAAGCGAGATCCTGATCGCCGCGGGCGCGATCGGCGTGCGCACGGTCTCGGTCTCGATACCGGGGATCTATCCCGCATCGGCTCGGCGCAGCCATTTCCGCCCGGTGCTCGACATCGCGCGCATCGTACTGATGGTGGCCGTGCGGCTGCTGCGCCGGGGCATGAACCCGGCCGGCCTCTGGCGTAGCCTCGACCTGCCGATGACGGTCGAGGTGGTTCCCGACCCGGCCCTCGACCGGTCGCCGCCGGAAAGGGCGCAGGGATGACGCTCACGGTCCACGGCGCTCCACGCTCGCGCGCGCGCAACCTGCGCGAGCAGTAGTCAGGGCGCGGTATAGCCGCGGTCGAGGAAGGCCTTGCGGCCGTCGGGGGACGCGAGGTAGTCGAGGAGCGCCTGCGCTTCGCGCGGATGGCGCGCGCCTTTCATGACGACGCCGGAATAGATCGTCGTCTTCTGCAACTCGGGCGGAAGCAGGCCGATGATGGTGACGCCCTTCACCGGCGCGATCTCGGTCACGCTGTGGATGGCGAGCTCCACCTCGCCGCGCGCCACCTTCTCCGCGATGTAGCCGCCCTCTCCAAGCGTCGCCTTGGCGCGCACCGGGTCGCGGATGCCCAGCTTCGGGAGCACCGTCTCGTCGAAGTGCTTGCCGCTCGTGCCGCGCTCGGGGTCCATGTACGTGAGGGACTTCGCCGCGAGCAGCACCTCCTTCAGCTTCTCCGGGGTCGAGATGTCCGGCACGGGCGCTCCCTGCCTCACGGCGGCGCCGATGGACACCCCCGCGAGGTCGCGGCGCGTGGCGGCATCGATCGCGCCTTCGCGCTCGAGCGCCGCGAGGTGTTCCACGGGAATGACGAGGATGTCGGCGCGCTCTCCCGCGGCGATCCTCTTGCGCAGGTCGCCCGCGGGCGCGTAGCTCGGCTTCACCGAGTTGCCGCTTTGCCTTTGCCACGCGGACGCCGCGTCGGCGAACGCGGACTTCACCGCTCCGCCGCTCATCACCGTGACCTCTGCCGCGAACGTCGAAGCCGTGGCCAGCAAGGCCGCGCCGGCCCCGGCAAGCATTGCGATGCCCATGGAATCTCCCGGCTGAAAGATGACCGATCATTACACCACGCGGGCCGGTGCGAAACCGTGAGAAAATCACCCCATGCGCATCACTCCCCGCATCGTCTTCGCCGCCATCTTCCTCGCGTGCCTGAGCCTCATCTGCCTCGCGCTCTACCTGCAGCAGCAGGAGGGACTCGAGCCGTGCCCGATGTGCATCCTGCAGCGCTACGCGTTCGTCGCCATCGGCATCGTCGCGCTCGCCGGCGCGATCCACGGCCCGCGCGCGTTCGCCGCCAAGGCGTACGCGATCGTGGTCTCGATCCTCGCCATGGTGGGCGGCGGGATCGCGATCCGCCACTCGTACCTGCAGCATTTCCCGCCGAAATTCGAATCGTGCGGCACCGACCTCGAATTCCTCGTCAACACCTTTCCCATCTCGAAGGCCCTGCCGAAGATCTTCGCAGGCACGGGAAGCTGCTCGAAAGTGGACTGGACGCTCCTGGGCCTGTCGATCCCGGAATGGGCGATCGTCTGGTTCGCGATGTTCATCCTGGCGAGCGTCTGGATCGGCTTCATCCGCAAGCCTCAATGAAAAACGCCGCGGGCGCGCCGCGGCGTTGGTGAAGCCGGTGCGACGCTAGGATTTCTTGGGCGCGTCGATCTTGAGGATCTTCATCGCCTTGGCGAGCGTGTCCAAGGACTCCTGGTGCTTGCCGGCCTTGTGAAACGCCTCGCCTTCGGCGCGGTACTGCTTCACGGCCTTCATGTCGGCTTCGGAAAGCTTCGGGTGCTTCGCCATCGCCTCGTCGATGGCCTTCATGTCGGAGGGGCAGTGGAACGCGAATGCGGCGCCGGAAGCGAAAAGCATCGCGGCGGCCAGGGCGAGCTTGCGAATCATGATATTTCTCCTTGGGGTTGGGGCGAAGCGCCGGCAGATATTACTGCAACCCCGCAAACACCGTTGTGCCCCGCATATTCCGCTCAGCTCGCGGCAAGCTCGCGAAGGTCGGCGACGGGTTGGCCGGCGAAGCGCCCCGCCGCCTCCGCGCGCAGGATGTCGGCCGCGACGTCCCCGGCGTCGCGCAGAACCCCCTCGGACTTCATCTGGCGAAAGCGCTCGACGTCCGCGAAGTCGCTTTCGGTGAGGCTGCGTACGACGCCCTGCATCGGCGTATCGATCACTCCCGGGGCGAGGCTCACGGCCTCCACCGCGAGCCCGCGCGCCTCGGCCTCGAGCGCCACGACGCGGGTGGCCATGTCGAGGCCGGCCTTCGCCGCGCAGTAGGCGGCCCAGCCCTGGATCGGCCGGCGCCCCGCGCCCGACGAGATGTTGATGATGCGGCGAAGCGCGGCGATGCCCGCGGTATCGGCGATGAAGCGGCGCATGAGGAGCACCGGCGCCACCAGGTTCACGACGAGGTTGCGCTCGAGGTCGTAGGGATCGGCGCGCTCCAGGGGCGCGACCGGGGCCACGATTCCGGCGTTGTTGATGAGGACCGCCTTCGCGTAGCGCTTGCCGCGAATGCGCGCGGCCACGCGATCGGCGGCGCGGTCTAGCGCGGCCGTGTCGGCGAGGTCCACCTCGAAGCGAACGCCGCCCGGAATGTCTCCGTCGGGGGCGCGCGCGAGCGCGATGAGCTCGTTTTCCGGATCGAGCGCGATGCTATCGGCGAGCGCCTTGCCCAGTCCCTTGGTGGTGCCGGTGACAACGTAGAGGTTCATGGCTCGATCCTGGCGAAGGGTTGGGCGAACCGCGATTGACGCAAGGCGCTCGCAGGGCGCATTTTAGGCGCACTCGTCCCCGGGAGGCCCCATGAATCGCCATTTCGTCGTCTCCGTGGTCGTCGTGTTCGTCCTCACGGTCGCCCTCGGCTTCGTGATCCACGGAATCGTTCTCGGCGACGAATACGCGAAGCTCACGCCGAACCTCTACCGCACGCCCGAGGATTCGCGCCGGTACTTCCCGCTCATGCTGCTCGCGAACCTGCTCTTCGCGATCGCGTTCACGTGGATCTATCGCCACGGGCGCGAGGACAAGCCATGGCTCGCGCAGGGCGCTCGCTTCGGGGCGGCGGTCGCGTTGATGTCGACGATCCCCACCTACCTCACCTACTTCGTCGTGCAGCCCACGCCCGCGCACGTGGCGATGCAGCAGATCGCTTTCGGCGCCCTCGCGATGGTGGTGGTGGGCATCGCCGCAGCCGCCGTCAATCGCGATCCGAAGCGCGTGCCGGCGATTTGACCGGGTGCCGTGCGCGAATATGGTAAAAACGCCCGCATGGGAGAAAGAGTGGTGATCGTCACGGGCGGCGGGCGCGGGATCGGCGCCGCCACCGCGCGCCTCGCGGCGCGGCAGGGATACGCGGTGTGCGTGAACTACCTGCGCAATCGCGCCGCGGCCGAAGCGCTCGAGAGCGAGATCCGCGGCGCCGGTGCGCGCGCGATTTGCGTCGCCGCCGATGTCGCGAAGGAGGCCGACGTCGTCCGCCTCTTCGACGCGGCCGCGCGCGAGCTGGGCCCGGTCAACGCGCTCGTGAACAACGCCGGCATCCTCGAGCGCCAGGCCCGCCTGGACGACATGGAGGCGGCGCGATTCGAGCGCGTCTTCGCCACCAACATCACCGGCGCGTTCCTGTGCGCGCGCGAGGCCGTGCGGCGCATGTCGACGCGCCACGGCGGCAAGGGCGGCGCGATCGTGAACGTGAGCTCCATCGCGGCGCGCCTGGGCGCGCCCGGCGAATACGTGGATTACGCGGCGTCCAAGGGAGCCATCGACTCGCTCACCATCGGGTTGGCCAAGGAGGTCGCCGAGGAAGGCATCCGCGTGAATGCGGTCCGCCCCGGGGTCATCTACACCGAGATCCATGCGAGCGGCGGCGAGGCGGGCCGCGTGGAGCGCGTGAAGGCGGCGGTGCCGATGAAGCGCGGCGGGCAACCCGAGGAAGTGGCCGCCGCGATCCTGTGGCTGCTTTCCGACGAGGCTTCCTATTCCACCGGCACCTTCATCGATGTCTCCGGCGGCCGCTAGACCCGCGGGCTACTCCGGCACGCCGCTCGCGAAGAAGCTCGGCTTCAAGGCGCCGATGACGGTGCACACGGTGGACGCGCCACCCGAGTACCGGCGATGGCTCGAAGGCCTCGATCCGGGCGTCGATTTTTCCGTGAAGCGACGCGCCCCATCGCCGCCGCGCACGTCCTCGTCACGCGCCGGGCCGATCTCGCCAGGCATGCGAAGGCGCTCCGCGCGAGCCTCGCGCCCGCGGGATTCCTGTGGATATCGTGGCCGAAGGAATCCGCGAAGGTCGCCACCGACGTGACCGAGGACACGATCCGCGAAGTCGCCCTGCCCCTGGGCTTCGTGGACGTGAAGGTGTGCGCGGTGACCGAGGTCTGGTCGGGATTGAATCTGGTGATCCGCAAGAGCGAAAGGCCGTGATGGATATCCTCACGCAAGTCCGCGATGGCGTCATGGCGATCGAATTCAACCGCCCGGACAAGAAGAACGCGCTCACCAGCGCGATGTACGAGATGCTCACCGAGGCGGTCCTCGCCGCGGAGAAAGACGATGCGGTCCGCGTCATCCTCTTCCACGGCAAGCCCGACGTCTTCACCGCGGGCAACGACCTCCACGACTTCATGAAGCGCCCGCCGCAAGGCGAGGACACACCGGTGTTCCGCTTCCTTTCGGCGGCGAGCCAGGCGGCCAAGCCGATGGTGGCGGCGGTGAACGGCGCGGCGGTGGGCATCGGCACCACGCTCCTGCTGCATTGCGACCTCGTCTACGCGGGCGACAACGCGCGCTTCCGCCTGCCCTTCGCGAGCCTGGGGCTCGTGCCCGAGTTCGCCTCGAGCTACCTCCTGCCGATGGTGGCCGGATACCAGCGCGCGGCCGAGCTCCTCATGCTGGGCGAGGCCTTCGGCCCCGACGCGGCGCTCGCCGCCGGATTCGTCACGCGCGTCGTGCCTGCCGCACAGACCCTCGACACGGCGTGGGAGGCCGCACGCAAGCTGGCGGCGCTGCCCCCGAAATCCGTGCGCACCACCAAGGCGCTCCTCAAGGGCGCACACGCGCAGGCGGTGCGCAACCAGATGCAGCTGGAAGGCAAGCACTTCCGCGAGATGCTCTCCGAGCCCGCGGCGCGCGAAGCCTTCAGCGCTTTCATGGAAAAGCGCAAGCCCGACTTCTCGGGAATCTCGTGATGAAAGAAGTCGTGCCAGGTACGACATAAAAAGTCGTGTCAGGTACGACTTTCGGCGGGCGTGTAGGACGCGTCCCATATGACGAGTAGCGCATCGCGCCGGAACCGGGCGCGGGCCGGCGGCGACCCACCGACACACGACTCGCATCCGGTGCCGCATGGCTTTCCTGCTCTACTTCCTGGGACTCGTCGTCGTCATCTCGGGGCTCGCGTGGATCGCCACGCTGGCCGGGTTCGCGCAGATCTACGTGAGCGCGGCCGCGATGGCGCTCCTTGCCGTGGGCGTGCTCCTGGACGTCGCCAATACGCGCTCTGAGCGCGGCAAGGCGCGCGCCGCCTAGAGCACGTCGAAGGACCAGGAACCCTTCGCGAACACTTCCGCGGAATAGGATTTCACGCCCGCGTCCGGATCGCGCGAACGCCCGATCGACGCGCCCAGGTAGAAGCTCTTGCCGATGCCGCGGCGGTGCCCATAGACGAGAGAGACCGTCTCCGAGTTCTCGCGTGCCGGCACCGGCTGCTCCCAGAGCGAGGGCGCGCGCCGGATCGCGGTCGACTGGAAGATGGTGCGAAGGCTGTCGCGAGCGCTGAAGTGCCAGATCGCGAGGACCTGCTGCACGCGCTGGGCAAGGATGCGCTTCGATCCCTCCACGCTTTCGAGACTGTCGATGAAGTCGTTGTCGATGCGGTACTCGATCTCCGCGCGCGGATGCGGGCGCACGTTCGCCTGCACCGTGAAGAACGCGCCGCGCCCGACGCGATTGTTGGCGACGTCCACGCGGTCGCCCACCGCCACCTCCGAATAGAGCTTCGAGAACCAGGGCAACGGATTGCTCTCGATGCTGAAGTAGACCTGGTCGCGCTTGCGAAGACCGCCGCCCGGGCGCACGGCGACGAGGTTGTTCGGCCGGTACTCCATCGCGATGGTGGTCGCTCGCGGCAGCCCCAGCTTCAATCCGAGGTTGTTCTGCTGGTACAGCGCGTGGCCGTCGGGATCCACCGCGTATTCCGCGAAGATGTACGGCGACACCTCGTTGAAGCCCCACACGTCGAGGAACTTGCGCGTGGTCTCGCTGTGGATGTTGTGCAAGCCGTTCTGCGCGATGAAGCCGTTGTCGGCGCGGAAGTCGCGGCCGATGTGCTGCGACGAGAGGTACTGGTTCCACTCCGAGCCGTTGTACGCCCAGTCGACGAACGCGGCGTAGCTCGACTGCATGGCGCCCTTCACGAAAGCGCCGTCCAGGGGCTGCGCGGTGGTCCACGAGCCTAGGACCTGCGCGCGCAGGCGATGATCGGTCGTCGGGAACCACGCGAAGTCCGGGCCGGCGAGGCGGTTGTACGCGCCGTTGTCGAGGGTGCGGTCGGTGACCAGGCCGCCCACCGTCGCACCCTGCACTTGCAGGCGGCCGCGTACGAAGGTCGCCGTCGACTTGAAATTCTGCAGGGCATAGCCGGTGCCGTAGGTGTTCGGAAGAAGGACGAGGCCGCCGCCATCGTCGCGCGTCACGAGGACGGTGCCGTCGAAATTGTCGCGGCGCTGGGTCGCGCGAACGCCCCATGCCGGGTCCGTCACGGAGCGCGTGTAGATCGCGTTGAGCGGGCCCTGGAGGATGTCGGCGCCCTCGAGGAAGAAGGGGCGCTTCTCCGGGAAGAAGAGGGCGAACTGCGTGTTCCCCGCGAGCTGCGGCGTGTCGAGCTCCACCTGCGAGAAGTCCGGATTCACGGTGGCGTCGACGATCAGGTCGGCGCGCGGGCGCCACTTGAGGTCGAGGCTCGCCACCGCCTCGTTCTCGCGCCGCTCGGGCGCGCCGCGGTCGCGATTGCCGGTGGCGCGCAGGGTGAGCTGCGGCGTGAGCGTGAGGAACCGCGTCGAGGGCAGGCCGGCGAGACCGGTGAGAGGCTCGTTCATGCACAGGAAGCAGGTCGAGTCGCGCGGCAGCGGGCTCGAGGCGATGCGATAGCGCTGCTCGCGCGGCCAGTTGCGGAAGACGAGAACGCTCCATTGGCTCGACGGCGGATCGCTGTAGCGCAGCGACGAGAACGGGATGCGGAATTCCGCGGTCCAACCCCCTTCGAAACGCCCGGTCGCGACCTCCACGTCGAAGTCGGGCGAGAAGTCCTCGCTTCCCGAGTCCTCGTTGTAGAGCCCGTCGGCGATCACCCCGCGCGGGTTGGCGCGCACGAAATGCGCGAACTTGCGGTTGCCCACCGGATCGATGAAGAGCACCACCATGTCCTGGTCCGCCAAAACGTTGTCGCGCCGCGCGAAGGGCGCCCTCAGCTCTCCCAGGTCCGGGTCGTGGGCGCGCACGGCCACGTAGAGCGCGTGGCGATCGTAGGCGAAGCGCACCTCGGTGCGCACCTTCGCCTCGACCTTGTCCTGCGGCGACATCTCGTAGAAGCGGTCCCAGGGCCTGGCGCGCTGCCACGCGGGCTCGTCGAACTTTCCATCGAGCACGATGGCCTCTCCCGCCTCGAGGCGGTACGCCTCGATGGCGTGGACGGCGGGTGCGGCCGCCAGGACGAGCGCCAATGCGGCGACGATTCTTTTCATCGGCTCGGTCGTTTGCGGCGAGGCCGGCAGGTTATCATGGTTAGCAGGCACTTACGCCCTGCATTGTGCGGCGCAACAAACGGGCGTATAGTCCGCGCCCAGTCCGTCATGGATGCGCGAGCACCCCTGGCGGATTCAAAAAAATGAGTGCACTCACCGCTCCGCCTCACGCCTCGCCGGGCCACAACAAGGCGACAGCAACCCTCGTCCTCGGCGCCATCGGCGTCGTCTTCGGCGATATCGGCACGAGCCCGCTATATGCGCTGAAGGAGGCTTTCAGCCCCGAGCACGGCATCCCCCTCAATCCCGACAACGTGATGGGCATCCTGTCGCTCATCGTGTGGTCGATGGTGTGGGTCATCACCATCAAGTACCTCTTCGTGATGATGCGCGCCGACAACAACGGCGAGGGCGGCATCCTCGCGCTCCTCGCCCTGGCGCTGCGCGAGACCAAGGGCCGCCCGCGGCTCAAGTGGACGATCATCGGCATCGGCATGTTCGGCGCGGCGATGTTCTACGGCGACAGCATGATCACCCCGGCGATCTCGGTGCTCTCGGCCGTGGAGGGCCTGGAGGTCGCGGCGCCGTCCCTCGCCAACTTCGTGATCCCGATCACGCTCGGCGTCCTCGGCGGGCTCTTCCTCATCCAGAGCCACGGCACGGCGAAGGTCGGGGCGTTCTTCGGCCCGATCACGGTCGTCTGGTTCCTCGCCATCGGCGCCGTGGGCGTCTCGCACCTCGCGAAGAACCCCGTGGTGCTCTCGGCGCTGCAGCCGGCGTTCGCGGTCGACTTCGTCTTCGCATACCCGCTGCTCGCATTCTTCGTGCTGGGCGCGGTCTTCCTCGCCCTCACCGGCGGCGAGGCGCTCTACGCCGACATGGGCCACTTCGGGAAGAAGCCGATCCGCATCGCGTGGCTTTGCCTCGTGTTTCCGGCGCTCCTGCTCAATTACTTCGGCCAGGCCGCGTTCGTGCTCGCCAATCCCGCCGCGATCAAGAATCCCTTCTACCTCATGGTGCCGCAGTGGGCCGTCTATCCCATGGTCATCCTCGCCACCGCGGCGACGGTCATCGCCTCCCAGGCCGTGATCTCGGGGGCCTTCTCGGTCACTCGCCAGGCGATCCAGCTGGGCTACATCCCGCGCCTGGAGATCCTGCACACGTCCGAGCGCTCGATCGGCCAGATCTACGTGCCGTTCGTGAACTGGCTGCTGTTCATCGCGGTCGCGCTCCTCGTGCTCGGCTTCCAGAGCGCCGACAACCTCGCCAACGCCTACGGCATCGCCGTGGCGGCGACCATGGTGATCGAATGCGCGCTCGCGATGGTGGTGGCGCGCCTGCTCTGGAAGTGGCGGCTGTGGATGGTGGTGCTCGTGATCGGCAGCATGATGATCGTGGACCTCCTGTTCCTCGCCTCCAACGCGGCGAAGTTCTTCTCCGGCGGATGGTTCCCGGTGCTCATCGGCTCGACGATCTTCGTCCTCCTCATGACGTGGAAGCGCGGGCGCGCGCTCATGTTCCGGCGCCTGACCGAGCAGGGCATCCCGCTGAAGCCCTTCCTGGAGGGCCTCCACGCGCATCCGCCGCAGAAGGTCCAGGGCACCGCGATCTTCATGACGGCGAGCGTGGACACGGTGCCGCACGCGCTCCTGCACAACCTCAAGCACAACAAGGTGCTGCACGAGCAGACCGTGTTCCTCACCGTCATCTCGCACGACGTGCCTTCGGTCCCGCGCGAGGACCGCGTGCAGCTCGAGCGCCTGGTGGACGGCTTCTTCAAGCTCGAGGCGTGGTACGGGTTCAAGGAGCAGCCCGACATCGACGAGATCCTCAACGCGTGCCGCGTGCGCTACGGCCTCGCCCTCGACGTGATGGATACGTCGTTCTTCCTCTCGCGCGAGACGGTGATTCCCACCAGCGACACCCCGGGCATGGCGTTGTGGCGCGACCATGTCTTCGCGTGGATGACCCGAAACGCGACGCGCGCCACCGACTTCTTCAACATCCCGGCCAACCGCGTGGTGGAACTGGGCACCCACATCGAAATCTAACCGGGCTCTCCACACCGCCATCGCCATGAAGGAAGAGCTCGCCTCGGCGAGGAAGCATCCCGCCGCCCTCGCCTCGATCGTGATCGCGAGCCTCGCCGTGACCGCGCTCGCGGCGGTGACCATCGCCTACCTCCTCGGCTGGGCTCCCGCGCACACGGCGGCCCCGCCTTCCCCGGTGGGCATGGCGATTCCCGGCCAGCAGATGACGGGCACCATGGAAGGCGGCGTGGCGCTCCTTCCGGGAGAGACCCTCGTGGAGCCCCCCCAAACTCCGCCGCATTCCCCTCCGGTTGGCGAGCCCCCGCCCAGCGCGCCGCGACAGGCCACGCCCGGGGCACCGAAACCCGAGCCGGCGAAACCCGCGCCCTCGAAGACCGCGGCCGGCAAGGCGCCCCCCATCTACTCGCAGCCGGCACCGCCGCCGCCGTCCCATGCGCAGGCTCTGCCCTCGCGTGCCGCGCCCTATCGGCCGAATTACACGCGCGAGGAGATATCGCCCAACTCGTTCGAGCGCTCGTCCCGGACCTACTGCGTGAATTGCGCCGTCATCGACTCCATCGCCAGCGCCGGTCCCGATTGGGAAGTGCGGGTGCGCTTCGAGGACGGGACGCGCGAAACGCTTCGCTATGCCGAGCGTCCGCGGCTGCGCGTCGGCGAGCGCGTCCACCTCGAAGACGGCCGCCTCGTCCGCGAATAAGTCGTGTCAGGTACGACATAAATGGCGGGCTCGCTCACCCAGTACCGGAAGAAGCGCGATTTCGGCGTCACCTCGGAGCCGAAGGGCAAGGTCGCGCGCGCGGGCAAGGCGCTCTCGTTCGTCGTGCAGAAGCACGCGGCCTCGCGCCTGCACTACGATTTTCGCCTCGAGATGGAAGGCACGATGGTGAGCTGGGCCGTGCCCAAGGGCCCGAGCCTCGACCCGCGCGTGCGCCGCATGGCGGTGCATGTCGAGGACCACCCCATCAGCTACAACACGTTCGAGGGGGTGATCCCGAAGGGGCAATACGGCGCCGGAACGGTGGAGGTTTGGGACCGCGGCACGTGGACGCCGCTCGAGGATCCGCGCGCCGGCATGGGCGCGGGCAAGCTCAAGTTCGAGATGCACGGCGAGAAGCTGCGCGGGCGCTGGATGCTGGTTCGCATCGCCAACCGCAAGGACGAGCGCCAGGAGCCGTGGCTCCTCATCAAGGAGAAGGACGGCGAGGCGCGCCAGGCTTGCGAATACGACATCCTCGAGGCGCGTCCCGAAAGCGCGCTTTCGGGGTCCCGCGCGAAGCCGCGCAAGGCCGCGGCGAAAACGACGGCGGGCGCGAAGGCGAGGCCTGCGCGCAAATCCGCCGCGGCGAAGGTGAATGGCATTCCGGCGCGGGCGCTCGCGGCGAAGCTTCCGCTCTCGCTATCACCGCAGCTCGCCACGCTGGTCGATGCGCCCCCGCGCGGCGAGGGCTGGATCTACGAGGTGAAGTTCGACGGCTACCGGGTGCTCGCGCGCATCGACGGCGCCGACGTGCGGCTCTTCACCAGGAACGGCAACAACTGGACGGCGCGCATGAAGGCGCTCGCCGCCGAGGTGGCGAGCCTGGGGATCGCGTCCGCATGGCTTGACGGCGAGATCGTCGTCCTCGACGCCCAGGGCAATCCCGATTTCCAGAAGCTGCAGAACGCGTTCGATTCCTCCAGGACGGGTGACATCGCGTACTTCGTCTTCGACGCGCCGTACTTCGGCGGCTACGACCTGCGCCGCGTGCCGCTCGTGGAGCGGCGCGAGCTCCTGCGCACGCTCTTCGCGGCGGCATCGTCCGGGCACGTTCGCTTCAGCGAGCATTTCGACGCGGACCCGGCGAAGCTCCTCGCGAGCGCGTGCGCGAAAGGACTCGAGGGCATCATCGGCAAGCGCGCCGACTCCGCGTACGTCTCGAGCCGCTCGCCCAGCTGGATCAAGCTGAAGTGCAAGCGGCGCCAGGAGTTCGTCGTCGTGGGATACACCGACCCGAAGGGCAGCCGCTCCGGCTTCGGCTCCCTCCTCCTCGCGGTGAGCGATGCGAAGGGAAAGCTCCAGTACGCAGGCAACGTCGGCACCGGCTTCGACGAGGCGCTGCTGCGCTCGCTCAAGGCGAAGCTCGCCGCGCTCGACGCCGCGAAGGCGCCGCTCGAGGCGGCGCCGAAGGGCGTGAAGGCGCACTGGGTGAAGCCGAAGCTGGTCGCGGAGGTCGCGTTCGCGGAATGGACAGGCGACGGGCGCATCCGCCATCCCGTCTTCCGTGGCCTGCGCACCGACAAGGACCCGCAGGCGATCGTGCGAGAGGCGCCGGTCCACGAAGCCTCAAAGGCGCCCCCCGCCGCGTCCGTGAAGCGGCCGGGCGATGGCAAGGCGAAAACGACGGGCACGGTCGCCGGCATCAAGGTGAGCAACGCGAATCGCCCGATCGACCCGGCGAGCGGGGCGACCAAGCTCGACCTCGTGCGCTACTACGACCGCATCGCGAAGTGGATGCTGCCGCACCTCGCGGGGCGGCCGGTCTCGCTGGTGCGCGCGCCCTCGGGCGTCGAGGGCCAGCTCTTCTTCCAGAAGCATAACGACACCGTGCAGGTGCCGGGCATCAGGATCCTCGATCGCAAGTACTGGCCCGAGCATCCGCCGATGATCGAGATCGACTCCCATGAAGCGCTGGTGGGCGCCGCGCAGATGAACACGATCGAGCTGCACACGTGGAATTCCACGACCCAGGCCATCGACAAGCCCGACCGCGTGATTTTCGACGTCGATCCGGGCGAGGGCGTCGCGTGGGCGCAGGTGGTCGAGGCCACGGTCCTCACCAACAAGCTGCTCGAGATGCTGGACCTCGCGACGTTCGTGAAGACGAGCGGCGGCAAGGGCCTGCACATCGTGGTGCCCCTCACGCCGAAGTGGGGCTACGACGAGGTGAAGGATTTCTCGCAGGCGGTGGTGGCGCATCTCGCGCGCACGCTGCCGAAGCTCTTCGTGGTGAAGTCGGGCGCGCGCAACCGCGTGGGTCGCGTCTTCGTCGACTACCTGCGCAACGGCCACGGTGCGACCACGGCCGCCGCCTACTCGGCGCGCGCCCGCCCCGGGTTGGGCGTCTCGGTGCCGTTGAGCTGGAGCGAGGTCCAGGCGCTGCAATCGGGAGCGCAATGGAACATCTTCACGGTGCACGAGCGGCTCGCCGCGTTGCGCGAGGATCCGTGGAAAGGCTACAAGGCGACGCGCCAGACGCTTGCCGGCGCCGCGAAGCGCCTGCCGTAGCGGGTCACTTCACCTCGACGAACTCGAGGCGCTCGCCGCCGGGCGCGGTGAAGACGAGCCGGCCGCCCTCGCGCGTCACGCGCGACTGCGGCGTGAGCGTCGCGAGGAGCCGCTTCTCCATGTCGCCCCCGGGACCCACGCAGCCGCGCTTGGTGGTGACCAGCGGCCCGATGCGCACTTCGCCGCCCTCGTTCTTCCACGCGCCGTGCAGGAGGTTGCAACCAGTGAAGCCCGAGAGCCGCCCCTCGACCACGAACTCGAGCCACGGCAGCTGGCGCTCGTCCACGCCCGGGGCGATGCCCTTCCAGCGCGTGCCGACCATCGACGCCGCGGCCGCGGGCACCGCCGCCGCGCGCGCTGCGGGCGGGCCGCCGGGCGAGGGGGGCATCGCGCAGGCCGCAAGGCCCCACGCGCAGATCCACATCCAGGCGCTCTTCATCGCGGAGCGCCCACTTCCATCGCGCGCATCTTGAGCGAGCCGCCGGATCCGCTCATGGTCATGAGGTCCGCGGCGATGGAATAGCTCGAGACCGACTGCAGCACCTCGAGCATGCGAGCCTCGGCGGCCTTCGGTCCCGGATCGCACAGGCGCCGGTCGACCTCGATGCGGCCGATGACAATGGCGCGCGCGCCCACGGAATCCTGCACGTACCGCGCGGCGAAGCGGTTGCAGCCGCCGAAGCCTTCCACGCGCCCGTCGCCGAAGCGCATGTTGGGTTGCTCGCCGGCGAGCGGAAGCTCCAGCATCACTTCCCAGCGCGTGCCCGCGAAAGGCTTCGGTGGAGGCTCCTTCTTGGTGGCCGCGCATCCCGCGAGGAGGGCGGAGGCGGCCGCGAGGGCGATGCCGGCGTTGCGCAGATTCATGTGCTTTCTCCCGTCGTCAATCGAAATTCAAGAGGCCGAGCGCTTCTGCGAGAAGGTCGACCACGTCGGTGTTCCATGCGGACGCGCCATCCCCGAACACGGAACGCGATCGCCGCTCGCCGCCGCCGGCGCGCTGCCCTGCGAGGAGCGCGTCGATCGCGGCGTGCGGATCGACCGTGCGGCGCCTCGTCTCGCCGGCGGAAAGCTCGGTGAGCGTGCGCTTCACGGCGTCGGCATCGAGGATCGCGATCGGCGCGCGGCAGTAGGGGCACACCGGGTCGCGCTCGAGGTTCACCGCCCCGCCGCAGCTCGTGCAGCGAACCTGCTTCACCACCGCCTTCAGCCGCTCGACCTCGCCCAGCGTGAGCGAGCGGATGAAATTCTTCTCCAGCAGGAACTGGTTGAACGTGGAAAGACGTCCGTGCCCCTCGGGGCAACGGTAGTAGGTGATGCGATTGGTGCGCTGGACGTCGTGCGTGAGCTTGAGCGCGGCGCGGCACGCCGGGCAGCGGCAGACGTCCGCGAGGGGCCGCGGCTGGACGTCGCCACGCGCGTGGATCGCCTCGAAGACCTTCATCACCGCCCCGGGCGTGAGCTGCGCGCTTTCGAAGGCGTCGAACCAGATCGCCTCGCACGCGTAGCAGACATCGAGGTCGACGTGCCCGTCCATCTTGCGATCGTAGGTCTCGAGGCGCATCGCCTCGCCGCAGCTGGGACAGCCGCGCCCGTGTGCAGCCTGTGGCGAAGGGCTTTCGCTCACGGTTTCTCGGCGAGCTCTTTCAGGTTGGCGAGGCCCGCCTCGAAGTCCGGCCCCACCATGCGGTCCATGGTGAGCGTGAGGTAGCGCTTGAGGGGATTGCCGCCCATGTCGCCGGCGGTGCTCCACGTGACCCGGGTGGCGGTGCCGGAAGGCTCGAGCGCGATCGCGCCCGTCGAGCGCATGTTGTAGTCGGGGAAGAAGAGCGAATATTCCACTTTGCGGTCGGGCTCCACGCGCGTGAACTCCATGCTGCCGCTGCCTTCGGTCTTGCTCACCCATTCCCATTTCGATCCCATGCCGAAGGGCGGCCCCTTGTAGGTGATCTTCATGCCCGGGTCGCGCCGGTTCCAGACGCTCCATCGCGCCCACTGCCGCGGCTCGACCACGAGGTCGTAGATCTTCTTCGGAGGCGCGTTGATCACGGCGGATCGCTCCACCTTGAACGCCGAGGGCAGGAAAAATCCACCGGCCACCAGCAGCAGGACCACGGCGCCGATCGTCGCGAGCGTCCATTGGATGATTTTCATTCTTCTACCCTCCGGCGGTTAGTATAAGGGGACGCGCCCCGCGGCATTTCCCTTTCTCTCCCATGTGCAGCCGCTACTTCCTCGACGCCGACGGCAACGTGATCGCGTACACCTTCCGCGTTCCGGTGGCCGAGCCCATCCGCAAGCGTTTCAACATCGCCCCCACGCAGGAGGCGCCGGTCGTGCGCATGGGCCCCGGCGGCGCGCGCGAGGTGGCGATGCTGCGCTGGGGATTGGTGCCGCCGTGGGCGAAGGAGCTCGCCGTCGGCACGAAGATGATCAACGCGCGCAGCGAGGGCGTGGAAGCGAAGCCCGCGTTCCGCGCCGCGGTGCGCGAACGCCGCTGCCTCGTCCCCGCGACCGGGTTCTTCGAATGGAAGGGCGCGCCGGGAAGGAAGCAGCCCTACGCGATCACGCTCCCCGACCGGCCCGTCTTCGCCTTTGCCGGACTGTGGGAGACGTGGAAGCCGCGCGAGGGCGATCCTATCGAGACCTTCGCCATCGTCACCACCGAGGCCAACGACGCCGTCGCCGCGATCCACGACCGCATGCCGGTGATCCTGCCGCGCGAGGCCGAGGATGCGTGGCTCTCGGGAGCGAGCGTCGAGGCGTGCAGGCTGCTTACGCCGTATTCCGGGGCGATCGCGCTGCGCGCCGTGAGCCGCGTGGTGAGCAACGTGAAGAACGACCTGCCGGCATGCCTGGACGATGCCGAGGCGAGCTGGGACCAGCAGGAGCTGCTCTAGCGGAAGCCGGCGCTCAGGCGGCCACCGCGTCGTCCGCGGGCGCCGCGGCGCGGGCGAGCGAAATCACCGAGCCGCGGCGCTTCGCGATGAAGCTCACCAAAATCCGGTAGACATCGGGATCGAAGTCGATCTCGACGCGGGCGTGCACGAGATCCTCGAGCTCCTCCTCGGAGCGCGCGGTACCCAGGTGCGACCAGCGCTCGAACACGTGGGCCTCCTCGAGCGTGCCGTCGGGATGGCGCTCGCGGATGGCGACCCGGCCCGGCCAGGGCCAGTCGAGCACGCGATGCGCGTCGAGCGCGGTAGCGAGCCTCAGGTGGTGCTGCTCCGGCGTCTCCTCGCCCAGGCAGGCGCCGCGGCACTTGCGCACCTGGCGCGCGAAACACGGCCCGCCGCGCTTCTCCCAGCCGAGCTGGCGCCAGCACAGGCCTTGCTCGCCGGCGATTTCCTCGAGCATCGCCCTCACCTGCGCCTTCGTGGCGAAGGGTCCGTAGAGCGTCTCGGCGCCCACGGTACGCGCGCTCCAGTCGATGTCCTTCGCCTGGAGCACTTCGGGCGCCGAACGCAGGTCCGGAAGGCGCACGAAGCACGCGTTCAGCTTCCGGCGCAGGCGATGGTTGTGCAGCGGCAGGAGCTCCTTCACGAGGCGCGCTTCCTTCAAGAGCGCCCCCAGCTCGCCCGCGGTCGCGTCCACCTCGATGCGCCGGATCTCGCCCGAGATGCGCACGTCGTTGGCCGAACGGTAGTCGCCCGAGAAATGCGAGCGGATGCGATCGCGCAGGTTCACGCTCTTGCCGATATAGATGGGCAGGCCGTTCACGCCGTAGAAGCGATAGACGCCGGGGCCGTCGGGAAGGCCGTCCAGGGCGTCCGGCGCGAGCTGGGGCGGCAGGCTCGGGATCTTGAGAAGCCGCTTCACCGCCGCCTCGATCTCGTCCGCCTCGCGCTCGCGGTAGAGCATCTGCACGAAGCGCCAGATGGCGCGCGCGTCGCCCAGCGCCGAATGCCGGCCGCTACGTGCCGAGGCTTCCGGAGCGATCGCATCCTGCAGGCCATGGCGCGCGATGAGCGCATCGAGCCCGTGCCCCACCGCCTCGGGATAGAGCTTCCTCGCGAGGCGCACTGTGCACAGCACGTCCGCGGTGAACTTCATCTCGACGCGGCGCAACTCGTTCTTGATGAAGCCGTAGTCGAAGCGCGCGTTGTGGGCGACGAAGACGTGGCCCTCGAGGCGCTCCAGCACCTCGCGGCGCACCTGCGCAAACGTCGGCGCGCCGCGCACCATCTCGTTGGTGATGCCGGTGAGGATGCGGATGTCCTCGGGGATGCTGCACTCCGGGTTCACGAGCGTGGACCACTCGTCCACGAATTCGCCGTCGGCCACGCGCACGATGCCGATTTCGGTGACACGGTCGCGGGTGGACGTGGTGCCCGTGGTCTCGAGGTCCACGAAGGCGATGGCAGGCGCAAACATCAAGTCGATTGTAGCGATAAAATAGGGGATGCCACGCACCCGCGCCAAAGCCCCTCCCCGCCTCACACGCGACGCCGAGCGCCTCATCTCGCTCGCCAACGGACTCAATGCCTCCGGAAGCCTCACCGAGGACCGCTTCTGGGAAGCGCAGATGTCCGCGGTGGTGGCGAAGCTCCTCGAGCACGGCAACGACGCGCCCATCGACGGCGCGCTCGACACGCTCTACCAGACCAACCTCGGCGCCTACGACACGCTGATCGAGCTCGTGGAGAACGAGTCGGAGGCGATGGTGGCGATGCAGGGCGATCGCGCGTGGCAGGCGCTCCTCGTCGCCGCGCCCATCGTGGCGTGGTCGAAGTACGCGATCCCGTCGGGCGCGATCGGGCGCGAGGAAGCCGAGGCGCTGCGCGCGCAGCTCCAGGCCCACGTCATGGCCGAGGGCGCGCGCTTGACCCTGGTGCCCTACCTCTATTCGATCGACCAGCTGCCGCGCCACTTCTCGGAGCTGCGCAAGCTCACCGCGCGGCTCGCCGAATCGGCCATCGCCGGCGAGGCGCCGAAGCTCGACCTCGCGCGGCTTCCGGAGACGGCGCACCTCCTCGCCGACACGCGGTTTCTCGTCGCATGCGCCGCCGTGCCGCGCGCCCAGCCGATGTTCCGCTGGCAGGAGGACGCTTCCGGCCATACGGGACGCGCGGGAAGCCTCGAGCAGTGGATCCTGCAGGCACGGCCCACCATCGCGAAGCTCCTGCCGGGTTGCGTCTTCGAGTGCCTCTTGCCCGATGCATACTACGTGAATTGCCGCGAATCCGACCGGCGCGTGCGCTCCTTCGGCATCCGCGCCGCGGTCGCGTTCCTCGAGAATGCGCTGAAGGCCAAGGCGGCCGAGATCCAGGCCGTGGTCGCGGGCTTCGGCGAGGAGCGCGTCGACGAATACCGCATCGCCTTCACGCGCGGCGACGAATCCGAAGTCGCGCACGGCGTCGTCTGGCCGCTCTACGGCCGCGAGGACGAGACCGCGCATCCCGGCCCGCTCGACGAGGTGATGGCGCAGCTCGCCGAGTGCGGCATCGCGGAAGTGAAGAAGCTTCCCGCCACCTTCACCCCAGAGTACTGCGAGGACTGCGGCGCTCCCCTCTTCGCCAATGGCGAGGGCGAGATCGTGCATGCCGAGCTTCCCGAGGAAGCGGAAACGCAGGCTGCGCACTTCCATTAATGGTGTCAGGTACGACTTTTCAGTGAAGGAGTAACCTTCACCTCGAAAAGTCGTACCTGACACCATTAATGGATGCTTTATCCGAGGTTTTGCGATTCGCGAGGTTCACCGCCGGCGTGACGCTCGACGCCACGGCGCGCGCGCCGTGGTGCGTCTCGGTGCCGGCGAGCGCGGTGATGCGCGCCCACCTGCTGATCGACGGCGAGTGCTTGATCCGCACCGGCACGGGAACCGAGATCGCCTTGAAGCCGGGCGAGATCGCATTCCTGCCACGCGGCGACGCGCATCTCATCGGAGCCTCTCTCGACGCCGACGCGAAGGCGCTCTCCACGCTCGTGAAGACGCCGATCCCCGGCGAGCTCGCGCCGGTCCACGTGGGAGGCGATGGAAAGGCGACGCGCTGGATCGTCCTTTCCGCCACGTGCGAGCGCCACCTCGCCGATCCCCTGCTATCCGCGCTCCCCGACGTGATGCGCGTCGACCTCAGCAACGCTTCCGCGTTCTTCTGGCTCACCGACGCGCTCGGCCTCACGCTCTCGGCGAGCGCCGCGCCTCCCGTGGGCGCCGCCGCGGAGCGCTCGCGCCTGGCGGAGCTGGTGCTGATCGAGGCCATCAGCCGCCACGTCGCGTGGTTGCCCTCGGGCGGGAGCGGTTGGCTCGCCGGATTGAACGATCGCTTCGTGGGGCGTGCGCTCGCTCTCGTGCATGGGCGGCCCTCGGAGCCTTGGACCGTGGAGAGGCTCGGGCGCCACGTGGGACTCTCCAGGAGCGCGCTCGCCGAGCGCTTCGTGCTCGTGATGGGCGAGCCGATCTTCGCGTACCTCACGCGCTGGCGGCTCCTCGTCGCGGCGGAGAGCCTCCTCACCACGGCGCGCGCGATCGAATCGATCGCGCACGACGCCGGCTACGAATCCGCGGGTGCGTTCTCCGCGGCGTTCAAGCGCGCCTTCGGCAAGCCGCCGTCGATCTGGCGGAAGAGGAGGCGCTTGCGCCCCTCCTAGCACCTAGTGGACTGTATCAACCGAATCGGAAGTAATTCGCCGCGACGGATCGAAGTACTTCCATTTCACGGTTCTCGGATTCTTGTTGTACTGACGGATGTAGCGCATGAGCTTTCTCTTGAGATCAGGCACCGAGGTGAAGAC
>JBBRTF010000022.1:0-78042 GCA_038244725.1 Burkholderiales bacterium
CCGAGACCCACGAGGCCTGGCTCGAGGACAACCGCTACATCAACATGCATTTGTTGCGCGAAGAGCGCAAGGAGCAGCTCAGGAAAGCCGCTTAGCCCTCATACCAGACCGTCCAATTTGCACAACTTGACGAACACAACCTGGCCGTGAGGCATCGTGGGCCGCGTCTGGCCGCGGCACGGTCATGGAGAACTCATGTTTGACCACGTCAAATTCGGTGTCAGCGACTATGCAGCGAGCAAAGCGTTCTTCCTCAAGGCACTCGAACCGCTCGGCGTAGCTGTTGTCTCGGATTGGCCGGCGACGTACGGTGTCGAGCTTAGCCCAAAGGGTAAGGCTTCATTGTGCTTGTACCAAACTGGAGTTACCAGGATTCAGTGGACACCTTGCCGTCTGGCCTTGTGGGCTGCCTCAAACTGCTCCGGGCTAATGCCGCCTAGATGGCTGTGACGGCGCGTTTGATTGTAGAAGACGTCGATGTAGTCGGCCAGGTCTGCGATCGCGAGCTCGCGGTTCTTGTAAATGTGCTTCTTGATTCGCTCTTTCTTCAAACTGCTGAAGAAGGACTCGGCGACGGCGTTGTCCCAGCAGTTGCCCTTGCGGCTCATGCTCGGCTCGAGGTGATTGGCGCGGCAGAAGCGCCGCCACGAGTCGCTCCCATACTGCGTACCCTGATCCGAGTGAATGATAGTGCCGCGAGGCCGTCGTTGACGAACAGCCATCAGAAGCGCATTCAGCACGAGCTCCCGGTGGATTGACGGACCCGCGGACCAGCCGATGACCTTGCGTGAGAACAGATCGATGATCACAGCCAAGTAGAGCCAGCCCTGCCACGTCCGAATGTAGGTGCTATCCGTGACCCAAGCCTTGTTGCGGCGCGTTACTGTGAACTGGCGCTGCAGGACATTCGGAATCAGGACCGAGGCCTTGCCGGCCACCCAGCCGCGGATTCGAAAGCCGGGCTGTGCGCGCAGCCCATTCAATCGCATCAGACGCGCGACACGATGCTTGCTGCACGTCTCGCCCGCTTCGCGCAGATCCAAGAACACGCGAGGAGCCCCGTAGATACCATGGCTCGCAACAAACGATGCGCGGATTAGGCGAAGCAGTCGGGCATCTTCCTGCGCTCGACTCGAGACTGGGTGTTTGATCCATTCGTAGTAGCCGCTTGGAGCAACCTCGAGCAATCGGCACATCGCCTGGACACTGTGCTGATGACGATGCGCCTTTATGAACTCATACGTCGCAACAACTCGACCAACCCTCATTCGCGTGGACATCCGCATTGCCCTCCAGGGTTATCCTAGTCCTCTGTCCACCAAATCCTGGTAACTCCAATCCGGAGGGAAACAAGGTTGAGTTGTGGCAACCGCCCGCGGGTCAATGAGGCACACGCTCGCGTCGCGCTGCAATATGCGCACCCTACCTCAAGGCCAGCCATGAGCCGCGAAATCATTTCGACATCGAAGGCGCCGAAGGCACCACCGACCTATAGCCAGGCCGTCAGGGCTGGTGGACTGATCTTTGTCTCGGGCACGGGGCCCTATGATCCGGCGTCCGGACAGATCGTCGGTGCAACGGTCCAGGAGCAATGTCGCCAATGCCTCACGAACATTTCAGCGATCCTCGACGCGGCCGGGAGCTCCCTGTCCAAGGTGGTCAGCGCGACCGTGATCATTCTCGAGGAATCCGACTTTGCCGGAATGAACGAGGAATGGGTCAAGTGGTTTCCTTCCGATCCACCGGCTCGCCAGGGCGCCAAGCTGCCGGTGCGAATTCCCGGAATGAGGATTTCAATTGCTGCAATCGCCGAGGCCTGACAACACGCGCGAACGCGGCTTGTATCTTCCACCGCGTGCAACACCGCATGAGAATTCGGCAGCGCTCAAAGCCCAATCTCCCCAAGCGCGTTTTCCAGCCGCTTCCTCAGCGCCGTATCGGTCATCGGATAGGTTTCCAGCCATCCTCGCGCGGTGAATCCGGGCTTCAGCGTGCGGATCTCCTGCGCCTCCCAATCCGCGGCGGCCTTGTCGCCGAGCGTCACATACAACACCGCCAGGTAGATGTGCGTCTCGAGGTTGGCGAAGTTGCGTGACACCGCCTGGTCGAGGTTGACCCGCGCCTGCTCGAGGTCGCCGAGGAAGAGGTAGGCGCGCCCGATGGTGAGGAAATAGAGATGCCCGCCCGCGGGGTTGAGGCGCAGGGCCGTGCGCAGGTGCACCACGCTCTCCTCGGGGCGGCCGATGTAGGTGTACACGCCGCCCATGAGCGCGTAGCCATCCGCGAACGAAGGGTTCGCGGCGACGGCCGCCTTGAGGTACTCCAGCGCCTGCTCGTGCTGGCGCCGCTCCACATGCGCGAAGGCCATCACCCAGTAGGTCTCCGGAATGTCGGGATTCATCTGGTATGCGCTGCGCGCTATCTCCAGGGCGCGGTCGAGAGCGGCGGGCCCATCGGCAGTCCACTGGTTGCGATAGTCCGCGGCATAGGTGAGGGCGAGCGCCGCGTACGCGCGAGCGAAGGTGGGGTCGAGGGCGATCGCGCGGCGGAACATCTCGCGGGCAGTCTCGTTCTCCGCACGCTGCCGGGCGAGCAGCGCCACCTGCCCGCGCTGGAAGAGCTCGTACGCCTCGATGCTGTGGGTGTGTCCCTGCGCCATGCGCCGCAGCTCGGCCTCGCTCACCCTGGCCGGAAGCGCGCCGAGGATCTTCGGCCCCAGCTCCGCTTGGATCACGTGCAGCTCGCCGAGGGCGTGGTCGAACCGCTGGGACCACAACTGCTTCCCGGTGCGCGCGTCGGCCAGGTGGACCGTGAGGCGCAGGCGCTCGCCGATGCGCTGCACGGAGCCCGTGACGAGGTAGTGGATCGGCGGCTCGTCCGCCGGCAACGCTACGCCTGCCGGCGCCTCGCTGCCGACGACCCATAGTCCGAACACCTTCGACAAGTCCGTCACCAGGTCCTCGGTGATGCCGCGCGCGAGAAGTGCCTCCAATGGATCGTTGCCGAGCGCCTCGAAAGGCCGGATGGCGACGGTGGGCTTGTCGGTGTTGCGCTCCGTGGCCGCGGCGGGAGCACGTCCCGTGGCGACGCCGGGGGCGAGCTCCGAGGCGAGCCACCACACCGTCACCCCCCCGACCAGCAGCACGCCCAGCGCGGCTGCCGCGATGCGCCGCATGGGCGCCACGCGCGGTGGCGTTGGGGAGGAGCGCACGACCGGGGCGACCAACCGGTAGCCACCCTTCGCGATGGTCTGGATATAGGTGGGCTTCTCCCGCTCGTCGCCCAGCGCCTTGCGCAGCTTGAGGACAACCTGGGTGAGAGAGTCGTCGACCACGACCACGCCGGGCCACGCGCTCGAGAGCAGGGTCTCGCGGCTCACGACCTTCCCCGGGCTGTCGGCGAGGCAGGTGAGGACGGCCATTGCCTTGGGCTCGAGCTTCACCGTTCGGTTACCGGTGGAGATCTCGTTCGCCGCCGGCTCGACCATCCAGTCACCGATGCGCAGCTTCATCGGTTTCGGCACGGAGCGACGGGCTCGATCAGAAGTGATTTCATCCTTCGCCCAAGGTTAGCCGGTTCTTCGGGACTTTCCTGCCCCACCGGGCGTGAAATGCGGGCGCTGTACATCCACGAACGCTCGTCATCCAACCCAGGAGGCATCATGAAAGAACTCATCGTCAGGCTCGCGATTCTCGCTTGCGCGCTGTGCGTATCGTATCCGGCGGCGGCCGAGCACCCGCTCGCCATCTCCAAGCTGGTCGAGGCGAAGGTTGCCGAGCTTCCCGCCGGGCCCCTCTACTGGCGGCTCGAGAATTTCGCTTCCCTCGACCAAGCCAAGGCCATGGCGGGACCTTACGCGCTCGCCGCCGAGGCGGCCGGCAAGGCCTGGCTCTTCACCCTCGGCGCGCCGGGGGGCTCGTCGCCCGGAGGCACCAAGGTGGCGGAGCTGGGGCCCATCCCCCGCGTGGATGCGCCGCAGTACTTGCTGCGTATCAACGAGGCGAAAGGCCCTCCCGGCGCCATCACACCCCCGCACTCCCACCCGGGCTCGGAGGCGTTCTATGTGCTCGCCGGGGAGACCAGCAGCCACACACCCAAGGGCGTGCTGCGGGTGGCGGCGGGACACTCCGAGACGGGCAACGGCGCCGACACGCCGATGCGCGTCTCCAGCAGCGGCTCCACGGACCTTCACTCGCTCGTCATGTTCGTGGTGGACGCGACGCGCCCGTTCTCCGAGCCGGCGAAGTTTCCGTAAGCGAAACGTCCGGCTTCCGGAAGGCCGGGCTCGCGCACTTGGCGGGCCCGGGTGTGCGTGCGCATTCGCCGGTGCCGTCTTGCGGCTGATCCCGTGGTTGGTGCACAGTTCCGCGATGTAGCTCATTGTGTTCAACAAGGGAGGCACCATGCTTGTCGGTCGCACAGTCGCCGTCGTTTCCGTGTTTCTCGCGTCTCTCGCCGCTGCATCCGATGCATCGGCCCAAGCTCATGCGAAATCCACGATCCAGGACATCGTCGTGCTCAAGCACGGCAAGTCGATCAACGGCGACGTCAAGGTTCCCGTGTTCACTCTCAAGACCCAGTACGGGACGTTGAGCATCCCGAAGAATGGCATCCTGGAGATCGAATACCGCAAGCCGCCCAACACGCCCGAAGACGAGGTCCAGATAAGCGCGGGCACGCGCCTTCGGGGTGACCTCGATCCAGCGATGGTCAAGGTCAACGTCGACGGACTGGGCGATCTCGACATTCCGAAGAGCGACATCCTTGCGATCATCATCCAGCGCCCGATCAAGGATGTCTCGGAGGCGACACGCAAGGCGCTGGGCCGGCGCAAGCCGTGAGTTGGAGAGTCCCCGCCCTTGCGGGCTGGGGAATATCGAGGCCACGATTGCGTCAGGGGATGAGCGGCCGCGAGGGCACCTTCGAAACGCGAGCGGACCCACTCTCCCCTGCACTCTCGCGTCCGCGCCACTGTGCCTCGATCTGCTCGAGGCTGCGCCCCTTGGTCTCGGGCACCAGAAAGAACGCGAAGAGCCACGCCGCGACGCTGATGACCGCGTAGAGCCAGAACGTCGCCGGCCGGCCGAGGACCTGCGTGAGCGTGAGGAACGTGAGCGCCACCAGCAAGTTGGTGCCCCAATTGGCGACCGTCCCGACGCTCATGGCCCGGCCGCGCACGCGCAGCGGATAGATCTCCGAGAGCACCAGCCAGAAGACCGGGCCTAGGCCCACGGCGAACGAGCCCACATAGACCATGAGGCTCGTCACGGCGATCCATCCGAGGTTGCCCGACAGTTGCGGCAGCGCGAACGCAAGTCCTAGAACGGCGAGGGCCACCGCCATTCCCGCAAGGCTCACGAGCAGCAGCGGGCGGCGGCCGACTCGGTCGATGAGCAGCATCGCAACGACTGTCATTACCACGTTGACCATGCCGACCCCTACGCTCGCCAGGATCGCCGTCGGCACCAAGGAAAGACCCGCGAAACCGAAGATCGTGGGTGCATAGTAGATGACGGTGTTGATCCCGGTCACCTGCTGCGCGATCGCGAGCCCGATGCCCACGATCATCGCCGGGCGCAGCCGCGGGCCGAGCAGCTCCGACCAGTGGCCCTGCTGCCGCGAGGCGCTGTGCTGTATTTCGCGCAGCTCGCCTTCCACCACGTTGGCTTGCCGGATGCGGCGGAGCACGGCGCGGGCGTCATCCACTCGGCCACGCGCCACCAGCCAGCGCGGGCTGTCCGGAATAAACGCGAGGCCGACGCCGAATGCGGCCGCCGGGATCGCAGCGAGCGCGAACATCCAGCGCCATGCATGGGTGCCGGCAAACGCGTAGTCGACGAGGTACGAGATGACGATGCCGCTGGTGAGGGCCACCTGGTTGATCGCGACGAGCTTTCCACGGATGGCGACCGGTGCAATCTCCGAGATGTAGAGAGGCGCGACAAACGAGGCGATGCCGATCGCCGCGCCGGCGATCACGCGCGCCGCGATCAGGGTCGTGGTTTCCGGCGCCAGCGCGGCCGCAATGGCGCCGATCCCGAACACCACCGCGCTCACGACCAGGATGCTGCGGCGCCCGAGCCTGTCCGCGAGGCTGCCGCCGGCCATCGCGCCCACGAGCGATCCAAGCAGAACCGCGCTCACCACGACCTCTTCCATGCCGGCGGACAGCGCGAACTCGTCCTTGATGAACAGGATCGCTCCGGAGATTACCCCGACGTCGTAGCCGAAGAGCAGTCCGCCCAGCGCGGAAATGGCCGCTGCCGCGTAGACAAACTGGCCGGTTGCGTCACGCGGCCGTGGCATCGGCGAGGATCCTATCCGCATGCGCGGGCCGCCCGTCGGAGACCGGCAGTGCGACGCGAACGACGAAATTCGCCTCCTCCCAACGCGCGCTCTGCGGCCAGTAGAACGTGAACGAGATGCGCCTGCCGCCAGGAAGCGCCTGGGTCGGGAGGTCAGCGATCCACGTGCCGAGTCCGGTATCGCGCGTGGTCGCGTCGCGCACCGTGGCCCAGTCGTCGGCGCTCCAATGGATCATCGCGGGTGCGAGCGTCTCGATGCGCAACACCTTCGCGGCAGGCATCGATTGGATCCGGTGGTTGAACCGCCACACCGCGCGCGGGGATGCGGTCTTCTCGACGAGGTAGCGCTGCACGGTTTGCGGAGGCAGATCGAAGAGACGACCGTCGCGCAGCGAGCGGCGCAGCTTGAGGTACTCGGCGTGCGCCCACGCGAGCGGCATGGCCGATCCGGAAGGACCGCCGAAGCGCAGCTCGCGCTCCGGGATGCTGGGCGAGTCCCAGACCTGCTCGGGAAGCAGCCCGCCCTCGTTGGCGAAGGAGTCGAGCGCGCCGAGCAGGCGCGTGGCCTCGTCGTCGCGTCCGGCGGCGAGCTCATAATGGGCACGCTCGCCGGTGAGGAGCGGCCATCCGCGCCCGATGCCCGTGCCATCGAACGGTGAGCCGTCGGCGTGCTCGCCGTAGCCGTCACCGTTGTAGCGGCGCCAGGCCGGACCGCGCGGCGTATCCACCTCGAGCAGCGCGTCGATCATCTTTATCGTGTCGCGAATGCGCGGGTCGTCGGCGGTGCGAAGGCCGAAGCGCACCAGGGCGAGGGCGTCAGGACTCACGAGATGGCCGGCGGCGCTCGAGCTCTCCGCCGGCGGCACGTTCTTCAAGTGCACGGGATCGTCGAAATGCGATTCGCCGTCGCCGCCATCGGGCTCCATCGAGGCAATGCGCACGTAGTACCCGTCGACGCCGAACTTGCGGCACCAGTCGTTGCCGCTCACGTACATCCAGCGGTCGATGTACGCGTTCCAGAGGTCTGCGGTCTCGCGCAGGTAGGTGGCGATATCGCCCTCGCGATTGAGTTCCGCCAGGTCCGCCGCGGCGAGCAACGCGGCGATCTCGGCGCCGACGGTGAATGGCGAGTAGCCGGCCTCCTCCTCCCAGCGGTCCTGCGGGCTCACCGGACCGTTGCGTGCGAGATAGCCCGCGGCCCGCCGTACCATCGGCCAGAGTCCGTCCACATCGTCGCGCGACAGCGCATGCTCCCGAAGGCACAGATCGACGAGGAGGATCGGCAGCGCGGTCTCGTCCATCTGGATGCCGTCCCAGTAGGGCGTGCCGTCCAGCCACATGTTCTGCGGCCAATGGCCATCGGGGCGCTGCGTCGCCTGCAGGTGGGTAAGCGCGCGGCGCACGTCGTCGTGCGCGCCTGCCGAAAGGAGCCCACCGGCTGCCTCCACCATGTCGCGCGACCAGACCAGGTGGTAGCCGCCCAGGTCGTCGTCGCCCTTGCTGAATCCCCACGGGATGGACAGGCTCGCAATCATGCCCCCGGGGGCGATCTTGGACTCGTGGCAACGCAGCACCGCAAGGCTCGCGCGGGACAGGTCGCGCACGCCGAGCGGGTGGCCGCGGAGCGCCGCGTGCGTGTCCATCCATTTCCGCCAGCCCGCCATGTAGTCGTGCCGGGCGCGATCGAATCCGTCGCGAATGCTTGCGATCGCGTTGCCGGCCGCCTCTTCCGGGCTCGCGCCGAACCCGAGCGCCAGCACGAAGGCGCCCTGCGTATCGCGCAGGTCGATCTCGGCGGTGAGCGCGACGTTGCCGTTCTCCGCCCGCGCGTACTCCCACGTCATTCGCTTGTGCGCCTTCAGGTCCTGCCATCCGTCGGAGGAGCCCACGAAGCCCGCCGAACGCTTCACCCAGGGGACCGAGCACGCGAGCGCCAACGCGCTGCCGTCGCGCTGCGCGAGCAGCAGCGGCGTGCCTTCGAGCTCGCCCACCCACGCGGTGTTGCCGCCGCCATGGTTGGCGAGGTGCGGCGCGAGCAGGACGTGGAGGCGGTAGCCTGACGCCGAGGCGTCGAGCGCCTGGAAACGGACGTGCTGCAGCACCGTGTCGCGGCGCGGATCGGTCACGACCTGTTTCTCGATTCGGTAATGGCCCTGGCGGCAGGTGTTCACCAGCTTGTAGGCCGGGACCCCCTCGGCCGCCCAGTGGATCGTCGAATCCGCGTCGCGCTTCTCCTCGGAGAAGAGCTCCGCCCCGTCCGTCACGATCAGCCCCATGTCGCGGATGCAGGCCTTGTCGATGGTCGGGTAGTAGATTTCGTTGAGAATCCCGTGGCTCAGCGTGAACCACACCCGACTCTCGTCGCCGATCGCGGTGCCGATGCCCGTCTTTGCGCTCGATGTCCAGCGGGCGGGGATGCCGGGCGCGCCCGGCGCGAGGGTTGCGTTGCTCATGTGAGGCTCCTTTGGCGTGCGCCCGGCGCGGTGCGCCACGAGGTGAATCAATTCGTCCGCCAGAGGCTCACCGAGGCCCGACGTCGTTTGCGTCTCCAATCTACTCGATGCGGCGACCGGCGGGGAGGGCCATATGTCAGCGCGCGTGTCGAGAAGCCCTGTCATCAGCTCGCTGCTGATCGCGATGGCGATCGCGCTTTGCTTCATGGGCTACTCTTGTGCGACGAATCGATGCGAAAGGATTCATCGTGTATTTCTACCGCTTGGCTCACGGGGTCTGCCTTGCTCGTATGGACCCCCTTGATGGAGATGACATCAGGGCCTTCGCCGGCCAATGACGAATCGTTCCCTGTCATCGCAATTGCTGGGCCTGCTCGGATGGCTTTTGGCCGCGTTCGCCGCCGGTGGTGTGGGAGCCGTTGCGTCGGTGGAAGCATCGACTTTCTATGCGCAGCTGGACAAGCCTTCGTGGGCGCCCCCGGCGTCCGTGTTCGGCCCCGTGTGGTCGGCGCTGTATGCGCTCATGGGTGTGGCCGCGTGGCTGGTGTGGCGGTCGCCCGGCCCCAAGCGCATCGCGCTCGCGCTGTTCGGTTCGCAGCTCGTGGCCAATGCCCTGTGGTCGTGGTTGTTCTTTGCCTGGCATCAGGGTGCGCTCGCGGCCATCGAGGTGCTGGTCCTGCTTGCGCTGATCGTGGCGACCGTGGCCGCCTTCTGGCGGAGCAGTCGCCTGGCCGCTTCGCTCATGTTGCCGTACGTCTTGTGGGTAGGCTTTGCCTCCGCGCTCACGTGGTCGCTGTGGCGGAGCAATCCCGGGCTTCTGTAAACCGCGCGGATGCAGCCCTGGGCGCAACTGACGTTTCTGGGTCTCGGCGCTCTGCTTGCCGGCGTCGCGCTCGCGCTATGGCTGGGGTATCGCTCGCAGCAAGGCGCTTTGTCGCAGCTCGCCGAGTCCCTTGCCCGGAGCTCACGCGCCCGGGGCGGGTCTCAGGTGAGACTGAACGAGCTCACGGGCCTGCCTGCCCCGGTCGCGAGGTATTTCGCGCGAGTCCTCCAGCAAGAGCAACCTGCCATCCAACTCGCACAATTCAAGCAGGCGGGCTCGCTTCGAACCGACGCCGTGGGGAGCCGCTGGCTGGAATTCAAGGCGAGCCAGATCGTGGCTCCCCCGGTCGTCGGCTTCCTCTGGAATGCCCGAGTCGCGATGGCGCCGCTGCTGCACGTTCGCGTGCGCGATGCGCTGATGGAGGGGCGCGGTTCGGGACAAGTCAGTCTTCTTTCCGCGCTCACGATCGCCGCCGCGCAGGGCAATCCGGAAATGAACTCGGGCGCCCTGCATCGCTACCTGGCCGAGGCGGTGTGGTACCCAACCGCGCTTCTGCCGAGCGCCAGATTGCAATGGAGCGCTATCGACGACAGCACGGCACAGGCCACCTTGACGGACAACGGCGTCACGGTGTCTCTCGAATTTCGCTTCAATGCCTCGGACGAGGTCGCCGGCATCTACACGCCGGCTCGATGGGGCACTTTCGATGGCGGGTACAAACAGGTTCCGTGGGAAGGCCGCTTCAGCAATTACGCCATTCGAGGCGGCATGCTCGTGCCTTCGCAGGCCGAGGTAGGCTGGTACCTGGATGGCAAATGGCGACCTGCCTGGAAGGGGACGCTTGTGGAAGCAACCTACGGGTTCGCCCCCTGAATGAGTCCGGGGTACTGTTCGAGCTGGGCAACCCATGCGAGTCCAAACGAAAGGTACGCGAGGATGGAACAGATTCCGACTATCGAGTGCTCGAGCGACGGTCCGTATATCGTGAAGAACCTGCAGGAACTGAAGGGCGCTGACGGCTCGAGCCTGCCCTCCAAGGCGGTGATGGCGCTATGCCGTTGCGGTGGTTCCGCCACCAAGCCGTTTTGCGACGGCACCCACAAGAAGAATGGCTTCTCCGGGCAGCGCCTGGCTGACGGCAGCAAGGATTCGCTCGACGTGTACCAGGGCAAGAGGGTCGCCATCCACGACAACCGCTCGATCTGCGCCCACGCGGGGCGATGCACCGATGGCCTCGCCACCGTATTCAAGTACGGCAGCGAGCCCTGGATCGACCCGGATGGCGCCAAGGCACGCGCCATCGTCGAAACCATCGAGGCATGCCCTTCGGGGGCGTTGAGTTACTCGCTCGAAAGCGACGACCACCCGGAAGCAACACACCCGCCTTCAGTGACCGTATCGAGGGACGGCCCCTACGAGGTGAGGGGCGACGTCCGCTTGCTGAATCAGCCGTGGGCGAAGGGGGCATCCACCGACCGCTACACGTTGTGCCGTTGCGGAGCCTCGAAGAACAAGCCCTTCTGTGACGGAACCCACTGGGAGATCGAATTCAAGGACCCGACCTAGACAGGTGGTTCCGCAACAAGGCTCCCCGGGCAATTCCATGGGCGGTCCCCACGAGACCGTTCAACGAACCCTGAAGCGCCGGGCGCGAGGCTAGCGCTGCGAGGTGCTGCCCCGGGTGAGGCGCACCTCCAGCGGCGCGACCTTCTCGATGTTGAGGGTGGCGGCGGCGATTCCGACCTGCTCGGGCACCTTGTCGATCTCCTCGAGGATGCGCACGAAGAGCCGGTCTCGGGTCGCGCGCCTCGCCTTGTAGTCGACCACGTAGCGCAGCGTGAGCTCGATCCAGTTCTCGTTCGCGACCAGGCTCACCGTGGGCTGTACGCCCGCCTTCTCCACCACGTAGCGGCGCGTGATCGGCTCCCACGCAGCCTCCGCTGATCGGGCGTAATCGCCCACCACCTCGGCGGCCACGCGCTGCAGCAGCTCGCGGGCCACGCGGTAGTCGCTTCCGTATTTGACCGGCAGCAGGATCTCATCCCACAGGAACGGAAACTCCCCCGAATAGTTGAAGACCGGCTCCTTGAAGACGAAGCTGTTGGCCACGCGCACGATGCGCCCGTTGTACGCATCGCTGTGGACCCATTCGCCGATCTGCATGATCGTCGTGCGCAGGATGCCGATGTCGATCACGTCGCCCTTGATGCCTCCCAGCTGGATGCGATCGCCCACCTTGTAGAAGCCGCCGAAGGAAACCGCCACCCACCCGGCCACGCTCGCGATGACCTCCTGCAGGGCGAAGGCGATGCCGGCACCGGCGACCCCGAACGCCACCGGGAAGCCGCCGAGGTGGTCGCTGAAGACGAGGGCCACGAAGGCGATCGCCGCGATCCAGCCGATGAAGTTCACGCCCTTGCGCGCCTGGTAGCGCGCGGTGCTGCCGCCCACGCGGCCGACGAGCGCGCGCCGCAGCAGGCGCGTGAGCAGCAGGATCACCAGCACGCCCACCGCGACGAGCGCCAGCTTCACCGTGAGCGGGGCGAAGATCCACTGCTCGAGCGTGTCCCTGAATTCGGCGTTCATGGACGTTCGAACGCTTTTGCCGCAAGGGGTTCAGGTCTCTTTGCGAGGTCGATGCCGACCGTAGTAATCTCTTTGCGGCCTGGCACTGCCCATGCGATAGCCTCATGAAGACCACGCCCCTTGAATCCGGTCGCAAAGTGGTGCTCCTCGAGCCGGAGCGCCGGCATCTGACGCCTTCATCGAGGGGAATCCCGTCAACATGATTCGAGCGCATGCCATGCGAACGGACCGGGCCGATGCCTGATCCGACATCTTCTTCAGCGAAGGCCCGATGCGTCGCGCTGGAGGCCGATGAGATCCCCCGCCTGCAGCGGTTCTTCGAGGAGAATCCCGGATACTTCCTTGCGGTGAACGGCGCTCCGCCCGATCCGGACGCCGCGCGAAGAGGCCACGAGTTCAAGCTGCCTCCGAATTGGCCCTTCAGCCGGAAGATGACGCTCGGCTTCCCCGGAAGCGACGGGGCCATGGTCGCGATGGCGGACGTGATCTCGGATCTCTTCGTCGACGGCGTGTGGCACATCGGGTTGTTCATCGTCGCCTCGACACTTCACGGCAGCGGCGCCGCGCGTACGCTCTATGCGCAGCTCGAACACGCGATGCGCGACCGGGGAGCGCGCTGGGCGCGGCTGGGCGTGGTGCAAGGAAACGTGCGCGCCGAGCGCTTTTGGGAGACGATGGGCTACGTCGAGGTGCGCAAGCGGCTCGGCGTCGAGATGGGCGAGAAGGTGAACGCCCTGCGCGTCATGGTGAAGCCGCTGGACGGCGGCGCCCTCCCCGATTACCTCCGGCAAGTCGCTCGCGACCGTCCGGAGTCTCCCTGACCCGACTGGAGAATGACGAATGTTCGCACTACTCATGGGCGTCAAGAGCGTTTCGCCCGCGGAGCTCAATCGATTGGTCGCGGCCCGGGAGGTTACAGCGATCGACGTGAACTCCCGCCAGAGCTGGACGCGCGCGCACGTTCCCGGCGCTCTGAATCTCGACCCGGCCGCGTACGCCGAAGGCGACCTTCCGGGCGACAAGGCATCGAGCCTCGTTTTCTATTGCTCCAATCCCATGTGCCGCAAGGCGCCCAGCGCCGCGCGCCGCGCCAAGGCGATGGGATACGAGAACGTTCGCGTCATGTCCGCGGGAATCACCGGCTGGCTCGACGCGAAGCTGCCGACCGAGAGCGGGGAATGAAGGCGATGGTTGCGACCGGCACCGCCGTCCTCATCCTTCTCGCGGCGATGGCGAGCGGTTGGCTGCTGCGTCTTTTGTTGCTCAAGGGCCTCAGGACGCGGCATCCGGGCGAATTCGACGCGCTGGGCAAGCCGTCCGTACGCGCGCTCTCCTCGTTCGTGCCCCGATACGGCGAGATGCAGGTTCAGTTCTGGAAGTACCTGTGGGAGGGCAAGGTCTTCCTCCTGAAGGACGCGCAACTTTCCGGCCTCGCCTGGGGCGCGCTCATTTCCGATGCCGCGCTGCTGGGGAGCGTGGTGCTGCTCTTCCTGTCCGCGGGAAAATGACGTCGCATACGAGCTGATGAGGCCCGGCGCGTGAATCGTGGGGCCGGGACCGCGCAGGTTAAAATGTCCCTCGCAACTTCCCGATCGCCCCGCGGTGCCCCTCCTCCAGATTTCCTCCGCCTCGCTCGCCTACGGGCACGTCCCGCTCCTCGACCACGCCGACCTCGTGATCGAGCCGGGCGAGCGCATCGGCCTCATCGGGCGTAACGGCACCGGCAAGTCGAGCCTCATCCGCATTATCGCCGGCGAATCGAAGGCCGACGAGGGCAATGTCTTCATGACGCCGGGCCTTAAGATCGCGAGCGTTCCGCAGGAGCCCGCCTTCGAGCCGGGGCACACCGTCTTCGAGGCGGTGGCCGAAGGGGTAGGCGCCCTCACCAAGCTCCTCGTCGATTATCACGCCGCGGCGCACGAGGGCGACATGGATCGCCTGCACGACCTGCAGGAGGCGCTCGAGGCCGCCAACGGATGGACCGTCGAGCACCGCATCGAGGCGACGATGACGCGCTTGAAGCTCCCCGAGGACGCCAACGTCTCCGATCTTTCCGGCGGCATGAGGAAGCGCGTCGCGCTCGCGCGCGCCCTCGTGATGGAGCCGGATCTCCTCCTCCTCGACGAGCCCACCAACCACCTCGACATCGGCGCCATCGAGTGGCTCGAGGAGACCCTCGCCACACTCCCTTCCGCGGTGCTCTTCGTGACGCACGACCGGCGCTTCCTCGACCGCGTGGCGCAGCGCATCGTCGAGCTCGATCGCGGCCGGCTGCAAAGCTATCCGGGCAACTTCACCGAGTACGAGAAGCGCAAGGCCGAGATGCTCGCGATCGAGGCGGTCGTGAACCGCAAGTTCGACAAGGAGCTCGCCAAGGAAGAAGCGTGGATCCGCCAGGGCGTGGAAGCACGGCGTACCCGCAACGAAGGCCGCGTGCGCCGCCTGGAGCAGCTTCGCCTCGAGCGCGCCGCGCGCCGCGAGCGCGTGGGCAAGGTGGACCTCGCCGTCGCGCAGGGCGAGCGTTCCGGGCGCCTCGTGGCGGAGCTCGAGCACGTCTCGAAGCGATATGGCGAGAAGGTGGTGGTCGAGGACTTTTCCGCGCGCATCATGCGCGGCGACAAGATCGGCCTCATCGGCGCGAACGGCACCGGCAAGACCACGCTCTTGAAGCTCATCCTCGGCGAGATCGCGCCCGACTCCGGCACCGTGCGCCTGGGCACGAAGGTCGCGGTCGCCTACTTCGACCAGCTCCGCAGCGCGCTCGACGAGGAGGCGACGCTCGCCGACACCATCACGCCGGGCAGCGATTTCGTGGAGATCGACGGCGCGAGAAAGCACATCATCAGCTACCTCGGCGACTTCCTCTTCGCGCCGGAGCGCGTGCATTCGCCGGTGAAGTCGCTCTCGGGCGGCGAGAGGAATCGCCTGCTCCTCGCCCGCCTCTTCAGCCGCCCCGCCAACGTGCTGGTGCTGGACGAGCCTACCAACGACCTCGACATCGAGACGCTCGAGCTCCTCGAGGCGCTCCTCCAGGAGTACGCCGGCACGCTCTTCCTGGTGAGCCACGACCGCGCCTTCCTCGACAACGTGGTCACGCAGACCATCGCGCACGAAGGCGGCGGGCGCTGGAAGGAATACGCCGGCGGTTATGCCGATTGGTTACGCGCGCGGCGCTCGGCGCCCGAAGACACGTCATCCCCGGGTCCCGCGAAGGCAGCGGGCCGGGATGCCGTGAGGAAAAAGAAGCTCTCCTTCAAGGAAGCCCGCGAGCTGGAGGAGATTCCCGCGCGGCTCGAGTCCCTGGAAGCCGAGCAGAAGGAGCTCGCGCGGCGCCTCGCCGACCCGGCAATCTACAAGGACCGCGGCATCGACGTGAAGGCGATGGCCGCGCGCAACGGCGCGATCGACACCGAGCTCACCGGCCTTCTCGCGCGCTGGGAGGAACTCGAAGCGAGGAAATAGCTCAGAAGGGTCATGAAAGCGCGCGCCTTGTGGCTTGTAGGCGGAGCCGCCCTCCTCGCGGGGGCGCTCGTCGTCGCGCTGCGTCCGAGCATCCTGCGCACGCGCTCCGCACACGCCGAGACGTCGCAAAGCGCCTGCGGCGCACAGCATGATTTCCTGGTGCGCTCCGACGCCCTCCTCGCCCCGGTGCGCCCCACCGATTGCTCGGTGATCACGCAGACGCCTCCGGAATTCACCTGGCCGCCGCTCGAAGGGAAGTACACCTACACGCTCACCTTGAAGCGCCCCGACGGCGCGATCGAGTCGAAGTCGACCCCTCATAACTGGCTCGTCTGGGACCACGTCCTGCCGTCCGGAAAATACTCGTGGACGATGAAGTCCACGCTCGACAAGGAAGTCACGCAGCCGCGCACCTTCACCATCGCGCCCAAGCCGGTGCCTTTCCTCATCCCGCGACCGGAAGAGGCGCTCAAGCGCGCGAAGGCCACGCCGCGCCCGCGCACGTGGAAGGCCGACGCCACGACGCCGATCCTCGCGGCGAAGAGCGAGCGCGCCAAGGGCTTCCACGTGATGACGGAGGATGTGGACGGCCACATGCACGTGCCGGTGCAGGAGGAACCCAACGCCGGGTCCAACGATTCGAACTACGAGGACACGGTCGCCGAGCAGAAGCGCACGCTCGCCGCCGCATACGCGTGGGCCGCGACGCACAACCCGAAGTTCGGCGCCGACGCCGCGCGGCGCCTCCTCGCGCAGGCGAACTGGAGCACCACGGGGCGCATCGGCTTCCGCAACAACGACATGGCGAGCCGCAACGTCGCGTGGACGCTCGCGCTCGGCTACGACTGGATCTACGACTATCTCGAGCCCGCGCAGAAGAAGGCGATCCTCGAGGCGATCCGCGTACGCACGCACGACATGTACGAGCAGTACGTCGCCACCGAGAAGATCTCGAAGACGCCGTACGATTCCCACGGCAACCTCACGCTCACCATCACAGCGGCGATCGCGGCGCTCGTCGCGGGCGACATCCCCGAGGCGGACGAATGGCTGCGCGGCGCCGTCGACATGGCGATCGTGTGGACAAGCCCGTGGGGTGGCGCCGACGGCGGCTTCGGCAACGGCACGGCCCAGGCGCAGTGGGACACGGGCAGCAATCTCATCGCGTGGTCGGTGCTGAAGAACGCCACCGGCGCCGACATCCCGAAGAAGGAGTGGGTGCGCCACTACGCGCGCTACCTCGCCTATTTCCTTCCGCCCGGCACGCCGGCGGGGCTCTTCGGCGACGGCGCCGAGCAGGACCTGCACGAGATCTGGGCGCGCATCGGCAAGGCGTATACGGCGTTCGCGCCGAGCCCGCTGGGCCTCTGGTACGCGTCGCAGTGGAGCGGCGAGGACAATTCGCGCATCGAGGCGCTCCTCGCCCCGCGTCTCCCCCAGGGGCAAGAGCCCTTCCCGCAAGGCACGCCCAACGGCGCCGTGTTTCCCTCCATCGGCTGGGCCGCGATGCACAGCGACCTCGCCGATCCCATGCGCACCTCCGTCTACTTCAAATCGAGCCCGTATGGCTCGTTCAACCACAGTCACGCCGACCAGAACAGCTTCGTCGTGAACGACAAGGGCAAGCGCCTGGCGATCGCCTCGGGCTACTACGACAATTTCCGCACGCCGCACTGGACCAACTGGTACAAGCAGACGCGCGCGACCAACGCGATCACCTACGAGAACGGCACCGGCCAGCGCGTGGACGGGCGCGAGTTCTCCGGCGAGATCACGCGATTCGAATCGACGCCCGGCTACGACTACGCGGTGGGCCACGCGGAGAAGGCGTACGCCGGTGCGCTCACGAGGGCGCAGCGCACCCTCGTCTACCTGCGCCCGGGCACCATCGTGGTCTACGACGCGCTCGCCTCCGCGAATCCGCACACCTGGGAGTGGAACATCCACGCGCTGCGCAAGATGATCCCCGCGTCGCACAAGGCAGTGCGGCTGGAGAATGGTGATGCGCGGATGTGCGTCGAGATGCTCGCTAGCCCACCCGCGTCCTTCAGCCAGACCGACCAATTCACCGCGCCGCCCGCGCCCTCCAGCATGAACGCGAGGGAGCCCGACCAATGGCACGGCGCCTTCGCGACCACTTCCAAATCGAAGGACGCGGAATTCGTCGCGTTGATGCGCGTGGGCTCCGATTGCGCGAAGCCAAGCGCCGCTAGCGCCGAGCGCGCCGACGGCGGCTGGCGGGTCAAGGTCGACGGCAAGACCATCGACCTCGCCGGGGACAACGTGAGCGTCAAGTAGCCGCGCGCGGCGCGCAGAGCTGCTGCAGCGCGAGGCGCGAGCGATGCACGCGGCTCGCCGCCTTCTGCCGCGCCATGGCCGCGATGAACCACGGGTGGCGTGAGCGCAGCTGCTCGCCCCGCGCGAGGAAGCCCGGCACGACCTCGGAGTCGAGGAGCGCCATCCAGCGCGCGCGGATTGCATCGACGCTGAACTCCGCGCCGCGCGAGCGCCCGTTGGCCACCATCGCGGTATAGAGGCGCGGATTCGCGCGCAGCAGGTCGAGGGCATGGAGCACGTCATGCTCGCCGCGCACCTCGATGAAATCGAGCGGCGCGCGCCGCATCTCGCGATAGGCGGGTTCGGGCGCGGCGAGCACCGCCACCTGCGAAAGCCATCCGTTGTAGACCTTGGTCGCGGGCTTGGTGGCGAGCATGCCCGGCACGTCGTCGCGCACGGCGAGCGCCACGTCGACGTCGCGATACTCGCCCCAGCCGCTCTCGCGCACCTCGAAGCGCACGCCGCGGCGCGCGAGCTGGCGCGCGAAGGCGTCGCTCGTGAACCACGCGGGGGCGGTGCCGGTGCGTCCCTGGTAGGCGACGCAATCGACGCGCGCGCCGCGTGCGGCGTCGCGCGGCACGAGCCCCGGCTGGGGCCAGAGCGGGATGAAGCGCTCGTTGGCGGCGAGGCGCACCGCGTTCTGCGCGATCGCGACATCGCACGCGGCGACGGGAGCGCGGTCGGCCCGCACCGCGACGAGGTAGCTCGCGTGCGCGTCGCTCGCGAAACGGTTCAGGTCGTCGCGATGCACGATGCTGATGGTGCCGGGGAGGAAGCGCGGGCCCGCGCTCGCGCACCAGCCACGCGCCTCGATCGAGGCGCGCAGGCGCAGGTACGACTGCGCGATCCATGAATTGCGTCCGCCCACGAAACGCTCGGGCGCGCGCTCGATGTCGCTCTCGTCGAGGCGCTCGATGTCGGGCCACCACGTCGCGCGTGGATCCAGCACGAAATGCACGTGTACGGTGGCGGACATGGCCTCACCTCTCGATGGACCGCCCAAAATTACCGGGCAACCGTGCAGCAACGATGGCGGGAATTCGCGGGGATGTATCCAAATGTGAAGGGAATCTGGAGTTTTCCGGGCCTCCCCGATTTTCGTTGCGGCCGCCGATACCGATGCTCGAAAATGGGCGATGGCCTTCGGAATCACGTCCAAGCTGTTCATCGCCGTGCTCCTCACCAACGTCATCACCGCGGTGGCGGTGGGGCTCGGCGTGCGCGCCGCGTTCGACTCGGGCTTCGAGGCGTACGTGCAGGAACGCGAGGCGCAGAGGAGCGCACGGCTCACGGGCGTGCTCGCGGAGGCCTACCGCGAGAGGGGTGGATGGGATTTCCTCAAGGGCAACGACGCGGAGTGGCTGCAGCTCAATCGCGCGGTGCGCGCCTATGCGCCGGGATTTCCATCCGCGGGCGGCGAGCATCCGGGCTCATGGCCGCGAACGCCGGATCGGCTGGGATCCACGCCCTTCCCGCCGTTCTCGAAGGACGATCCGAACGCGCCGATCCGCCGCGCACGCCCGGAGCCGCGTCCGCCGAGGGCGTTGGTGCTCGACGCTGCGGAGAAGGTCGTGGTGGGCGATGCGGAGCCGGATGCCGAGATGAAGCGGCATGCGATCAGCGTGAACGGACAGGTCGTGGGGTGGCTCGCCTCCCCGGTGCGCCAGACCGCCTTCGACTTCGCCGACCATCGCTTCCAGCAGCAACAGTGGCGCGCGAGCGCGAGCGTCGCGTTGATCGCGATGGCGCTCGCCGCCATCGTCGCGTGGTTCCTCGCGCGCGGCGTGCTCGCCCCGGTGAAGCGCCTTGCCCACGCGACGCGCAAGCTCGCCGACGGCGAGTACGCGACGCGCGTCGCCGCCACCTCCACCGACGAGCTGGGGCGCCTCACCGACGACTTCAACCGCCTGGGCAACGCGCTCGAGAAGCACGAATCGTCGCGGCGCAATTTCATGGCCGACGTCTCTCACGAGCTGCGCACGCCGCTCGCGGTGCTGAAGGGCGAGCTCGAGGCGCTCGAGGACGGCGTGCGCCCGATGAGCGCGGAGACGGTGCGCTCGCTGCAGGCGGAGGTCGCGCGCCTGGGCAAGCTCGTGAACGACATCCACGACCTCTCGCTCGCCGACGTGGGCGGCGTCGCCTATCACTTCAAGCCCGCGGACCTGGGCCAGATGCTGCGCGATTCGCTGCGGCTCGCCAGCGGGCGCTTCGCCGCCGCGGACCTCGCGCTCGACGTCTCGATTCCCGCGCAGCCGGTATTCGTGCGCGGCGACGGGGAGCGAATCGAGCAGCTTCTCGCGAACCTCGTGGAGAACTCGCTGCGCTATACCGATTCCGAAGGGCGCGTGCATGTGTCGCTTCGGCGCGAGGACAACCACGCGGTGATCGACTGGGAGGATTCCAGGCCGGGCGTGCCCGCGCAGGCCTTGCCGCGATTGTTCGAAAGGCTCTTCCGCGTGGAAGGCTCGCGCAACCGCGAGCGCGGTGGCTCGGGGCTGGGCCTCGCCATCTGCCGCAGCATCGCCGAGGCGCACGGCGGCTCCATCGTCGCGCGCGACTCGGCGCTGGGCGGACTGCACGTGATCCTGCGGCTGCCCGTCTCCGAGGGCCCGGTGGCATGAGCGCCACACCGTACGTGCTGATCGTCGAGGACGAGCCCAAGCTCGCGAAGCTCCTCGACGATTACCTGCGCGCCTCGGGATTCGATACGCACTGCCTCGACGACGGGCTGGAAGTCGCCGCGTCGGTGGCCGCGCGCCGCCCCGACCTCATCCTCCTCGACCTCATGCTGCCGGGCCGCGGCGGCCTCGAGGTCTTCAAGGACGTGCGCTCGGGCGCGGACATTCCCATCGTGATGGTGACGGCGTTGGTCGAGGAGGTGGATCGCCTCGTGGGGCTGGAGCTCGGCGCCGACGACTACATCTGCAAGCCCTTCAGCCCGCGCGAGGTGGTGGCGCGCGTGAAGGCGGTGCTGCGCCGCGGCGCGCGCGAACGCGCAGGCAAGGCCTCCGGCCTCGTAATGGACGAGTCGCGCTACGAGGCCATCCTCGACGGCCATGTGCTCGACTTGACGCCGGTGGAGTTCAGGCTGCTGAAGACGCTCGCCTCGCGGCCCGGGCGCATCTTCCCGCGCGGCGAGCTCCTCGACAGCCTCTACGCCGACCATCGCATCGTCGCCGACCGCACCGTCGACAGCCACGTGAAGAACCTGCGCCGCAAGCTGCAGAAGGTGCGCGAGGACGAAGACCTCATCCATTCGGTATATGGGGTCGGGTACAAGATCGAGCTCTGATTAACCATGGATATGCGCTCCCTCCCCGCGCCCCCATGATCACTTCCCAGGAACTGCGCAGCATCCCGCTCTTCGCCGACCTTCCTGACGGCGAAGCCGCGAGCCTCACCGCCCGCCTCGCCGACGTGCGTCTGCGCGCGGGCGAATGGCTGATCCACGAGGGCGAGCAGCCTTCGTTCTTCATGCTGCTCGCCGGCGCCCTCGAGCTGAGGAAGCGCGTGCACGGCGCCGAGAGGCGCGTCGACGTCTTCCGCGCGCCAAGCTATTTCGGCGAGCTTCCGCTCATGCTGGGCTCGCCCGCCATCGCGAGCGTGCGGGCGATGGCGGCCTCGCGGGTGGCGCAGCTCGACCAGGCGGATTTCGCGACGCTCTTCACGTCCTGCGAGACGTTCTCCTCCGAGCTCACGCGCACCATGACGCAGCGCTTCGCGGGACCGCGCCGCCTCGCCTACGAGGAGGTGCCGGCGGCGGTCACGATCGTCGGCCATCCGTACGACATCGCCTGCCACCGGCTGCGTGATTTCCTTTCGCGCAACCACATCGCGTTCCAGTGGCGCGACATCACTCGCTCGCAGGAAACGCCGCGAGCCGGAGACCGGTTCCCGGTGGTGGAGCTCCCCGGCGGGCGGCGCCTCGTGACGCCCGGCCTTCGCGAGCTTGCGGATGCCATGGGCCTCGCCACCGCGCCGGGGAGCGGCGTGTACGACGTGGCGATCGTGGGCGCGGGCCCGGCGGGGCTCGCCGCCGCGGTCTACGGCGCGTCCGAGGGATTGCGCGCCGTGGTGATCGAGCGCGAGGCGCCCGGCGGGCAAGCGGGCACGTCGTCGCGCATCGAGAATTACCTGGGGTTTCCCACCGGAGTCTCGGGCGACGAGCTGGGCTCGCGCGCGCTGCAGCAGTCGCAGCGCTTCGGCGCGGAGATCCTCGTCGCGCGCGAGGCGGTGGCGATCGAGCCCGCCGCGGACGGCGGCATGCATGCGTTGGGCCTGGACGGCGGCGACCCGGTGCTCGCACGCTCGGTGATCGTCGCCTCGGGCGTCAAGTGGCGCGAGCTCGAGGTCCCCGGCGCCGACCGGCTCGTCGGACGCGGCATCTACTATGGCGCGGCGCGCACCGAGGCGCTCAACTGCCAGGACCAGCACGTCTTCCTCGTGGGCGGCGGCAACTCCGCGGGGCAGGCGGCGATGTTCTTCGCCAACTACGCACGCAAGGTCTCGCTGCTGGTGCGCGGGCCTTCGCTCGCAGCGAGCATGTCGCACTACCTCATCGAGCAGCTCAAGTCCAAGGACAACATCGAGATCTGCGCCCATTGCCGCATCGCGAAGGTGGTGGGCGAGGAGCGCCTCGAGGCGATCGTGGTGGAGCACCGCGACACCGGGGACCTCGTGACCGAGGAGACCTCGGCCGTGTTCGCGTTCATCGGCGCCGATGCCCAGACCGGTTGGCTTCCCGCGCGCCTCATCCGCGACGAGAAGGGCTTCATCTGCACCGGGCGCGACGTGTTGGACCTGGTCGCACGCAAGCAGGGAGACTGGCCCCTGGCGCGCGACCCCTACCTCCTCGAGACGAGCGTGCCCGGCATCTTCGCGGTGGGCGACGTGCGCCACGGCTCCATCAAGCGCGTCGCCTCCAGCGTCGGCGAGGGCAGCATGGCCATCGCCTTCGTCCACCAATACCTCGCCGAGAATGTCGTGTCAGGTACGACATAAAAAGTCGTAGCTGACACGACATAAAAATCCACCTGCTACATCGGGGTTCCATGCCTGGGCGGGCCGTCGCCCGGCCTGGGAGGCGGCGGCAACGCTTGCTTGAGCTTGGCGAGCTCGTCGGCGGTGAGCACCGCGGAGAGCTGCGCATCGGTGTCGGCGCGGATCGCCTCGAGCGCGGCGATCCTGCGCTGGTGCGAGGCCTCGAGGATCGACTGCACCACCTGGGCGCGCGCCGCGTCGAGATTCAGGAGCACTTCGATATTGAGCGGCATGCGGCTCGCGTGAAGCGACGGCACCTCGGCCTGCGCAATGACGGTGGCGAACGCGAGCGTGGCGATGGAAGCGGCGGCGAAAAGCTGGGACTTCATGCTCGATCTCCCTGGGACAAGGAGCATGGATCGTCGCCGAAAACTATGGAGAGGGTATGGAGTATCCGGACAAACTTGCGTCACATTTGGCGTGCACGATGCCCGTGTACCTTGCCATCGGAGGCCCCATGAGGCTGAACCCCCTCCTCGCCACCGAGGAGATCATCGGCGCCACGCGCGCCATCATCGCTGCGGCACAGCAACAGACGGAGGCGTTGCTGAAACTGATGGGCCCCTTCCCCCACGACGAGGTCTCGCGCTGTGTGCTGCTCATCGGAATGACGACGATCCGCGCCGACGCCGATCGCAAGCTCGCCGAGGCGATCGACCGCATCGGGCTGAAGGGCGAAGGCTAGCCGCCCGGGCGCGAGCCGCGCCACTCGGCGACGGGCGTCAAGTCTTGAGGACGAACGGATCCTGCACTTCGCTCCCCAGCTCGCACCAGACGCTCTTCGTCTGCAGGTACTGGTCGACGGCTTCCGCTCCGTTGGCGCGCCCCAGGCCGCTCGACTTGAAGCCGCCGAAAGGCGAGTTGAACGTGAGCGCGCGATAGATGTTGATCCACACGGTGCCCGCCTGCAGGCGGCGCGCCATGGTGTGGGCGCGCGCGAGGTCGCGGGTCCAGACGCCCGCGGCGAGCCCGAAGCGCGTCGCGTTGGCGAGCTCGAGGACTTCCTCGTCGTCGCGGAAAGGCGTGAGCGCGAGGACCGGCCCGAACACCTCCTCGTTCATGATGTGGTTCGCGGGTCCGGCGTTGGCGAGGATCGTGGGCTCGAAGAAAAGCCCGTCGGCGAAGCCCGCGACCTCGGCCCTGCGCCCGCCCGTCACGAGCTCGGCGCCTTCGCTCACCGCGCGGGCGATCATCTGCTCGTCCTTGGCGAGCTGCATGCGCGTCGCCACCGGGCCCATCTGCGTCTCGGCGAGCAGCGGATCGCCGAGGCGGATCCTTTTCGCGCGATTCACGAGGCGCTCGCTCATCTCCTCGTAGATGCTTTCGTGGACGTAGGCGCGCGACCCGGCGACGCACGTCTGCCCCGCCGCCGCGAAGATTCCCGCGAGGACCCCCGCCTCGGCCTGGTCCAGGTTCGCGTCCGCGAAGACGATATTGGGACTCTTGCCACCGAGCTCGAGCGTGACACTCGCGAGGCGAGCGCCTGCGCGCGAGGCGATCGCCTTGCCGCCGCCTTCACTGCCGGTGAACGAGATCTTCGCGACGCCCTCGTGGTCCACCAGCGCCTCGCCGGCCTCGCGACCGCCGGTGACGACGTTGATCACGCCCGCGGGCATGCCCGCTTCCTCCGCGAGGCGCGCGAGCTCGAAAGCCGACCCCGAAGTCACTTCGGAAGGCTTCAGCACGATCGTGTTGCCCGCCGCGAGCGCGGGCGCCACGCTCATGATGGTGAGGAAGGTGGGCGAATTCCACGGCACGATGACGCCGATCACGCCGAGCGGTTCGCGCAGCGTGTAGTTCAGCACGCTCGCGCGCTCGATGGGGATCACGCGGCCCTCGATCTTGTCGGCGAGCCCGCCGTAGTAGTAGAGCCAGTCCTTCACGACCTTCGCCTGCGCGCGCATCTCGGCGATGAGCTTGCCGTTCTGCTGCGTCTCGATGGCGGCGATGGTCTCGGCGTTGTCGGCGATGCGATCGCCCCACGCCATCATGAGCCGGCCCCTTCGCGTCGGCGAAAGCTTTCCCCATGCGCCCGCGAACGCCTGCGCGGCGGCCTTCACCGCGCGGTCCACATCGGCGGGGCTCGATTCGGCGAACCGGCCCCACACCTTGCCGGTGGTGGGATTGGTGGACTCGAAGGTGCGGCCGTCGGCAGGCGGGACGCTCTTGCCGGCGATGTAATTGTCGTAGCTGCGGGGCTTTTCGGTGACGGTATCCATGGCGCGAGCCTTTCGATGTCCCGGGGACAGACCTCGGTTATGGGTCGTCAGCGCTTGTAGGTGATGGTGAGGTCGCCCACGCCGTCGACGTGGCCTTCGAGCTTGTCGCCGGCCACCACGGGGCCGACGCCCGCGGGCGTGCCGGAGAAGATCAGGTCGCCGGCCTGCAGCGTGATGAGGTTGGAGAGGTACGCGATCTGCTCGGGTACGCTCCAGATCTGCTGCGCGAGGTCGCCCTTCTGCTTCTCCACGCCGTTCACCTTCACCCAGATGGCGCCCTTGGCGGGATGGCCGATCTCGGTGGCGGGACGAAGGGCCGTCACCGGCGCGCTCTCGTCGAAGCTCTTGCCCATCTCCCAAGGGCGGCCCATCTTCTTCGCCTCGCCCTGGATGTCGCGGCGCGTCATGTCGAGGCCGACGCCGTATCCCCACACATGCTCGAGCGCCTTCTCCACGGGAATGTTCTTCCCGCCCTTGCCGATCGCCACCACCATCTCGATCTCGTGGTGGACGTCCCTGGTGGCGACGGGATAGGCGATCTCGGAGTTGTTCTGCACGATGGAGTGCGCGGCCTTCATGAAGAAGAACGGCGGCTCGCGGTTCGGGTCGTGGCCCATCTCGCGCGCGTGGTCTGCGTAGTTGCGGCCCACGCAATAGATGCGCCCCACGGGGAAGCGCATGTCGCTCCCCTGCACGGGAAGCGAGGGAATGGGGCCGATGTCGATCACGTACTTGGCGTTGCGCAGGTCGTCTTTCACGTGTCAAGTCCTTTCACGTATTGCGGAGTCATGAATGCTGGCGCGCGCCGTGCACATCTTGCAGCGGCGCCGTGGCGAGGAAAGCGATGGGGCGCGTGGAAGAAGCGTCCGCGGTTCACGCCGGGGAGCGCGGTATGCGCGAGCTCGGCGACCTTGAGAAGCCGGGAACGGTCGGTGGGCGAGGTCATGCCGAGGATTATGCCAGCGCGACCCCGCCCCATCGGCTACCGCGGGTGATAGCCCCTTCCCGTGCGTCCCCTACACGAACGTGATCCCGCCGTCCTCCAGCGGCAGCGAGCGGATGCGCTTGCCGGTGAGGGCGAAGACCGCGTTGGCCACCGCCGGAGCCACCAGGGGCACCCCGACCTCGCCGATGCCGCCGGGCGCCTCGCCGTTGGCGATCACCGCCACCGCGATCGGCGGTACGTCGCTCATGCGCGGCAGCCGGAAGTTGTGGAAGTTCGTCTGCTCGACGCGCCCTTCCTTCAGCGTGATCTTGCTGCGCATCGCGTTGATGAGGCCGGTCACCGTGCCGCCCTCGATCTGCGCCACGACTTGATCCGGGTGCACCGCGATCCCGCAATCGACGCACACGGAGATCTTCTCCAGCTTCACCTTGTCGCCCGCGCCGGAGACCTCGCACACGGCCGCCACGTGCGTGCCGTAGCACTCCATCGACGCGATGCCGAAAGCGCGTCCGCCCGAGGCCTTCGCCCTGTACCCGGAGTCGCGCGCCACGCGCTCGAGCACGGCGCGCTGGCGCGGCATCTTCTCCAGCATCGCGAGGCGCAGCCGCAGCGGATCCTGTCCCGAGGCGTTGGCGAGCTCGTCGACGAAGCTCTCGATCGCGAAGGCGTTCAACGCGTTGCTCACCGAGCGCCAGTAGCCGACCCGCACGCCCACTTCCTGGATCACGGTGCGAAAGTCGAGGTTGGCGACGTCGTAGGTGAGGTTGGCGGCCCCTTCGGTCATGAAGCCGTCGAGGCCGTCCTTCACGAACACCGGGAACATGCGCGCGGTGATCGACGGCGACACCATCTTGGCGGAAAGCGCCGTGACGCGCCCGCCCTCGACCACGCCGCGCATCATGTGCAGGCTCGGCGGACGATAGAAATCGTGCGTGGTGTCGTCCTCGCGCGACCAGATGAGCTTCACCGGCGTGCCCGGCATCGACTTGGCGATCGCGACCGTCTGCGCGATGAGGTCGAGATCGAGCCGGCGCCCGAATCCCCCGCCGATGAACTGCGGATGGATGCGCACCGCCTCGGGCTTCACCCCGCCCACCTCCGCGGCCATGCCCTGCGCTCCCTGCGGGAACTGCGTGCTCATCCACACGTCGACGCCGTCGCCGGACACGCGCGCCACGCAGTTCTGCGGCTCGAGCGTGGCGTGCGCCAGCATCTGCAGCGTGTAGCGCGCCTCCACGGGCTTGCCCTTCGCGAAAGCGCCCGCGGCGTCGCCTGCTTGCTTCACCACCGCGCCCGCCTTGTCCTTCGCCTGCTCGAGCGAGGCGAAGACGCTCGCCGTGTCGACCTTCGCGTTCGGTCCCTCGTCCCACTGGATCTTCACGTCGTCCAGGGCCTTGCGCGCCGTCCAGTAATGATCGGCGACGACGGCGACGCCCTCGCCGATGCTCACCACCTTCTTCACGCCGGGCTTCTTCTCGGCGGCGCTCGCATCGAACGAGGAGACCTTTCCGCCCAGCACGGGACAAGCCGCGAGCGCCGCGTAGACCATGCCCGGCTGCACGACATCGAGGCCGAAGACGGTCCTGCCGCGCGCCTTGTCGGCGCCGTCGAGGCGGGGAAGGGGCTTGCCGATCAGCGTGAACTGGCTGCGCGGCTTGAGGGGCACGTCGGCGGGAACCGCCTGCCGGGCCGCGTCCGCCGCGAGCTCGCCATAGGAAGCCTTGCGCGTGCCATGCACGAGCTCGCCGTTCTGCGCGCGGATCTCGCCGGCCGGGACCTTCCATCGATCGGCCGCCGCGCTCACGAGCATCATGCGGGTCGCCGCGCCCGCCTTGCGCAGCGTCTCCCATCCGTCGCGCACGCTGGTGCTGCCGCCGGTGATCTGCGCACCGAGGAGGTTGTTCACATAGACGGGATTCGCCGAAGCCTGCACCACGCTCACGCGCCGCGGGTCGACGCCGAGCTCCTCGGCGAGAAGCATCGTGAGCGAGGTGTGCACGTCCTGGCCCATCTCGTTGCGCTGGCAGACGAGCGTCACCTTGCCGCTGGGATCGAGCTTCACCCAGGCGTTGGGATCGAGCGTCGCGGCCTCGGCTTCGTTCGCGCCGAAGCGAAAGCCCAGCATGAGGCCGCCGCCGGCGAGCGCGGTGACCTTGAGGAACTGGCGGCGTGTGACTGCGACGGGCGCGTTCATGCCGATTTCTCCAGTTGCGACGCCGCGTCGTGGATCGCGGCGCGGATGCGGCCATAGGTGCCGCAGCGGCAAATGTTGCCGTCCATCGCCTCGCGGATCTGCGCGTCGCTCGGCTTCGCGTTCTTCGCGAGAAGCGCAGTCGCGGCCATCACCTGCCCCGACTGGCAATAGCCGCATTGCGGGACCTGGATCTTGTCCCACGCGCGCTGCACCGCCGCGCCCACTTTCCCGTTGAGCCCCTCGATGGTGGTCACCTTGCGGCCGGCGACCGCGGAGACCTGCGTCACGCACGAGCGCGTCGCCACTCCGTCCAGGTGCACGGTGCAGGCGCCGCAGAGCGCCGCGCCGCAGCCGAACTTGGTGCCCGTCATGTTGAGGTGGTCGCGCAACACCCAGAGAAGCGGCGTATCCGGTGCGGCGTCCACGGTGATAGCCTTCCCGTTGAGCGTGAGCTTGGTCATGCGATCCTCCTCTTATATGCGGTTGTGGCCCAATCTAATCCCAACGCAACGCAAAGACCACTGGCAGGTTTCGGCACGTGATCCGGGTCCGGTAACGGACCGTTAAATATCGCGCCTGCCTGCTCAGGCAGAATGGCTTGCCGTGGCTGACCACTTCCCCCTGATGATTCCCGGCGCTGCCGCAGGCGGCGTCAGTCGCGAGGTGCGCTCGCCCTTCGATGGCGCATTGCTCGGCACCGTGGAGGTCGCCGATGCAGCAGCGGTTGAGATCGCGCTCACCACCGCATACGCCCTGCACCGCGACCGTTCGAAATGGCTCGCCCCGGCAAGGCGCATCGAGATCCTGCGGCGCACCGCGGCGCTCATGGAGGCCCAGGCCGAAGCGCTCGCCCTGGGCGCGGCGCGCGAAGGAGGCAAGCCGCTCGCCGACTCCCGCGTCGAGGTGCGCCGTGCGATCGATGGCGTGATCTCCTGCGTCGACATGCTGCGCACCCCCGATGGACATCAACGCTGCCACCGCGGGAAGGCTCGCGTTCACGCAAAGCGAGCCCATCGGCGTCGTCGCCGCCGTGAGCGCCTTCAACCACCCGGTGAACCTCATCGTGCACCAGGTGGCGCCCGCGATCGCCGCCGGTTGCCCCTTCATCGTGAAGCCATCCGGAGACACGCCACTTTCTTGTTTCCGCGTGGTGAAGCTCATGCGCGAGGCGGGCCTGCCCGCGGAGTGGGGCCAGGCGCTCTTCGTCGAACGCGACCTCTCCGAGAAGCTCGTCACCGATCCGCGCGTCGCCTTCTTCAGCTTCGTGGGCAGCGCGCGCGTGGGCTGGCAGTTGCGCTCGAAGCTCGCCCCGGGCACGCGCTCGACGTTGGAGCATGGAGGTGCGGCGCCGGTGGTGGTCGCCGCCGACGCCGACATGGAGCGCGCGCTGCCGGCGCTCGTGAAGGGCGGCTTCTACCACGCGGGCCAGGTATGCGTCTCTGTGCAGCGCATCTTCGCCGAGCGGCGCATCGCCGAAGCGCTCGGTGCGAGCCTGGCGGAGCGCGCCGCGGCGCTCAAGGTCGGCGATCCCTCGCTCGCCGAAACCGAGGTGGGCCCGCTCATCCGGCCCGCCGAGGTCACGCGCATCGCGAGCTGGATCGAGGAAGCGGTGCAGCGCGGCGCCAAGGCGCTCGGCGGCGCGCGCAAGCTCGACAACAATTGCTATGCGCCGACCGTGCTCTACGATCCGCCGCAGGATTGCCGGGTGAGCCGCGAGGAAGTGTTCGGCCCGCTCGTGTGCGTCTACCCGTACGACAGCCTCGACGAGGCGATGCGGCTCGCGAACGCGCTGCCCTGGTCCTTCCAGGCCGCCGTATTCACGCGCAGCCTCGACACCGCGCTCGCCGCCTATCGCGGGCTCGACGCTTCGGCGGTCATGGTGAACGACCACACGGCGTTTCGCGTGGACTGGATGCCGTTCGCGGGGTTGCGCCAATCGGGCCTCGGCGTGGGCGGCATTCCGCATACGTTCCGCGACATGCAGATCGAGAAGATGTGCGTGGTGAAGACTTCGTGACCTTCAAGGAGATCCGATGAAAGGATTGCTGCGCCGCACCGCGGCCGCACTCGGCATTGCATTCCCGTTCGCAGCGACGGCGCAGGCGTCCCAGCCCGCGCCCTGCTCCGCCGCCGAGGCGAGGCAGTTCGATTTCTGGGTCGGCGACTGGGACGTCTTCAATCCCGCCGGCAAGCTCGCGGGCACCAACCGCATCGAGAAGATCTACGGCTGCGTGCTGCACGAGTCGTGGCACAACGCCAAGGTGCAGGGGCAGAGCTTCAACGTGTACGACGTGGACCGCGGCGTGTGGCACCAGACCTGGGTGGATTCCACCGGGTCGCTCCTCGTGATCGAAGGTGCCTTCCGCGACGGCTCGATGCGGCTTTCCGACGCGACGCTTCCGGGCAAGAAGGATCCCAAGCAGGTGAACGAGATCACGTGGACCCCGAATGCCGACGGCTCCGTGCGCCAGCATTGGCGTGTTTCCGCCGACGGAGGGAAGACCTGGACCACGTCCTTCGACGGGAAGTATGTAAAGGCCCGGCGCTGACGGGATCGTCTCCCCTCGCATCGCCATTCGTCTCCGGCGGTTTTCCCGCGCTACCATCGCGGCTCGCGCCGAATGGCGCGCACCCCCGCGACCCGCCAACCGAGGAGAACACTCGTGATTCGAATTGCACGTTGCGTTGCCTTTGCGCTGACCACCACCCTTGCCGCCATCGGCGCGGCATCGGCGGCCGACTATCCCGTGCGTCCCGTTAAATGGGTCGTGCCCTATCCGCCCGGCGGCACCACCGACGTGCTCGCGCGCATCGTCGCCCAATGGCTCTCGGAGAAGATGGGCCAGCAGTTCATCGTCGAAAACAAGCCCGGCGGCGGCAACAACATCGGCGTCGAATATGTCGTGAATGCCGCGCCGGACGGCTACACGATGCTGCTCGTGAATCCCGCCAACGGCATCAACACAACGCTCTACGCGAACCTCGCGTTCAATTTCCCGCGCGACATCGCGCCGGTGGCGGGCCTGGTGCGCACGCCCAACATCATGGAAGTCACCCCGTCGCTGCCGGTGAAGACGGTGGCGGAGTTCATCGCCTACTGCAAAGCGAACCCCGGCAAGATCAACATGGCCTCCTCCGGCAGCGGCACCTCGGTGCATTTGTCGGGCGAGCTCTTCAAGTCGATGACCGACTGCCAGATGCTGCACGTGCCGTACAAGGGCGCGGGGCCCGCGCTCACCGATCTCATGGCGGGCCAGGTCCACGTGATCTTCGACAACCTGCCGTCCTCCGCCGGCTTCATCAAGGGCGGCAACATCCGCCCGCTCGCGGTGACTTCCGCCGCGCGCGATCCCGCGTTCCCCGACGTGCCGACGGTGGCCGAGACGGTACCGGGCTATGAGGCGACCGCGTGGTTCGGAATCGGAATGCCCAAGGGCACGCCACGCGATGTCACCGAGAAGGTGAACGCGGAAGTGAACCGTGCGCTCGCCGACCCGAAGATGCAGGCCCGCCTCGCGGAGCTCGGCGGCAAGCCCATCGCCGGCACGCCCGAGGACTTCGGCAAGGTGATCGCCGCCGAGACCGAGAAATGGGCGAAGGTCGTGATCTCCTCGGGCGCGAAGGTCGAGTGACCCACCGGGCCGGCATCGCGCCGGCCCACCGATTCCTTCTTGTCGCACCGTGGCGACTCATGTCGTGCCACGGTGACGGCGTTCGCCCCCGATATCCGGGGCTGTAGCTCGCCAGTGACCAGGCGCGTCACGAAATTCGCGCTGTCGTCGCTGATCGACTACACGTTGTAGTCCTTCACCGACGTCCTGTCGGCGGAATCCTACAAACGAATGTGGAATCAACCTACAAACATCCCCCATCCGGCTCTACAGGGGGCCGTCCGGACTATAACCAAGGATATTATGTAACGAACTGATTTATAGATATAAATAAGGATTGGCATAGACTTTGCCTTGGACCCTGCTTCAACCGTGTTTTGTAAGAGGGGTCCGACATGAACCGAGCCACACGCAGCTACATCGCCGTCAATGCAGCCCTCGCGGCGAGCCGCCTGCGCATGCTGGCCGGCGCTTCCTTCCTCCTTGTCGGCATCGCCATCGGCAACTGGCCGACGCAGGCGCAAGCGCAAGCGCAGTCGATCCTTCCGTCCACGGGCACGCGCGCGGTCCCGACGTATGAAAGCGTGGGCCTCTACTGGTCGAGCCCCGGCGCCAACGCCGCCACCGGCTGCGAGGTGAAATTCCGCAAGGTGGGCGACAGCGCCTTTACTCAGGGCCTCGCGATGTGGTTCGACGCGCGCGACAACGAATGCCGCGGCAGCCTCGTGAACCTCACGCCCGCGACCAACTACGAAGTCGAGCTCAACCTTCCCGGCGCCGCGGCCTCGCGCGCGCTCACCTTCTCCACCTGGTCGAACGCGCTTCCCGTCGCGAAGACGATCGCGGTGGCGGGCGGCGCTGCCACCCTCAACGTGACCGAGGGTGGCAGCGCCTCGGGCTACGTGGTGTACGACGGCGCGGGCGCCACGCTCGACGCCGCGAACGCCGTGCAATTCAACGTGACGGTGAACGCCTCGTACGTGATCGTGCGCGGCCTCGCGTTGAAGGGCGCGCAGCAGGACGCGATCCGCATCTCGCCCAACGTCCACGACGTGGTGATCGAGGACAACGACGTGAGCGGCTGGGGCCGCACGCGCGACGGCACCTGGGGCGCCGACATGGACTCGGGCGTGCGCGCCATCTGCCAGAACGAGGAGCTCACGCGCGTCACCATCCAGAGGAACAGGATCCACGACCCGCGCTACAGCGCCAACAGCTGGACCGACGGCCACCCGGCGGGCCCCCAGGGCGTGACCTTCAGCTACTGCGGCGGCAACCACGTGATCCGCCACAACGAGATCTACGGCGGCGCCAAGCACTTCAACGACGCCTTGGGCGGCGAGGACAACTTCTCGAAGACGGGCTTCCCGAATTCCGACTCCGACATCTACGGCAACACCATCAGCGGCACGTGGGATGACGGCATCGAGGCCGAGGGCGGCAACAAGAACGTGCGCATCTGGGGCAACTACCTCGACCGCGTCGCCACCGGGATCGCCACGACCGTGACCTCCGTGGGCCCCGTGTACCTCTTCCGCAACGTCTTCAGCCGCAACCAGTTCTTCGAGGGCAAGACCCACGACACCGACGACCGCCAGCCCTTCTTCAAGTCCGGCTCCGACGCGACGCTGGGCGACGGCCGGCGCTACATCTTCCACAACACGATGCTGCAGGCGACCGAAGCGGGCTCCTCCTACGGCCTGGGCGGCGGCGCGGGCGGCGGCGGCACGGGCGCCACGCAGCTCATCAACAACACGGTGTCGATGAACAACATCTATCACCTCTGGAAGCCGAACTCGGCCTTCTACCAGGCGGGCGTGAACAACACGTTCCAGAACGACATGTTCAACGGAGCCGCGGGCGCGCCCATGGTGAGCGGCATCAACGCGACTCCGGTGTATGCCGCGGGCAACGGCTGGCAGAGCGAATCGAGCGGCGCCTATGCGCTCGCCGCGGGCACGCCGGGCTTCGACCAGGGCGCGCGCATCGCGAACTTCAACGACGCCTTCGTGGGCGCCGCGCCCGATGTCGGCGCGGCCGAAGCGGGAGCGCCTGCGATGAAGTTCGGCGTGGCCGCCTCTTCCGGTTCCAGCGTTTCCGGTACGCCCGTCGTCACGCCGACGCCCACGCCGACTCCCACGCCGACTCCCACCCCGGCGCCCGGCTCGGTGACCCCATCGAGCGGCATGGACTCGTCGTCGTACACGATCAACGCGGGCCAATCGGTCACGTTCACCGCGACCCTCATGGGCAACAACGGGACGCCCGCCGGAACCATCACCTTCCGCGACAACGGCAACGCCATCGCGACCTGCGTCTCGGTAGCGCTCGCCGGCGGCTGGGCGACGTGCACGACTTCCGCGCTCGCGGCCGGCGCGCATCCGATCACCGGCGTCTACTCGGGCGACGCGACCTACAGCACGGGCGTGGCGGGTCCCATCACCCAGACCGTGGTCGGCGTCGTGGCCACGAAGCTCACCATCGACTCGTCGCGCTACACGTCGACCTATGGCCAGAAAGTGACTTTCACCGTGCAGGTGGCGGGCAATGGAACGCCCACGGGCACGGTGAACTTCACCGACAACGGCTCGTCGATCTCCGGCTGCGCGTCGGTCGCGCTCAACTCGAGCGGTGCCGCGAAATGCACCACGAACCGCCTCGCGCTCGGCGCCCACGCCATCAAGGGACTCTATTCGGGCAACGCCAACAACAGCGCCGGCGTCGCCGGGCCGATCACCCAGACCGTCAACTGACCGCGGTCAACCCCTCGTGTCGCGACGTCGTGCAGCCTTGACGTCAGATTCGACCGAAGGCCCCCTCACGGGGGCCTTTTTTTTCGCGCGGAAAGTCACCACCAGCACATCGCGATGCGCGGGACGCGAGGGATCGATGGGATAGACTGCGGTCACGCCGTGGCGCACGCGCGCGTCGTCCACCAGCGCCGAGTCGAAGGGCGCTGCCAGCGTGAAGCTGCCGAGGAGCTTGCCGCCCGCGTCGTGCACGGTCGTGGTCCCGCTCTCGATGTTGGCGCGGTCCACCAGCATCACCAGCACATAGTCCACGCCGTCGCGATGCACGCCCTCGGGCGTGGGCTGGCCCGCGGCGTCCTGGCGCGCCTCGATGCGGAACTGGTGGGCTTCCACATGCCACTGCGTGCCGGGACGAAAGGCGCCGAAGAGATCGATGCAGAAGTCGAGGATCGCGCGGAACGTGGCGCCCGCGAGGATCTCGGGGCGGATCGGCTCGAACCAGCGCTCGATGCCGCCCATCAGCGGGTTGTAGTCGAGGCTTTGGTAATGGGGCCCGCGAGGCTCGACGCGGAACGTCTTCCCACTCGCGGGCACAGAGAGCGTCGCGTGACGGCGCCGCCGATAGCGATGGCCGTCCGGGAGGTGTGTGTCGAGCGCGAGATCGTTCCAGCTCGCGGCGAATCGCGGCCAGTCGGTGAGCTCCGCCGGCGAGCCGAGGAGCGGGCGCACCTCGGCCGCCGGGACGAACGCGAATCCTTCGCGGGCAATCGAATCCCGAAAATGCATCCCCTACTGTAGCGTAGTCAATCGCGCTTCAGCGGCACCATCCAGAGGACCGGGTTCCACTCGACGATGAAGTTGCGCGTGCGCGGATTCTCGAACTTGTAGCGGAACGAGTAATCCGCGGCGCAGGGCGTACCGTCGCACAGCGCCGGCTTGTAGTGCGTATGCATCAACGCGTAGGCGACGCTCTGGTCGATCGCGCGGTTCGCGCTCTTCAGCACCGCGACGCCCTGCGGCTCGCCGCGCGCGTCGATACGCACCGCGAGGTGCAGCATGCTGCTGTCGAAGTTGCGCAGCTGGATGCGCGCCACCTCCGAGAGGATCGGCGTCATGCCGTCGCGCGGATAAGGCGGCTCGTCACGCGCGGCGAGGCTCACGTACTCGTCGCGCACCAGCCGCTTCTCGTCGCTGTTCAGCTCGGCGTAGGTCTTGCCGATGGGCACTCGCCAGTAGACCGTCGGCCTGGCGATGTTGGATCCTGTCTCGGGCACCTCCTCGCGCAACGCGTAAAGGTCCGCGGCGCCCGCCGACGCGGCCCACAGGAGCGAAAGCATCCCGGCCCTTGCCATGGTCTTCATCGCTGCCTCCGAAATTGGGTGCGAGGGGAAATCATAGGCCCGCGAAATCGCTCGCCGCGCGCGCGGTAACAAAACGTAAGGCGAGCGTCGGGCCGAGTGCGTGGGGGCGAACCGACGCGCGTGGCGCTGGCGGCCATCGCCTGAGGCCAAGGGAATCGCCCGCAATGCCGCAGCCGTGGGCCGGTCGGAGCAGGCGCGACAACCGACCGCCGGCATCGCTGCCCCTTCACTCACTCGAAGGGACAAAGCGATGAAATGCCTGTTGGTGGCGATACTCCTCGGATGCGCGGGTTGCGCATCGCCCGAGATCGAAGCGCTCGAGCGCCAGGCGGAACGCTCAACACGCCCGACATGGAAACGGCGATCAAGGACGCGAAGCCCGGCGCTCCGAGGTGCGATGCCGCGTGTCGCCGCGCGAACGGCGACGCGCAGCCGGGCTAGTCGCCCGGACGCGGTCAGCGGAACGAGGCGCGCGGGCGCGGGTCTCACCGGGATGGAAAGTCCGATCCGCACCCATGGCGCGCCCGCCATCGGCCTGCACTGGCTCACCGCGATCCTCGTCCTCGCCGCGTTCGCCATGGGCCCGGGCGGCTCCGAGGAGCGCACCTACGCCGCTGGGAATGATTTCGACCGCGAGATCCACGAGGTGCTCGGGCTCACGGTCCTCGTGCTCACGCTCGCGCGCCTAGCCCTTCGCGCGATGTACCCGCCTCCCGCGGCCGAGCCCTCGCCGCGCTGGATGCGGCTTGCCTCCAGCGCCGGGCACGGCCTTCTCTATGCGCTTCTGGTCGTGACGCCGCTCAGCGCGATCGCCGGTGCATGGCTCGAAGGCCATGCGCTCACGCTGGGGCTGTTGGGCAACGTCGGACCGTGGATCGCGCCGGACCCGGCGCTCGGCAAGTCGATCGCGAAGATCCACACGATCCTCGGCGACGCCATCATGTGGCTCGCGGGATTGCACGCCGGCGCAGCGCTCTTCCACCAGTTCGTGCTGCGCGATGGCGTGCTCGCGTCCATGCTCCCGCTGCGAATCCTGCGGCGCGGGCAACGCGCGCAAGCTTGACGTGACGTTTCCCGGCGCGCGGCGCAAACTCATGGTGGCCGACATATCATCCACGAGAAGGAGACACCCATGAGCGATACCCAGGCATCGAAGGACAAGCTGCTGAGCGATTTCAACGCGGTCGTCCAGGACACCGAGCAGCTCCTCAAGTCCGTGGCGGCCACGGGCAGCGAGAAGACGCAGGCGCTCCGCGCGAGCGTCGAGCACAACCTCGCCGTCGCCAAGGAGCGGCTGCGCGACTACCAGGACGCGGCGGTCGAGCGCGCGCGGGCGGCGGGCAAGGCCGCGGATGAATACGTGCATTCGAATCCGTGGCAGTCCATCGCGGCCGGCGTGGCGCTGGGGGCCATCATCGGCGTCGTCATGGGCCTCTTGCTCAACCGTCGCTAGGAGGGCTCCTTGGACGAGAAGCCGGAGCAGGGCCTCCTCGCTTCCCTCCACGCCCTCGGCCAGACGCTCGTCGGCATCGTCGGCACCCGTGCCGAGCTTGCGGTGCTGGAGCTGCGCGAGGAAGGCGAGCGCAAGAAGGAGATGCTCGTCCTCGCGCTCGTGGCGAGCCTCTTCCTCGCGCTCGGCCTCCTCCTCGCGGCGTTCCTCGTCGTCGTGGTCTTCTGGGACACGCACCGCCTCGCCGCGATCTCGGCCGTCACCGCGCTCTACCTGGGCGTCGCTTTCCTCGCCTACCTGAGATTGCGCGCGCAGTCGCTCGCGAGCCCCGCGCCGTTCGAGGCGACGTTGCGGGAGCTCGCCGCCGACCGCGATGCGCTGCGGGGGCAGGGTGAGTGAATCCCGCCAGGTCCTCGCGCTGAGGAAGGAAGTGCTCGTGGCGCGCTCGGCGCTGCTGCGGCTCAAGGCGGCGAGCGAGCTGGCCGCGCTTCGCGAGTGCCTCACGCTGCCGCGCGCGGCCCTGTCGATCGCGGCATCGCGCCCGGCGCGCTCCGCGGTGCTCGGGCTCGTCCTCTGGGCGGCGGGCCGCGGGAAGATCGCGCGAGCGGTACGCATCGCCGCCGGCGTCATCGCGCTCGCCAAGCTCGCCGCAACCCTGACACGGACCACGGCGTCCCGCGCCCCAAACTCCAAGACGGAGGGCTGACGCGTCTACCTGGCAGCGGGGCCCTGTCCCGCAGCCCTGATGCCCCCCCATGCCTTCGCCCTGCACGCGAAACGGCTGGGAATCCGCCGCGATTGATCTGCCTCAAGGCGCGCTCCACGGGCGACGCGATCATTCGAGGACCGTCCGTTGCGCGAGCAGCCGTCCATGTCCAACAGCATCGCGAGTACGTGCGTCGTACCCGACAGGGGCGCGCACGCCAACGGCGCGCGATCCATCTTCTCACCGGCGACGAGCCCGCGGTGGCGCAGCGCGTCGCAGCCGAGCTCGGCATCGAGTCCTTCGAGGCGCGCGCGTGGCCATGGTCGGCGACGGCATCAACGACGCGCCGGTGCTCGCGCAGGCCGACGTCTCGATCGCCATGGGAGGCGGCGCGGACCTCGCGCAGATGCGCGCCGACGCGGTGCTGCTCGCCGATTCGCTCTCGGGCCTCGCCGCGGCGCACGCCTTGGCGCGGCGCACGCGCGCCGTGATCCGGGAGAACGTCGCCTGGGGGCTCGCCTACAACCTCGTCGCCATTCCGCTCGCCTGCGCCGGCATGGTGACCCCGCTCGTCGCGGGCATCGGCATGGCGTCGAGCTCGCTCCTGGTGCTCGCCAACGCGCTTCGCCTCGGGCGCTGACGATGGACATCCTCTTCCTGCTCGTGCCCCTCGGCGTCGTGCTCGCGTTCGCGATCGGCGCAGCGTTCTGGCTCGCGGTGGACGCCGGCCAGTTCGACGACCTCGAGGGGCCTGGGCTCGCGGTGATCGTCGACGACGATGACCCGCCCGGCAGGTCCCCTCACGACGTTTGACCTAAATCAAAGCTCGCGACGCCGCGTCCTACAGACTCTCCTGCTGAGCCCCGCCGCGACGGCGAACGCGAACCATGGAGAAGCGCCAAATGAAGACGATCCTCGCACCCTTGCTGGCCGTGATCCTGGCAGGCGCGGCGTTCATCGTCGATGCCGCCGACGACGCCGCGGCCGAAGCGCTGGTGAAGAAGAGCAAGTGCCTCACCTGCCATTCGGTCGACAAGAAGAAGGATGGCCCGTCGTTCAAGGAGACCGCCGCCAAGTACAAGGGCAAGGCCGACGCCGAGCAGAAGCTCTACACGCACCTCACCACCCATCCGAAGGTGAAAGTCGACGGCAAGGAAGAGACCCACGAGAGCCTGAAGACCACCAACGACGCCGAAGTGAAGAACGTGATCGGCTGGATCCTCTCCCGCTGACCCCCAGGCGAAGCCCTGGAGGATCGCCATGTTCCGCCAGCTCTGGAACGTCGTCCGCACGCGCTACCCCTCGCGATGGAAGGCGTTCGCGGTCTCGCTCGTGCTCGCCGGTGTCCTCGTGCTCGTTGGCGCGACCCTGGTGGTCGCGGGCGCCGCCGGCCTCGCATGGACAGAGACCGAGGCCTTCTGCACCGGCTGCCACGAGATGCGCGACAACGTGTACGCCGAGTACAAGGGCACCATCCACGACCGCAACCGCGCGGGCGTGCGCGCCATCTGCTCCGATTGCCACGTGCCCAAGGAGCCGGTCGCGCTCATCAAGCGCAAGTTCGCCGCCTCTCTCGAGGTGTGGGGCCACCTCACCGGCGCCATCGACACCAAGGAGAAGTTCCAGGCGAAGAAGGCCGAGCTCGCCCACCACGTGTGGCGGCGCATGAAGGAGACGGATTCGCTCGAGTGCCGCAATTGCCATGACGCCTCGCACATGGAGTCCTCGCTCATGTCGGAGAAGGCGCAGACGCGCCACGCCAAGATGAAGACGGAGGGCAAGACCTGCATCGATTGCCACTTCGGCATCGCCCACACCGAGCCCGAAGGCCCCGGACCCTCGGAGCTCTTCCCCTCGAAGGCCGCCGAAAAGACGACCGCGCCGGCGAAGCCGGCCGAGCCCAAAAAGGATACGTAGCGTGAACGCGGCAAGACGGCCCACGGGCCACGAGCAAAGGGAGTCGAGACGATGAAAAGCACCCGACACATCCTGCGGGCCCTCGCGGCGGTTGCGGGAATGCTCTATTTCGCGGGCGCGGGCGGGGCCTTCGCGGCCGACGCGAAGAAGGACCTCGTCCTCAACGGCGACGCGAAATGCACGCGCTGCCACGACGAAGGCGACGACTACCCCGTGCTCGCCATCGGCAAGACGCGCCACGGCGTGATGGCCGACGGCCGCACGCCCACGTGCACAAGCTGCCACGGCGAGAGCGACCACCACGTGAACAAGCCGGAGAACGCGGTCGAGCGCCCGAAGCCCGACGTGCTCTTCAAGGGCAAGAACAGGTCCGCGCCGCAGGCGCAGAACGGACAGTGCCTCGCCTGCCACCAGACCGACGCCAAGCGCTCGCACTGGGAGGGAAGCCAGCACCAGTCCGCCGACGTCGCCTGCACCTCGTGCCACCAGGTTCACACGGCGCACGATAAGGTGCGCGACAAGGCGACCCAGCCCGAGGTCTGCTTCACGTGCCACAAGGAGCAGCGCACCCAGGTGAACAAGCCCTCGCACCACCCGATTCCCGAGGGCAAGATGGCCTGCTCCGATTGCCACAACCCGCACGGCTCCGTGGGTCCGAAGCTCATGAAGCGCGACAGCGTGAACGACACCTGCTACACGTGCCACATGGAGAAGCGCGGACCTTTCGTGCACACGCACGAGCCGGTCGCGGAAGACTGCTCCAACTGCCACAACCCGCACGGCACGACGGCCGAGAACCTCCTCAAGGCGCGCCCGCCCTTCCTCTGCCATCAATGCCACACACCGCACGGCGGGCAGGTCGCGCAGCTTGCGGGGCAGGGCCAGAGCACGTCGCTCCTGAGTGGCACCTCGTCGGGCAAGTCGGGGATCAACTACACCATGGCGCGCGGCTGCCTCAACTGCCACACGCAGGTTCACGGGACCAACAACCCGAGCACCACGAATCCCACCCCGCAGTTCAACTTCCGCTAGCGCGAGAACGAACATGACAGCCGACCGGAAATTCGCCTTCAGGATGAAACTCCTCGCCGCCGCGGCGCTGGCGTTGCACGTGCCGGCGCGCGCGGATGAACGCGAAGACCTCTCCACGCCGTCGAGCACGGTGAGCGTGGGCGCGGGCGCGGTGAGCGGCGACAGCCGCGAGCGCTCCCTCTTCGGCCAGTACAACGGCCTGCGCCGCGACGACGCGTTCCTCATGCTCGACCTGGACTTCGTGCGCCGCGACGACGCGACCGGCATGTGGACCACACTCGAGGCCCGCAACCTCGGCCTCGACTCGCGCGAGCTGCGCGGGATGATGAATCGCCAGGGCGACTGGAAGATCTTCGGCGAGTACTGGGAGCTCACGCGCTGGTACCCGCGCACCGTCAACACGAGCCTGCAGGGCTCCGGGACCACGGCGCCCATCGTGACCCTGCTGCCCACGCGCGGCGCGGGCAGCGACCTCGATCTCAAGACCGAGAGAAAGCGCCTCAATGTCGGCGGCGAGAAGTTCTTCGGCCGCAACCTGTTGTTCGAGGCGACCTTCACCAACGAGGACAAGGACGGGGCGCGCCTTTTCGGGCGCGGCTTCAATTGCGCGTCGGGCGCGGCGCCCCCGCCGGTGTGCACGGCGCTCGCGAGCGGCGCCAACCAGTGGGCGCTGCTCATGCGGCCCGAGCCGATCAACTCGACCACGCGCCAGTACGAGGCGAAGCTCACGTTCATCGGCGAGCGCGGCGCCGTCACCGCCGGCTATTGGGGCTCGTTCTACGACAACGGCAACGGGGCGCTCACGCCCACGGTGAACGGCAACCTGAACAACGGCCTGGGCGTGCCGATGGGCACCGGCACCGGCGTCGCGCTCACGGCGGGGCTGCGCAACATCCTGCAGCTCGCCATGGCGCTGCCGCCCGACAACCAGGCGCACCAGCTCTCGGTGGCGGGCAGCTATGCGATCACGCCCACCACCCGCGCGACCTTCAAGTACGCCTACACGAAGGCGACGCAGAAGGACGACTTCACCTCCAACGGGCTCGCCGACGCGCCCGCCGGCGTGAGCAACTACGGCGGACGGGTGGACACGACGCTGGCCCAGGTCGGCCTCACCGCGCGCCCGCTGCCGAGGTTCTCGGTGAACGCGAACCTGCGCTACGAGAACCGCGAGGACAAGTCTCCGCTCGCCCTCTACAACATCGAGGGCACGAACCGTTTCACCAACGGCACCTACTCGCTGAAGAAGACGGCGGGCAAGCTGGAGGGGAGCTACCTCCTGCCGGCCAACGTGCGCGCCACCGTCGGCGTCGACTACGAGGCGCTCGACCGCGGGCAGTTTTCCAGCCCGGAATGCCTCGAGCTCGCCACCGATTGCATCGGCGACAGCATCGCCGGCATCAGCGCGCTGCGCGCCAAGACCGACGAGACCACCTATCGCGCCGAACTGCGCCGCTCGATGTCGGAGACGGTCACCGGCTCGATCGGCGTGTCGCACAGCGACCGCGACGGCTCCTCGTGGTTGAAGCCCAATTCACTTCCCGCCACGGGCTCCACGGAAGTCTCCGACGCGGAGGTCTTCAATCGCACCGGCATCTTTCCGGCGATGTTCATGAACCGCAAGCGCGACAAGGTGAAGGCGATGGTCGACTGGTCGCCGATGGAGCGCATGTCGCTTCAGTTCACGCTCGAGGACGGCACCGACAAATATTCCGCGCCCACCGAAAAGGGGCTGCAGAAGACCGGCATGAAGCTCTACGGCGTGGACATGTCTTACGTGGTCTCGGACGCGTGGAGGCTCTCGGCCTACTACAGCTACGGCGAACAGGTCGTGAACGTCGCCCACTCCACGGGCTACCAGATGGCGCTGAAGGACAAGAACAGCACCGCGGGCGTCGGCATCGCAGGCAAGGTCTCGCCGAAGCTGCAGGTGGGAGCGGACCTCCTCTACATCAACGACCGCAACGTCTACGACCAGTCGCTCGACTCCCTCGCCAACGCCGCCAACGTCGCCTTCCTCGCGCAATCGGGCGGCCTTCCCGACGTGACCTTCCGCGACTTCCGGCTGAAGCTCTTCGGCAAGTACGCGCTCGACAAGGCCTCGACGATCCGCGTCGACCTGGTCCACGACCGCCAGAGCCTGAACGAATGGACGTGGACGGGCTTCGCCTACTCGGACAACACGACGGTCTCGCTCAAGCCCGACCAGAGCGTGACCTTCGTGAGCGTCGCCTGGCAGTACCGCTTCCGCTAGGAAGGACGCGCCCAACCTTGACCTGCCGCATGCGCGGCAGGTCATTCTTGCGCCAGCATGGCGCATGGCCATGGCGCTCCTTGCCGACATCCACTCCAACCTCGAGGCGCTCGAGGCGTGCCTCGCCCATGCGCGCGCGCGTGGCGCCGACGAGTTCGCTTTCCTCGGCGACCTCGTGGGATACGGCGCGGACCCGGTCGCGGTGATCGACATCGTCGCCGAGCACGAGGCGCGCGGCGCCATCGTCGTGAAGGGCAACCACGATGCCGCGGTCTCGGGACCCTCGGCCTACCTGAACGAGGCGGCCACCGCGGCGATCGCGTGGACGCGCGGCATGCTCTCGCAGGGGCAGCGCGCGTTCCTCGGTGGGTTGCCCCTGCAGGTGCGCAAGGGCCCGGCGTGCTTCGTGCACGCTTCGGCCGATGCGCCCGAGCGCTGGGATTACGTGGACAGCCTCGCCGCCGCCGAGCGCAGCGTGCGCGCCTCCCGGGCGCCGTACACCTTCTCGGGGCACGTGCACCACCAGGTGCTCTACGGGCAAGGCGCGCGCGAGAAGATGATCGCCTTCAGGCCGCACTCCGGTGTGGCGATTCCCGTGGGCGCGCACCGGGCGTGGCTCGCCATAGCGGGATCCGTGGGGCAGCCGCGCGACGGCGATCCCGCCGCCTGCTATGCGCTCGCCGATCTCGGCGCCGGGTCGATCACCTTTCATCGCGTGGCTTACGACCATTTCGCCGCGGCCCGCAAGATCCGCGTGGCCGGGCTGCCGGAATCGCTCGCCTACCGGCTGGAAAGGGGCGCCTGAAGCGTGATCGAGATCGATACCGGCACTGCGATCGTCGGCTTCACGGTGGGCGCGTGCCTGCACGCGGGAGCGATGGGCAAGCTCTTCGAGGTGCGCGGCCGCGACGCCGGCTTTCCGATGCTCATGAAGGTACCGCGGCTGGGCGACGCTTTCACGTCCGCGGAGATGATGATCGGCTTCGAGACCGAGGCGATGATCCTGCCGCGCCTCGCCGGGCCGCACGTGCCGCGCTTCGTGGCGGCGGGTGACGTGACGAGCGCGCCGTACCTCGTGATGGAGCGCGTGCCGGGCGAGAGCCTTGACCGGCGTGCCGCGCATGTCATGGCGCCGGGAGAGGTCGCGCGCATCGGCGCGGCCATTGCCGACGCGCTGCACGCGGTCCACGCGCAGGACGTGATCCACCTCGACCTGAAGCCCGACAACGTCATCGTGAAGGCCGACGGCACCGCGGTTTTGCTGGATTTCGCGCTCTCGCACCATCGCCACCTGCCCGACCTCCTCGCCGAAGAGAAGCGCTACGCCGCGGGCTCCGCGCCCTACATCTCGCCCGAGCAGGTGCTCGGCACGCGAACCGATGCGCGCAGCGACCTCTTCGCGCTGGGCGTCGTGCTCTACGAACTCGCCACGGGCGAGCTCGCCTTCGGGGCGCCGCTTTCCCGCGCGGCGCTGCGCGATCGCCTGTGGATCGACCCCGCGCCGCCCTCGCTGCACGTGGACGACATGCCACCGTGGCTGCAGGAGGTGATCCTGCGCGCGCTCGAAGTCGACCCCGCGCGCCGCTACCAATCGGCGGCCCACCTCGCCTTCGACCTGCGCCATCCTGAGCAGGTGGCGCTTACCGCGCGCGCCACGAAGTCGCGTCGCCGGGGGCTCGTCGCGCATGCGGCGCGCTGGTGGAACGCGCGCGGCATCGCGATCGAGGCCGGCGGGGCGAAGGAGCCGGGCACGGCGCCGGTGGTGATGGTGGCGGTCGACACGCGCCATCCCGACGACATCCGCCAGCCCGAGCTGCAGCGCGCGACGCGCCGCATCCTTTCGCTGAGCGCGGAATTCCGCCTCATCTGCGTCTCGGTCGTGCCGGCGCCGGGCGGCGAGGCCGACGGGCCCGAGGCGCAGGTCGAGCATCGCATCCGCTTGCGCCAATGGCTGCGTCCGCTCGGCATCGAGGCCCACCGCGTCTCGCTGCACGTCCTGGAGAGCTCGGACCCGGCGCAGGCGCTGGTGGAATTCGGGCGGCGCAACAATGTAGACCTGATCGTCCTGGGAGCCCCGGCACCGGACGAGCGGGCGCTTGCATGGTGGCGCTCGGTGGCTTCCGCGGTCACGGCCGGCGCGCCTTGCAGCGTGCACGTGGTGCGCCGCTCGAAGTCGTTTGACCCAAATCAATTGCCCGCGGCGCACGTAGCATAGCTTCCCAGGATGGAGACTTTCGATGCGGACGTCGTCATCATCGGCGGCGGCGGTGCGGGGCTGCGCGCGGCCATCGCGATCGCCGAGGCCGATCCGAAGCTGCAGGTGGCGCTCGTCTCCAAGGTCTATCCCATGCGCAGCCATACCGTGGCCGCGGAAGGCGGCTCGGCCGCGGTCACTCTCCCCGAGGACAGCCTCGAGGCCCATTTCCACGACACCGTCGCGGGCGGCGACTGGCTCTGCGACCAGGACGCGGTCCGGTACTTCGTCGAGCATTGCCACGAGGAGATGGTGCAGCTCGAGCACTGGGGCTGCCCCTGGAGCCGGCGCGCCGACGGCCACGTGAACGTGCGCGCCTTCGGAGGCATGAAGATCGAGCGCACGTGGTTCGCCGCCGATCGCACCGGGTTCCACATGCTGCACGCGCTCTTCCAGACCTCGATGAAGTACGCGTCGATTCGCCGCTTCGACGAGCATTTCTGCTGCGACCTGCTGGTGGACGATGGGCGCGCGCAGGGCGTCCTCGCCATCGAGATCGCGACCGGAGAATTCCGCGCGATCCACGCACGCGCCGTGATCGTCGCCACGGGCGGCGCGGGGCGCGTGTTCGCGCAGAACACCAACGGCGGCATCGTCACGGGCGACGGCATGGCGCTCGCCTATCGAAGGGGCGTGGCCCTTCGCGACATGGAATTCGTGCAGTACCACCCCACCTGCATGGCGGGAACGGGTCTGCTCTTCACCGAGGCATGCCGCGGCGAGGGCGGGATCCTCACCAACAAGGACGGCTACCGCTACCTTCAGGATTATGGCCTCGGCCCGCCCGAGCCCTGTCCGCGCAAGATGGCGATGGAGCTGGGTCCACGCGACCGCCTCTCGCAGGCCTTCTGGCACGAGGAGCGCAAGGGCCGCACCATCACCACGGCGCAGGGCGGCGTGGTGAACCTGGACCTGCGCCACCTCGGGGAAGCGAAACTGCGCGAGCGCCTGCCGCAGATCTGCGAGATGGCCGAGCAGTTCCTCGGCATCGATCCGGCGCGTACGCCGATTCCCGTGAGGCCCGCGGTCCACTACACGATGGGCGGCATTCCCACCGACGTGCACGCCGCCGCTTCCCTGCCCGGCCTCTATGCCGCGGGCGAGTGCGCGAGCAGCGGCATCCACGGCGCCAACCGCCTGGGCTCCAACTCGCTCGCCGAGCTCTGCGTATTCGGCAAGGTCGCCGGCGAGGAGGCCGCGCGCTTCGCGAAGACCGTCGGCCCGGGCAACAGCGTGAGCCTTCGCTGGCAGGCGCAGGACGGCATGGAGCGCGCCCTCGTCCCCCTCAAGCGGCGCGGCGGCGACGAGCGCCTTGCCGTGCTGAGGAATGCGATGGCCGCCAGCATGGAAAAGGGCTGCGGCATCTACCGTCTCGGCGACGAGATGCGCGAGACCTGCGACACGCTCGCCGAGCTGAAGGCGCGTCTCGCCCGCGCCGCCCTCGAGGATCGCGCCAGCGCGTGGAACACCGAGTGGCTGACGGCCCTCGAGCTCGGCTTTCAGCTCGACGTGGCGCAGGCCATGGCGCACTCGGCGCTCGCGCGCGAGGAGTCGCGCGGCGCGCACCAGCGCCTCGACGGATTCGCGCAGCGCGACGACGCGAACTATCTCAAGCACACGCTCGCCTGGCACGCCCGCGACAGCGCGCCGCGCATCGGCTGGAGCGAGGTGCGCATCACGACTTCGCCGCCCGCCACGCGCGCCTACGGCGCGGCCGGCGAAGCCGCGGGCCGCGCCGCCGCGGTGGCGCCGACCCATGCCTGAGCCGTCCCGCCCGATCACGATCGAGGTGCTTCGCTACCAGCCCGGGAGCGCGCCCGAGCCCTACCTGCAGTCGTGGACGATCGCCTTCACCGACGACATGTCCGTGCTGCAGGCGCTGCAGCACATCAAGGACCATCTCGACGGCACGCTCACCTTCCGCTGGTCGTGCCGCATGGCCATCTGCGGCAGCTGCGGGATGATGATCGGCGGCCGGCCGAAGCTCGGCTGCCAGACGTTCCTGCGCGACCTCTACCCCGGCCCGGTGCGTGTCGAGGCGATGAGCCACTTCCCGATCGAGCGCGACCTCGTGGTCGACTCGGGCGATTTCATGGCGAAGCTGCAACGCATCGAGCCGTGGATCGTGCCGCGCGAGCCGCGCGCGCTGGCCCAGGGCGAATACCTGCAGACGCCCGCCCAGCTCGAGCGCTACGAGCACTTCAGCCACTGCATCAACTGCATGCTCTGCTACGCCGCGTGCCCGCAATACGGCCTCGACCCGACGTTCCTCGGCCCGGGCATCTCGGCGCTGCTCACGCGCTACAACTTCGACTCGCGCGACGCCGCCACGGCGCGTCGCATGGAAGTGGCGAGCTCCGAAGAGGGCGTCTGGTCGTGCACCGCCGTGGGCTACTGCTCCGTGGTGTGCCCGAAGCAGGTGGATCCCGCGAACGCGGTGAACCTGAACAAGACGGCGAGCGCCGTCGACTGGTTCGCGCGGTTCCTCCCGGGACGCGGCAAATGACGCCGCGGCGTACGTTCATCCGACCAATGCAGGGATGGTGGTGGCGCGACCCGTACTTCATGCGCTTCATGCGGCGCGAGGCGACCGCGCCTTTCGTGGCGGCCTATGCGGCCATCCTGCTGGCGGGCCTCGCGAGCCTTGCGCTAGGCGAGAGCGAGTACAACGAGTGGCTCGAGGCGCTGAAGAGCCCGCTCTCGATCGCCTTCCACTGCCTGCTGGTGGCGATCTTCGCGTACCACACGGTCACGTGGTTCGCGATCATGCCGAAGACCATGCCCCCCGTTTACCTGGGCGGCAAGCGCGTGGCGGGCGCCCTCATCACCGGCGCCGGGATCGCGGCCGCCGCCCTTTCCTCGATCCTCATTTGGATTCTCGTCTCGCGAGGCGCGCCGTGAAGCGTTCCAACCAACCGTTCTTCTGGATGCTCTTCGGCGCGGGCGGCATGCTCTCGGCGCTCACCGCCGCGATGCTCGCCTTCATCACCGGCGTGGCCGCGCCGCTCGGACTCGGATTGCCCGCGGAGGCGATGAGCTACGGGAACGCGCTCGCCTTCGCGCGCGGCTTTCCCGGGAAGGTCTTCCTCCTCGCCGTGGTCTCGCTATTCCTGTGGCACGCCGCGCATCGCATCTACCACTCGTTGCATGACTTCGGCGTGCGAGGCGGCACCGTGCCCTGGCTCGCCTGCTACGGGGTGGCCTTGCTCGGCACCCTCGCGGCCGCTGCCCTGCTCCTCGATCTCGGCTTCTGAGCGCTCGCGCGCCGCACGATCAACACCGGTACTTCGAGCGTCGCGATGCACTTCGTCGCGACCGAGCCCAGGGCGAAGTTCGCGAACGCGCCCTGCCCGTGAGAGCCCATGACGACGAGGTCGATGGCGTTCGCCTTCACGTAGGCGTCGAGCTCCTTCGCGACGTCGCCCACGCGCCACGAGGCGGTATAGGCGACCCCCGCCTTGGCGAGCTCCTTCTCGGCGACGGCGAGCGCGACCTCGCTTTCCTCGCGCTGGTAGCTCTGCACCGCCGCCCTGCCGACGACGGCCTCGGCGCGCGGATAGGGAAGCGGCGGCTGCACGTGCACCACGTGGATATCGGGTGGTTTCGCGAACCAGGAAACATGATTCACGAGGTGGCGCGCCGCGATCTGGGTATGGGGCGAGCCGTCGGCGGCAAGCAGGATCTTCATGGTTTCATTTTTCCGGTTTCACACTGGTCTGGAACATGTAGACGATCGCGGAACGCATCTCCGCGTCTGTGAGGTCCGCCATGCCGCCGCGGGCCGGCATGCCCCCGTGGCCGTGGATCGCGGAAGCCACGAGGCTCTCCAGCCCCGGCTGCGCGCGCTTGATCCAGGCCGCCTTGTCGCCGATTCTCGGCGCGCCGCCTTCGCCCGTGCCGTGGCACTTCACACACTGGGTCTGAACGATCTGCGCGCCGGATCGTTCGGCCATCTTCGCCGCGCGATCGATGGGATCGGTCCAGTGGCCGCCCGATTCGTTCACCATGTACGTGATGCCGCGCTGCAGCTCGAGGTCGTTGATCTGCAGCGTGCCCCCATGGGGCGGCATCTTGCGCAAGCCGGCGATGGCGCTCTCGGTGAGGCCGCCCAGCCCGCGAGCCGCGCGCGCGCTCCAGGCCTTCGCGTCGCCGATGCGAGGGGCGCCGTTGGCCCCGGTGCCGTGGCACTGGACGCAGAAAAGGTCGACGACCTCCTTGCCGCTGCGATCCCCCGGTTGCGCCGCGAATGCCTCGGCGCCGAAGAGGGCGAGCGCGGCGACGAGGGTGCGTCCTGCAATGGCGTTCATGGCGGTCTCCCCGGGGCACGATGTCCCATCATGTCGCGCAATCCGCCGCGGTTACTGATCCCGGTCAAACGCGCCTTATGCGGTGATCACGAGCCTCTGGTAGAGCCCGGCGTAGAACGTGTCCTTCGCGATCGCGCGCGCGCCCGCGGGCATCCAGCGCTCCACTTCGTGCGCCCACAGATCCATGGCGAACGGCTCGAAGCTGCGCAGGATCCATTTCATGACCGCGCGCAGCGGATGCCAGCGCTCGGGGCGGTGGTAGTCGACGATCACGACCCGGCCGCCGGGCCTCACAACGCGCATCGCCTCGGCGAGCGTGCGGCGTCGCACGTCCTCGGGCATCTCGTGGAGGAGGAAGAAGAGCACCACCTGGTCGTAGGCCGCGTCGGCGAAGCCCAGCTCCGCGGCGTTGCGGTTCAGGAGGTTCACCGGCGCGTGGGGCGCGAGCTTGCGGCCGAGGTTGGCGAGCTGGATGGGCAGCACGTCGACCACGTCGAGCGAGCCCGCACCCGCGGCCACGCGTTCCGAGAGTCGCGTCGTGAAATCGCCGTACACGCACGCCACCTGCAGCGTGCGGCCCGGCACGGTCTCGCCGAGCGCGTCGAGGCAGCTGTCGCGCAGCCTCGCGAAATTGCCCCACAGGATGAGGTTCACCAGCCACTGGCGCTCGAAGAGGCGAACCGCGTTCGGATGCACGTAGGCCCACCAATAGGTCTCGTGGAGATAGCCCGGAACGGCGGCGGCTTCCTGCATGGCAACTTCCCTCGCGTTTGGCTGGTGCCTCGACTATCGGGGAGCCGCGCGCGGACACGTTGACGAGAATCAACCCGGAGCTTCGCGGCGGCGCCGAACCTTGTAGAGGACGTACCACCCGCGAAAGACGGGGGCCGGTGTCCACGGATTCGATGTCGCCCAGCATGGACGCGCGAACGCTGCCGGCTTTGATGCAGGTCAGCCCGCCCCAATGTGCGCGGGCATGACGCGCATCAAGCCCGGCGGCGTGCGCCGCGCTTACGCTCGTGGAATGTATCGCTACGTCACGGCCTGGATTCTCCTCGCCTTCGCCGCGGCCATGCCGCCGGCGGCAGCGAGCGAGTGTGCGACGGCGGTACAACACAATGCGCCGGCTCATGCGATCGCGACGCCGGGGCTTCGCATCGGCGTCGCCTTGAGCAGCGGCTCGATGCACGGCCTTGCGCACGTGGGCGTCATCGAGGCGCTCGAGGAAGCGGGCGTCGACGTGCGCGTGGTGAGCGGCACCAGCGTCGGGGCCCTCGTGGGATCCCTCTGGGCGAGCGGGATGAGCGGGCGCGCCATCGAGCGACTCGCCGAGTCGTACGACTGGGACAGCGTCGGCGGCTTTTCCCGGTCGTGGGATGGCCTCATGAGCAATGCCCGCATGCGCAGCCAGCTCGAGCCCCTCTTCGGCGGGCGCCCGATCGAGAGCTGGCCGCGGCGCTTCGGAGCCGTGGCGACCAACCTCGCCAACGGCCAGCGGCGCATCCTCATGACTGGCGATGCGGCGCTCGCCGTGCAGGCTTCCACGGCCGTGCCGGTGCTCTTCACGCCGGTGTCGGTCGGCGGCGAACGCCTCGGCGACGGGGCGCTGGTCGAACCCGTGCCCGTGGAAGCGGCGCGCGCGCTCGGCGCGGACTTCGTGATCGCGGTCGACGTGAACTACCGGCCCTACGAGGAAGCGGCGAGCGGCCTCACCGGCAACGCATTCCAGGCCATGCACATCCTCATGAACGGGCTCGCCGCGCGCCAGCGGCGTGACGCGAATTTCGCGCTGCGCCTGGACTTGCACCACGATTTCATCGAGTGCGGCCGCGAGGCGCTCATCGCCGCGGGCCGGGCCGCCATGCGCCGCGCGATGCCGCAACTGGCCGCCGCCATCGCGCGGGAGGCCGCGCGCCGCGCCGTGCCTGGCCATGCGCTTGACCTTTCGCAAACGTCCGCTTCCGCGCGCCGCTAGAGTCGTGCTGTCTTGCACCCTGCGGGAGGAACGTTGGAGCACCCGGGATGCTGATCGCCTCCAATCGAGCGGCCGCGCGCCCTGCGCCGTGAGAGCGCGGTCCTGACGGCCTGCGCCTACATCACCCATCCGCAGTGCCGGCGGCACGAGATGGGGGCGGGCCACCCCGAATGCGCGGAGCGCCTGGATGCGATCGCCGATCGCCTCCTAGCCACCGGGCTCATGGGGTTCCTCGCCCCCTACGACGCGCCCGCCGCGACCCCGGAGCAACTCTACGCGGCCCATTCGCGCGGCTACGTCCAGGATCTCTTCAACCGCGCGCCGCTCGAGGGTTACCTGCACGTGGATCCCGACACCTCGATGTGCCCGGAAACCCTGCAGGCGGCGCTGCACGCCGCCGGCGCCGCCGTGCTCGCGACCGACCTCGTCGCCACGGGCGAAGTGCGCCGCGCCTTCTGCGCCGTGCGCCCGCCGGGGCATCACGCGACGCACGACGCGGCGATGGGGTTCTGCTTCTTCAACAACGTGGCCGTCGGCATCCGGCGCGCGCTGGAAGTCCACGGCCTGGAGCGCGTGGCGCTCGCCGATTTCGACGTGCACCACGGCAACGGCTCGGAGGACATCCTGGCCGGCGACGCGCGCGTACTGATGGTCTCCACGTTCCAGCGCGGCATCTATCCCTTCATGGGCGAAGTGCCGCGCGCGGCGAACATGGCGAACGTAGCGCTCGAGCCGCGCTCCGCCGGGGAAGCGCTGCGCCGCGCGTTCACCGACGTCTGGAAGCCGCGCCTCGAGGCGTTCCGCCCGCAGCTCCTCTTCATCTCGGCGGGCTTCGACGCGCATCGCGACGACGACATGGGCGGCCTCGCCTGGGCCGACGCCGACTACGCGTGGATCACGCGCGAGCTGGTCGCCGTGGCCGAGCGTCATTGCAGCGGGCGCATCGTCTCGACGCTGGAAGGCGGCTACGAAACGCTCTCGCTCGCGCGCAGCGTCGCCGCGCACGTGCGCGGGCTGATCGGCGCCTAGGCGCGCGCCATGGCCCGCATCCTCGTCCTCTTCGCCTCCTTCGACGCCCAGACCGCGCGGATCGCCGCGCGCATCGGCGCGACGCTCGCGAAAGACGGCCATGGGGTGGAAGTCCTCGCGTTCGATGCGCCCGATGCGCAGGAAGCCCTCGGACGATGTGATGCGCTGGTCGTCGGCGGCGCGATTCGCTACGGCCGCTTCGCCAAGGGCCTCGAGAGGCTCGTGCGCGAGCAGGCTGCGCGGATCGCCTCGCTTCCCAACACGTTCTTCTCGGTGTGCCTCAGCGCCCGAAGGCCGGTGGACGGCGGGGTGCTCGCGGCGAGGTACCTGGAGGAGTTTTCCGCGCGCACCGGCTGGGCACCGCGCCGCACGGCGAGCTTCGCGGGCGCCCTCCTCTACCGCAAGTACAACCCGCTGCTGCGCCTCGTCATGCGGTTCATCTCGGCGCTCGCCGGAGGCGACACCGACACGTCGCGCGACTACGAATACACCGACTGGGCGCAGGTCGAGCGCTTCGCCGGGGATTTTTGCACGAGCCTGCGCTGCGCGGGCGCCGGCTGAGGAATCAGCACCACGACCGCCGCGATCAAGAGCAGTCAATCGGTCGCGCTCGCGCTCCCAACGCGTCGCGCCGCGAGAACCCGAGGCACCCGCTACCGAAGCCGCCGCACTCGATGGGCTCGGCGCCGCCGCGGCGGCACTCGCAGCACGCCGAAGCGATGCCCATGCCGGGCGTGGGGATCGGGCCGATCACGGCTAGCTTCCACATGCGCCCACCGTAGGCGCTCGCGCAACGCACGCCTTGACGAACGTCAAAAGCAAAGCACGTCGATCCACGACAACCCGCGCGCGGCGCAGAGCGTCGAAATAGCCGTCGGGCGTGGCGAGGCAGCCGATGTCGAGGAACTCGGCGCCGCGCCGCGCGTCAGCGGCAGATCAGCACCGGCTTCTTCGAGTGCGTGAGCACCTTGGTGGTCTCGCTCCCAAGGACCACGGCGGCGAGGCCGCGGCGCCCGTGCGAGGCCATCACGATGAGGTCGCAGCGCTTCTTCCTCGCGGTGTCGACGATGACGCGCCAGGGCTGCTCGCCCGTGACGAAAGTCGAGGAGAAGCGCACGAGCGCCGATTTGGCGATCGCCCCGGCCTTGGCGAGGAACTTGTTGGCATAGCGCTCGGCCGACCGGCGGTAGTCCTCGGGCGAATAGAGCTCGGGATAGGCCACGTAGACGTCCATCGCGGCGATCATGCGGAACGGCGCGATCGAATGCACCGCGCTGATCCGCGCGCCGCAGGCGCGCGCGAGCTTCGCCGCCTCGCGCATTGCCTTCATCGAGAGCGGCGAATCGTCCACCGGAACCAGGATGTGCCTGTACATACCCGCAGCGTATGCGCGAATCCGAGGCGCGACTTGACACGGGTCAATTCTCGCGCCCGCCGCCCGCCTAAGCTGGATTGGCCGGCGCTTTTTCGCGCACTTCCGCACGGCGCCAGGCCAACCGAGGACCAGGACATGGCAAACATCGTTCGTACCGACCCATTCCAGGAGATCGCGCGCTTCGATCCCATCGGCTCCTTCGAGGATCTCGCCACCCGGCCGCGCTTGCGCTCGATGCACGACGTTGCCGCCGAGCCCGGCGAGAACAAGGTGGAGTAGGCCGCGTGATCTGGACCCTCGCCGCCCTCATGACCACGCTTGCCGTGCTGGGGCGCTCGTCGTCCTGGCGGTGAGGTACGTCACACTCGACTAGGAGGAACCGCCTTGAAAACCGCCGACATCTGCAGCACCCGCGTCGTCACGGCGCTACCGACCACCGCGCTTGCCGAGGTGGCCAAGCTCATGCGCAAGAACCACGTGGGAAGCGTGGTGATCGTCGACGCCGCCGACCCGCGCCGCCCGGTGGGCATCGTCACGGACCGCGACATCGTGGTGGAAGTGGTCGCCGCCGGCGAGGACGCGCGCACCGTCACCGCGGGCGAGATCATGAACGCCTCGATCGTCACCGCCGCGGCCGACGACGACGCGTCGTGGTCGCTCAAGGTGATGCGCGACCGCGGCATTCGCCGCCTGCCGGTGGTCGACGCCGACGGCGCCATGATCGGCATCGTCGCGCTCGACGACCTGCTCGCGGCCGCGTCCTCGACCCTCTACGACGTGGTGCAGGCGATCGGCACCGAGCGCGTGGTGGAAGCCGCGCACCGGACGTGATGAACGCCGGGCGAGGCCGCTGCTAGCGCTTGATGACGTTGCCCACCGCGTCGCCGAAGTCCTGGATCGGGCCCGGCGGCTGGCGCGTGACTTCCTGCTTGCGCAGCATCGGCTGGCCACCATAGAGCGTGTACACGACGCGATCGCCCACGAGCAGGATGAGCGCGTTGAAGGTCCATCCGGAGACCTGGACCTCGCGGCGGAAGCCGAGGGAATCCTTCCAGAAGTTGCCCACGCGGTCGCGCTTCACGTCGCGCACGTTGATGGAATAGCCGGTGCACGCCTTGCCGCTCGCGAGGCATTCACGCAAGCCGCTATCGAGCGCCGTCGCAATCCCGGACGCGGGGAAGCGCAGCAGGATGTCCGAGTAGGTGAGCAGCTGCACGTTCGGGCTCGTGTACGGATCGATGCCCGCCGCGCTCAGCCCGGCCACGGTGGTGCGCTCGGGCACGATCGCCTCGATGGCGAGGCGCGCATCCTCGAAGCTCTTCCACGGGCTCCTTACTTCGGCCTCGCCGCGGGGAAGGAGCGACTGGCAGCCGGCGAGCGCGAGCGGCAAGGCGAGCGCCGCGGCGACGCGCGCGCGGCGCACGGCGTCAGCCCTTCGACTTGGGCGGCGCGGACTTCTCGAAGTGCACGCGCGCCTTCGCCATCGAATCCTTCATCTGGTCCCAGGCCTTGTCGGCGCCCGCGGTGAATTCCTGCCACGCGGCGCCCGATGCGCCCTGCAGGAGGCGCAGCTGGTAGAGCGCCTCGTCGCGCCGCGCGCGGAAGGCCTCGAGCTGCTTCGCCTTCGCCGCGTCGGCGTCCTTCTCCCATAGGGCGAGCTCCGCGTTCCAGCGGTCGAGATCGCTCTTCAGGCGGGCTACGTACTCTTCGCGTGTCTTCATGGCCATCTCCCCGGATTTCTCGATAAAGGCTAGCGCCACGCTACCCCCGGGGGTTGATGGGCGTCAACGTTAGGCCTGCTCCCGGGAAGATACTTCTCCCGTGCATCCACGAAGGAGCGAGCCCTGAAAGTCGAGCGAGTCTTCACGCGCAACGTGGTCGGCACCACCCGCGAGGCGACCATCGAGGACGCGGCGGCGGCGATGCGCAAGTTCCACGTCGGCACGCTCGTCGTGATGGGCTCGGGGTCCACGCGCGGCAGGCCCCATGAGGAGACAGCGCCTCATGTGGATCCTCTGGCCCGGCTTCGTGCTCGCCATTCCCGCCGTGGGCATCGTCTTCACACGGGTCGATCCCGACGACCTGCACGCCTTCGGCGCGCCGCTGGAATTGAGTCGCCTGGGCGCCTACACGCTGGGGTTCCTGTTCCTATGGGCACTGGGCAGCGCCTGCAGCGTGCTCACGTGCCTGCTGCAGCGCTCGCCCTTCGAGATGAATCGCTGCCCGCTTCCGGCCACCGCGCGCCCCGAGGGCTACCCGAAGCGCGAAGAGCGGGCTGCGGCTGAAAGGACCATGAGCGGACACTACCTCTCGGCCCTCTTCGAGCCGCGCTCGGTCGCGCTGGTCGGCGCGTCCGACACGCCCGGCAAGGTGGGCACGCTCGTCCTCGACAACCTCCTGGGCGCGGGCTTCCACGGCGAGATCTTCGCCGTGAATCCGGCGCACGCGAGCGTGCGCGGCATCGCCTGCGTGGCCTCGGTCGCAAGCCTCGCCCGGCCCGTGGACCTTGCGGTCATCGCCACGCCGCCGGCGACGGTGCCGGGCCTCATCGCGCAATGCGGCGCCGCGGGGATTCGCGCGGCGGTGGTGATCACCGCGGGCTTCGGAGAGATCGGCGCGCAGGGCAAGGAACTCGAGCGCCAGGTCCTCGCGAGCGCGCGCGAGCATCGCGTGCGCATCCTCGGGCCGAATTGCCTGGGCATCATGCGGCCTCCCGTGGGGTTGAACGCGACCTTCGCACGCGGGCAGGCGCGCCCCGGCTCGCTCGCACTGGTGGCGCAATCGGGCGCGGTGTGCTCGGCGATGCTCGACTGGGCGACCCCCATGGGTATCGGCTTCTCGAGTGTGATCTCCATGGGCGGCACCACCGACATCGACTTCGGGGAAGTCGTCGATTACCTCGCCTTCGACGCGAAGACCGAGCACATCCTGCTCTACATCGAAGGCGTGCGCGACGGGCCTCGCCTGGTGGGAAGCCTGCGCGCCGCGGCGCGCACGAAGCCCGTGATCGTGTTGAAGGTCGGGCGCTATCCCGCCGGCTCGCGCGCAGCGGTCTCGCACACGGGAGCGCTGGTAGGACGAGACGATGTCTTCGACGCCGTCGTGCGCCGCACTGGCGTCGTGCGCGTCGCCACCGCCGGGCAGCTCATCGCGGCCGCGCAGGCGCTCGCCGCGCACGTGAGCCCGCGCGGCGACCGGCTCGCCATCGTCACCAACGGCGGCGGTCCCGGCGTGATGGCCGCGGACCACGCTGCCGAGCTCGGCATCAGGCTCGCCTCGCTCGCCCCCGAGACCCTCGCGAAGCTCAAGGCGGCGCTCCCGGCCAACTGGTCGCACGGCAATCCCGTGGACCTCATCGGCGACGCGGACGCGGCGCGCTACCGCGCCGCGATCGGCGCGTGCCTCGCGGACCCGGGCGTCGACGGCGTGGTGGCGATCCTCACGCCGCAGGCGATGACCGATGCCGACGAGGCGGCGCGCGCCGTGATCGAGGCCGCCCGCGGCGAAGCCAAGCCGGTGATCGCCTGCTGGATGGGACAGGCGAGTGTCACCGGCGCGCGCTCTGCGCTGCATCGCGCCGGCATCCCCGCCTATCGCCTGCCCGAGCCCGCGGTGGAGGCATTCGCGTTCCTCGCCGACTTCAACCACAACCAGCGCACCCTCCTGGAAGCGCCGCCGCCGCTCGCGCACGACGAGCCACCCGACCTCGATCGCGCCCACGGGCTCATCGGCGCGGCGCTCGCCCAGGGGCGCAGCGTGCTGAGCGCGACCGAATCCAAGGAACTCCTCGACGCCTTCCACATCCCGATCGCGCGCTCGCTGGACGCCGCCGGGGTAGACGAGGCGATCGCCGCGGCCGAGCGCATCGGCTACCCGATCGCGATGAAGATCCGTTCGCCGGACATCACGCACAAGAGCGACGTGGGCGGCGTGCGCCTCGCCATCCCCAACGAAGCCGACCTGCGCGAGGCCTACGCGCAGATGATGGCCGCGGCCGCGCGGGAGAAGCCCGGCGCTCGCCTTGACGGCGTCTCCGTCGAGAAGATGGTGGTCCGCACCCACGCGCGCGAGCTCATGGCGGGCATCTCGCGCGACCCGGTGTTCGGCCCGGCGATCACCTTCGGCGCGGGCGGAATCGCGATCGAGGTGCTGCGCGACCGCGCGGTGGGCCTGCCGCCGTTGAACGCGGCCCTCGTGCGCGACATGATCCGCGGCACCAAGGTCTCGAAGATGCTCGAGCGCTTCCGCCACCTCCCCGCCGTCGACCGCGCCGCGCTCGACGCGGTGCTGCTGCGCGTCTCCGAGATGGCCACCGAGCTTCCCGAGATCGACGAGCTCGACGTGAATCCGCTGGTGGCCGACGAGCAAGGCGTGATCGCGCTCGACGCGCGTGTGCTGGTGCGCCCCGTGCCCGCGGGGCAGGCGCGCTACGCGCACCTCGCGATCCATCCCTACCCTGCGCAGCTCGAGACGCGCGTGACGCTCGCCGGCGGCGCGAAAGTCTTGCTGCGCCCGATCCGCCCCGAGGACGCCGCGCTCGAGCAGGCGTTCATCGCGACGCTCTCGCCCGCGACCATGCGGCTGCGCTTCCTCGCGGCGCTGCGCGAGCTTACCCCCGAGATGCTCGCGCGCTTCACGCAGATCGACTACGTCCGCGAGATGGCGTTGATCGCCATCGACGAGGCCACCGGTCGCCAGGTGGGCGTGGTGCGCTACGTGACGATGCCGGACGGGCGCAGCTGCGAATACGCGATCGTCGTGGCGGACGCGTGGCAGGGCAAGGGATTGGGACGCGTCATGATGGCGCGGCTCGTCGCGGTGGCGCGGGAGCGGGGTCTTAAGTCGATGGTGGGCTTCGTTCTATCGGACAACGTGTCCATGGAGCGCCTGTGCACGAGCCTCGGTTTCGCCTCCGAGCCCGAACCCGGCGAGCCGTCGGTGCGGCGCGCGACCCTCGCGCTCGAGGCTCACGCCGCCTAGAGGGAAGGTCTGAATTATTCCCGGGGATGTGGGTTACGGCAGATGCGGATGGCTGCTAGGCGGACGGCGCGGCGAATGTCGACAACCTTCGCAAGGCGTCCAACGACGCGAGACGCCGCATCTGCCGTAACCCACGTGCCAGGTGCATCAAGCCCTTGCGAGCTGCAGGGACGGGCGTCGCACACCCCGGGAATAAATCAGACCTTCCCTAGAGGCGCGCGTGCGGGCTCGCGGCGAGGCGCTCGCGCTCGGATTCGCAGCGCATGCAACGCGCCGCCTCCGGGCTCGCGGCGAGGCGCCTCCAAGGCACCGCGACGCCGCAATCGATGCACAAGCCGTAGGTGCCGCGCTCCACCCGGGCGAGCGCCTCCTGTATCGCGGCGAGCTCGCGGGCATCGCGCTGCGCCGAGGCGACGGCCATGTCGGCCCGCACCTCGTCGCCGGCCGCCTCGCGCGGCTCCTCGCGCAGTGCCTCCGGACGAACGCCCTCACGAATCTCGCCTCCCAGCTCGGCCGCGCGCTCCACCAGCCTCGCGCGGAGCGCCTCGCCGCCGCGGCGCGTGAGTCCGACGGCATCGTGCCTCACCGGCACACCACCACGGGCACCGGCGAGTGCAGCAGCACCTTCTGCGTCTCGCTGCCGAGGATGAGCCCGGAGAGGCCGTGCCGGCCATGGGACGCCATGACGATCGCGTCGCAGCCGCGCTCGGCGGCGGTTTTCACGATCGCATCCCAGGGGGCGCCCGCTACGGCCGATACCGTATCGCAGGCCACGCCTGCATTCATCGCGGCGGCCATCACCTGCGCGAGGATCTTCGCGGACTGCGCCTTCATCGCGGTTTCGTACTCTCCGGCGAGCGGCTCGGCGTAGACGTACGTCATGTCGGGCATGGGCGGCTGGTAGGGCGCGTACGAGTGGATCGCGATCACGCGCGCACCAAGCGGCCCGGCGAGTCCCAGCGCGACCGCGCGCGCCCTGGCGGAGAGCTCCGAGCCGTCGGTCGGGAAGAGGATCTGCCGGAACATCGCCTACCGGCAGACCAGCACCGGGATCTTCGAGTGCGTGAGGACTTTCACCGTCTCGCTGCCGAGGAGGAGCCCGGCGAGGCCGCTGCGGCCGTGGGACGCCATGACGATGAGGTCGCACTTCTGCTTCTTCGCCGCGCGGATGATGCCGTCCCATGGCATCGGATCGGTCACGTGCACCTCCGCGCACGCGACCTTCGCGGCCGCGGCCGCCGTGGCGACCCTCGCGGTGGCATCGCGTGCGCTGCGTTCGGAGGCGAGCTTGTGGGCCTTGGCGTCGAGGCCGTACCTCACCAGGATCGCGCCTTCGTTGTCGAGGGCCGGCATGTAGGGCGCGATCACGTACAGCGCAGTGATCTTCGCCTTGATTTTCTTGGCGAGCGCCGCGGCTTCCTTCGCCGCCTTCTGCGAGAGCTTCGAACCGTCGGTGGGGACCAGGATGTGCTTGTACATTCGTCTTCTCCGTCAATCGTTGAGGTGGATCATCACGGCCTTCAGCCCGGGGATGTCGTGGATCCTGATGTGCTTCTGCTGCACCTGGATGAGGCCGTCTTCCTGGAAGCGCGAGAAGAGCCGGCTCACGGTCTCCAGCGACAGACCCAGGTAGCTGCCGATCTCCTCGCGCGTCATGCGCAGGTGGAACTCCAGCGGCGAGAAGCCGCGCGCGACGAATCGCTGCGAGAGATTGAGCAGGAACGCGGCGAGACGCTCCTCGGCCTTCATGGTGCCGAGCAGCAGCATCACGCCCTGGTCGCGCACGAGCTCGCGGCTCATCACCTTCTGGAGCTGGCGCTGCATGCGCGCCTCCTCGAGATGCGCGTAGGGAATGATGCAGACCTCGCTGTCCTCGAGCGCGAGCACATCGGCGCTGTGGCTGTCCGTGCCGATGCCGTCCATGCCCATGATCTCCCCGGCCATGTGGAAGCCGGTCACCTGGTCGCGCCCGTCCTCGAGCACGACGCTCGACTTGAAGAAGCCGGTGCGTATTGCGTAGAGCGAATCGAAGCCCGCGCCCGCGCGGAAGAGGAACTCCCCGCGCTTCATGCGCTTCCTCGTGTAGGCAAGGCCGCCGAGAAGGTCGCTGTCGGAGGCCGCGAGTCCGCACGGCAGGCAAAGCTCGCGCAGGTTGCACGTGGTGCAGCGCGTGGGGAACGGCGCGACCTTGTCGCCGGCGCGCTTCGCGCAGGCGTTGCGCGGCACGAGCGTGAGGCGGCGCCGGTTGGCTTCGAGGATGGCGGCTGTGACTGACATGGGGATCTTTCTTTTTCTCAATGGCGGGTGGAAGCGATCTCGGCGAGCACATGGCGGACGCGGTCGAACTCGCTCGACTTGTCAAGGAAGTACGCGGCGCCGGCCTCGGCGCAGGCGCGCCGGTATTGGGGCTCCGCGTGGTTGCTGAGGATCACGAAGACGATCTCGGGCGATTGCGGGCGGATCTCGCGCATCACGTCCAGGCCGGTACGGCCCGTGAGGTTCAGGTCGAGCAGGACCGAGTCGGGGCGGGTGCGGCGGATTCCGGCGATCGCATCGCGCGCGTTGGCGGCTTCGCCCACCAGCATCGCGCCGCTCACGGTCCCGAGGAGCTCGACGAGGCGGGCTCGGATGAGCGGCGAGTCGTCGACGATGAATACCTCGTGGGGTCGATTGGTTGGCATGCCCACACTTTGCGCGGTGCGACGCCATCGAGCTATCGGCGCGCCGCTGAAACTCGACCCCGGTGCCGCACCCGTCCCGATCCCGGGGCGAGCTCCCAGAAAGGCCCTAGGAATATTCCTAGGAACCGCCGGCTCGCGTCGTTTACGGCAGGAACAGCGCATCGCCGTATTTGATTTGAATCAATATGGGAGGTCTGTGCGCTGTCGCACACAGGCGTCGATCATCGGCAGCGATGAGGAAATTGCATCGAATGCAAGCACGGGGCCGGGAGGCACCCGGCAAGGCGCCGACGGCGAAGATTCTCCGATTGAGTGATCTGGATCAAGCCCGGCCCCTCCCCCGGGCGCCACGCTTGCATGAAAAATCGTTGCAGCGACAAAGCGAGGCCACATGACCACCTTCTCGATCACCTCCCGCATCGACGCCGTCACCGGGATCCCGCAACGCTATCGCGCTTCCACCCTTCCCGCGCCGCGCGCAGTGAAGATCGAGCTCACCTCGCAATGCAATTACCGTTGCGGCTTCTGCGCGCACCGGCTGCGCATGAAGAGCCGCGGCGAGATGGACCCCGCCTTCTACGAGAAGGTCGTGGGCGAGATGGTGGACGCGGGCGTGGAGGAGCTCGGCATGTTCTACATCGGCGAGTCGTTCATGTGCGCCTGGCTCCCGGACGCGATCCGCTACGCGAAGGAGCGCGGCATCTCCTACGTCTTCCTCACCACCAACGGCTCGCTCGCAACGCCCGGGCGCGTGAGCGAATGCATGCGCGCCGGTCTCGACTCTCTCAAGTTCTCCATGAACAACGCGGACGAGGAGCAATTCGAGGAGATCGCCGCGGTGAAGCCGAAGCTCTTCCGCGATTCGGTCACCCACCTGAAGGCCGCGCGCGCCGTGCGCGACCTCGGCGGCCACGAATGCGGCCTCTACGCCTCGAGCATCCGCTACGACGGCGAGCAGCAGAAGAAGATGCTGGAGCTCGTGGACGAGATCCGTCCCTTCGTGGACGAGCACTACTGGCTGCCGCTCTATTCGATGGGAAGCCAGGCCACCCAGCGCGAGGAGGAACTCGGCTACCGCCCGATCGCCGGCAACCAGGGCCGCGTCGGCGCGCTGCGCGAGCCGCTGCCGTGCTGGTCTGCGTTCACCGAGGGCCACGTCACCCACGACGGCAAGCTCTCCGCGTGCTGCTTCGACGCCGGCGACAAATGGGTCATGGCCGACCTGAACGAGGTCTCCTTCATGGACGGCTGGAACAGTCCCGCCTTCGTGAAGCTGCGCGAGGCTCACCTGCGCAAGGACGTGCGCGGCACGATCTGCGAATCCTGCGTCGCGTACGGCTGAGCCCCACGCCGTGGCGCCATTCGACCCGCGTCACGTTCTCCATGTCGACGCTTCGCAGCCAGCCCCTAGTCCTGCGAGCTCTCCACCAGTCGGTGCGAGATGGCGTAGCGGATGAGCTCGCCGGAGGTCGCCATGTTCATCTTCTGCATGATGTTCGCCTTGTGCGTGCTCACGGTCTTCACCGAGAGATTCAGGCGCTCGGCGATGTAGGAGACGGATTTTCCCTCGGCGATCATGCGGAAGATCTGGAACTCGCGGTCGGAGAGCGACTCGTGCAGCGCGCCCTTCGCGTCGGGCATCGCGCCCAGGGCGAGCTGCTCGGCGACCTCCGCGCTGATGAATGCCCCGCCCGCGGCCACCTTGCGGATCGCCTCCACGAGCTGGCGCGAGGCGCTTTCCTTGGTGAGATAGCCCGCGGCGCCCGCGCGGATGGCGCGGATCGCGTACTGGCGCTCCCCGTGCATGGTGAGGACGAGGATGCGAAGGCGTGGCTTTTCGGCGCGCACCTGCTTGATGAGCTCGATGCCGGGCAAGGGCGGCATCGACATGTCGAGGAGCAGGAGGTCGAAGTCGAGATCGCGCACCGCCGTCATCACCTCGAAGCCGTCGCGCGCCTCGCCGACGATCTCGAGGCCGTCGGCACCGGTGAGCAGTTGCTTGAGCCCCTCGCGCACGATGGTGTGGTCGTCGGCGATGACGACGCGGGTCATGCCAGGGCTCCGCGAGCGGGATCGGGAAGGCGCATTTCCACGATGGTACCGCGCCCCGGCGCGCTCTCGATCGAGACCTCGCCGCCCAGCAGGTACGCGCGCTCGCGCATGCCGAGGACTCCGAAGGAGGCGGGCTTCCTCGCGGCGCCCGCGTCGAAACCGCGGCCGTCGTCGGTCACGACGAGCTTCAGGGTCTCGCGGTCCTGCGTGAGGGTCACCTCCACGCGGCTCGCGTTCGCGTGTTTGGCGATGTTGGTGAGGCACTCCTGCAGCGCGCGGAAGAGCGTGGTCGCATGGGGCTCGGCAAGCTCGTCGAAGCCGCGCCCCACCGCGAGCTCGCAGGCGATGCCGGTGCGGTTGATGAAGCTCTGCGCGAGCCAGTCGGCGGCGGCGACGAGGCCCAGGTCGTCGAGGACCAGCGGGCGCAGGTCCGCGGAAATGCGCCGGGTCGCCGCCACGGTGCCGTCGAGCAGCACCTGCATCGCGGCGAGCTTGTGCTGCAGCGCCGGGTCGCTGCCGCCCGGCTGCTCCTTCAGCCAGCCCACGTCGATCTTGAGCGCGGTGAGCGCCTGGCCGAGCTCGTCGTGCAGCTCGCGGGCGACGCGGCTCTTCTCCTGCTCGCGCAGGTTCTGCGCGGCGAGGCTCATGCCGCGATTCTCCTCGCGCGAGCTCTTGAGCTCCTCCTCGGCGCGCACGCGCTCGGTCACGTCGCGCAGGATCACGGTGAAGAGGCGCTGGCCCTGCTCGGTCACCTGCGAGATGGAGGCGTCGATGGGGAATTCCTCGCCGTTGCGGCGCAGCCCCAGCACGATGCGCCGCGCGCCCATGCGCCGCGACGACGAGCCGGCCTCGGCGAAGCGGTGGATGTGCTCCCCGTGCGTCGCGCGGAAGCGCTCGGGAATGAACCACGCGAGCGGCGCGCCGATCGCCTCCTCGCGGTTGCAGCCGAAGACTTCCTCGGCCGCCTTGTTGAAGAGCACGATGTGCTGGCGCTCGTCCACGGTGATGATCGCGTCCATGGCGGAATCGAGGATGCCGCGCAGGCGCGCCTCGCTCCGCGCTAGGAGATCCTCTGCGCGCCCGCGCTCGGTCACGTCGCGCAGGATCACGGTGAAGAGCTTGGCGCCATCCTCGCTGTGCTGGGAGATCGACGCCTCGATCGGGAACTCCGCGCCGTCGGCGCGAAGCCCGTAGAGCACGGTCTGCGCACCCATCCCGCGCGACGTGGTGGCCGTGCGCCCGAACTGGACGATGTGCGCCCCGTGCGCGGAGCGGAAGCGCTCGGGGATGAGCACGTCCAGGCGCAGGCCGATTACCGCGCCGCGCGACCAGCGGAAGGCGCGCTCGGCGGCGGCATTGAACTGCACGATGCGCTGGTGCTCGTCGATGGTGATGATGGCGTCCATGGCGGACTCCACGATCCCGCCCACGCGCGCCTGCGCGTTGAGCAGCGCGACGTGCTCTGCCTTGCGCCCCGCCATCTGCCGGTAGAGGAGGAAAAGCGCGGGAAGGGCCGCGGCGCAGGCGACGGCCGCGGCGGTGACCAGCATCTCGTCGCGATGGAAGCCGAGCATCGCCGCGACGAGCGCCATCAACGCTGTCACGGTGGCGGTGGCGATGAGGGGCACCAGGAGGTGGAGAAGCGTGCCCGGCCCGAACGGGTCCTCGGGCGCGCTGGGCGCAGCGGGCGCCTCCCCGGCCCGGGGTTCGCCCGCGCTCACGGGCTTTCCGAGCCGGAGTTGACCCCGGTCAACGGGTGCAGCAGGCCGCCGAGCACCATTGCCGGAATGAACATTGCAGCCACTACCCTCTTGCCTCCGGGCACCCTTGCCGGTCCCTCTGAGCTCATCGATGCGGACCTCATCCGCAAGTACGGAGGCGCAGGCCCGCGCTACACATCGTACCCGACCGCCGACCGCTTCGTCGAAGCCTTCGACGAGGGCGCCTATCGCCACTGGCTCGCCAATCGCAGCGTGGGCGGCTTCACGCGCGCGCTGGGATTGTACGTGCACATCCCGTTTTGCGACACGCTGTGCTTCTATTGCGCGTGCAACAAGATCGCCACCCGCGACCATGCGCGGGCGGCGAAGTACGTGGATTACCTCGAGCGCGAGATCGACCTCGTGGCCGAGAGCCTTCCCGGCGACCGGCGCGTGACGCGCATGCACTGGGGCGGCGGCACGCCCACCTTCCTCGGCGACGAGCTCTCCGAGCGGCTGGTGAAGGCGATCGGCTCGCGCTTCGATCTCGACCCCAAGGGCGAGATCGCCATCGAGATCGACCCGCGGCGCGTCGACCCCGCGCGCATCGCGCACCTGGCTCGCCTCGGCTTCAACAGGATGAGCCTGGGCGTGCAGGATTTCGATGCGGAAGTGCAGCGCGCGGTGAACCGCGTGCAGCCCTTCGAGATGACCGCATCGGCGATCGCGGCGGCGCGCGCCAACGGCTTCCGCTCCATCAACGTGGATCTGATCTACGGGCTGCCACGGCAGACGGTGTCGGGCTTCGAGCGCACGCTCGAGCGCCTCACCGAGATCGATCCCGACCGCGTCGCGCTCTACTCGTACGCGCACCTGCCCGCGTCGTTCAAGCCGCAGAAAAGAATCGTGGAAGCGGAATTGCCCGATGGCGAGGTGAAGCTCGAGCTCATGACCCGCGCCATCACGCGCCTCACCGAAGCGGGCTACCTCTACATCGGCATGGACCATTTCGCCAAGCCCGGCGACGAGCTCGCGGTGGCGCAACGCCAGGGCCGCATGACGCGCGACTTCCAGGGCTACTCGGCCGGCGGGGACTGCGACCTCGTGGGGCTCGGCGTCTCCTCCATCGGCAAGATCGGGCCCGCCTACGTGCAGAATGCGAAGGCGCTCGACGACTACTATGGACGTCTGGACCGCGGCGAGCTGCCGGTGCTGCGCGGCATCGAGCTCACGCGCGACGACCTCGTGCGCCGCGCCGTGATCCAGGCGCTCGCCTGCCGCTTCACCGTCTCCAAGGAATCCGTCGGCATCGCGCACCTCGTGGACTTCGACAAGTACTTCGCGCCGGAGCTCGCCGACCTCGAGCGTCTCGCCGACGATGGCCTGGTGGAGCTCGAGGACGATTGGATCCACGTGACCACCGCCGGACGCCTGCTGGTGCGCGCGGTCTGCGCGGTGTTCGACCGCCACTTCCGCGAAGCCGGGGAGCGCTCGCGCTATTCGCGGGTGATGTGATGCAGGAGCTCGCCGCCGCGGCATTCACCGCGGGGTTGCTGGGCGGAGTGCATTGCGCGGGAATTGCGGCGGCATCGTGGGCGGCCTCGCGAGCGCCGCGCGCGGCATCGTGGGCGGCCTCGCGAGCGCCGCGCGCGGCCCCGCGGTCGCGCGCCAGCTCGGCTTCAACGCCGGGCGCATCGCCTCCTATGCGATCGCGGGCGCGGCGGCCGGCGCCCTGGGAAGCCTGGGGAGCCGCGCCGGACCGCTCGTCGAGGTGCAGGTCGCGCTCTTCGTCCTCGCCAACGTCCTGCTGCTCATGCTCGGACTCTACGTGGGCGGATGGGGCCGCGGCGTCCTCGCGCTCGAACGCGCCGGCGCCGTGGTGTGGCGGCAGGTCGAGCCTTTCGCACGCCGCACGCTGCCGATCGATTCAACCGCGAAGTCCGTCGCCGCGGGCCTCGCCTGGGGATGGGTGCCGTGCGGCCTCGTGTACACGATGCTCGCCCTCGCGCTCGCCAGCGCGAGCGCCGGCGGCGGCGCGCTCGTGATGATCGCCTTCGAGCTCGGCACGTTGCCCACCCTCCTCGCGGCGGGAATGGCCGCGCAGCGCGTGCTCGCGATCCGCCGCGTGCCCTGGGTGCGGCACGCGGCCGGCATCGCGATGGTTGCGCTTGCGGTGGTGGGCCTCGCGCGCGTGCCGGGACTCTCGGAGGCGCTCGCCGCCGGCTGGCGCCTCTGCGCGGGCTGACGCTTCAACGACTGACGGCGAGCCTCGCCTTCGCGGCGTCGTACTCGCGGCGAAGTTCCTCGATCACCTCGCGCGTGGTGGACACGCGGTCGATGGATCCCACGCCCTGCCCCGCGCCCCAGATGTCGCGCCAGGCCTTCGCCTTGGAGCCGCCGCCGGAGCCGAACTTCATCGTGCTCTTGTCTCCGGCGGGCAGGTTGTCGGGATCGAGGCCCGAGGCGACGATGCTGCCGCGCAGGTAATTGCCGCGCACGCCGGAGAAAAGGTCGCTGTAGACGATGTCCGCCGCGCTCGACTCGACGATCATGCGCTTGTAGCCCTCGGCGGCGCGCGCCTCGTGGGTCGCGATGAAGCGCGTGCCGATGTAGGCGAGATCCGCGCCCATCGCCTGCGCCGCGAGGACGTGCTCGCCGCGCGTGATGGCCCCGGAGAGGATGATCGTGCCCGCGAAGAAGCGGCGCACCTCGCTCACCAGCGCGAAGGGGCTCAGCATCCCCGCGTGCCCGCCGGCGCCCGCGCACACGAGGATCAATCCGTCGACGCCCGCCTCGGCGGCCTTGCGCGCGTGGCGCACGCTGACCACGTCGTGGTAGACGAGCCCGCCGTAGCCGTGCACCACGGGAACGACCTCGTTGGGCGCGGAGAGGCTCGTGATCACCAGCGCCACGCGGTGCTTCTCGCACATGGCGAGGTCGTGGCCGAGGCGCTCGTTCGAGGGATGGATGATCTGGTTCACCGCGAAGGGTGCGACCTTCGCCGTGGGATTTTCCGCGGCGTGGCGCGCCAGCTCCGCGCCGATGCGCGCGAGCCATTCGTCGAGTTGCGCCGCGGGACGCGCGTTTAGCGCGGGGAAGGCGCCGACCACACCCGCCTTGCATTGCGCGATGGTGAGCTCGGGATGCGAGACGATGAAGAGCGGCGCGCCGATCACCGGCAACGCGAGGTTGTCGCGCAGGATCGCCGGAAGGCTCATGGCGCCACGCCCCGCTCCACCAGCGCATCGACGATCACGACACCGTCTCCCCTCGCGCCGGCCATCACCGGATTCAGGTCGATGGAGGCGATCGCGCCGCGCGCCGCCTCGATGAGGCGGCCCACGCCGATCGCCACGGCCGCGAACGCATCGACGTCGAGCGCCGGCTCGCCGCGCACGCCCGCGAGGATCGGGGCGATGCGAAGCCGCCCGAGGGCCTCGACCACATCCGCCGCATCGAAGGGCGTGAGGAGGATCGCGAAGTCCTCGAGCGCCTCCACGTACTTGCCGCCGTCGCCCACGACCACCACGGGCCCGAAGTCCGGATCGATGCGCGCGCCGATCATGAGCTCGCGCGCGGCGCTCGCCATCTTCGCGACGATCACGCCGCCGCCGGTTATGCCCAGGGCCTGCATCTTCGCGCGGTGCGCGTCGAACATGCGCGCGGCCGCGTCGGCGCTCGCAACGCCGAGCGCGACGAGCCCGTGCTCCGACTTGTGCGGGATGGCCGCCGCGCACGCCTTCACCGCGACCGGCCCCCCCAGCGCATCGAAGGCCGCGCGCGCCTCACCCGCGGTCGTGCTTACGCGATGTTCGACGACCGGAAGCCCCTGCGCCGCGAGGAGCGCGAGGCTTGCCGCCTCGTCGAGGAAGGCGCTCGCGCCGGCGACGATCTCCACGCGCGCGGACGGGGGCCATGCCGGGCGGCGCCGCGCGAGGAGCTGCGTGTGCAACGCGAGCTGCGCCAGCGCACCGAGCGCCTCGGTCTCGTTCGCATAGGTCGGGATTCCCGCCTCGCGAAACGGCGCGGCATGGGTCTCCTGCCACATCGCCACCGCCACGGGCTTTCCCGTCGCCGCGGCGAAGCTCGCGGTGTCGCGCGCGAACGCGCCGACGTCGTAGCCCGCGCCCGTCACCGGCAAGCTCACGAGGAAGAGGTCGGCGCACGGATCCTTCGCGACGACCGGGAGCACGTCACCGAGCAGCCGGTTCTCCTGCAGCAGCGCCGCGGTGATGTCGATGGGATTGTCCGAAGTCGCGAAGCCCGGCAGCTTCGCCGCGACCTGCGCGCGCGTGTCGTCCCCGAGCGGCGCGAGCGCGAGGCCGAGCTCTTCCGCGGCGTCGGCACCCATGACGCAGCTCGCGCCGGAATTGCTGATGATGACGAGCCGGCGTCCCGCGGGTCGCCATCCTTTCAGGTACATCTCGGCGGCGAGCGCGAGCTGGTGGGGATCGCGCGCGCGCCAGATGCCGTGGTGGCGCAGGAACGCGTCGACCACGCGGTCTTCGTTGGCGAGCGCGCCGGTGTGCGACGACGCCGCCTTCTGCCCGCCCGCGCTGCGCCCTCCTTTGACCATCACGATCGGCAGTCCCCGCTCGCGCGCATGGCGCGCGGTCTCGGCCAGCAGCTCGCGATCGGCGATGCGCTCGCAGTAAAGGAGGAGGAGCTTCACTTCGGGATCGTGCGCGACCGCCCACGCGAGAGCCGCCACGCTCACGTCGGCCTCGTTCCCGGTGGCGTGCACGTGGCGCACGCCCATGCCCCGGCCGCGAACGAGCCCGTAGATCATCGCCGCGGTGCCGCCGCTCTGGCTCACCACCGCGACCGGGCCGTCGCAGGGCTCGACTTCCGCGAAGAGGGTCGAGAAGCTCGCCACAGCGCCGGTGCCGAAGTTCGCGAGCCCCTGCGTGTTGGGACCGACGAGCCTCATGCCGGCGGCGCGGGCCGCGCGCAGCATGCGCTCCTGCGCCGCGCGGCCCTCGCCACCCGTCTCCGCGAAGCCCGAGGCGATGACGATCGCCGCCTTCACGCCGAGCCTTGCGCAGTCCTCCACCGCCGTCACCGCGAGCTCTCCGCTCACGACCACGATGGCGAGCTCGGGGACCTCGGGAAGCGAGGCGAGCGAGGCGTGGGACGCGAGCCCCTGGATCTCGGCGCGGCCGGGATTGATCGGATAGATCGCGCCGCGGAAGCCGTGGCGCTTCATGTAGTGGATCGGGCGCCCGCCGATCTTGTCGGGATTGCCGGACGCGCCGATGATCGCGATCGACCGCGGGTCGAGCGCCGCGCGCAGGAGATCGCCCACCAGCGAGCCTATCCCTTCACGAAGCGCGGCTCGCGCTTCTCGAGGAAGGCCGCGGTGCCCGCGCCGCCTTCGCCTCCCCGCCGCTCACAGCGTGAGCACGATCTTGCCGATGTGCGCGCCGCTTTCCATGAGCTCGTGGGCGCGCGCGGCCTCCTCGAGCGGGAAGGTGGCATGGATCACGGGCTTGATCTTGCCCGCCTCGATGAGCGGCCACACCTTCTCGCGTAGCGACCGGGCGATCGCCGCCTTGAAGTCCACCGAGCGCGGGCGCAGCGTGGAGCCGGTGATCACGAGGCGCCGGCGCAGGATCTCCATCAGGTCCACGGTCGCCTTCGAGCCGCCGAGGGTCGCGATGATGACGATGCGCCCGTCGTCGGCGAGCGCCTTCATCTCGCGCGGCACGTAGTCGCCCGCCACCATGTCGAGGATCACGTCGACGCCGCGCCCGTCGGTGAGGGCCTTCACGGCGACGACGAAGTCCTCGGTCTTGTAGTTGATGGCGCGCTCGGCGCCGAGCTTCTCGCACGCCGCGCACTTCTCCGCGCTGCCCGCGGTGGCGAAGACGCGGTGGCCCATGGCGTGCACGAGCTGGATCGCGGCCACGCCGATGCCGCTCGAGCCTCCTTGCACGAGGAAGGTCTCGCCGGGCTTGAGCCCCGCGCGATCGAAGACGTTGCTCCACACGGTGAAGTAAGTCTCCGGGAGCGAGGCGGCCGCGACGAAATCGAGCCCCGCGGGAATCGGCAGGCAGTTGGAAGCGGGGGCGATGCAGTGCTCGGCATAACCGCCGCCGGGTGTGAGCGCGCAGACGCGATCGCCCACGCTCCATTGCGTGACGCCCGGCCCCGCGAGCGCGATGGTGCCCGCGACCTCGAGCCCCGGAAGGTCGGAGGCGCCGGGAGGCACGGGGTACTTGCCCATGCGCTGCAGCACGTCGGGACGATTCACGCCGGCGGCGGCGACCTTGATCAGCACTTCGCCGGCTTTCGGCGCGGGAAGATCCCGCGAGCGGGCCTTGAGGACCTCGGGCTTGCCGGGTTCGGTGATCTCCACCACGCGATGGGTGGATGGAAGGGGGGGATGCGCGGCCATCGAGTTGCCTGGGTTTTGTTCCGGGAAACGGCGATGGTACAACCTCCCGTTCGGGCAGAATGGGCGCCGTCCGCCACCAACGCCACAGGAGAACGCCATGTTCGACCGTCTTTCGCGCAGCTGGACCCTGGTGAAGGCGAGCGCCACGGTGCTCCGGGAGGACAAGGAGCTCCTCCTCTTTCCGCTCATCTCCCTGGGCGCGCTCTTCGTCCTCGCCGCCTCGTTCGCGGCTCCGGTCTTCGGGCTGGGCATGCTCGACGGGCTCGCCGGGCGCGGCAAGTCGGGGATCTCCTGCGCCCTCTACGCCGTCGCCTTCCTCTTTTATTTCAGCCAGTACTTCGTGATCTTCTTCTTCAACGCGGCGCTGGTCGGCGCCGCGATGATGCGCCTGGCGGGCGGCTCGCCCACCTTCGGCGACGGGATGCGCATCGCCATTTCGAAGGTGGGCGCGATCGCCGGCTATGCGCTCATCGCCGCGACGGTGGGCGTGATCCTGCGCGCGATCCAGGAGCGCGTGGGCTTCATCGGCCGCATCATCGTGGGCTTCCTCGGCGTCGGCTGGACCGTCGCCACCTATCTCGTCGTGCCGGTCCTCGTCGCGCGCGATGTGGGGCCCGTCGACGCGGTGAAGGAAAGCGCGGGGCTCCTGAAAAAGACGTGGGGGGAGAACGTGATCGGGCAGGTCGGGCTCGTCGCGGCGTTCGGTTTCATCTTCCTCGGCGTGGTGCTGGCGGGCATCCTCCTCGCCGGCGCCGCGTTCGCCGCGCACAGCGTCACGGGGCTCGCGCTGGCGCTCGTCGCCACGGTGCTCGCCGTCGCGATGACGGGGCTCGTGCAAAGCGCGCTCACCGGGATCTACGCCGCGGCGCTCTATCGCTACGCGACGACCGGAGAGGGCACGCAGGGATTCGACGCGGACACGCTGAAGCTCGCCTTCGCCCGCAAGTAGTTGCCGATCAGCCGCTCGAGGCGGCGCCGGCGGTCCGCGCCGGTTTCGCCTCGGCGCACTGAGGAATCGTGAAACGGAAGGTCGATCCCTTCGACTCGACGCTCGCGACCGACACCTGGCCGCCGTGCGCCTCGACTAACGTCTTCACGATCGCGAGGCCCAGGCCGGTGCCCTCCCGGTCCGGATCGGTCTCGAGCGTCTCGAACACCTTGTCCAGGCGCGCGGCGGGAATTCCGGCGCCATCGTCGATCACCCAGCATTCGACCGGCGCGCCCGGGCCTTCGCTGCGCGCGCCCACCCGCACCGTGCCTCCCGGCGCGTAGGCGATCGCGTTGTTGATGAGGTTCTGCAGGACGCGCTTCAGCAAACCCGCGTCGGCGCTGACCACCACGTCCTCGGGCACCTCGTTCACGAGGCGCGTCTTGCCGCGCCCGGCGATCATGGCGAGGTCGAGGAGGATCATCTCCACCAGCGGCCACAGGTCGAAGGCGCGCCGCTCGACCTTCACGGCGAGCTCGGTGAGCGCCTGCGTGTTCTCCTTCAACACGGCCGAGACGAGGTTGTCGAGCTGCTCGGCGTTGCGGCGCAGCGTGCGCATCATCTTCTGCACATCGGAGTCGGGCGCGCTGGCGGCGAGGCGGATCTCGAGGACGCGCGTGGCGAGCGTGATCGCGGAAAGGGGCGTGCGCAGGTCGTGCGCGATGAAGGCGAGGTGCTCGTTCCTGCGGCGCTTCACCTCGATCGCCTGGTACTCGGCGAAGCTCTTCACCGCCATGCCGATGGCGTCATCGAGCGCGCGATCGAGGATGCGGCCGGCACCATCATCCATGGAGACGCCCTGCTCGAGCGCGAGCTCGTTGATGCAAGCCCGCAGGATGCCGTATTCGGCGACCACTTCCTCGATGTCGAAGCCGGCTTCGAGGCGCTGCACGCCGTGGGCCGGCGGGCTTGCCTCGATGCCGTCGCCCACGGGATCGGCGCTGCGCGACGAGAGCGCTGCGGCGAGCTCGCCCAGCAGCGTCGGGATGTGGTCGTTGAGGGTGGGCGTATCGAGGGATTTCGCGGAGGCAAGCCCGCGCACCCGCGAGCGCCATTGCGCGAGGAGCGAGTCGCGCTCCCGCATGAGGAGCGCCGCCAGCCGATCCAGGGACGTCACGAAAACTCCACGCAGGGGGTAGGTTTGAGCTTACCTCAAGGGCGCCGTGCGCCACCGCGCGCAGGTCCGATCGGACTATTGGCAATAACCGGGGACAGACATCGATTATCCATCCTAGCGGCTCCCGCAATAGAGGCGGTACACGGCCTTCAGCATCCCGCGGACCATCGGGTCGGCGATGGAATAGAAGATCTGCTTGCCCACGCGGCGCGTGGCGACGAAGCGGCCGGCGCGCAGCACCGCGAGCTGCTGGGAGAGGGTCGGCTGCCCGATGCCGGTGCGCTCGGCGAGCTCGGTCACGCAAAGCTCGCGTTGCGCCAACTCGCACAGGAGCAGCAGCCGGCGCGAGTTGCCGAGCGCGCGCATGAGGCCTGCGGCCCGCGAGGCCGCGGGCCGCAGGCGCGCCATCTGCATGGAGGAAGGCATCGAGTCATTATATCGATACACATAATATCCATCAATATATAATGTCGCGATGATATTCTGCCAGCTGTTCGAGCCCGTCTCCAGCACCTACACCTACCTCCTGGGCTGCGAGGCGACGGGGCTCGCGGCGCTGGTCGACCCGGTTCTTCCCGCGTGGCAGCGCGACCTCACCGTCGTCGCCTCCCTGGGCCTCACGCTCTCCTGCACGATCGAGACCCACGTGCACGCCGACCACATCACCTCCGCCGCGCGGCTGAAGCGCGAGACGGGCTCGCGCATCGCCTACCCGGCGCGCGACGCCCTGCCCTGCGCGGACATCCACGTCGACGAGCGCGAGCCGCTCGAGGTGGGCCGCGTGCGCCTCGAGGCGCTCTATACGCCGGGACATACCGACGATCACTTCGCATACCGCATCGGCGAGCGCGTCCTCACGGGAGATGCGCTCCTCATCGACGGCTGCGGCCGCACCGATTTCCAGAGCGGCGACGCGGCGACGCTCTATCGCAGCGTCCACGAGAAACTCTTCACGCTTCCCGAGGACACGCTGGTCTATCCCGCCCACGACTACAAGGGCCGGCACGTATCCACCATCGGGCAGGAGAAGTCGCGCAACCCGCGCCTGGGCAACGGCCGCGAACTTGCCTCGTTCGTGGAGGTCATGAACAGCTTGGACCTTCCCTACCCCACCTTCATCGACTACGCGATTCCAGGCAACACGCAATGCGGCGAGCCTCCCGTGGGCATCCCGCCGGAATTTCGGCATTACTGCGAGGCGATGGAGCTCTCGCGGCAAGGATGAAGGCGCCAGCCGCCACGCTCGTCGCGCTCGTCCTGGTGGCCTGCGGCGGCGACACGCGTCCCCTGCCGCCGCCGAGCGCCTCGGGCGAGAGCCGTCCGTCGAAGATCGCGCTCGTCCTGGGCTCCGGGGGCCCGCGCGGCTTCGCGCACATCGGCGTGCTGAAGGTGCTCGACGAGGCCGGCATCCATCCCGATTTCATCGTCGGCTCCAGCGTGGGCGCGATGGTGGGCACGCTCTACGCCTCGGGCATTGACGCGCACGCGCTCGAGCGCAACGCGGGCGAGCTCAGCATGCTGCGTTTCTACGAGCTGCGCGAGCTCTTCGGCAAGCGCGGCACCGGTCGCCCCATCGAGACGTACGTCGACGAGGAAGTGGGGCATCGCACCATCGAGTCGCTGCCGACGCGCGTCTGCATCGCGGTGACACGCCTCGCCGACAAGGCGCTCCTCCTCTTCGACCATGGCGACGCCGCGCTCGCGGTGCGCGCCTCGACGGCCGATCCCGACAACTACGATCCGGTGAAGATCGGCGGCGTGGAGTACGCCGACGGCGATCTCGCGAGCCCGGTGCCCATCGCCGCTGCCCGGCGCGCCGGCGCGCGCTTCGTGATCGCCGTCGACGTGTCGGCCTACGCGAGCACCACTCCACCGAACGTGCCGCAAGCCTGGATCGACAAGGACGCGCGGCGCGCGAAGCAGGTCGCGGCGGAAGCGCCGCAAGCCGACATGATGCTGCACCCCGACATCGGCTATTACGCGGGCATGAGCTCCTCTTACCGCAAGAGGGTGATCGCCGTGGCCGAGCGCTACACGCGCGATCACCTGCCGCGGATCCGCGAGGCGCTGAAGGCCGCGGGAATGTAGCCGTGCCGGTGGTCACCGGGACGGGCCGCGGTGTACCCTTGCGTACAAATCAACGCGGACAACGAGCCCGGAGGCCATCATGAACGTGCGCTTATTCCTCATCCTGCTGGTCTTCGCGGCGCTCGGCCTCCTCGCGGCGTTCAACTGGACCGCGTTCATGGCGCCCACGTCCCTCTGGCTCGTGTTCACCACGGTGCAGGCGCCGCTGGGCCTCATCATGCTGGCGATGATCGCGTTGTTGAGCGCGCTCTTCCTCGCGTACGTGATCTACCTCCAGGGCAGCGTCCTCATCGAGGCGCGGCGCCAGACGCGCGAGCTGCAGGCGCAGCGCGAGCTTGCCGAGAAGGCCGAGGCGTCGCGATTCACCGAGCTGAAGCGCGCGATGGTGGCCGAGCTCGACAAGGTCGCCGCGCGCATGGAGAGCTCGCAGGCCCTCACCGCCGTGCGCCTGGACAAGCTCGACCACGACTTCGGCGCCGCGCTCGAACGCACCGAGAGCGCGATCGCCGCGTACATCGGCGAGCTCGACCACCGCATCGGGGGACGCGCCAAGGAAGCGGGCTGACGCGCTCGATGCCCATCGCGACCGACCTGCACTGGCCCGTCGCGCTCGCCTTCGCCTGGATCGCGGGCGAGTTCGCCCACCGGTTCCTGCGCCTTCCGCGCATCAGCACGTACGGCATCGTGGGCTTCGTGCTCGCGAGCGCGCAGACGGGGTTCCTGCCGCCGGTGCGCGAAGGCTCGATGTCGATGCTCGCCAACGTGGCGCTGGGCCTCGTGCTCTTCGAGCTGGGCTACCGCATCAATTTGCGCTGGCTCTCCGTGAACCCGTGGATGGGAATGACCAGCGCGGTCGAGTCGAGCCTCACCTTCGTCCTCGTTCTCGCGGCCGCGCACGCGCTCGGCGTGGCGCCGATCGCCGCGCTCCTCATCGCGTCGCTCGCCATGTCCACTTCGCCCGCCGCCGTGCTGCGCGTGGTGAACGAGGAGGGCGCGAGCGGCCAGGTGACCGAAAGGACGCTGCACCTCACTGCGTTCAATTGCATCCTCGCGGTCCTCACCTTCAAGGCGATCGTCGGCTATTCGGTGCTGCAGCGCTCCGGCGACCTCACGCAGGCGATCTGGCACAGCCTGCTGGTGTTCGTCTTCTCCGCATCCATTGGCGCGGCCTTCGGCTTCGTGGTGCCGCGGGTGCTGAGCGCGCTCGCCACGCACGGACGCCACCTCACCGTCGCCTTCGCGCTCGCGGTGCTGCTGCTGGTGACCGCGGTGCACTCGCTCGACTACTCGCCGGTCCTCGCCACCCTCGCCTTCGGCCTCGCCGCGCGCCACCACCGCACGGTGCTGGTCCAGCCCGAGCGCAATTTCGGCGCCATCGGCGACTTCCTCGCGATCGTGCTCTTCGCCTTCGCCGCGGCCGCGCTCGACTGGCATCGTGTGCTCGCCGGCGCGGGCGTCGCCTTCGCCCTCATCGCGGTGCGCCTCGCCGCCAAGATCGCGGGCGTGACCGCGTTCGCGCGCCTGAGCGGGATCACCTGGAGGAAGGGCGTCCTCACCGGGCTCGCGCTCACGCCGATCTCGGCGCTGGTGCTGCTCCTGCTGGAGCCCAGCCAGAGCGGCGGGCTCGCGCTGATGGACGAGCTCACGGTGCTC
>JBBRTF010000023.1:0-73537 GCA_038244725.1 Burkholderiales bacterium
CCCGTGACCGGGTTCGCCTTCGCAAGCTACAAGGCCCAATCCGCGCCCGCGCCGACAGGGAGCACTGGAAGCGGCGGCGGTGGCGGGGGCGGCGGGGGCGGCGGGGGCGGCGGGGGCGGCGGGGGCACCGTGTGCAATCCGTGCGGAGGCTGTTAGGGACGCCTTCGGGCGAAAGCCGATTGTGGCCGCAAAGAGGAAATGGGACCGCCTACCATGGCGGTCTCGCCGGATGCATTGCCGGAATTCAAACTAGGGAGACTTGATGAAGCGCGATTACAAGGCCGTGGCCGCGACCCTGACGGAAATGCTGAAGCTGGGATCGCCGCCCCTGGCGATCACCTTTTCGCAGGAGCAGCCCGCGGGGGTACCCCGTTACGAGGGCGCCATGCCGAAAGCGACGCCCGATGGGCGCACCGGAAAGGTCGCCGCGGGCTGCGTATTCTGGATGAAGGCGGCCGACCGCACGTTTCATACATGTGCCGAGGATCACGCCAACTGCAGCGTCGGCAGCCTCACGCACGGATTCGTCGGGCTCGAAACGGCGGCAACGAAGTCGGACGTGAAGGCCTTGGTGGAGGCACATTGGGTCACTCCCGATATGTTTCCCGGCATCCCCGTGGTGAAGCAGCGCCCCAAGTGCGTGACTTACGGGCCGCTAGCCGAAGCCCGATCCGATCCCGACGTGGTCTTTCTTCGGATCAACGCAAAGCAGGCGATGTCCATGTACGACGCGATGCCCGATATCCACTTCGAAGGCAAACCGCAATGTCACATCATTCCCATGGCCAAGGAGATGGGGCAGGTGGCGATCAGCGTGGGGTGCATGCTGAGCCGCACGCGCACGGGCATGTCGAACGCCGAGCTCACCTGCGCCATTCCGGCGTCGAGGATGGAGGAAGTGGTCACGAAGCTCGAGGCGGGCTGCGCGGCCGACAGGGCTGTCGCCAATTACGCCGCAGAGGACGCTCATCGCTTCGGCGATCGCCCGTCCTGAGGCGTGCGCGGCTCCTCCGGCGAGACGGGCAGAGGGGCGCGGTCGCATTCAAAGCCGTTCTCGCCGGCGTTGGATGATCGCATCGGCGGCATGCTTGCTGCCCTGGGCCGCTGCGAGCGCAGGCAAGAACGCCTACTCGCCGGAACGGGCGTGGATCGAGCGGTCCGCGGCGCTCGCCAACGCGGCGAAGGGGCATGCGGATGCGGCCGAATTCCGGCGCGAGATCCGGGAGCATCGCGAGCGGCTGCGGGAGATCGTTCGCTCCACGATGAACCCACCGGACAAGATGCTCGCGCTGCAGCGCTCGATGATCCTGACAAACGCCTTGTTGAATGCGGCCTCCGAGTGCCATTCCGGCGGCCGGCTCATGTGTCCCGCGGATCTCATCCGCCAGATCGATGCGCAGCTGAAGATTGATTTTGCCCAGTTGGGCGCCGTCGAACGGGGGACTCGATGAGCAAATCGCAGGCAACCCGCAGGGCCGGGTGATGCCCTTGCTTCGCGACATCGCGTTGACATCGACGGGCCTGCTGCTGGAAGCCGGCTTCTGGATCGTCGTTAGCCTGGTGGCGGCCGGCATCGTCCACGAGTTCATGGACACCGCGCGCGTGAAGGCCGCGATGCGCCGCTCCGGAAGCGCGGGCGTGCTGGCGAGCATGGGATTGGGAGCGATGCTGCCGCTATGCAGCTGCGGCGTCGTCCCGCTGACGGTCAGCTTCTACCTGGGAGGCGTGCGTCTGGCGGCGGTCATCGCGTTCACGATCGCGACGCCTGTGATCAATCCGGCGGCGGTGATTCTTTCGTATGCGCTCCTCGGTCCGCGGCTGACTCTCGCCTACGTGGCCTTCGGTCTGGTCGCTCCCGTGGTGGTGGGCTACATGGTGGAGAGGTGGGGAAGCGCGCGGATGAATCCCGTCGCCGTTCAGCTGAAATCGTGCTGCGGCTCGGCCGCGGTTTCCGCGCCCGCGGCCCGCGTGCCGAGCTTGTGGGCACGCTTGGCTCGCGCCCTTCGCTGGGGGTTCGGCGAGTTGGGACCTGTGCTGGGGCTCTATATAGGGGTCGGCATCGCGCTCGCCGGCGTTCTCGGGACCCTCGTTCCCCAAGCGTGGATTTCCGACTACCTCGGAGGCGATGCGCCCCTCGCCTCTCTGTTTCTGGTCGCGCTCTTCGGGGCCAGCGTCTACGTGTGCGCCGTCGCGCACATTCCGCTGGTCGCCGCAATGCTCGCCGCGGGGGCGGGGCCAGGGGCGGCGATCGTCTTTCTGGTGACAGGTCCCGCCACCAACCTGCCCGAGATGATCGCCCTGTCGCGAGTGCTCGGCGCGCGAACCGTGGCGATCTACGTCGGGGCGCTCGTCGCGCTCTCGATTCTCGGCGGGTGGCTCGTCAACCTGTGGCTTTCGGATTACCACCCGGTCATGGATCCGTTGGCAAGCATGCGCTGGGGTGACATCGCGGCACACCTCACGCCCGTCGTTCCCGGGTGGCTCACCTTCCCGAGCGCGATCGTCGTCGGGATACTCGCCGTCTGGGGGGCGGGCCAGTGGATGCGGCGTTCGATTGCGCGCCTGCGCGGCCTTTCGGTCGTTGCGCAGAACGCGGCCGACCGGGCACGGACATGAGGGATGCGAACCGCGTCTTGCGCGGCATGCTTGCAATTTGCACCTGCGCCGATGCGGCAGGACGTTTATGCAATGGGCCTGCCGATTCATCGCGGGACTTAACCGAATGATTCCTATGGCACGTCGCGATAGGGCACAAGTCGTGCTTTGAGGCTGTTGGACGGCAAGTCGGATCCGCGCGCGCGAAAGGGGCAGCGCCGCTGCGGCCAAAAGACAAAACCCCAATAGAGGAGAAATGACATGCTCAAGGGACGGGTCATCAGGGGATGTTCGTCATTCGACAATCGTGATCGCGGCGTGGGGAGATTCGTCGCGCCGATCCTCATAGGCGCTTCGCTGCTCCTTGGCGCATGCGGAGGCTCGGGCGGGAGCGGGGGTGACGGCTCCGTCAAGCTGCGCATCCTTTCCACCAACGACACTCACGGCTACTTCGTCCCGACGTATCACGCCGAGTACTACGAGATCGACTCGTATGCCCAGATGGCCGCGACCGAAGGCAAGGTCGGGGGCTACGCGCAGATCGTGGGCATCGTCAAGGATCGAAAGGCGCAGGTGACGGACGCGGTTTACGTCGACGCCGGCGACACATTCGACGGCTCCCCGGTCGCGCAGATGACGCAGGGCGCCGCGGTCGTGCCCGTGCTCAACGCCATGGGCATTGAAGTCATGACCCCGGGAAACCGGGATTTCGCGTGGAGCACCGAAAACTTCCTGGCGATCACCAAGGGCGGCACCACCACGGGGACCACCAGCAACGCCATCAACTCGCCCGGCGTCACGACTCCCGGCCTGAAGTTTCCGATCATCGCCGCCAATCTCCTCGATGCGGTCACCAAGGACTTCGTCTTCCCGCGCTACTACATCCTGCGCACGCCCAGCCTGAAGATCGCGTTCATAGGATTGACATCCCCGCTGGCGGGCAATACCAAGAAGGCGAACGGGTCGCAGGGCTTCCTGGTCCTGGGGCAGACGCCGCAAACCGCGACCACCGCAGCCGGACCGGTCACGCCCGCCGGGTTCCAGATCGAGGACAACATTTCCGCGCTGGCCGCCCAGATACGCCAGGCGGAGAACCCGGACCTCGTCGTCGTTCTTTCACACTTCGGATATTTCCAGGATCGGAAGTTCGCCGCGCGCTCGACGGGAATCGACGTGATCATCGGCGGGCACACCCATCACTCCGTCACCGACCCGCCTTCGATCCCGAATGCCGACGGCACCCGCAACGTGATCGTCGCGCAGGCGGACTCCCACGGAAAATTCGTCGGCCAGCTCGACGTGCAGGTGAAGGACAAGAAGGTGATCGGATTCACCAATACGCTGATCCGGGTCACCGCGGCCAACGCGCCGGCGCCCGACCCGACCGTGCAGGGGCTCGCCGATGCGGCCTATGCGCCGTTCAGGGCGGCGTTCGACCAGGTGGTCGGTTTCACGACGACGACGATCGAGCGGCGCGGAGACGTGCAGAGCACGATGGGCGGTTTCCTGTCCGACACGGTTTCGAGCATCTTCGGCACCGACCTGTCGAGCGCCTCCGGAATTCGCTACGGCTCGTCGATCCCGGGCTCCGCCTCCAAGCCCGGCCCCATCACCTACGGGGACGTGCTGAACATGGTCTCGCCCAACATCGGCGGCAATTCCTCGTATGTGTCCACGATGACCGGAACACAGATCCTGTCGTCGCTCAACTCGGGGTTGAACCAGGAATACGGAGCGGACATCTATAACTGGGGCGGCGGCGACGTGACCCGGTTCAACAAGAACGTGAAGTACACGTTCAACATCACAGCGCCGGACAACGCGCACATCGTCAACCTGATGGTCACCGACAAGTCGGGAGTCGCGTGGCCCCTGGTCGTCAATGGGGTGAGCAACAGCGCGAACCTCGCGCATGTCTTCACCTTCGCCGGCACTTCCGGCGCCAACACGGCGCGGGTCAATTCGCCGATGACGGCGGTCGATCAGATCGTGAACTACATTCGCACCCAGCCCGGTGCGACTGTGGGACCCAAGATCGACGACCGCGCGATATGCATCGACAAGGCGGCGCAGCCTCCCGCGCCGCTTCAATCGGCCTCGGCGCAATGCCCCGGGCCGAACGGCACCTGATGCGCACGATGGGCGAGGGGGCGCGGCGCCTCCTTGCCCGTCTCGCGATGATTTGCTGCGCGCTGGCCTCGTCTCACGCGGCCGCGCACCAATCCATCGGCAGCACGAGCTACTCCGTCATCATCGTGCAGGGCCACACGGTTTCGTATTATCTCAACATGTCGCCGGCGGCGGCCACGCTGTTGCGCAACGAATTCGGCGAGGACTCGCCGGATCTCCAGGACTATTTCTCCTCCCAGCTCAGCGTCAAGACGTGGGACGCCGAGTGCCCGCTCGCCCGCCTGGACGAAGGGCCTGCGGGGAGCGCCGGCAACAGGATCGCTCAAGTTGTTTTCATCTGCCCCCAGGAGGTGAGGGACCTCACGGTCACGTCCTACCTGTTTCTGGATCTCGACGAATCGCACACGCAGATCGCGCGCCTGGCGCCTGAGGACGATCCGCGAAAGGCGCTCCGCGAGGCGGTTCTCACGGTGTCGAACAAGACCTTCCACATTCCCGACGTCCATTCGGGCGGGGCGGCTGCCGGCGACCGGGCATTGGCCTTCTTCAAGCTCGGGATCGAGCACCTTCTCACCGGCTACGATCACATCCTTTTCCTGCTGGCCGTGATCATCGCGATGAACCTGGTAGACACGATCAAGGCGGTCACCGCGTTCACGCTCGCCCACAGCCTCACGATGGCGCTCGCTTTCATGGGTCTCGTATCACTGCCGGGCGCCATTGTCGAACCCCTGATCGCGCTCACCATCGTCTACGTCGCGCTCGAGAACATTTTTGCGAAGAGCGTGCGGCATCGCTGGGCTTTGACGGGCTTGTTCGGGCTGGTTCATGGCCTGGGCTTCGTCGGCGCCCTCAAGGCGATCACCGTGTCTCGCGAAGAGCTCGTGTATTCGCTGCTCTCCTTCAATGTGGGAATCGAGACCGGGCAATTGCTGGTCATCTCGATCGCGGCGCCGGCCTTGTGGTATCTCAGGAGCCGTTCCTGGCACCGCCGGTTCTGCAAGGGGTTTCCATCCTGGTCGGCATGCTGGGATTCGCCTGGCTTGTCCAGCGGGTGCTGGCATGAGGTGTGCGCCGGCGTCCGTGAGGGCGTGCACCGTGGCGGCCCTCGGGCTTTGCCATGCGGCGGGCAGCCCGGCTTCCATGACCCTCGCCCAGATGAAAGCACTTCCCGGGGCAAAGCAGCTCGAATCCACGGTTGATCGATTGCTGGAAAGCTGCGGTTTGCCGACGTCCATAACCGACACGGCGGGGACGGGCGATTACAGGTCGAGCGTCTCGTGGCGCGGTGCGCGCATGCGATTGTCGCAGGCGGACTGGACCATCGCATATGGCACGCCGCCGCGAAAGGCGCCCATCGACGCGGGATGGAGCAACGCGAAGCCGTCCCTGGCGAACTGCGCTTCGGAACCGCCTGGATGGTCTTCGATGCCAAGGGGCGCGCCGGTGTGCTGACAGTCACACCCAAAGCCATTGGGCACGGCTACTCGACCACCTATCGCGTTCCGAGAGATCTGTACAAGGCGCACAAGGTGGTCGCCGTGACGATCGGCTTGGCGCAGCCCACCCCGGCCGCGGCGATCGCGAAGCGCTACGGCCGCCCCGACGAGATCGGTGCGGTGGCGCGCGGCACGAAACGCTACCGCTACTGGATCCTGGTTCGGCGTGACGAACGGCCCGACTCGCTCCATGCCGTCGATTTCGAAGTCGACAGTGGCGCTCAGGAAAGCCGCAGCTATATCCTGAGCACGGACGGCGCCGATTTCGTGGCCGAGAGGTTGACGGGACTGCTGCGGGAATGGGAGCGGGACTACGTACTGGACTGACCCGTGGAGTCCGCACGCAGCGGCACGGCAAAAGCTGCCTTCTTGGGGGTAGTATCTCCTCATGACCCAAGGGCGCATTCAGGTCTAACTCGCGGCGGGACGGCGCAAAGACGCTTCGGTCGCCGCAATCGGGGATCCGATCTTGGGAGCAATCGGAGATTTGATGGAAGGCTTGAACCGGGCGCCGGATGAGCGCGTGCGCGCACCTAGCTGGGCCATTGCCGCGGCGGCGGCCCTCGGAGCCGTGGCATTTTTGTGGGCCGGGTGGAAGGCCGTATCGGGCTCCGATGCGATGCTGGGTGAATTCGCATTCGCCATCGCAGCCGGCGTGGCGGGATTCTTCGTGGGGCGGCGCGATGTCACGGTTATTCACCGGGCGATTCGACGCGCTCTGGAGGGTCATCTGGAGCCGGCGCAGGCTCTCGGCCGGTGGCGCCATGGAAGGGCGGTGGCCGACTACAACACCCTCGCCCGACGCCTGAGCTCCCTGCTCGACGAGATGGAGCGCTCGCAACTCTGGACGATCGCGGAGCGCAATCGCGTCGATGCCATCCTCCAGAGTCTTCCCTGCGTGATGCTTGTGGTCGATGACGACTTGTTCGTGGCGTCGTCCAACGATCGCGCCGAAGGGCTTTTCGGCCGCGGCGGGACCGAGCTGCGGGCGAGCAACCTGTTCGACCTCCTCGAGCTCGACGACGAGGGCCGGGAGCTGCTGCGAGAGGCTTTTCTTTACGAGCAGCCGTTGAGCAATCGCGAGATCGTGCTCGGTTCGGGCGAGTCGCGGCGCCATTTCACCATGAGCGTTACTTTCTTCAAATGCGCGCTGGAGGCCGGGGGGCCGTGCTCGGTCATCATGCTTCAGGACGTCGACGACTACCGCAGGCTGCAGCAGATCACGTACCAATCGGAGAAATTCGTGGCGATGGGCAGGCTCGCAGGCGGCGTGGCCCACGAGCTCAACACGCCTTTGGGGACCATTCTGGGATATGCCCAGCTGCTGAATGCGGGCGGCGCGAGCGAGGCCAAGCGAGCGCAGTATGGGCAGGCGATCTACAGCGAAGCCAAGCGCTGCGCGCAGATCATCGACAATCTCCTCGCCTATGCGCGCCGGGATCGCTGTGTGCCCGAGACCTGCGACATCAACGCCGTGATCGGCATCGTGATCGACACGATCTGCAATTGTCGGGGTAATCGCTACAACGTCCCTATCGATGTGGACCTGTGCGAGTGTCCGCCCGTCCTCGGCGGCTCGGGACAACTCGACATCGTGCTTGTCAACATCGTGATGAACGCGCTTCAGGCGACCTCGGGGAGCGCCCGGGAGCCACGGGTGCTGGTCGCGAGCCGGGTGGAAGGTGCGAGCGCGATAGTCACGGTGACGGACAACGGCCCCGGGATAGCTGCGGGGCTGCACAACCGGATCTTCGAGCCGTTCTTCACCACGAAGGGAGGCAACAAAGGCACGGGGCTGGGCCTGGCCATCAGCCAATCGATCGCGGTGAGCGTCGGGGGTGCGCTGCATTGCGATACGACGTTTCGCGGCGGGGCTCGCTTCGTCCTGAAGCTGCCGCTCGCCCAGGAGAGCTCGCTTGGCGGCACGGGCACCTGAGCAGCAGCCCGTGCGGGCGGCGCGCCCCGTGATCCTCGTCGTCGAGGACGACGGCGCGATGCGCTCCTTGCTGACCGAGGTGCTCACGCCCCTCGACGCCAAGGTGATCGAGGCGCAGGACGCGGCGCACGCGTGCGACTTGCTCGAGAAGCACGAGTTCAGCGTTGTGCTCACCGACCTGCGCATGCCCCACGCCGATGGCCTTCGCGTGCTGAAATACGCCAAGCAGCGCGACCCCCTCACCGAGGTCGTCCTGATCACGGGCCATGCGACGGTCGACTCGGCGATCGATGCGCTGAAAAGCGGAGCCTACGACTACCTTCGCAAGCCTTTCGAGCCCGACGACCTGCGGCGCACCATCGAGCGCGCGCTGCGCTATTCGCTCTTGAATCGCGAAAACCATGTCTTGCGCGAGACCTGCCGTGCGCTTTCCGATGACGACGGCCTCATCGGCAAGAGCCCCGCGATGGATGCCGCGCGGCGATTGGTGGACGTTTTCGCGGGATACGACTGTCCGGTCTTGATCACGGGAGAGTCGGGAACCGGCAAGGAGATCGCGTCTCGGCTCATCCATGCACGCAGCCGGCGTGCCGACAAGGCGTTCGTCGCCATCAATTGCGCGGCGATTCCCGACAGCCTCATCGAAAGCGAGCTGTTCGGCTACCAGGCGGGGGCGTTTACGGGGGCGGGACGTGCGAAACCGGGGCTTTTCGAGGTCGCCGACGGCGGGACTTTGTACCTCGATGAAATCAACAATTCGCCCGCCTCGCTCCAGGCGAAGTTGCTGCGCGTGTTGCAGGATGGCTCGTTCTTCCGGATGGGCGGTATCGAGCCCAGGCGAGTCGACGTTCGCCTGCTCGCCGCCACGAATTGCTCGCTGCCGGATCTCGTCAGCGCCGGCGAATTCCGCGCGGACCTCTACTACCGGCTGAAAGTCGGAGAGATCCACCTGCCGCCATTGCGCGAGCGCAAGGCAGACATCCCGATCCTCGCCAACTATTTTCTGGCGAAGCAGGCGGTGCGTCTGGGAAAAGCCGCGCGAGGATTCAGCACCCATGCCCTGTCGGCGCTGATACGCCATGATTGGCCCGGCAACGGCCGGGAGCTCGAGAACGCGATCCAGCGGATGATCATCCTCGCCCCCGGCGAAATCCTCGAGGTGGACTCGCTGCCGGCCGAGCTCCTCGAGGAAAGGGAAAGCCGCCCTCGGTCCTTGGACCATCTCTCGCCGCAGAGCCTCGACGAAGTGGAAGGCCAGTTCATCGCGAAGACCCTTCGGGAGAACAATGGCAACCGCACCGCGACGGCGGAGATCCTGGGGATCGACAAGTCCACGCTCTGGCGAAAGATCAAGCGCCATAAGCTGGAGTGAGATCCCGCACTGCCCTGCAGGCCGGAAAGTGCCTTCGATCCCTTACAATGCATGCATTCCCGTTTTGGCGCGTCCGCGCCGGACTCGACGTCACAACCTGGCGCTCCCATGGCTGATTCGTTCATCAAGGTTGCCGAGTCCCCAGAGTTGCCTCCCGGAAAGATGCGGCGGATCGAGATCGACGAGCATCGAATACTGCTCGCCAACGTCGACGGCCGCATCTACGCAATTGCGGACACCTGCAGCCACGAGGACGCGTCCCTTTCGACGGGCTCCCTGAAGGGGGAGTGGGTGAAGTGCCCGCTGCACGGCAGCCGGTTCAACGTTCGCACGGGCGAAGTCGTGGACGAGCCTGCCACCGCAAACCTGAGGACGTATGCCGTGCGCGTGGCGTGCGATGCGGTATGCGTGAAGCTCGATGGGCGAGCCGATGATTAGCGTCGCCCGCTCCCGAGTCGGCGATATCGGCGACACGATGCGCTCGATCCTGCAGCGCATCGCGACGGGCCCTGAATTGAGCAAGGACATCTCGCGGGAGGAGGCCCGGGAGGGAATGCGCCTGGTCCTCGACGGGGAAGTCGATCCCGTGCAGGCGGGTATCTTTCTGATCGCGCTGCGCATGAAACGCGAGACCGACGAGGAGAATTGCGGCGTGCTGCATGCGATCCGCGATGCGACGCTCAGCGTCGTCGCGCCGGTCGACGAAGTTCTCGACGTCGCCGATCCCTACGACGGCTTCAATCGAACGCTGCCGGCATCGCCGTTTTTGCCCGCGGCGCTCGCGGCATGCGGCGTCGCGACGGTATCGCACGGCGTCGAGAGCATGGGCCCCAAATTCGGCGTGACGCATTCTCAGGTATTGCGCGCCGCCGGTCTCGCCGTGGATCTCACCGTGGAAGAGGCCGCGGCGCGCCTTGGCGATCCGCTGTGCGGCTGGGCCTATCTGGACCAGGGCGCGTTTTGCCCGAAGCTGCATCGGCTCGCGGGGCTGCGCACGCTCATCGTGAAGCGACCCTGCCTCACCACCGCGGAAGTGCTTGCCGGCCCCCTCCGGGGCCGTCGCAAGACGCATCTCGTCACCGGCTATGTGCACAAACCTTACCCGCGCATTTATGCGCTGCTCGCCCGGGAAGCGGGATTCGATTCCGCCCTGTTGATCCGCGGCACCGAGGGCGGGGTGGCGCCTTCACTGCGCCAGGAAGGCATGGCGTATTTCTACCGCGAGCGCGGGGAGGAGAGCCCCCTCGAGTTCCATCCCGCCGATTGGGGCGTGGTCCAGGAGATCCGCGCGCCGCAGATCCCCGGCGCGCCTGATCCGCAAACCGGCAGGCACGATAACGCGCAGGTCGCCATCGCTGCGGCTCGCGAGGGCATGGACGCCCTGAGTGGAGTCCCCAACCCGGCGCGCGACGTGCTGATATCCACGGGAGCGCTGTGCTTGTGGCAGTTGCGCCGGCGCGATTCGCTTCGATCCGCCGCCGATGCGGTTCGGCAAGTCCTCGATAATGGCGAGGCATTGGCGCGCCTGCGGCGTTGAGCGCCCGCCTGGCGACTGAGCGCAATGCCCGAGCTCCTCACCCTTTCCCGCGCCGCGCGACTGGTGGGCGCCAAGCGCGGCACCCTGCAAAGGATGATCAAGAGTGGCGAGTTGGCCACGTTCGAGGGCATGGTTTCGGTGCAGGATCTGCAACGCGCATGCCCCGGGGTGTCGCTCGATGACGAGGCGGTTCTCGAAAGGTTCGCGAAGATCAAGGACGAGGCCTTTGCGCAGCGCGTGCGCGAGCGCGTGTTGCCGAGCTCCGAGGTGCTTTTCGCGCGGCTGATCGAGTCGAGCAAGCGCCTGGCGCGGGCGCAGGCCGGGCTGGACTACCACCGCAGGATCGTCGAACATCTGAGGCAGGAGTTGCTCAAGCTGGGTGATTCCGCGGCGTCACCGGCGGCGATCGGCGGCCTGGTCGCGTGGCTGGGGCGCGCGCTTCGGTCGGAATCCGACGCCGACGAGTCTCAGCCGCTATTGGCGCAAGACAGTTTCATGAGGATCATGACCGCACAAGTACGGGTCCAGCCCAGTGGGCACGAATTTTTCGTCGAAGGCAACGACACGGTGCTGGAGGCGGCGCTGCGCGCGGGGCTCTCGGTGAGCTATGGCTGCAGCAACGGCAACTGCGGGAAGTGCAAGGCGACGGTTCTCCAAGGCGAGATCCAGAGGACGCGCCATTGCGACTATGTCCTCAGCGAGGCCGAGAAGAATGCCCGCGTCATGCTGATGTGTTGCAACACGGCGGTGGTCGATCTCGTGATCGAGGCGCACGAGGCGCAAGGGGCGCGGGACCTTGCGCTGCAAAGCATCGCCGCGAGGGTAAAGTCGGTGAGCGCGCCTGGCGAAGACGTGCGGCTGGTGCATCTGCAGACTCCACGCAGCAACAGGCTGCGATTTCTTGCCGGGCAATCCGTATCGCTCACGCTTGCCGATGGAACGAGCGCCCTTCTGCCGGTGGCGAGCTGCCCCTGCGACGATCGCAATCTCGAGTTTCACGTCCCTCGGCGGCCGGGCGACGCTTTCTCCGAAAGCGTCTTCAACAGGCTCTGCGGCATGGACACGGTGCGCATCGACGGGCCCAGCGGCGATTTCGTCCTGGACGAGGAATCGAGCCGTTCGCTGATATTCGTGGCGTGCGGCAGCGGGTTCGCGCCCATCAAGGGGTTGATCGAGAATGCCATGGCGCTCGACTTCGCCGCGACCATCCACCTCTACTGGAGCGCCTCCGGGGAAACCGGGCACTATCTGAGCAATCTATGCCGGTCCTGGGCCGACGCGTTGGACAATTTTCACTACGTTCCGGTGACGGCGGGAACGCGGCGGTCGTACGAAGAGCAGATGGACGAGGCGCTCGCCCGGGTGATGGAAGACCATCAGGATCTTTGCGAATACGACATCTATGTTGCCGGGCCCGCGCCGCCATCCGGCGAGGCGCAGCGGTCGTTGCTGGAGCGCGGGCTGCCGGCATCGCAATGGTTCGTGAGCCCCGCCACGCCCTGCTGAACGCGCGGCGTCGCACAATCCGCCAGGGAAAAATCAGCCGGCGTCGGCCGTGGTCCGACTGAAGCTAGGCCACGCTGCCAAATCCCTTGTCGATCGCGCCTGCGGGGGACTTGAGCCCCGCTATCCTGCAGCCCTGCGCCACCGGGCCGCCGGGAAACAGCAGGTAAAGCGCCTTGATGCCACCGCCGCGGTGAAACTTCTCGTCGAGGGCGTCGTGAAGCTCGCGCAGGTTGATTGCCGCGTCCTTGTGCCGCCCGTAATATTCCTGCAATGCACGCACCGCTTCCCAGTGATCCGTGCCCAGTGCCAGCCCTTCCTGTTTCGCCATGAGTGCTGCGGCCGCGGGCGTCCACCCGTCAGGAGCGTTGGGAAACCCGGGCTCGGGACTGCCGGTGATAGCATCAAGCAAGCTCATGGCTTACACCTCCAATGACAATGACGCCTCGGGGCGCCGGACAATGCTAGACCAAAATCCGGCCATGAGGTTTACTCGCCGCGATCATTGGCCGGCGGCTCATGCCACCCCCATGCACGAGTTCGCACCGCTCGTCGACGCGGTGCAGCGCAACTGCGACATTTCCGACGCGCGTCACGCCGGAGACTACGGCCTGTGCACGTTCCTTCTCAAGATGCGCGAATTCTATCGGTGGGAGAACGAGCTTTCATTCGCCGGGACGCTGCCCAGGGAAGAGCTCGGCGCGTGGCTCTCGGCTCGCGAAGAGTCGTGGACGGCCATCGAGACCGAAGGCTTTTCCGCGCTGCCGGTCCACGGCGGCATCGACCCTTTCGACGTCGAGGCGGCGAATCGCGAACTGTTGCCGCAAGGCTATGTCTACAGCGCCGGCTATGGGCGCCTGAGAAAGCCGGTGTTCTTTCTCGGCCGGCTGCGCCGCGTCGAGGAGCGCGGCGGCTTCAACATTCTCGTCTCCTCCTGCGAATACGCGCGCGAGCTGGCGGCCCCTCCCGCGATGCTTCTCGGGCGCACGATATTCCTGCGCGAGGAATCCGCGCGGCGCTACTTGTGGGAAAAGGTCGAGGAATGGAAATGGAACAAGCCGGATAATGCGATGGCTCGCGCGCTCGCCGCTTATCGGTTCATGAGCGATGCCGATTCGGCTCTCGAGCGAATGGCGGACAACGAAATGGAAGCCATGATCCTTCACGAGATCGGCGAGGCAATGGCCGGCGAGTTGCTGGGAGAGGCGTGGCACGAGATGCTCGGCCGCGTCGCTCGCACGCCGGCCGAGTCCGTCGCGCGCGCGATGCGGGATCTGTTGGCCGATTGCCTCTCGACTCTTCCGGCGTTGATCGAGAGTGAAAACGTGCCGGCGCTCCATTTTTATTTCGCCGGCTTCGACGACATGCGCCGGCAGCTGTTCCCGCAGGCGGTGCTCGCCTACGATCGTTTCCTCGTGCACGCCGATCTGGGGCGACTTGCCGAGGTGGTCCGCGAGGGCGCGCGCCTCTGGCTGGAGGCCGCCCGCGAAGTACTTGCCCGGCACGAATCCGACGCCGAGGGCTGTGGCGCGGCGCTCCAGGCCATGATGGAGCGCGGCATCGCGATGAGGGCGTGAGGGCTAGCCAGGATTTTTCGGGCGGCCCGCACCGGCCTCGAGGACCGCGTCGACCAGCTTCTTCACGACGCTCACCATTTCCGGCGCTTCGACCTCCATGACCTGCTCGAGCACCCACTTCTTGTCGCTGCTTGCCATGGCGTCCGAGACCGTGCTTCCGAAGTAACGAAGGCACGCGTAGCCGGGATCGCGGTCGGTGTATTCGAATTGCGCGTAATCGGTGAACCGCTCGTTCAACGTCCGGACAAAGGAGGCACGGTAGTCACCCGGGCCGAACAGGTCGAGCTGGTTGTTCTCGATGGTCTTCGCGAGGTGGCTCGCGATGGAGTTGAGGAACGCCTCACGTTCACCGTCGTCCATCCGGCCGTATACCGTGCGGTCGGTCAACTGGACGAGGAACGCGATGAGCTCCGTGATCACGGCGACGACCTGGTGGTCCGATCCGAAGCGGAATCCGTCCTTTTCCAGGTGCTTGTATATCTCGACCGCTATCTTCCAGAGGTTCGCGCCGACGATGCCTGCGCGATCTTGCATCGTGCGCGGCGCATTCTTGTTGCGCCAGCGCGTCTTGATGAGTCCCAGCGAAGGGCGCGTGCTCAGGATGGCCAAGGACGCTCTACCCGAATGAACGCCCGCGCAGCGCGGCGATTGTAAGCCCGACCCGAAGAACGTAGAGTCTGGTCGGTATTTCAAGAGGCGAGAGCGCAGCCAAGATGTCAGGTCCCGACATGGAATTAGCGAGCGGCATGGCGGCCTTCGAGGCCAAGGAGGTCGCCCGGGCGCGGCAGCTGCTGCACCCGCTCGCCGAGAATGGCGTGCCCCAAGCCCAGTACCGCGTGGCCATTATGGCTCAGGTCGGATTGGGGATGGTCAAGAACTGCGCGGAGGCCGTGAAATGGATGCGCGCCGCGGCCCAGCAGGGATTCGGCCCCGCGCAGCACGGGCTCGCGTTCATGTATTTCCAGGGTGAATGCACCAAGTCGGATCCGGCCGAGGCCGCTCGATGGTTTCGCCTCGCGGCCGAGCAGGGATTGGCCGGATCGCAGGCCACGCTCGCAAGCATGTACGAGCAGGGTGTCGGCGTCGAGCGCGATCCGGCCGAGGCCGCGAAATGGCGTGAGCGGGCCGAGAAGGACGCGTAGAGTCTTCGCGCCCGCGAATCGCAAGGCGCACGCCACCCGCGGCTACCGCTTGACCCACCGCAGATAGCCCTCGGAATTCTTCTCCCACCCGTCGGCATAGCCCGCCTCGTAGGCTTCGTTGAGGCGCTGCTCCTCGCGCTTCGGATTGTGAAGGTAGCCGCTCGCCCATCCGTTCAGGTACTCCCGGTCGACGGCCTGCTTCTCCATCCGGTCGATCGCGTCGTAATAGTCATTGCCCATGACGACTTCTCCCGCTTCGTTGGAATCCGCATATTAAGCGAGCCCCGCGATGCGCCACCCTACCCCCCTCGATGTGGATATGCCGGGTATCACTTTGTCGGTAGGTCGCGCGTGAAGGGCCATCGGCGACTTGTATGCGCGCACCCGGCGTGTTAAGAACCACACGTCGGCAGGGGTGGAGTCATGCGATTCAAGGTCGTGGTGGGTGAAGAGGTTTTCGCGGTGGCTCTGCCGACTGGCGTGCTGGAGGACGGGGCGGAGTTTTTCGCCAAGCTCGACGGCGACATGGATCGGGGATGGCAGATGAGTCGCGAGTACGTCGAGCAGCCCAACCGGACGCAGCGTTGCCAGATCGTCGCCGACAAGCTGCTCACCAGCATCATGAACGGCGACGGCACGACGGCGACGATGATGGCGGCGTACATTCTCTCCCGTGCGCCCGGAGTGATCGGAGTCGACGTGGACACGGCCGGCGAGATGCAGGACACCCGGCTTCTCTACTCGTAGCGGCCTGGACCGAGGCATGACCGGAAAGATCGATCAGATGCCGGCGCGCGCCGGCATTCGCGAAGTCGAGCCGCTCAGCTTCATTTACGAGGCCGACGGCGCGTTGCCCGCCGATGTTTGCCGCGAGATGATCCGGCGCTTCGAGTCCCGGCAGGACCAGCAGTATCCGGGACGCATCGGCCAGTCGGGATCGCTCGCGGAAAGCATCAAGAAATCGACCGACCTGCGCATCAGCGGGCGTGAGGACTGGCGCGACATCGACGGCTTGCTGGCGCGGTCGCTGCTCGCGAGGTTCGCGGAGCTCGCGGCGGAGTTTCCCTTCTTCGCCGCCAACTCCTTCAAGGACGTCGGCTATAACCTGCAGCGCACCTTGCCCGGTGAGTATTACCACTGGCACGTCGACGCGGGCCCGGGCGTTTTCAGCGAACGCCAGCTGGTCGCCATCTGGTACCTTAACGACGTGACGGGCCCCGGGGGTGAGACCGAGTTTCCACTGCAGCGCGCGGTCATAAAGCCGAGAGAGGGCAAGCTCCTGCTCTTTCCTCCGTTCTGGACCCACGTCCATCGCGGCGTCGAGCTGCAGGAGGGCGTCAAGTACATTGCCACAACATGGATCTGCTTCGCATAGCCCATGCTGCTCCAGATGCGAGAGGTGCTGAAGAACGATGAGCTCATGCTCGCGCAAGGATGGCTCGCGCATGCGACGTTCGTCGATGGGCGGGCTTCGGCCGGCGCCGCCGCGAAGCGCGTCAAGAACAACGAGGAGCTGAGCGCCGGTGCCGCCGAGCTCGATCGCCTCAACGACCTGGTGATGGGCGCTCTCGCGCGTCATTCCGATTATCGCGCGGCGTTGCCGCTGCACGTGGCCGCCCCGTACTACGCGCGCTACCGCCCCGGAATGTCCTATGGCGCTCATCTGGACGATCCGATCATGGGCGCGGGCGGCCTCATGTACCGCTCGGACGTCGCGATCACCATATTCCTCAATTCCGAAGAGGCATACGACGGCGGGGAGCTCGTGATCCAGACCTCGTTCGGCGAGCGGGCGGTGAAGCTGCCGGCGGGCGATGCGGTGCTGTATCCCGGAAGCAGCTTGCACCGGGTGAATCCGGTCACACGCGGCGAGCGTATCGTCGCGGTGACCTGGGCGCAGAGCCTGGTGCGGGACCCGGCGAAGCGCGAGCTTCTGCGCGGGCTCAACGCGGCACGCGAGAAGCTCCTGGAAGGGGCTCCTGAAGCGATCGAAACGGCGCAGGTGAGCGCCGCTTATCTCAACTTGATCCGGATGTGGTCGGATCTCTGACGAGGGCACGAACATGTCCGCTCCGGAGTCGAAAATGGGAGGTGGCGGCTGCAGCGCCCTCGAGCCGTACGCCCTGCAAGTCCTGGGCGACAGCATGGCGCCGGAATTCTGGGATGGTTGCATCGTCATCATCGAGCCCGGCGCCCCGGTGCGCCATGGCAGCTACGTGCTGGCCGAATGCGCGGGCGAGGTCGTGTTGCGCCAGCTGCGGGTCGAAGGGTCTCGGCGCCTGCTCACGGCGCTGAATCCGGCCTATCCGGCCATCGAGCTGGACACAAGCCAGAACATACGCGGCGCCGTGGTGCAGCGCGCGGGCCGGCGCCGCTCGCAACACAAGCATTACGAATAGGGGAGGGCGGCCATGACCGATTCGGCGCTTTCGAAGGAGCTGCGCATCCTCCTTGCCGTCAAGCTCACGCTTGTCGGGGTCATCAGGGACACCGCGACGCCTGCGCACATGAAGCATCCCCTCTCCGATGGCACGGTCGAGGACTTGCGCCAGTGCCTGGCGCTCATCAGCGCGCGCGAGCGCGAGCTCGCCGAGGCGGACGGGAAAAGCTTTAGCGAGCGCCCGCGCTACGTCGACGAGCCCAGGCCCGCGGTGGTGCGGTTCTGGAAGAAGGGGGCCGAAGACGAATAGAGCGGCGCACGCGGCGACTCAATAGCCGCCCTTGCGCAGGCTCTCCGGCAGCCCCGCGATCTTTCCCGCCTGCTTCGACGGGTTGCCCGGGAACAGATCGAAGAGCGTCTTGTTGTCGACCTTGCGATCCGGCCACTTTTCCTGCATGGCTTTGAGGATCGCGCGGTTGTTGGGTTGCTCGCCGTTGTGGTTCAGGTATGCGTCGCGCAGGTACTCGAGCACATCCCAATGGTCACGGGTCAGCTCGAGTCCTTCGGATCCGGCGATCAGGTTCGCGACTTCCTCGCTCCATTCGTCATGGTTCACAAGGTAGCCGGTGTCGGTCGATTCCAGGGCTTTGCCGTTTATCTCGTATCCCACGCGTTCCTCCCGAGGGTGGTCTGACGGTTGCATTGAAAAAATGACGTGGTGAAGGCCTCATTCGAGCCTGCTGCGCACATCCTCGATATCCTTGTGCGGGAGGAAAAGCCCGCAGCCGAGACGGCGATGAGGGCCCAGGCCGCGCTGCTGCAGCAGCATGGATTCGCCGATCGTGAGCCCGGCCAGCATCAGGCTGCAGGCCTTCAAGTCGCGAAAGGGGATTGAAATCGACGTCGTGAGGCCGCATAGCATCTTCCGGGGGCGAACGCCGAGCTCCTCGAGCTCGCTCGCCGCGGCGTTGAGAAAATCGCTCTCGTCATGGTTCTCCGCGATCGCCACGTAGCGCGAAAAGAGCGTCGTGATCCGGGACAGGGGCCGCAGGGCGATCCTTTCCACGCCCAGATCGAAGCCGCCCACATCCAGGGTCTGGCCGACGAGCGAGCTCGCGTCGGCGACGCGTTGCCTCGGGATGCGCAGCGCGAGCTTCGTGCGGCGCGAAAGATAGAGGATCGAGCGCGGATCTGCGGGACGCACCCAGCCATTGCCGGACTCGGCGCCATGGATGAGGTGCAAGCCCGCGATCGGCTCCTCGCGGAACCAGGGCAGGCTGCGCTCGATAGCCTGCGAGAGCGCGTATGCGTGGTCCACAGGCAGGGCGTGGCCGCAGACACCGAACACCGCGTCCACCACCGTGTCGGGCACGGCGTGTTCATCGTCGGGCCCGCTCTGCTCCCAGTGCATCGCGTCCCGATTCAATTTGCAGGCAATGTCGCCTGCAGCGCGTCGCGGTCGAACCACCAGTCGTCCTGGACGAGGACGTCGACCACGTTGCGCAACCGCGGCAGGAAGAGCGAAGGGTCGTTCAGCTCCATGTCGACGACCCATTTGTCGAATGTGAGCTGGCCATCGACGCCGCTGTGGCGGCGAGCCACAGTTGCAAGCAGCTGGTTGGTGTACAGGTGGAGACTCTCGCGCTGCGGCGCCTGCGCGCGCAGATCGACCAGGTAATGCGCGGTGATGGCGGCAACCGCGGCGCCGTCGGCTTCCGGCGGCGTCTCGTCCACCACGTGCTGCAGCATCGCGACGCTCAGCTCCGGATCCACCGGATAGGTCACGGCGAGCCAGATGCCCTGTCCGAGCGCGGCAAGGGATTGCGCCTGGTCGGAAAGGAACAGGATGTCGCATGCCTGGACCGCGCCTTCCCAGGCGCTTTCGCAAACATAGACATCGAAGGCGGTGCGCGCCGCGCCCCACGCCTCGGGATTCCTTTCCAGCCGCACCAGAGCGCGACCCAGCTGCAACTGCAGGTCAGCGCGCCGCAGGGGTTCGGCCGCGGAGGAAAGTTGGTCCAGCTCGCGGCGCAAGTCGGCGACCAGCCGATCGAGCAATTGCGTCGACACCTTGGCATCGTCGCTGCTGTCGGCGTTACCGATCGATGGGTCTTCCTTGATGAATTTCAGCGGAATGTAAGTCATTGCGAGGCCTCTCGCGCCGTAAGGGAAACCTGCGGTGCGGGCATCGGGTCGGTCCCGGCGATGCGCTCGTAGTAGCGGGCTCGGAAAAGAAGCCGAGGGCTTTCGTCCGCGTCCGCGTATGCGCTGCGGTTGTGCAAAACATTGTTGCACAGCAGGCCCTGGCCGGCTTCCAGCCTATGGGTCAAGAGATAAGGCGAGCCGTCGGCGAGCAATCGCTCGAGGGCTGCCGCGGCCGCTCGCGTCGGCTCATCGTGGCGCCACTCGATGCTGCGGGTGCGGGCGGTGTAGCGCATCTGCAGGCTGCCGGTCGCCGCATCCACGAAGAACACCGGTCCCGATTGCGCCAGGCGTCCCGCCTCTCCACCTTCGGTGTTGGCGGGGACCGTCATGACCGCGCTTTCCGACAGCGCGCGGATGTGCCCGCGATCGGCATCCCGCAGGAGGATATAGGCGATCTCGGGGTCGAGCAGCCCGTTGGCTCCGCCGTCGACCGCCGGCTGCACGCAATGCAGGATGAACGCCCGGATCCTGCGGGAAGGCTCGTTGTAGTAGCCGTCGGTATGCCACTGCAGGCGCCGGGTGGAGTAGGGGATGTAGCCGCGCGCCGCCTTGTCGGCCGTGGCCCGCAGGGAGCTGATGCCGTCGTCGTCCGCGAGGGGATTCGCGTCGAGCCTTTGCAGGTTCATCTGCTCGCCCAGGCGGCGCGGCAGATCCTTGTCGCCGGCGAGCGGGCCCGTATAGATCGCCATGTTGGCCCGCCGGCAGACGCTGCGCAGCTTCTGCGCCTCGCTCGCTCTCAGATTGCGCGGGTCGCGCACCTCCACGATCAGGTCCTCCGTGCGGCGGGGATAGTGAGCGAGCTTTTCTTCCCGCCAGATCCGGTAGGCGCTCTCGTCATCCAGCGCGAACGGTCCGCCACTTGCGCGTGCGTGACCAGCCGAAGGTGGTTTCATCTTTTCGTATCCGGGATCCGCGAATGTGCGGGAGCGCTCGCGACGGCGCGACGATGAAAATGTACCGGATTGCGTGCCGTTAATGAATGCTTCCCGGGCTGGCGCGACCCTGCGCTCATCCCGCCGGGTACGCGTATCTTCATGTTATCCCTTCGATTCTTACCGGCGGACGGTAGGGATCTACCCCCAATGGAGGGGTATTCCCCGGCGGCTCTATCCCAAATGGTCGCTGATCGCCGCAGGCAAGTCCCATTAGACTCGCTCATAGGCTTGAACACCGACCATCGGCAGTTTTTCGTACAGGAGGGCGCCCCATGTCCCAACCGGAAAAGCCGGGCAATCCCGAGCGTCACAGCACCTTCATTCCGAAGGAGAGGACCTCGACCAAGCCTTTCCACCCGACGCCCATGCTCGATCAACTCGAGAGCGGCCCCTGGCCGAGCTTCGTCACGGGGCTCAAGCGCCTCGCGCATTCGAACAACATGATGGTCGACTTGCTCGGTCAGCTCGAGCACTCGTACAAGACGAGGCTGGGCTACTGGAAGGGCGGGACGGTGTCGGTATTCGGGTATGGCGGCGGCATCATTCCGCGCTTCTCGGAAGTCGCGAGCATGTTCCCCGAATCGAAGGAATTCCACACGTTGCGCGTGCAGCCGCCCGCCGGCAACCATTACACGACCAAGATGCTGCGCCAGCTCTCCGGCTCCTGGAGCAAGTGGGGCTCGGGGCTCATCGCGTTTCACGGCCAGACGGGCAACATCATGTTCATCGGCGCCACCTCGGAGAACACGCAGCACTTCTTCAACGAGATCAACGAGTACGGCTTTGACCTCGGAGGGGCGGGCCCGTGCGTGCGCACCGCGATGTCGTGCGTGGGCGCCGCGCGCTGCGAGCAGTCCTGCGCCAACGAGCACCGCATCCACCGCACCCTGGTGAACAATTTCATCGACGACATGCACCGCCCCGCGCTGCCCTACAAGTTCAAGTTCAAGGTGTCGGGGTGTCCGAACGACTGCATGAACTCGATCCAGCGCTCCGACTTCGCCGTGATCGGCACCTGGCGCGACGACATGCGGGTCGACCAGAAGGAAGTCCGGGCCTATGTGGCCAGTCACGGGCGCAAGTACACGATCGACAACGTGGTCGCCCGCTGCCCGACCAAGGCGCTCTCCCTCAACGACGACGACACGCTCGAGGTCGACAACAAGAGCTGCGTGCGCTGCATGCATTGCATCAATGTCATGACCAAGGCGCTCAAGCCGGGCGAGGATCGAGGGGTCAGCATCCTCATCGGCGGCAAGCGCACCCTCAAGATCGGCGACACCATGGGCACGGTGATCGTGCCGTTCATGAAGGTCGAGTCCGACGAGGACTACGAGAAGCTGCGCGAGCTCGCGGCCACCGTGGTGGATTTCTGGGCCGAGAACGGCCTGGAGCACGAGCGCTGCGGGGAGATGATCGAGCGCATCGGCCTTGCGAACTTCCTGGAGGGAATAGGCGTCGAGGTCGATCCGAACATGATCACCCACCCGCGCACCAGCTCCTATGCCCGCATGGACGATTGGGATCAGGAAGCGCAGAAGTGGGCCGACCGCAAGAGCCAGGCAGTAGCCTAGCACCGGAAAAACGAGGAGACGGCGATGGCCCAGGCCCAGGTGGTGGAAAAGAAACAGATGCGCGTGCCGATCGAGAGCGGATGCCCCGATGGCATGCAGTACATGCATCCGTTGATGATCAAGAACTTCGGGCACTGGAAATACCACGACCGGCCGCGGCCGGGTGTGCTGCACCACGTGGCGTATTCGGGCGACGAGATCTGGACCGTGCGGGTCGGCACCCAGCGCCAGCTCGGCCCGTACGAGATCAACCTCCTGTGCGACATCGTCGACCAGCTCGGCGAAGGCCATGTGCGCTTCACCATCCGCTCCAATCTCGAGGTGATGGTTTCGAAGTGGGAGAAGGTCGGACCTCTCATCAAGGCGTTCAACGACGCCGGCTATCCCGTGGGAGGCACCGGCAACTCGGTGACGATGATCTCTCACACGCAGGGCTGGCTGCACTGCGACATCCCCGCCACCGATGCCTCCGGCGTCGTCAAAGCATTGATGGACGAGCTGCACGAAGAGTTCATCAAGGAGGAGATGCCCAACCGGGTGCATATCACCACCTCCTGCTGCCAGATCAATTGCGGCGGCCAGGGCGACATCGCGATCAACATCCAGCACACGAAGCCCCCGAAGATCAACCACGACCTGGTCGCGAACGTGTGCGAGCGACCCTCGGTCGTGGCGCGCTGCCCGGTGGCCGCCATCCGGCCCGCCATCGTGAACGGCAAGCCGTCGCTCGAGGTGGACGAGAAGAAGTGCATCTGCTGCGGCGCCTGCTTCCCGCCCTGCCCGCCCATGCAGATCAACGATCCCGAGCACTCGAAGCTCGCGATCTGGGTGGGCGGAAAGAACTCCAACGCCCGCTCCAAGCCGATGTTCCAGAAGCTCGTGGCGGCGGGAATCCCCAACAATCCGCCGCGTTGGCCCGAGGTGGCCGCGGTCGTCAAGAAGATCCTCTATACGTACAAGAAGGACGCGCGCGACTGGGAGAGGGTCGGCGACTGGGTGGAGCGCATCGGCTGGCCGCGGTTCTTCGAGCTGACCGGGCTGCCATTCACGAAGTTCCACATCGATAACTGGCGGGGCGCGCGCAACAGCCTGAACGCGTCGACGCACATCCGGTTCTAGATCCGACGGATGAAATTCGGAATCCTCGTGAGTGAAGGTCCCTACACCCACCAGGCCTCGGACACGGCCTATCACTTCGCGAAGGCGGCGCTGTCGAAGGGGCACGAGATCTGCCGCGTGTTCTTCTACCACGACGGCGTGAACAACGGCACGCGGCTGTCCGTTCCACCGCAGGACGACCGCAACATCGTGAAGCGCTGGAGCGAGCTCGCCGCCCTGCACAAGCTGGACCTGGTGGTATGCGTCGCGGCCGCGCAACGGCGCGGACTGCTCGATGCCGACGAAGCGCGGCGCAGCGGGAACAACGCGGACAACATCGCGCCGGGCTTTCACATCTCGGGGTTGGGCCAGCTCATCGAGGCCGGCATCCAGGCCGACCGCCTCGTGGTGTTCGGCGGTTAAGGCAAGGGACAAACCAAAAATGGAAGAGGGATCGCCCGCGAAGGTCAAGAAGTTCATGTACGTGAACCGCAAGGCGCCGTACGGCACGATCTACGCCCTCGAGTCCCTGGAGGTGGTGCTGATCGGCGCGGCCTTCGACCAGGAGATCAGCCTCGCCTTCGTGGGCGACGGCGTGTTCCAGCTCGCGAAAGGCCAGGACACAAAAGGCCTGGAGATGAAGAATTTCTCGCCGGCCTTCCGCGCGCTCGAGGACTACGACGTGAACAAGCTCTACGTGGAGAGGGAGGCGTTGCAGGCGCGTGGCCTTGCGGAGGAAAACCTCCTGGTACCGGTCGAGGTGGTCAGCACCCGGCGCATGGCCGAGATCATGGCAACCCAGGATGTGATCCTGAGCTTTTGAGAGGCGCGGAGAAATGCTGCATACGGTCAACAAATCGCCTTTCGAGAACAGCTGCCTGGAGACCTGCCTGAAGTTCGCTCTCCAGGGAAGCGCGGTCCTTCTCATCGAGGACGGCGTATACGCGGCCGCCAGGGATACGGCGGTTTCCGGGCGGATCCAGGAAGCTTTGAAGAGCGTGGCCATTTATGCGCTCAAGCCCGATGTGGACGCGCGGGGCATGAAGGACCGGACGATCGAGGGCATTCGCCTGGTGGATTACGGGGGCTTCGTCGACCTGGTGGTGGAACACGGCCCGGTGCAATCCTGGCTTTGAGCAGAAGGACATTCTGAACGATTCACCGCAGACGATCTGGGAGCACACGACATGCCGATCCAAATGAACGGGCAGACCATTGAAACGGACGAGGAAGGCTATCTGGCGAGCCGCGCCGACTGGACGGAGGACATCGCCAAGGAAATGGCGCGGCTGGATGATTGCGATCTCAGTCAGGGCCACTGGGAAGTGATCAATTTCCTGCGCGAATACTACGAGGAGTACCAGATCGCGCCGGCCGTGCGCGTCCTCACGAAGGCCATCGGCAAGAAGCTCGGCGCGGACAAGGGAAACAGCAAGTACCTGTATGAGTTGTTCCCCTACGGCCCCGCCAAACAGGCGTGCAAGTACGCGGGGCTGCCCAAGCCTACCGGCTGCGTGTGAGCGATCCTCGACGAACGCTGCACATTCTCCTTTGCCGATAGTCACCGTACTTTATGCGTTGCTCTTCTATTTCGCGGCTGCGATGCTGGTCGGCGGCGTGGGTTACCACGTCTGGCTTTACGCACGCACCCCCCAGCCGCTGAAGATACCGACCACGCCCGCGCCCACCACCCGCGCGGGCGTGGCGGTGCGCATGCTCAAGGAAGTGACGCTGTTCGAAAGTCTGTTCAAGGCCAACAAGTGGACGTGGCTCTTCGGGTGGGTCTTCCATTTCTCGCTCGTGGTGGTGCTCCTGCGCCACCTGCGCTATTTCACCGAGCCGGTCTGGGGCTGGGTCGCCTTCATCCAGCCCTACGGCCTCTACGCGGGCTTCGGCATGTTGGCGGGCCTGGCGGGCCTGTGGGCGCGCCGCTTCCTGGTGGACCGCGTTCGCTACATCACCAGCCCGTCGGACCATCTTATGCTCGCGCTGCTGGTGGCGATCGGCGCAAGCGGTCTCGCCGTCAAATATCTCGCGCACACCGATATCGTCGCCCTGAAGGAGTTCTTTCTCGGCCTGATGGTCTTCGACTGGCATCCGCTGCCCGCTGACCCGGCGTTGCTTCTTCATCTCGCGCTGGTCGCGACGCTGATGATCATTTTCCCGCTGAGCAAATTGCTGCATGCGCCGGGCGTGTTCTTCAGCCCCACCCGAAATCAGGTCGATAATCCGCGCGAGCAACGCCACACGGGCGGGTGGTCGGCCCGGGCCGACAGCACCCTTCCCGCGCCCGGCGGTGGTCATGGCTAGCTTCGAGACGCCCGCCCTGGGGCAATACCCGGTGATCCCGCTGGTGCGGGAAGGCACCATGGCGCACAGCAAGCCGTTCGTGGCGAAGCCGCCGCTGCAGGAGGCGATCGGATTCCCGGGGGAGCTCGTGCCGGACTGGGAAAACGTCGCCGTCAAGAAGCTCGGGACGCTCGTATCGCAATCTCGCGCCCTGCGCGTTTTCCTGGATTCCTGCGTCAAATGCGGCGCATGCACCGACAAGTGCCACTACTTCCTGGGCACATCGGACCCGAAGAACATGCCGGTGGCGCGCCAGGACCTCCTTCGTTCGGTGTACCGCCGCTACTACACGCTCGCCGGAAAGCTTTTTCCCCGCTTGGTGGGCGCGCGCGACATGACTCGCGAGGTGCTCGACGAGTGGTACACGTATTTCCACCAGTGCTCGCAGTGCCGGCGCTGCTCCGTCTTCTGTCCGTACGGCATCGACACCGCCGAGGTCTCGATGGCGGCGCGCGAAATCATGGATACGGTCGGCGTCGGACAGAAGTACTCGAACGAGATCATCGGCAAGGTCCACAAGATCGGCAATAACCTGGGCCTGCCGGGACGGGCCCTTCGCGACACGCTCGACGGCCTGGAGGAGGACGTGAAAGAGGCGACGGGCGTCGACGTGAAGTTTCCGCTCGACGAGAAGGGCGCGCAGGTGTTGCTCGTCACCCCGAGCGCGGATTTCTTCGCCGAGCCGCACATCGACGGGCTGATCGGATACGCCAAGGTCTTCCATGCCGCCGGAATCTCGTGGACGCTATCCTCGCATGCATCGGAGGCGGCCAACTTCTCGATGTTCATCGGCAGCCACGACAACCTGCAGAAGGTCGCGATGCGCATCCGGGAAGCGGCGATCGACCTGGGGGTGAGGCGCATCGTGGTCGGCGAGTGCGGACATGCCTGGCGGGTGGCATACAGCTTCTGGAACACTCTCATCGGCCCGTTCGACTTCCTCGACCCGGCCTTTCCGGTGCCGCAGCACATCTGCGAAGTCACCTACGATCTCATCCAGCGCGGCGCGATCCGCTTCGACAAGAGCGCGAACGACGACAAGGTGGTGACCTTCCACGACTCGTGCAATGTCGCGCGCGCTTCCCGGATGGGCGACACGCCGGGCGGGCAGTTCGAGTATCCGCGCGCGATCATCCGCGCCTGCGTGAACAAGTTCTTCGACATGGCGCCCGAGACCGTGGGCGAGAGCACCTTCTGCTGCGGTGGCGGCGGGGGCCTGCTGACCGACGATCTCATGGAGCTGCGCGTGAAGGGCGCCTTGCCGCGCATGCAGGCCCTGCAGCAGGTCGTGGAGGAGCATGGCGTGAACTACATGGCCGCCATATGCGCGATCTGCAAGAGCCAATTCACCAAGGTGCTGCCCTACTACAAGCACCCGATGGACATGATCGGCAGCGTCCACGGCCTTGTGAGCAACGCGATAGTCCTGAACGCGAGCGAGTGATGCGCGGGCGGTAGCCCTCGCCGAGCGGCCTTCAACCGGAGACGAACATGTCAGCCCCGCCAAAAAAATCCGAAGACGCAAAGACCGGAAAGACGTTCCGCAAGTTCAAGGACGGCGATCACGAGTGGGCCTCGCTGCAGGAGCAGATCTTCACCGCGGATGAGACGGACAAATGCCCGACCTACGTGCACAAGACGCCCCCGTGCCAGGCGAGCTGCCCTTCGGGCGAGGACATTCGCGGCTGGCTCAACATCGTGCGCGGCATCGAGAAGCCGCCCGCGGGGACGGGCATGCAGGAGTACGCCTTCCGCCGCTCCACGGCCGCCAATCCCTTTCCCTCGATGATGGGCCGCGTGTGTCCCGCCCCGTGCCAGACCGGCTGCAATCGAAACGTCGTGGAGGACTTCGTCGGCATCAACGCCGTCGAGCAGTACATCGGGGATTACGCGCTGGAGCAGAACTTCGCGTTCCAGGCCGGGCCCGAGACGGGCAAGAAAGTCGCGATCATCGGCGGCGGGCCCGCCGGGTTGTCCGCCGCCTACCAGCTGCGCCGCAAGGGCCATGGCGTGACCCTGTTCGACGATCACGCCGAGCTGGGCGGCATGGCGAAGTACGGCGTGCCGGGCTATCGACTGCCCCGCCATCACCTGGACGGGGAGATCAACCGCATCACCGCGATGGGTGTCGAGGTCAGGACCGGCACACGCATCGGCACGGATGTCCCGCTGCAGCAGATCGAAGCGCAATTCGACGCCGTTCTCATGGCAATCGGCTGCAAGTCGGGGCGCGCACTGCCGGTGCCGGGGGCTGACGCCCCGAACTGCATCAGCGGAGTCGCATTTCTCGAGGCGTTCAACCAGGGACGGCTCAAGTCGGTGGCGGGCCGCGTGGTTGTGGTGGGAGGCGGCGATACGTCGGTCGACGTGGTGTCGGTGGCGCGAAGGCTCGGCTATGTGCGCGACATGAAGGAGACCGAACGGCCGGAGTTCGTCGTCATGGGCCACACCGCGCACGATGTATCGGTCATGGCCGCGCGGGAGGGAGCCGACGTCATGCTCATCTCGATGCAGCCGATCGAGCAGATGAACGCCGCCAAGCACGAAATCGAGGACGCCGAGCGCGAGGGAGTGAAGATCCGCGGCAAGCTTCTGCCCGTCAAGGTGCTAATCGACGAGCGGACCGGGCGCGCCAGGGGGCTGCGCGTGATCGAGCTCGATTACTCGAGCGGCAAGCCGGTTAAGAAGGAGGGCACCGAAATCGACCTCGAAGCCGACCTCATCGTGTCGGCCATCGGCCAGTCGGGCAATTTCGACGGATTCGAGGACCTGGACAACGGCAGGGGACTGATCGACGCCGACAAGTTCTACCAGGTCCAGAAGAGGCCTGGACTTTTCGTCTGCGGCGACATCGTTCGCCCGCACCTGCTCACCACGGTGATCGGCCAAGGGTCGGTCGCGGCCGAGAGCATCGACCATTACCTCAACAAACAGGACATGTCCAAGCGCCCGAAGGTGGACGTGCACCACTTCAACCTGCTCGACAAGCTGCGGGAAGCGAAGCTGGAACCCAAGGCGTTCGAGCCGGTCCCGGGCGCGGAGCGCGAGATCGACCGCGGCGTGCGCGGCACCGATCGGGGCGGCAAGTCGGTCGGCGGGTTCGCCGTTCACAACTTCGAGGACCGCAGCGCTGCGGAAGTCTGTCAATCCGACGAGCTTTTCCTGGGCCACTTCCCGCAGCGCGATCGCATCAAGCGCACCGAGATCGGCCCGGACGCCGAGGCGGTCCTGGGCCACTTTGCCGAGCGGATGGTGGGCCTGGACGACAAGCAAGCGGTGGACGAGGCCAAGCGATGCATGAGTTGCGGCATGTGCTTCGAATGCGACAACTGCGTGATCTACTGCCCGCAGACGGCCGTCAAGCGCACTCCCAAATCGGAATCCACGATGGGCCGCTATGTCTACACCGACTACGACCAGTGCATCGGCTGTCACATCTGCGCCGACGTCTGCCCCACCGGCTACATCAAGATGGGAATGGGCGACCATTGAGACGGACGAAGTCGGCCGTGGCGCCGCTCGTCGCGGCCTTGGTGGCGCTCTTCGCGATCGCCGGGCTGGCCGGCGCCGCGGAAAGCTCCACGCGGGTCGCGCGGCCGGCGATCAAGGTCGAGAAAGCGGGCGCGTGCGTTGAGCCGACCGACGAAATGCGCCGCAATCACATGAACATGCTTTTCCAGCAGCGCGATCAGACCGTGCATCTGGGATTGCGAAGCCCGCGCCATAGCCTCAAGGGCTGTGTCGACTGCCACGCGAATCCCGCGACCGGCAGCGTCCTGGGCAAGGACGGTTTCTGCGAGAGCTGCCATGCGTATGCCGCGGTGAAGATCGACTGCTTCGAATGTCATTCTTCCTCGCCCCGCAGGGCGGCGGCGGGTCTGGAGCCGATCGCCCCCATGAAAGCGACTGCGCAATGAGCCTCGATAGGCGCGCATTCCTCGGCATGGGCGTGGCCGGCGCCGGGGCGATGCTCGCGCCGGGTCTGAGGCTGATCGAGCTGGCGCAGGCGCGCTCGCCGGAAGAAGCCGCCTCGACGCTCAAGCGCTGGGGGCTGCTGATCGACACGGTGAAGTGCACGGATTGCGAAGTATGCGTCACCGCCTGCAACGAGGAAAACGGTGTGGCGGGCCACGGACGTCCGGCCACCGACCCGCAGTGGATACGCAAGGCAACCTTGAGCGACAAGCGCACCGGGCACGTCCAGTCGCTCCCGCTCATGTGCCAGCATTGCGAAGACCCCCCGTGCGTGGACGTTTGTCCGACGGGTGCGTCGTTCAAGCGCGCCGACGGCATCGTGCTCGTGGACAAGCACACCTGCATAGGCTGCCGTTATTGCGTGATGGCATGCCCTTATGGCGCGCGCTCGTTCGTCCACGAGGCCGTCACCGGCCAGAAGCCGGACGTGCCGCGGGGCAAGGGCACGGTGGAGTCCTGCACGCTGTGCGTGCAACGCGTGGATCGCGGCGCGACGCCTGCGTGCGTCGAGGCATGCGACAAGGACGGCGGCAAGGCGATGGTCTTCGGGGACCTGAACGATCGGGCAGGCGAGCTGAACCGGCGGCTTCGTGTGGAGCCCTCGAGCGCGTTGCGCCCGGAGCTCTCGCTCGACCCGGCGGTTCGCTACCAGGGTCTATAGGGGCGGCGGTGGCGGCCATACATTACCGAAAACTCCCGGGCCGCAGCCCGGGGCTGCGCGCGACGCTCGCGATCCTGGGAGCCTTGATCGCGGCGGGGCTCATGGGCGCCTCGTATATGGAGGGCCAAGGCCACTATGTGACGGGCATGAGCAACCGGATCGTCTGGGGCATTCCGCACGTGTACGCCGTATTTCTGATCGTCGCCGCTTCGGGCGCGCTCAACGTGGCCTCGATTTCCTCCGTGTTCGGCCGCGACGCGTACAAGCCGTTGGCTCGGTTGTCGGGATTGCTCGCGATCACGTTGCTCATCGGCGGGCTCGTCGTGCTGGTGCTCGACCTGGGCCGTCCCGACCGGTTGATCGTCGCCATGACCCACTACAACTTCAAGTCGATATTCGCGTGGAACATCTTTCTCTACACCGGGTTCATCGCGATCGTCGCCGTCTACCTCTGGATGTTGTTCGAGAGGCGCATGAACTCTTACGGCAAGCCGGTCGGCCTGCTCGCGTTCCTCTGGCGGATGACGCTCACCACGGGCACCGGATCCATCTTCGGCTTCCTCGTGGCGCGCGAAAGCTATGACAGCGCGATTTATGCGCCCCTTTTCATCGTCATGTCGCTTTCGTTCGGCCTGGCGATTTTCCTTCTCGTGTTGATGGCCGCGTCTGCCCAACCGGCACCGGCACCGGCGCCGGCACAGGCACAGGCCGTTGTCCTGCGCCTGAAGAATCTGCTCGGCGTTTTCGTTGCGTCGGTCCTGTATCTCGTGCTCGTTCAGCATCTCACCAATCTCTACTTCACCAATCGGCATGGCTTCGAGCGCTTCATCCTCGTCGATGGCGGCGTCTACACCGCGCTCTTCTGGATCGGCCAGATGCTGCTCGGGGGCATCCTGCCGCTGGCGCTGCTCTTCCATCCGATGTGGAGCCGGTCGCGCAGGATCGTCGCCGCGGCGGCCATCTGCGTGGTGCTGGGCGGATTCGCGCAGCTTTACGTGATCATCATCGGGGGCCAGGCCTATCCGATCGAGATGTTTCCCGGCAAGGAGTTGAGCAGCAGCTTCTTCGACGGCGTCGTCGCCTCATATGCTCCGAGCCTTCCGGAGATCGCGCTGGGCCTCGGCGGCTTCGCACTGGCGCTCGCCCTCACCGCCGTGGCCCTGGTCGTGCTGCCCTTTCTGCCGGCCAGTCTCTCCGACATCGTCATCGACACAGGCGCGGGTCGCGGCAGCGAGGCGGCCGAAGGCCGCGCGGCATCCGCTTGAGCCACCTGCTCGTCTCCGCGGCCCACAAGTCGTCGGGCAAGACCATGGTTTGCATCGGGATCTGCGCGGCCCTGCGCGCCCGCGGCGAGGTCGTGCAACCCTTCAAGAAGGGCCCCGACTACATCGATCCGCTATGGCTCACGCTGGCGGCGGGAAGACCCTGCTACAGCCTCGACTCGTACCTCATGGGTGACGCCGAGATCCTCGACGAGATCGCGAGAAGGTGCGAGGGCGCCGACTTCGGGCTGATCGAAGGCAACAAGGGCCTGTACGACGGCCTCGACCTGGATGGCAGCAACAGCAACGCCGCGTTGGCCGGGCTTCTCGGCGCTCCCGTGGTCCTGGTGCTCGACGCACGCGGCATGACGCGCGGCATCGCCCCGCTCATTCTCGGCTATCAGGCATTCGATCGCGGGATCGAGATCGCCGGCGTGATCCTGAATCGGCTGGGCGGTGCGCGTCACGAGGCGAAACTGTGCGCGGTGATCGAGCACTACACGGATGTACCCGTGCTGGGCGCAATACAACATGACGAGCGCATGACGATACCCGAGCGCCACCTGGGCCTCGTGCCCAGCAGCGAGGCGCCCACGGCCGCGCAGCATGTCGCGCAGATCGCCGCATGCGTCGCCTCGCACGTCGATCTCGATCGGCTGGTGTCGATCGCGCGACGCGCGCGGCCCTTGCCTGCTCCCGCTCCCGCTCCCGCGAGCGCCGCACGCTCGCTGCCGTCAGCGCGAATCGGCATCGCCCGGGATGCGTCATTCGGCTTTTACTATCCCGGCGACCTCGAGGCCCTGTGCGCCGCCGGCGCGCAGCTCGTTTTCTTCGACGCGTTGCGCGACGGGCATCTGCCGCCCGTGGACGGCCTGTTCATCGGCGGCGGATTCCCCGAGATGCACATGGACGCCCTCGCCGCGAACGCCTGCCTGCGAGCCGATCTGCGCGCGGCGATCGAAGCCGGATTGCCGGCCTACGCCGAGTGCGGCGGACTCATGTATCTGGCTCGCGGAATCGAATGGGAGGGCCGCCGCGCCGAGATGGTAGGCGCCATTCCGGCCGACATTGCGATGCACGCCCGTCCCGTGGGACGTGGCTACGTGCACCTGCGCGAAACCGGCCGCGGCTTGTGGTCGCGCCCCCCCGAGAAGCGGTCCAAGCCGATCCTTGCGCACGAGTTCCATTATTCGAGCGTGCAGAACCTCCCGCGCGACCTGGAGTTCGCCTATGAAGTCGAGCGCGGTCATGGCGTGGACGGCCAGCGTGATGGGATAATCCACAGGAACGTGCTCGCTTCGTACTCCCACCTTCGCGACGTCGCCGACAATCGATGGACCGCGCGCTTCGTGAAGTTCGTACGAGACTGCGGTTATTCGCAACCGGGACGGTGAAATGGAGATCGTAGTGGACGGCAGGACGCTCCAGACGGACGAGGAGGGATTCCTTCTCGACCCGGGGCAATGGAATGAGGAGGTCGCGAAGCATATCGCCGAAGGCGAGGAGCTGGAGCTCACGCCCCACCGGTGGGAGATCGTGCGCTTCGTGCGAGAGCATTTCGAGTCCCGCGGGACGGTGCCCGAGGCGCGCGTGCTGATCCGGATGCTCGCAGAGCGCCATGGCAAGGAAATGGCGACGCGAAAATTTCTGTACAGCCTCTTTCCCTACGGCTATGGGCAGCAGGCCTGCAAGATCGCCGGCATGCGCGTGCCGAGGAAGCTGATGCTGGACGTCTAGTGGGCCCCGGGCAGCGCGCTCGAATCGAGGAATGAACGCCATGATCATGATCACATCGCAAGCCGCCGAGCAGATCCTCGAATCGGCGCGCCAGGCAGGGGTGCAGGAGGCATGCCTGCGCGTTGCTGCGCGTCTGGACGAGAAGGGGACGATCGAGTACGGTATGGGCTTCGACGAGGTGGCCGAAGATGACCGGGTGGCTGAGTCGCACGGCGTGAAGCTGCTCATTTCCGCCGGCTGTTCCGAGTTGCTCACGGGCGCGACGCTGGATTTCGTCGAGATCAATCCCGGCGAGAGCCGCTTCATCTTCATCAATCCCAACGATCCGTCTCACAAGGCTCCCACGCCGGCTGGGGCCAACGGTGAATCTCACGGGTCCGTGCCGCCTTGACCGTCGCAATCAGCGCGCCTCTCGGTAGGGAGGCCCATCCAAGAAGGAGGCCCATGCCGAAGCCCCGGGACACGAACGACCGGGCCGACGATAAGGAACCAATCGTCCGCCTCGCGCGCAAGACTCAGTCGCTCGATATCCTTTACGCCATTGCAAACAGCCTGAACCAGTTCGGCAGTCTGGAACAGCTGCTGGAGGGCTTTCTCGATACGTTCATCGAGTTGGTCGACGCCCGCGCGGCGAGCGTGCGCGGGGTGACCGAAGACGGCAATACGCGCCTCATCGCGAGCCGCGGCCTGGAGTCCGACGTCGTGGAGCGCGACCAGCTGATGGGGGGCGGGCTCTGCAACTGCGGTTGGTGCGCGGCCGAGGGGGGCATTCGCATCCAGCGAGGTACGGCCGGGTGCGCGCGCTTGCTCGGGCGCCCGATGCTCGAGCCCGACTGCCATGAATTCGTCGTGGTGCCGGTGCAGTACCAGGACCGGCTGCTGGGCGTCTACAACCTCTTCCTCGACCGACCCCTTTCCTCGATGGGCGAGGATATGCACGATTTGCTCATCAGCATCGGGCGCCATCTGGGGCTCGCCCTGGAAAAGGCCCGCCTGGAGAACGACGCACGCAGGCTCGCCCTGATGGAAGAGCGGACTTTGATCGGCAACGAGCTGCACGACTCCCTCGCGCAGGCGCTGGTCAGCATGCGACTGCAGGTGAAGATGCTCGGTGAAGCGCTGCAGCGCGCGGACATGGAAGAGGCCAGGAACGGCGCGCGCAACCTGCAGCAGGCGATGGACCAGGCGCACGCCAATTTGCGCGATCTCCTCGCCAACTTCAGGCTGAAGATCGGCGACCGGGGATTCGCGCCGGCAATCGCCGACATGGTGCAGCGCTTCCGGCAGGAAACCGGCATCGCGGTATTCTTCCAGAACGAGTGCCGGGCATTGAGCCTCACCCCGGTGCAGGAAGTCCAGGTCTTCTACATCATCCAGGAAGCGCTCACCAATATTCGCAAGCACAGCAATGCGCGCAACGTGCGCATCATGCTGAACAACGAGACCGATTTCTATACCGTCCTCATCGAAGACGACGGCCTGGGCATGGCCGAAGTGAAGCAGGGCATCCCGGGCGAGCGCATGGGCCTCGCGATCATGCAGGAACGTACCGCGCGCCTGCCGGGTCAGCTCGTGATCGAGAGCGAGCCCGAGGAAGGCACGCGCATCATCCTGATGTTTACCGCCCCGCCGTCCCCCACGCGCAAACCCGCGCCGGACCACTGACGTGCGCGTGCTGCTGATCGACGACCATGCCCTGGTGCGCAAAGGCATTGCTGGATTGCTGCGCAGCCGCGGGATCGACGTGGTGGGTGCCGCGGGCTCCGGCGAGGAAGGTGTGCGCTGCGCCCTGGAATCCGCCGCCGACATCGTGCTGCTGGACCTGAAGATGCCGGGAATGAACGGGATCGAGACCATCGCCGCCTTGCGTGCGAGCGGCATCGTCGCGCCGATCGTGATGCTCACCATGAGCGGGGAGGATGTGGACCTGGTCGCGGCTTTGCGCGCGGGCGCCCAAGGCTACCTCCTGAAGGACATGGAGCCGGAGGAATTGCTTCCGGCCCTCGAGGCGACGCTGCGCGGCGAGAACGTGGTCGCCAAGGAATTGGCAGGGACGCTCGCGCGAGTGGTGCGCGGCGAGGAGACTTCGCGGCCCTCGGCGCCCTTCGCCGAGCTCACGCCGCGCGAGTTCATCATTCTGAAGCACGTCGCGCAGGGCCTGAGCAACAAGGTGATCGCAAAGGCTCTCGATATCACCGACGGAACGGTCAAGCTGCACGTGAAAGCGATCTTGCGCAAGCTCGGCGTGCATTCGCGCGTCGAAGCGGCCGTGATGGCGGTCGAGAGCGGGGTCGGGAACAGAACGCTTCCGCGCTGAGCTAGTGGCGGGCGAGCTAGCCCGAAGGCTCGAACCAATTGAGCCGCTCGCGCAGCCGCACCACTTCGCCGACGATGATGAGCGTTGGCGCCACGACGGAGCTTTGGCTCACGACCTGCGGCAGGGTCGCGAGATCGGCGCACAGCACGCGCTGCTGCGGCGTGGTGCCCTGCTGTATGAGGGCCGCCGGCGTCGCGGCGGGCAGCCCATGAGCGATGAGCTCCCGGGACAAGACGTCGATGCCGCGCAGGCCCATGTAGAACACGATGGTCTGGCGAGGCTGCGCGAGGGCGGCCCAGTTCAGGTCCATGGTGCCGTCCTGCAGGTGGCCGGTGACGAATACCACCGATTGTGAATAATCGCGGTGGGTGAGCGGGATTCCCGCGTAGGACGCGCAGCCGCTGGCGGCGGTGATGCCCGGAACGACCTGGAAGGCGATCCCTTCGTCCATGAGGGTGGCGATCTCCTCGCCTCCGCGGCCGAAGATGAAAGGATCCCCCCCCTTCAGCCGCACGACTCGCTTGCCTTCCTTGGCGAGGCGCACCAGGAGGTGATTGATGTCCTCCTGCGGCATGGCGTGCTGCGCTCGCTCTTTGCCGGCGTAGATCCGCTCGGCTTCGCGGCGCACCAGGTCGAGCACCGGCTGGGAAACGAGCCGATCGTATACCACGACATCCGCCTGCTGCATCAGCCGCAGCGCGCGAAACGTGAGGAGATCCGGATCCCCGGGCCCGCCGCCAACGAGGTATACCTCGCCCCCATGCAGCGAGATCCGGGTGTCGTCGATCGCGCGTTGAAGCGCAGCGCGGGCGGCGTCCTCGCGCCCGCTGAATACGAGCTCGGCGATCGGTCCCTGAAGAACGCGCTCCCAGAAGCGCCGCCGCTCGGCCGGCTCGAAGCGGGACATGACCTGACTGCGAAACGACGCGGCCAACATCGCCAGCCGGCCATAGCCGGCCGGAATCAGGCTCTCCAGTCGCGCACGCAGCAGACGTGCGAGCACGGGCGAGGCACCCCCGCTGGACACGGCCGCGATCACCGGCGAGCGGTCGATTATCGAGGGCAGGATGAAAGTGCAGAGCGCCGGCTGATCGACCACGTTGACCGGAATGCGCCGGGTCCTGGCGGCCGCCGCCACCTCGCGATTGACGGCGTCGTCGTCGGTGGCCGCGATGACCAGGGCGAATTCGGCGACGTCCTCCGCGCTGAATCTCGCCGCGCGGTGCACGACGTTGCCTTCGGCGAGATGGCGATCGAATGCCCGGCACAGCGCCGGCGACAATACCGTGACGCTGGCGCCTGCGCGCAGCAGCAGCGCGGTCTTCCTCGCTGCAACCGCGCCGCCGCCCACCACCAGGCAGGGCTGCGCGCGGATGTCCAGGAAGATAGGCAGAAAATCCATCGCACTCGGTCGAGCCGGCTTCCTGCGCGGTCTATCGCGGCTCTCGCCGCCGCCGGCCCGGCTTCAATTCACTTCTTCTGCACGAAGCAGGTGAATTCGTTGTTGCTGGATTCCTGGGCCAGCAGCGGGTTTCCGGTCTGCCTTGAAAACGCCTCGAAGTCCTTCACCGAGCCGGGATCGGTCGCGACGATGCGCAGGATCTGTCCGCTCGCCATGTCGTTGAGCGCCTTGCGGGCGCGCAAGATGGGCATCGGGCAGTTCAATCCACGGGCGTCGAGGTCTTTGTCGTAGTTCATTCAGGCTCCTCCTGCTTATCTTTTGTATATTAGATAAGTCTAATATGAAATGTCCCTTGTGCGGGAGTCGGTGTCAATCGATGGTGCAACGCGGGGCGGTGAAGCGGTGGCCCCGCGCCGGATCAGGAACTGCATTGATAGTAGAGATTCTGCGGATGGCTCGCCTGCGCGAGGAAATACCAGCGTTCCGCGACCAAGCCGGCATATTGGACGGCAGCCGCGAGCGCGACGAGGATGAAGGAGTCTGCTCTCGCGCCGATCAGCACCAGCACGAGCGGGACCACGAAACCCAATAGAAGAAATGACCTGCGCACGGCGCGCAGGGTCGCGGGCGAGGCGCCATGGAAGAACTCGCGCGTATTGAACGAGCCCCCGGTGAAGCCTTGGGATTTCTGCTCGATGCGCCCGCGCATCCCGATCGCGCTCTGCGGCGTGGATTTCGCGCGCACGCGCTCGTTTCGCCGGAGCGAGGCGATCCTCGCCGCAAGGGCGGCCAGGGTGAGCGCGGCCGCCCCCGCCGCGGCGGGCGAGGCGAGCGGTGGCGCCAGCGCCGCGGCGAGCGGCACGGCGAGCATGAAGCCCGAAGCGCTGCCGATGAGCACGAAATTCGGGAGCGTCCACGGGCTTGCCCATTCCTGCAGGAACTTCACTCCTGCATAGATCATGGCGGTGCAGACGAAAAGCGCGAGGCACGCGGCGAGCGCGAAAGCGCCGAGTGCGAGGCTCCCTCCCCAGCCCCGATCGTGCGCGGTGCCCCAGGCCGTGACCGCTGCCATGAAGACGGGGAGGGCGATCACCTCACGCGACAGCCACGAGGTTCTCCACATCGCCGCTGCGCGCCACGCGCGTTCTGGCCTTCCGAGATGAAAGAAGGAGGCGAGCAGCCCCAGGCTCGCGAGGGCCACGCAGGCCGACGCACCCACGACGAAGAAGCGCTGCGCCGCGGGAGGGAAGAATCCGAGGGCCGCGCCCGCCTGTGCCGCGTAGAGCGCGATGAACAGGCCCTGTCCCGCGCCGATCAGCGTGGTGAGGAAGATGACGGAGTAGGCGGGTCGCATTCCGTGGTACGGCGCGGCAGGTAGTGGTTGGCAGGCCGCGTTTTCCACTCGGGCATGAGCGCGTAGCCGTCGCGCTCGCGGATCGCCTTCGAGGCCTCCGAATCCGGATCGTGGATGTCGCCGAAGATGCGCGCGCTCGTGGGACACGCCATCACGCACGCGGGCTTGCGGTCGGATTCGGGAAGCTCGGTATCGTAGATGCGGTCGACGCAAAGCGTGCATTTCTTCATGACCTTCTGCTTCTCGTCGAGCTCGCGCGCGCCGTATGGGCACGCCCAGGCGCAATACTTGCAGCCGATGCACTTGTCGTAATCGACGAGCACGATGCCGTCCTCGGCGCGCTTGTAGCTCGCGCCCGTCGGGCACACGGGCACGCAAGGCGGATCCTCGCAATGCAGGCAGGACTTCGGGAAATGCACGGTCTGCGTATCGGGAAACTGGCCGACCTCGAAGGTCTGCACGCGATTGAAGAAGGTGCCGACGGGATCCGATCCATAGGGCATCAGGTCGGCGAGCGGGCCCGCGATGCCCGAGGTGTTCCATTCCTTGCAACTGGTGACGCAGGCGTGGCATCCGACGCACACGTTCAGGTCGATGACCAGGGCGAGCTGCGTCACGGGCGCTTGCCTTCGCCCGCGAAGTAGGCGATCCACGACGGTAGCTTGCGGCGCGTGCCCGGCAGGTGCGGCATCTCGTCGAAGCGCGGCGAGGTCTCGGCGGCTTCGCCTGCGTCCGCGGGCCGGATGCGCACGCGCACGTCGTACCACCCGGCCTGGCCGGTGACCGGGTCGGAATTCGAGATGCGCCCCGTGGGCGTGGGAAGCTCGTCGGTGATGAGGTGATTCAGCAGGAAGCCGAGGCGCGCCTCCTCGGCGTCTGGCGCGAGGCGCCACGCGCCGGGGGCCTTGCCGATGGCGTTCCACGTCCAGACGGTTCCCGGCTCGACCGCCTCCGAATAGCGCGCCATGCAGCGAACCTTTCCCCACGGCGACTCCACCCACATCCAGCCGCCGTCGGCGATCGACTGCGCGCGCGCCACGCCCGGGTTCACGAAGAGATAGTTGTGGGTGTGGATCTGCCTGAGCCACGCATTCTGCGAGTCCCACGAGTGGTACATCGCCATCGGTCGCTGGGTCACCGCCGCGAGCGGATAGGCCTCGGGGTCGGTCGCCGCGGCCTCGAGCGGCGCGTAGTGGAAAGGCAGCGGATCGAAGTAGCGCTCGATGCCCGCGCGCAGTCGCTCGGGCGGCTGGCGGCCGGGCCGGCGCCCCTGTGCGGCGAGGCGGAACTCCTGCATGACCTCGGAATAGATCTGGATCACGAGCGGGTTGTCGAGCTTGCGAAGACCCATCTCGACTGCCCACTTCAAGTATCCGCCGTTCCAGTTGCGCATGTACCGGTGGCCGGGCGCGAGCGGCGTGTGGTGCACGCAGTTGTTGGCCGCGTACATCTCCCATTGCCTGGGATTCGGTTCGCCCTTCATCGAGCGGTCGCCGTTGGCACCGCGCCAGCCGCTGAGGAAGCCGAAGCCGGGGGCGGATTCCCAGTTGACGACGAAGTCGGGGTAATCGCGGAACTTGCGCGAGCCGTCGGCATGGACGAACTCCGGGAGCTTGAGGCGGCCCGCGAGCTCGACCAGCACCTCCTGGAAGGGTTTGCACTCGCCCGTGGGCGGCACCACGGGCACGCGCACCGCGTCGGTCGGTCCCTCGAACTCCGAGATCGGACGGTCGAGGAGCGACATCACGTCGTGACGCTCGAGGTAGGTCGTGTCGGGCAGGACCAGGTCGGCGAAGGCCGTCGTTTCCGACTGGAACGCGTCGCACACGACGAGGAATGGGATCTTGTACTCGCCCTCGGCGTCCTTGTCGTTGAGCATGCGCCGCACGTCGGAGGGATTCATCGCCGAGTTCCACGCCATGTTGGCCATGAAGATCATCAGCGTGTCGATGGGATAGGGATTCTGGCGCCACGCGTTGGTGATCACGTTGTGCATGAGGCCGTGCACCGCGAGCGGGGACTCCCAAGAGAATCCCTTGTCGATGCGCCCCGGATTGCCGGCCTCGTCGAGGAAGAGGTCGTCGGGCGAGGCGGGCCAGCCGAGGGGCGGCGCGGCGAGGGGCGTGTTCGGCTTCACCGCCGCGGTGCTGTTGGGCGCCTTGGAGCTGGGCGGGATCGAGCGAGGGTAGGGCGCCTTGTGGAGAAAGCCCCCCGGTCGGTCGATCGTCCCGAGCAGCGACATGAGGATCGCGAGGGAGCGCACCGTTTGAAAACCGTTCGAATGCGCCGCGAGCCCGCGCATCGCGTGGAACGCAACCGGACGCCCGGTGACGCTCTCGTGTTCCACGCCCCAGCAATCGGTCCACGCGATGGGAAGCTCGAACGCCTGCTCGCGCGCGGTGGCGCCCATCTCGCGCGCGAGGCGCCGGATGGTCGCGGCGGCGACGCCGGTGACTTCCGCGGCCCACTCCGGCGTGTTGCCGCGCACCTGCTCGCGAAGGAGCTCGAAGGCCGGCTTGACGGGCGTGCCGTCGGCAAGCGTATAGGCCCCGACGATCTCGGCTTGCGCGCCGGGCGCGTGGCTTGCCACCGCCTTGCCGAGCGCGCGGTCCCACCACAGGTGGTTCTGCGGATAGAGCGGATACACCGTGGGGCTCGCCGCGTCGAGCACGGGAAGCCCGTGACGCGCGCTCGCTTCCGCGAGGTCGATGAGGAATCCCGCGTTGGTGTAGCGGGCGAGGAACTCGCGATCGTAGAGGTCGGTGGCGATGAGCTCGTGGATCAACGCGAGCAGCAGGGCGCCGTCGGTGCCGGGGCGGATCGGGATCCACTCGTCGGCGATCGCGGAGTAGCCGGTGCGGATCGGATTGATCGATATGAATCGTCCGCCTGCGCGCTTGAACTTCGAGATCGCGATCTTGAGCGGGTTCGAATGATGGTCTTCGGCGGTGCCGATCATCACGAAGAGCTTCGCGCGCTCCAGGTCCGGACCGCCGAACTCCCAGAAGGAGCCGCCGATCGTATAGATCATGCCGGCGGCCATGTTCACCGAGCAGAAGCCGCCGTGGGCGGCGTAATTGGGCGTTCCGAACTGCCGCGCGAAAAGGCCCGTGAGCGCCTGCATCTGGTCGCGGCCGGTGAAGAGCGCGAACTTCTTCGGGTCGGTGGCGCGAATGCGGGCGAGGCGCTCCTCGAGGATCGCGAAGGCCTCGTCCCAGGAGATCGGCTCGAGCTCGCCCGCGCCGCGCTCGGCACCGGCCTTGCGCTTGAGCGGCTGCGTGAGGCGCGCGGGCGAGTTCTGCTTCATGATCCCCGAGGCGCCCTTGGCGCAGATCACGCCCTTGTTCACGGGATGCTCGGGATTGCCGTCGATGTAGCGCACCTCGCCGTCGCGCAGGTGCACCCGGATGCCGCAGCGGCACGCGCACATGTAGCACGTCGTGGTTCGGGTCTCGGCAGGGCGACTCATGGGCAGACGGTAGCGCGCCGCGCGGCCGCAGGAATATCAGGAGCCACTAATATACCGCGCATGCGGGCCCGGGAGCCAGCACTAGGCCGCGGTCCCCGCCGCGAGCATCTCGCGCGCGAACACCGCAAAGTCCTCCACCAGGTGGGTGTGGAAGCGCTCGCGCGGATAGACCACCGCGAGGCTGCGCACGAGCGGCGGCGCCAGCGCCACCTCGACCAGCTCTCCGAGCCGGACCTCCTTGGTGACGGTGGCGCGCGACATGATGGCGAAGCCGAGGCCGGCGGCGACCAGGCCCTTCATGGCCTCGGGGCTGCCCGCCTCCATGACCACCTCGAGCGCTCCGCGCGCGAGACCCGCCTTCTCCAGGTAGTGGTCCACGACCTCGCGGGTGCCGGACCCAGGCTCGCGGCTGATGTAGGCGTGCCCCTCGAGCGCGTGGGGCGCGACGCTCCCCAGGCGGGCCAGGGGGTGATGCGGCGGGCAGACGACGCGCAACTCGTCCTCGCAGCACACGGCGGCGACGAGCGAGGGCAGATACGAGTCCCCCTCGATGAAGCCGAGGTCGAAGCTCCTCTCGGCCACGCGCGCCTGCACCGACTCCGAGTTCGCCACGATGAGCCGCGGCACCACGCCGGGATACCGGGCCTTGAAGGCGCCCAGCACGCGCGGCAGCAGGAAGTCGGCGATCGTGGTGCTCGCACCGATCAGCAGTGGCCCCGACTGCTGCCCGCTCACTTCGCGCATGCGACCGTCGAGCTCGCCGGAGAGCGCGAGGATGCGCTCCGCGTAATCGAACGCGATCTGGCCCGCCGTCGTGAGGGCGATGCGACCCTGCGCGCGGTCGAAGAGCCGCGTGTCGAACTGCTCCTCGAGCTGGCGTACCTGGAAGGTGACGGCCGGTTGCGTCATGAAGAGCGCTTCGGCCGCCCTGGTGAAGGAGAGGTGCTTCGCGACCGCGTGGAACACTTGGAGTCGCCGGTCTGCCATGGGGCCCATTCAAGCACAAAATCCGCAGGGGATGCCATTTCAGGCGCTGCAGGCCATGGATCGGGGTGTCGCCGGCGCCGATGCCGTGGCAGAGGTGAGCCCGATCGCTCGGCTGGATGCGAACCCGTAAGGGGAATGCCTACGGCTTTTTCGGCGTCTTGTATTCGACTTCCTTCTGGAACGGTTTCCAGTCGGTTTCGTAGCCGACAAACCCCTTTTCGTTCGGCGCCTTCTGACGCGTCGTATAAAAGCGCGTTTTGCCGTCGGGAACCTTGGTGATCGGTTTTTGCTCGCTCATATGTCATCTCCAATTGGATCCCGGCCTACGCCGGGATGACGAAAGAAAGCCGGAATGATGAAAAGAAGCTCAAACCGGCCTCATGAGTGACGGGTCGATATTCGGCGCCACTCCTATCGCTCCGCCAGCTTTCATCTCTTCGTCGGTCGCATCGCGCACCGTCAGTATCTCGAGCCTGAAGACGACCTCCCTGCCGCAAAGCGGATTGTTGCCGTCGACAGTCAGTGTCTCGCCGTCCATTCGCGTCACGATGAAGCTGCGGGCCTGGCCTTTGTCGTTTTCCATGAGGATGGCGGTGCCGATTTTCCGATACGCCTCGGGGACGTTCTCGATGTGATCGGTGAAAACCAGCGACTCGTCTCTCGGGCCGAAGATGCGATTGCCGTCGATCGGCACTTCGATCACGTCGCCGGCGGACTTGCCCTCCAGCTCCTGGTGGATGGAAGGGGCCAGGATTTCATTGTGTCCGTGGATGTAGCCCAACGGGAACTCGACGCAGGTAAGGATATGCCCCGATTTCCTGTCGGCCACCTTGTAGGTGAGCTCGACCAACTTGCCGTCATCGATGATTTCACTCATGTCGAATCGCGAGCCCGCTCGCTCAGAAGATGGACGCCGCGAAAATTCTGACCTCGCCATCTTCGTAGCCGAGGACAAGTCTGCCGAGCCATTCGCCCGGCTTCTTGGTGCTGCGTTGCCGGTAAAGGACCGTCACATGTTCGCCCCGGCGGATGATGCCGAGATACTCGCCATCTTCAGACAGGCTCCTGGCCAGCTCGCTGTTCGCGAACTGGTGATTCGCCGTGACTTCATTCATGGCAAGCGCCAGGGACCTGGCGAACTTCTTGACGAACTCCCCGTACTTGCCTTCGTTGGAGTACCTGAGGAGATCGCGCCACAGAGGATCGGCCAGGGCCCGAATCTCCTCATCGGTTTGTTCCACGATGTTCACGCGGGACTACTCGTTTTCCGCAACCAGGTGATAGCAGGGCGCCTTTTCCATGGTGTATTCGCCGGTTTGCGGATCGCGACGCGAAACGGTGAGCACGTGCCAGTTCTCGTCGTCCAGCTTCATGACATCGCCGCGGTAGTAGTAGCCCGGCCAGCGCGTCTCCTTGCGGAAGAGCGTGTGTTGCGTGACGCACTCTGCAGCCCGGTGACGGTGCATCAGTTCCCATGCACGCAGCAGCTCGTGAAGGTCCTTCGCGGCCAGGCTCTGGAGATCCTCCTCCATGAGCTTGAGCTTCTTGAGGCAGATATTCAGGAGCTTCTCGTTGGTCATGTACCCGACGGTATAGCCGCCGCAATACTCGTCCATGAGCTTCTGCAGGCGGTCCAGGCCCTGCTGGGGATTGATGTAGTGCGGGTTGACAGTGCCCGCCACGACCGCATTGCGGTAGATCCTGTAGTGCTCCAGCGGCTTGTAGATTTCTTTCCTGCGGCGCTCGATCTGCTCATCGGATACGACGATGCCTTCGCCCTTGCCGTCGTCGATGTACTTGCAGGCGGCCTTCGCGGCGAGGCGGCCTTCGGTGAACGAGCCGGATGAGAAGGCGTGCGGCGTGCCGCCGACCGCATCACCGGCACCGAACAGGCCCTCGATCGTCGTCATGCGGTTGTAGCCCCAGAAATACTCGGGCGGGGAAATGTCCTCGGGACCCGAGCACCAGGCGCCCGAGCAGGTCGCGTGGGAGCCCATGACGTAAGGCTCGGACGTGGTCAACTCCGGATTCTCGTCCTTGGGATCCACGTCGGTGGCGGCCCACAGGACCGCCTGGCCCACGGTCATGCCGAGGAAGTTTTCCCAGCCGACCTCTTCCAGGTGAGGATCCTGGAAGGCCTGCATGGTCACCATGTGGATGGGGCCGCGGCCGGCGGCCACTTCGCTGATGATGCAATGGTTGCGTAGGCAGGTCGGGATGGGCCGGTGGGTCAAGTGCGAAGCCTCCGGATCCAGATACTCCTTGCCGACCATCTTCTGGAGCGCCGGGAACCACTTGGACTCGTACTCTTCGCCCACGGCGTTTTGCGTATAGGTCTTCAGGTGCAGGAAGTAGGCGCCGACCGGGCCGTAACCGTCCTTGAAACGCGCCAGCACGATCCGGTTTTCCATCTGCGTCATCTTGGCGCCGGCGTCGATCATGAGTCCGTAGGCGGAAGCGGACGACCAGGGCGCGTACCAGGTGCGGCCGGCACCTTCGCCCGTTGAACGCGGCTTGAAGATGTTGGAGGCGCCGCCCGCGCCGCAGATCACGGCCTTCGACTTGAAGACGTGGTAGTTGCCCGTGCGGACATTGAAGCCGACGGCACCAGCAACCCGGTTCGGGTTGCTTTCATCCATCAACAGGTGGGTGACGCAGACGCGGTTGTAGACCTTGTCCGCCGATTTCTTGGCGGCCTCGGCCACGATGGGCTTGTACGACTCGCCGTGAATCATGATCTGCCATCGTCCCTCACGCATATAGCGCCCGGTTTTCGGGTTCTTTATGATGGGCAGGCCCCACTCCTCGAACTGGTGCACGGTGGAGTCCACGTGACGGGCCATGTCGAACAGCAGGTCTTCCCGCACCAGCCCCATCAGGTCGATGCGGGCGTAGCGGACATGGTCCTCGGGATTGTTTTCGCCCCAGCGGGTGCCCATGTAGCAGTTGATGGCGTACAGGCCCTGGGCGACGGCGCCGGAGCGATCGATATTGGCCTTCTCGGCAATGACGATCTTCTTTTTCTGGCCCCAGAACCTGGCCTCCCATGCGGCCCCCGTGCCGCCCAGGCCAGCGCCGGCGACCAGGATATCGATGTCGTCTTCGACGATCGTTTTGTAGGCCATTAGTAGTACACGCCTTTCTTCAGCTTGAGGCCGGCGTCCTTGAGCGTGCGCAAACCGCCCTCGTCCAGGCGGATATATTTAGGCTCGCTGTACAAGAGCTGGCTGTCGCGCACTTCCCGGCTCGGTGCGGGAACATCCGCGAGCCTGGGGATCGCCGTCCCCCAGGGCTTCGTAGTGATGGGCGACAGGAAGTTCTTTTCCCTGCCGTCCCGGAACATGATCTTCCAGGCGATCGTGCCTTTCTGTTCGTCGCGGTCGACACGAACGCTGTGACCGAGCGGGGCAAAATCGGCATATCCGCGCACATCGATCGCATGCTGGGGGCACGCCTTCACGCAGGAGTAGCACTCCCAGCACATGTTCGGTTCGATGTTGTAGGCGCGGCGAGTGATCTCGTCGATGTGCATGATGTCCGAGGGACAGATGTCGACGCAGTGTCCGCATCCGTCGCACCTCGTCATGTAGACGAAGGTAGGCATAAGTCGGCTCCTTGAGGCTGTTCCGCTTGAACTGGGTGTCTGTCTTCTAATAGTGGCGGGGCGCTTCGCGCTTGATGCCAAGCCCCATGTCCATCGGAGCGTCTCGCAACAGTTCCATGGAGTGTCGTTTTTGTTGTTCGGGATCATCACGGGTCTGCGTCGGCAAATTCTCGGCTGTGCCGTTGGCCCTGGATATCCGTTTCTCCAAGGCTGCCGCCGGCTTGAAAAACATGTGCGCGAACTTCGACCACAGCACCGAGCCGAAGAGCGCGGCGGTGGCGAGCAGGTACAGGCCGAAGAGCCACCCGGCTCCGCCGCCCGCCGCGGCCCACACGAGGCCCAGCGTCACGCTGGCGAGCAGCGACAGGATGAAGAGGTCGGCGCGCACGACGCGCAGCGGCGAGTTGCCCTCGGCAGCGACATCGACGCGGATGAAGAACCAGAACCAGTAGCCGCCGACGCAGACCATGAGGCCGCCGATCCACCAGAGAAGCGGGACGATCCCCGGCGTCGGAGTCGCCGGCGTGGAGTAGCCGAACACCATGACGGCCGTGGTCACGACGTAAATCACGAACCCGTACATCGTGAGCAGGTGCGCGACCCGGCGGCGCGGGTTGCAGAACTCGCCCGAAGTCATGACATCGACGAGGACAGTCTCGGTTGCGATCCCCAGGAGCTCGCCGCCGCCGATGCTCCGGGAGCCCTTGCTCTTCGACTTGCGCCAGTTGGCGAAGAAGTACTTGGCGCTACCTTTGTGAAGGATGTCGAGAAGCGTTCCGGCAACCACGGCCAGGACCATCACGATCAGGAACCACTGCATGAATCCGGCGGGAAGGAGCTGCGCCGCCGCCGCAAAAGCATTGTTGGTGAACATCTGACCCTCCATGACCGGCGATTCTACGAGGCGGCGCGGACGGCTGCAGTAAGTTGCCGCTATGCGGTCATAGATTCAGCGTATGGGCCTCGAAGCGCATGGTCGCGAGGTCCCCCAGCACCCAGGTGGCGGGGGCTGCCAGGCCCGCGACCGTCCCGGGATTGACGAGCCAGCTCGTGCCCCCCTTCACATTCGCGACCTGTCGCGCCTCTACCCGATGCGAGTGCCCGCAGCACACGAGGTCCCACTCGCCGGTACACGCCATCGCATAGCCGTGGTGGTCGTAGTGCACGACCACGATCTTGCGCCCGTCGAGCTCGAGCGCGGCCTCGGAGCCGTGGTACTGCAGCTGGCCCCCGCTCTTGCGCGCCTGGTTGTGCATCGCCTGGGGGTCGCCGAGGTTGTTCCCATGGATGGCATGGACGGGAAGACCGGCGGCCAGCGCCGGCTTGATGGTCTGGGCGCCGATGAGGTCGCCGCAGTGGATGACCGCCTCGGCGCCCAGCGCCTTGGCCTCCAGCACCGCCTTGGCCAGCGGATCGGCGCGGTCGTGGCTGTCCGAAACGATGCAGATCTTCATGCGCCCATTATCGGCCCGGGCGGGGGCGGCCTTCATCGAACCGGCTTATCGACTCATCAAATTTTGGGGAGCCGCAGGATTCGGGCGCCGTGCTAGGTTTAGCGGTGAACCGGAGGATCCCCATGCGCCTCATATCGCCCCACGGCGGCGGCCTTCTCAGGCCGCTGCTCCTCGATGAACCGCTGCGCTCGCAGGAGCACGCGCGCGCCGCCTCGCTGCCGAAGTTGCGGGTCTCGTCGCGCGAGAAGGGCGACCTCGTGATGCTCGGCATCGGCGGCTTCACGCCGCTCACGGGCTTCATGAACCGCGCCGACTGGAAGGGCGTGTGCTCCGAGATGCGCACCGCGGACGGCGTGTTCTGGCCCATTCCGATCACGCTCTCGACCGACGCGGCGACGGCCGGATCGATCGGGGTCGGCGCCGAAGTCGCTCTCTGCGACCCCGACGACGCAACCCCGCTCGCGGTGTTGACGGTGGCCGAGAAGTACAGCATCGACAAGACGCGCGAATGCCTCTCGGTCTTCGGAACCGCCGATCCCGCGCACCCGGGGGTGCAAATGGTCCTGCAGCAGGGCGAGGTGAATCTTGGCGGGCCGGTGAAGGTGCTCTCGGACGGCGGGTTCGGGGCCTCCTACGGCGAGCTCTTCATGACGCCGGCGCAGACGCGCGCCGAGTTCGATCGCCTCGGCTGGCGGCGCGTGGCGGCGTTCCAGACGCGCAATCCGATGCATCGGTCGCACGAGTATCTCGCGAAGGTGGCGATCGAGGTGTGCGACGGCGTGCTGGTGCACTCGCTCCTCGGCCATCTGAAGCCCGGGGACATCCCCGCGGACGTGCGGACCCGGGCGATCGGAGTGCTCATCGAGAAGTACTTTCGTCCCGGCACGGTGGTGCAGGCCGGTTATCCCCTCGACATGCGCTACGCGGGCCCGCGCGAAGCCCTGCTGCACGCGGTGTTCCGCCAGAACTACGGTTGCGCCTATCTGATCGTCGGTCGCGACCACGCCGGAGTCGGCAGCTACTACGGGCCGTTCGACGCCCACCGCATCTTCGACGAGATTCCGCAAGGCGCGCTCGAGATCCAGCCGATGAAGATCGACTGGACGTTCTGGTGCTACAAATGCGGCGGCATGGCTTCGGGGCGCACCTGCCCGCACGACGATGCCGATCGACTTCTCGTGTCCGGCACGAAGCTGCGCAAGTGGCTGTCGGAGGGCAGCCCCGTCCCGGACGAGTTCAGCCGCCCGGAAGTGCTCGAGGTATTGCGCGACTACTACGCGAACCTGGAGGAGCACGAGAAGGTCCCGGTCGCGCTCGCCGGCCACTCCGCCCGTTAGGCGCGACCGTGACGGGCCGATTCGATGCCGGAATTATATTAGAATTGTTGCATATACGCGGCGGCCCGTTTACGATTTGACCATTCGCGTCCGGAGCCGGTATCTGAAGAAGGAGTGCCCATGGTCGACGTCGCCCTATCCCCCCCACTCGATTCCGCGTCCCTCGAGCGCCTCGTGCGCGAGCGGGTGGACGCGATCCTCGACCAGCGCCTCGAGGCCAAGCTCGCGCAGTTGCGCGAGGCGAAGACGCCCTCGATGACAATCATCGCGACCAAGGGCACGCTCGACTGGGCCTATCCCCCGTTCATCCTCGCCTCGACGGCGTCGGCGCTCGGCTGGAACGTGTCGGTGTTCTTCACGTTCTACGGGCTCGAGCTCCTGAAGAAGGATCTCTCCGGCCTGCAGGTGAGCCCGCTGGGCAACCCCGCGATGCCGATGAAGATGCCCTTCGGCCCCGACTGGTTCAAGTCGATCCGCTGGAACATCCCCAACGCGATGCAGTCGATCGTGCCCGGGTTCGAGGCGTTCGCGACCTCGATGATGGAAAAGACGATCAAGAGCAAGGGTGTGGCCCCCGTGGCGGAGCTGCGGGAGGCGTGCGTCGAGGGCGGCGTGAACCTGATCGGCTGCCAGATGACCGTGGACTTGTTCGGCTACAGCCGTGACGATTTCATTCCGCAGGTCAGCGAATACTGCGGTGCCGCGACCTTCCTGCCGATGGCGCGGGACGCGGATGTGAGCCTGTTCATATAACAAATACGTTCATATAACGAATACCGAGGAGAGACGATGAAAACCAGGAAGCTCGTGCTGGCGTTCGCCGCCTGCGCGCCATTCGCCGCCCACGCGACCGACGGCTATTTCTCGCACGGCTACGGCATGGAGGCGAAGGGCATGGGCGGCGCGGCGGCGGCCATCACCGACTCCGCCTTTGGCGCGGCCAACAACCCCGCCACCATGGTCTTCGCCGGCTCGCGCTGGGAGCTGGGCGCGGACCTCTTCAGTCCCTGGCGCAAGGCCGAGCGCACCGATGCGCCGCCGCAGGCGGGGCTCAACGGCTCGGCCGACAGCGGCAGCAACTATTTCGCGGTTCCCGAGTTCGCGTACAACCGGATGGCGAGCCGCGACGTCTCGTACGGCCTCACGGTCTACGGCAACGGCGGGATGAACACCGACTATCCCGGCGGCCAGATCCCGGCGCAAAGCGCGTGCGCGCTCTTCAATCCGGGCGCCCCGAGCTACAACCTGCTGTGCGGCACCGGGCGCCTCGGCGTCGATCTCTCGCAGCTCATCGTCGCTCCGAGCATGGCGTGGCAGTTCGCGCCGGGGCACTCGATCGGGCTCGCGCCGCTCTTCGCCTACCAGCGCTTCAAGGCCGAGGGCCTGCAGGCGTTCGACAATCCCGGCTTCTCGTCGAGCCCGGGCAACGTCACCAACAAGGGCTACGACAGCTCCACGGGGTGGGGTGCGCGCATCGGCTACTACGGGCGCATCACGCCGCAGTTCGCGGTGGGTGCGGCGTACGCCACCAAGATGTCGATGGGCGAGTTCAGCGATTACAAGGGGCTGTTCGCCGAGCAGGGCGGCTTCGACATCCCTTCGCACTGGACCGTCGGCATGGCGTTCGAGCCCTCGCCGGAATGGCAGGTCGCCCTGGACTACGAGCGCATCAACTACTCCGACGCGCGCTCCGTGAACAACCCGAGCGCGAACGTGCTGATGTGCGGCGCGGGCGTGGCCGCGAACTGCCTCGGCGGATCCAACGGCGCGGGCTTTGGCTGGCGCAACATCGACGTGTGGAAGCTCGGCGTGCAGTACCGGATGAACCCGAACGTGACCCTGCGCGCGGGCTACAACCACAGCGACAACCCGATCACGGCCCAGGACGTCACCTTCAACATCCTCGCCCCGGGCGTGATGCGCGAGCACGTGACCCTCGGCGGAACCTGGGCGCTCGACCGCGACAGCGCGGTCACCGGGGCATTCATGTACGCCTTCAGCAACTCGGTGAGTGGCGCGAGCCTGTTCAACGCCTTCGCGCCGGGCCTCGCCATGCAGGAGAAGATCCAGATGTACGAATGGTCGCTCGGGGTGCAGTACTCGCGCCGCTTCTGATTTTGCGGCTCGTTCTCCGGGCTCGAAGGCCGCATCGCGGGAGGAAGCCGAGGAGCGCGTGCGCCGCGCATGGGCCGAGCTCACTCGCGCGTGCCTCGAGAAACCCGTGGAATGCATCGCGACTCCCGTGCCGAGGCCCGACTGGCGCTGCGCACCGGGCTTCCAGTCGCGGAAGACGTCGATGTCCATGCCGTCCGGGAAGGAACAAGTAGCCCGGCGCGTGCCCGGGCGTGTCCGTCACGCCGTACTGCCACGTGATCTTCTTCGTGGCGCGGTCGATCAAACCGACGCGATGGCGCAAATCGTCGTTTACGACGATGTCGCCGGTCGGAAGCTCGAGGGCGAGCGACGGGCAGTCGAGCATGGCTTCTCCGACGCGTCGGAGGGGATGACGAACGCGCGGGGCGCGCGCGCGCTCCACACCACGCGCCCATCGCGTGTCATCCGCGCCCCGGAATCTCCGTCACGAGGACGTCTCCATTGTCGAGCGGCGTGGAGCCGTTGGGGTACGCGAGGAAGCGCGGCGGGTCGTGCCTGCAGATACCCGGCTGGCCCCATTCGCCGATCACGCGGAAGACGCGCGGATCAACGAAGACGAGCGGCAGTTGCGGATGTCGGCGACCACCACGTTGCCGTCGGCGAGGAGATGGGCGCCGTCGGGATAGTTGAGGTCCCCCGTCTTGCTGCCCTTCTTGTCCGCGGCACGCATCTCCGCCGTGACCTCGACCGCCTGCGCGTCGGGCCGCGCCCGTCATCCCGTGCTCCATGCGCGCGGGCGCTTCATCCCCGCGATGCGGCACGCTTGCCCGGGGTAGCCGTAGGGGAAGAGCTCGAAGAGGCGGTTGCGCGCGTCCGGGCCGAAGCGCCCGACGAGGTGACGGATCACGAAGCGCGCGTCGGCCGCGATGCGGTTTTCTTCGTAGTAGCGGCGCATGAAGCGCAGCACGTCCCAATGGTCGGGGCCGAGCTCGATCCCCTCGCGCGCCGCGAGCGCGAGCGCGACCTCTTCGCTCCATTCCGAGGGGTCGACAAGGTAGCCCTCCCAATCGAGGGCCGGCAGGGCCGTGGCTTCTTCCATGGCGCCATACTAGCGTCGCGCCCACGAGCCCACCTTGATCTGGATGAAGCTTTCGCCAGTTCCCACGCGCGGAGCGTGGAGCGAATGATCGCCGCCCGGCGGAGTTGCTAGCCCTTCAGTCGGTTGCGCACCAGCCAGTCGTCCACGCGCGTCACGGTGTCCTCCACGCTCGGATGGCGCAGACCCCTTTGCGCGCCGAGCGCCCGCACCAGGCGATCGACCCGCTCGATGTTCGGGGCACCGGCGCAAAGCGCGCGGGCGGCCGACGATGGGCTTTGCAGCGAGAGCGCCGCGGCGGCGTATTTGTCGAAGGGCACCATGTCGCCGGGGTCGGCGCCGAGCGACACGCAGAGCGCGACCACCCAGTCGTACACGGAGCGCGACGTTGCGAGGTCGGCGTGGACCGCCTCCCTGATCGAGCGCGCCCCGTGATCGAGCAGGCACCGGTAGTTGCCCGTGAGGAGCATGGCCCACTTTGCGAGAGGCACGAAGAGCGAGTCGTGCACCTTCAGCTTGACCGGCAGCTCGACGGGCTCGCCGTCGAGGACGTGGCGCGCGGAGTCCACGCCCTCGGCCAGCTCCCGCAGCAGCGCGGTGTGGGCGTCGGAGTCGAAGCGCGCGGCCTTGAAGTTGGAGGCGAGCCGCACCTGCAGGACGTTGCCCTCCTCCTCGGGAGGGCGGAACGCCTGCGCGTCGGGGCTGCAGAGCGTCGTGAGCTTCGGATCGAACGCGTTCCAGAGCGCAGGATCCGTGTAGCTCTCGGCGCAGAGCTTCGCATCGATGCCGCGGATGCGCGCGAGATAGGGCGCGGGCGGCATGTTCATGATCGACAGGCAGGGCACCCGCGAGCGCGCCGTCGCCTCGAGGAGCTCGCGCACGCCGGGAGCGCTGTATTGGGGCTCCTGCATGGCGAGCGCCACGAGGTCGTAGTCACCCGGGCTCACCGAATCCGGCGTCGCGGCGTCGACCCGGCCAGGCAACTCGCGGGATCGCACCTCGACGAGGCCGTCGCGGCCCTTGACCGGGAAGCGGACGATCGCGCCCTGCGCGTTGATGAGCTTGGCGGTGGGCGCCCGGCACACGAGCGTGGACGAGTGCCCCGCGGCCGCGAGCTTCACCGCGAGGAGCGAGCCGTACGAGGCGCCGAACACCAGGATCTTGCGGGCTGTCATTTCCGATCGCCTCCATTGCCAAGAACCTCATCTCAGCACGGCGCGGGGCGATCGGGAATTGGAAATGCGTCAAGGTGCCCTTCGCGGAATGCGAAGGGGGGGCGGACGCGGTCCTTACGCGGGGCGGCGCAGCTTCGGGGGCGCGTCTTTCGCGGGCTTGCAGAAGACGTCGTGAAGGGTGGCCATGACAGCCACCACCTCCGCGCTCGCGAGCGAGTAATACACCGTCTGCTTGTCGCGGCGCGTCGCCACCACGTGCTCGCGGCGCAGAACGGCGAGATGCTGCGAGATGCCCGACTGGCTGAGGCCCACTTCCTCCTCGAGCTCGCCCACGGAGCGCTCGCCCTCGGCGAGCTGGCAGAGGATCACGAGGCGCGCGGGGTTGGACATCGCCTTCAGGAGCGGGGCGGCACGACGGGCGCTGCGCCGCAGATCGCCCATGCGCGCGGCAATCGCGGTCGAAACGGGGCTCCGGCGCGGAGCGCCTTGCGTGATCATGCGGGCATTTTACCCTTCGAACCCGGAATCCCGTCGGTCATGTCTTGCGGCCGCACCCCGCGAAGCCGTCGGCCGCCATTTTGCGCTCCATGAACGCGATGTGCGGCGCGAAGCCGAAGACGATGATCGCGAGGCCGATATGGTAGGCGTACGCGTTGAGGAATCGGGCGAGGCTGCGCCGCGGGAAATTCTTCGCGTGCCACATGCACGTCGCGATCGCCCGCGCGGCGCCCGCGGCCGTCGCGGTGCTGCGCGGTTCTGACAGGACCCGGCGCGCTGGGCGAAGGAAGATCCCGACGAGGCGCCATGCGACACCGAGCCCGACGATCACGAGCGCGGCGGCGAGGGGCCGGCCCGCGTGCGAATGCGAGGAGTTCCATGGTGTTTCCTCACGAGGAAGGAGGATTCATTCTGGCATCGCCTATACGGGCACAGTTGGACCGCGATCAACCGCGGCGGATTACCGGCGCCCGCGCGATGAGGTCGATCAGGGCGGACATGCCGCGGTGGCCCGGCCCCTCGTCCACGACGTCGTCGTGGGAGGCGAGGTGCAGGATCTCCAGCTCGGCGAAGCTCTCGCGCAGCAGCCCTTCGGTGTAGAGGTTCTCGACCTGGGGCGGCCCGCCCGTGCCATAGGCCAGCTGCTCGGGACGGTAGCCCTGCATGATGAGCAGGCCGCCGGGGGCGAGCGACTGTCGAAGGCCCGCGAAAATCCGCGCGCGCGCCGCGGGGGCGGCGAACTGGATGAAGATCGCCACGACCGCGTCGTATTGCACCTGCGACCAGTCCCAGCGATGGATGTCGGACTCGCGGTGGTCGACGGCCGCTCCCGCCTCCCGCGCGAGCGTGCGTGCCTTGGCCACGCCCACCGGCGAGAAATCGAAGGCCGTCACCTCGAGTCCCTGGCGCGCAAGCCAGACGCTGTTGCGCCCCTCGCCGTCGGCCACGCAGAGGGCGCGCATTCCGGGCTTCAGGCGATCGCGCTGGCTCGCGAGGAAGGCATTGGGCTCCTTGCCGAAGAGATAACCCTCCGCGGAGAAGCGCGTGTTCCAGCGGTCGAGCTGGGCCGGGTCGAAGGAGAATTGCATGGCGAGGATCCCTTGTCGTGCATCAATGGGGCGCGGAGCGCAGGGCGTCATCATAGTCGCGAGGAGGCCATCGAGCCATGAGCAGCGTCGAGCTTCGCCAGGATTCTGGATATCGCTTCGCCAACCGCTTCGGGCCCGGCCTTCCCGTTGTGCATTCCGACGAGCCGCCGCCGCTCGGCACGGGCACCGGGCCATCGCCCCTGCAGCTCCTCGCCGCGGCGGTGGGCAACTGCCTTTGCGCGAGCCTTCTCTTCGCGCTGAAGAAGTTCAAGCAGGACCCCGAGCCGATCGCGGCCGTGGCGACCGCGACCGAGGGCCGCAACGAGCAGAAGCGCCTGCGCGTGCAAGGGGTTCACGTGCGCATCACCCTCGGCGTGCCCGCGGTGCGGCTCCAGCACCTCGAGCGCGCGCTCGCGCAGTTCGAGGAATTCTGCACCGTGACCCAGAGCGTGCGGCAGGGCATCCCCGTCGCGGTCGAGGTCTACGACAGCGAGGGCGCGCGGCTCAAGTAGCGAGCCGGGGCGTCAACCGAACTTGGCGAGGAGCTCCGCGGCGTGCCTGATGCGCTTGTCGGCTGCGAGCTTGCCGGCGGCGGGCGCGGGATCGGCCTGGATCGCGCAGGCGAGCACGTTGAAGAAGGTCTTGTCGAGCGCCCGGCGCGCGGCCGAGATCTGCTGGGCCACCTTCTCGCAGTCCTCGCCCTTCTCGATCATCGACTGGATGCCGCGCAGCTGCCCCTCGACGCGCTTCAGGCGCAGCACAAGGCCGTCCTTGTGGCTCTGGTCCTCGATCACCGGCATGGTTGACCTTCCTCAATGGGCGCGCGCGAAAGCGGCGCAGGATTCGAAACGGTGCAGCGGTCCATGACTGTGGTACTATACCCCCTATAGTATAAGAGTCAACAGCCGGAGAACATCCATGACCACCGAACGCCTCGTCCGCATCTTCGCCGGAACCTTTGTGCTCGCCGCCCTCGCGCTCGGCGTGGAGGCGAGCCCCTTCTTCGTGGGGAGGAACGCCCTCTGGCTCGCCGCCTTCGTGGGTGCGAACCTCCTCCAGAGCGGGTTCACGGGCTTCTGCCCCCTCGAATCGATCCTCCTCAGGCTGGGCGTGCGCTCTGCGTCGGCGGGGCCGGCGTGAGGCGGGCGGTCCTCGCCTGCGCGGTGGCGCTCCTCGCCGCGGCGTGCGGTGCGGACAAGGCGCCCGCGCCTGCGCCGGCCGCGCCGCAGCTCGCTTCCGCGCCCGTGGAGCTGCGCGAGGTCGACCTCACGCTCTCCGCCGAGGCGTTGGTCGAAGCGGTTCACCAATCGACGGTTTCCTCGCAGATCGCGGGACGCATCGTGGACCTGCGCTTCGACGTGGGCGACCGCGTGCAGAAGGGCGACGTGATCGCGCGCATCGACGAGCGGGCCGCTTCCCAGGCGCAGGCCGCGAGCCAGGCGCAGGTGCGCTCGGCCGAGGCGACCCTCACCAACGCGCGCGCGAACCTCGAGCGCTCGCGCCAGCTCTTCGCGCAGAAGTTCATCAGCCAGGCGGCGCTCGACAAGGCCGAGGCCGATTTCAAATCGGCCGAGTCGCAGATGAAGGCGATGCTCGCGGGCGCGGGCCAGGCCGCCACCGAGAGGAGCTTCGCCACGATCGTCGCTCCCTACAGCGGGGTGGTCTCCGCGCGCCACGTGCAGCTGGGCGAGATGGCCACGCCCGGCAAGCCGATCATGACCGGCTTCGATCCCTCTTCGCTGCGCGTGGTCGCGACCGTCGCGGCGACCCAGGTCGCGGCGATCCAGGCGGCATCTGGGGCGCGCATCGAAGTGCCTTCCGCCAATCGCTGGATCGTGGCGAAGTCGATCACCGTCGTGCCTTCGGCCGATCCGCGCACGCACTCGACGCAGGTGCGCATCGACCTTCCCGAGGACGTGCGCGGCGTCTATCCCGGCGTCTTCGCGCGCGCCCATTTCGTCGTCGGAAGAGCGCCCCGGCTCATGGTCCCGCGCGAGGCGATCCTGAGGCGCAGCGAGCTCGTCGCCGTGTACGTGGTGGGAGAGAGCCCCGCGCCGCAGCTTCGCCAGGTGCGCCTGGGCGCGGTCTCCGACGAGCGCGGCGTCGAGGTGCTCGCGGGATTGAAGCCCGGCGAGCGCGTGGCGCTCGATCCGGTGAAGGCCGGCATGGGCGCGGGCGCGCGCGCCCAATCCTGATTTCGCTTCGCACACCGCTGTCCACAACGGAGGAGAAACCATGGCACACATCGTCATCCTGGGCGCCGGCATCGGCGGACTGCCCGCCGCCTACGACCTGCGCAAAGCACTCGGTGCGGAACACCGCATCACCGTCGTCAATCGCGGCGACACGTTCCATTTCGTGCCCTCGAACCCGTGGGTGGCGGTCAACTGGCGCAAGCGCGGCGACATCGAGTTTCCCGCGGCCACGTACCTGGCGAAGAAGAACATCGCCTACGTGGCCGCGGGCGCGAAGCGCGTGCACCCGAAGGAGAGCCGCGTGGAGCTCGAGGACGGCAACTCCGTCGCCTACGATTTCCTCGTGATCGCCACCGGGCCGAAGCTTGCCTTCGACGAGGTGCCTGGCCTGGGCCCCGATGGCCACACGAGCTCCGTTTGCCATGTGGACCACGCCGTGCTCGCGAGTGAGGCATGGGCGAAGTTCATCGCCGACCCCGGCCCGATCGTGATAGGAGCGGTGCAAGGCGCGTCGTGCTATGGCCCGGCGTACGAGTTCGCCTTCATCATGGACACCGACCTGCGCCGGCGCAAGATCCGCGACCGCGTGCCGATGACTTTCGTGACCGCCGAGCCCTACATCGGCCACCTGGGCCTAGGCGGGGTGGGCGACACGAAGGGCCTGCTCGAGTCCGGGATGCGCGAGCATCACATCAAGTGGGTGGTGAACGCGAAGACCGAGAAGATCGAGCCGGGCGTGCTGCACGCCCTCGAGTTGAACGAGGACGGCACCGAGAAGAAGCGCCATGCGATCCCGTTCAAGTTCTCGATGATGCTGCCCGCCTTCAAGGGCGTGGACGCGGTCTTCGGCGTCGAGGGGCTCGTGAACCCGCGCGGCTTCGTTCTGATCGACGCCTTCCAGCGCAACCCGACCCACAAGAACGTCTATGCCGTCGGCGTGTGCGTGGCGATCCCGCCCGTGGAGGCCACGCCCGTTCCCACCGGCGCGCCCAAGACCGGCTTCATGATCGAGTCGATGGTGTCGGCTGTGGTCGCCAACATCCGCGACCAGATCGCCGGCAAGGAGCCCAGCCATCGCGCGACCTGGAACGCGGTCTGCCTCGCCGACTTCGGCGATTCCGGCATCGCCTTCGCCGCGCTGCCGCAGATCCCGCCGCGCAACGTGAACTGGTCGAGCGAGGGCAAGTGGGTGCACCTCGCCAAGATCGCCTACGAGAAGTACTTCATCCGCAAGATGAAGACCGGTGACGCAGAGCCGTTCTACGAGAAGTTCATCCTCGACCGCCTCGGCATCCGCCGCTTGAAGGGCTGAGGGCGCCGGGCGCATGGGGATCTCCGGGCGCATCGCGCGCTATTTCCAGGACTCGCAGCTCACGCCGCTCGCCGCGCTCGTGGCGCTCCTGCTGGGAGCCTTCGCGATCGTGGTCACGCCGCGCGAGGAGGAGCCCCAGATCGACGTCACGATGGCGAACGTCTTCGTGCCGTTCCCGGGGGCGTCGGTGCGCGACGTCGAGGCGCTCGCGGCCATCCCCGCCGAGCAGGTGCTCGCGCAGATGCCCGGCATCGAGCACGTCTACTCGATCTCGCGGCCCGGGATGGCGATCCTCACGGTGCAGTTCAAGGTGGGCGTGCCGCGCACCGAGGCGATCGTGCGCCTGCGCGACACGCTCGCCGCCAATCGCGACTGGGTGTCGCCGGAGCTGGGCGTGCTCGAGCCCGTCATCAAGCCGCGCGGCATCGACGACGTGCCCGTGGTGGCCTTGACCCTCTTCAGCGACGACGCCGCGAAGGGCGCCTACGAGGTAGAGCGCGTGGCGCACGCGATCGAGGTGGAGCTGAAGCGCGTGCCGGGCACCCGCGAAGTGCGCACGATCGGCGGGCCGGGGCGCGCGGTGCGCGTGCTGATCGATCCCGACCGCATGAACGCGAGCGGCGTCGCGGCGCTCGACGTGCGCAACGCGCTGCAGCTTTCGAGCGCGGCCCTGCCGTCGGGATCCCTGGTACGCGACAACCGCGAGATCGTCGTGGAGACGGGCGCCTTCCTCGAGAGCGCGGCCGACGTGCGCTCGCTCGTGGTGGGCGCGGTCGAGGGCCGCCCCGTCTACCTCGGGGACGTGGCCGACGTGGTCGACGGTCCACCGCCCGCCTCGCAATACGTGTGGATCGGCACCGGCCCCGCGGCCGGCGAAAAGATCGCGGCGCGCGGCGAGGCGCCCGCGGTGACGATCCAGGTGACGAAGAAGCCCGGCGAGAACGCCGTGGAAGTCGCCGCGCGCGTGATGGACAGGATGGGCGAGCTCGGGAACACGCTCATCCCGGCAGACGTGCATTTCGTCGTGACGCGCAATTACGGCACCACCGCCGACGACAAGGCGAAGGCCCTCATGAAGAAGCTCGTCTTCGCGACGCTCTCCGTCGTGGTGCTCGTCTTCGCGACTCTCGGCCGGCGCGAGGCGCTGATCGTCGGGATCGCGGTGGTGCTCACGCTCGCGACGACGCTCTTCGCCTCGTGGGCGTGGGGCTTCACGCTGAACCGCGTCTCGCTCTTCGCGCTCATCTTCTCGATCGGCATCCTCGTGGACGACGCGATCGTCGTGGTGGAGAACATCCACCGCCGGCGCTCCCTCGACCCGGGACCTCTCCACGGCATCATCCCAGTCGCGGTCGACGAGGTGGGCGGCCCCACGATCCTCGCCACCCTCACGGTGATCGCAGCCCTGCTGCCGATGGCTTTCGTCTCGGGGCTCATGGGCCCCTACATGAGCCCGATCCCGATCAACGCGAGCCTGGGCATGCTGATCTCCCTCGCGATCGCCTTCACGGTGACGCCATGGCTCGCGCTGAAGCTCCTCGCCGGGCATGGCGAGGCGCACGCCTCGCCCCTGGACGCGAAACTCGAGCGTTTCTTCACGCGCATCCTGAGCCCATTCCTCGCCACGCCCCGTGCGCCGCGCAACCGGCGCCGCCTCGCGCTTGCCGTCGCCGCGCTCATCGTGCTCTCGGTCGGCCTCGCCGCGGTGAAGCTCGTGGTCCTGAAGATGCTGCCCTTCGACAACAAGAGCGAATTCCAGGTCGTCGTGGACATGCCCGCCGGCACGCCCGTGGAGACGACCGCGGCCGTGCTGCACGCGTTGGGCGCGCACCTCGCGACGATCCCGGAAGTAACGGACTACGAAGCGTATGCCGGCACCGCGTCGCCGATCAACTTCAACGGCCTCGTGCGCCAGTACGCACTGAGGACGATGCCCGAGACGGGCGACCTGCAGGTGAACCTCGTGGACAAGGCGAAGCGCCACCGCAAGAGCCACGAGATCGCGCAGGCGCTGCGCCCGGCGCTGGAGGAGATCGGCCGGCGTTGGGATGCGAAGGTGAAAGTGGTCGAGGTGCCGCCGGGCCCGCCGGTGCTCTCGCCCATCGTGGCCGAGGTGTACGGGCCCGACGAGGCCGGGCGCATCCGCGTGGCGAAGAAGGTGCGCGAGGCGCTCGCCGCCACGCCGGACGTCGTGGGCCTCGACGACACGGTCGAGGACGCGGCGCCGCGCATCGTGCTGAAGGTCGACCAGGCGAAGGCGGCGCTCCTCGGGGTCTCGCGCCGCGACGTGGTCGAGACGATGCGCATGGGATTGAACGGCGCGGACGTGACGCCGCTACACGACGCCGGCGCCAAGTACGAGGTGCCGGTGCAAGTGGTGCTGCCCGCCGAGCGCCGCGCGAGCCTCGACGAGATCATGAAGCTCACGCTGCACGCCGCCGACGGCTCGCCGGTGCCGCTCTCGGAGCTGGTGCGTGTCGTGTCGAACGACCGCGACCGGCCGGTGTACCACAAGGACCTGCTGCCCGTGGTGTACGTCGTGGCCGACGAGGCCGGCAAGCTCGACAGCCCGCTCTACGGGCTCTTCTCCGCGCGCGCGGCGATCTTCACGCCGCCTGGCGCCGGCGCGGCGGACGTGCCCCGCGAGTACTTCGTCCGTCAGCCCTCGGACCCGTATCGCAGCTACGCGGTGAAATGGGACGGCGAGTGGCAGGTGACCTACGAGACCTTCCGCGACATGGGGCTCGCCTACGCCGTGGGCCTCGTGCTGATCTACCTCCTCGTGGTGGCGCAATTCCGCTCGTACCTGGTGCCGCTGGTGATCATGGCGCCGATCCCGCTCACGGTGGTCGGCGTGATGCCGGGGCATGCGCTATTGGGCGCGCAGTTCACCGCGACCTCCATGATCGGCATGATCGCGCTCGCGGGGATCATCGTGAGGAACTCGATCCTGCTGGTGGACTTCGTGAACCAGAGGCTCGCCGAAGGCGTGGCCCCCGAGGACGCCGTGATGCAGGCGGCGGCCGCGCGCGCGAAGCCGATCGCGCTCACCGCGCTAGCCGCGATGATCGGCGCCTCCTTCATCCTCGACGACCCGATCTTCAACGGCCTCGCGATCTCGCTCATCTTCGGGATCCTCGTCGCGACCCTCCTCACGCTGCTCGTGATCCCGCTGCTCTATTACCTGGTCGCGCGCAGGGCGCAATCGCGCGCCCTCGAAGGTCCCGGCGGCTCCCCCGGGTAGAAAATGCGCTCCCGCATCTTGCCACCCAGAGCGGGCGTGGCGCGCGGGTTCGCCAACCCGGTGTACCACGCCGCCGGCACGCGTATCCACGACCTGCCGATCATGCTGGACAAGGTGATGGGGATTGGACGAAAATCGCGCATCTGATCGGGAGAGTCTCCGTCCTCAAGAGGGCCGGGGCGCCGAAGGGGTAGCACCCGCAAACTCTCAGGCAAAAGGACCGATCGGAAACGGGGGAGAACCCCGGACTCTGGAGAGCGACGGCCTGGCCGTCCACCGAAGGGGCGCGCGGACGGGATTGAGATCCCGCTCCGTAATCTCTCAGGTATCAAGGACAGAGGGGTCGTGCGAGCCGCAAGGCGCGCCCGGCCCTTCTTCATTGGCGCCCGGGAGAGACCTTGCTGAAAACGACACCGCTTCACTCCCTGCACCGCTCGGCGGGCGCGCGCATGGTGGACTTCGGGGGCTGGGACACGCCGGTTCACTACGGCTCGCAGATCGAGGAGCACCATGCGGTGCGCACAGGTGCCGGACTCTTCGATGTGTCTCACATGCAGGTGGTGGACATCGAGGGCGCGGGCGCGCGCGACTTCCTGCGCCGCGCGCTGGCCAACAATGTCGACAAGCTCGTCAATCCCGGCAAGGCCCTCTACTCGTGCATGCTGAGGGAGGACGGCGGGGTCATCGACGACCTCATCGCCTATTTCTTCCGCGAGGATTTCTTCCGGCTCGTGGTGAATGCGGGCACGGCTGAGAAGGACATCGCGTGGCTCGAGTCCCTCGCCGCCCGCTGGAGCGCGGGCGTCGCGTTCAAGCCGCGCGGCGACCTCGCCATTATCGCGATCCAGGGCCCGCGCGCGAGAGAGATTTTCTGGAGCGCGTTCCCCGCGGCGAGGTCCGCTACCGCAGACCTCGCGCCGTTCAACGCGGCGATGGCGGGGACTTTCATGGTGGCGCGCACCGGCTACACGGGCGAGGACGGGTTCGAGATCGTGCTTCCCGCGGATGAGGCGGTCGCGGCTTGGCAAGCGCTCGCCGCGCGCGGCGCGCGGCCCTGCGGCCTGGGCGCGCGCGACACCCTGCGCCTGGAGGCCGGCATGAACCTCTATGGCCAGGACATGGACGAGGCCGTCTCGCCGCTGGACGCGGGGCTCGCGTGGACGGTGGATCTCGCCTCGCCGCGCGAGTTCGTCGGCAAGGAAGCGCTCGCGAGGAACGGATGCGGCCACGAGTTCCTCGGCCTCCTCCTCCTCGAGGCGGGCGGCGTCCTGCGAGGCCACCAGAAGGTCCACGGGCCGAAGGGAGAGGGCGAGGTCACCAGCGGCACGTTCTCGCCCACGCTCGCGAAATCCATCGCGCTCGCGCGCCTGCCCCACGGCACGAGCCCCGGCGACACGGTTCACGTGCAGGTTCGCGACAAGCGCCTCGCCGCGCGCGTCGTGAAAGCGCCGTTCGTGAGGAACGGAAGAATTCTCGTCGACACCCAAGAGGAAGAAAAATGAAGCTCCCCCAAGACCTGCGCTACACCCAGTCGCACGAGTGGGTGCGGCGCGAATCCGACGGCACCGTGACCATCGGCATCACCGACCATGCCCAGGAGCAGTTGGGCGACATCGTCTTCGTCGAAACGCCGCAGGCGGGCCGCAAGGTCGCCGCGGGAGAGGCGATCGGCGTCGTCGAGTCGGTGAAGGCCGCCTCCGACATCTATGCGCCCTTCGCGGGCGAGGTGGTCGCCGCCAACGCCGATCTCGCCGCTGCCCCCGAGAAGGTGAACGAGGACGCCTTCGCCGCGTGGATGTTCCGCATCAAGCCCACCAATGCCGCCGACGTGGACAAGCTCCTCGACGCCGCGGCCTACGAGAAGGCCGCAGCCGCCTGACCCGAGGACGACACGACATGCCCGATACCCCGCTGCGCGCCGGCGCGCGCGAGACCCTTCCCGAGCTCGAGGACCACGGAGCGTTCGAGCGCCGCCACATCGGTCCCGACGCCGCCGAGCAATCCGCGATGCTCGCCGCGCTTGGCTTCGACTCGCGCGCCGCGCTGGTCGATGCGGTGGTCCCCGCCGCGATCCGGCGCGGGAAACCGATGGATCTCGGAGAGCCGCGCACCGAGGGCGAGGCGCTCTCCGCCTTGCGCCGCATCGCCGAGAAGAACGTGGTCTTCAAGTCGTACATCGGCCAGGGCTACTACGAGACCTACACGCCGGGCGTGATCCTGCGCAACGTCTTCCAGAATCCCGCGTGGTACACGGCGTACACGCCTTACCAGCCGGAAATCTCGCAGGGCCGGCTCGAAGCGCTCCTTAACTTCCAGACGATGGTGGCGGACCTGACGGCGATGTCGATCGCGAACGCGTCGATGCTGGACGAGGCGAGCGCGGCGGCCGAGGCGATGACGCTCTGCCTTCGCTCGTACAAGGGCGCCTCGCGCGTGCTCGCGGTGGCATCCGACGTCTTTCCGCAAACCCTCGACGTGGTGCGCACGCGCGCGCGGCCGCTCGGTATCGAGGTGCGTGTCGCCGCGCCGGATACGCTCGCCGGGATCGACGCGTTCGCCGTGCTCGTCCAGTATCCCGGCGCCGACGGCGAAGCGCGCGACTACGCGGCGCTCGCAACCGCGGTGCACGCGCGCGGCGCCTTCATGATCGCCGCGGCGGACCTCCTCGCGCTCGCGATCCTCAAGCCCCCGGGCGAGTGGGGGGCGGACGTCGCGGTCGGCAGCTCGCAGCGCTTCGGCGTTCCCATGGGATTCGGCGGTCCGCACGCGGGCTACATGGCCACGCGCGACGAGTTGAAGCGCAACATGCCCGGACGCCTGGTGGGCGCCACCGTCGACGCGCAAGGCAACACCGCCTACCGGCTCGCGTTGCAGACACGCGAGCAGCACATCCGCCGCGAGAAGGCGACCTCCAACATCTGCACCGCGCAGGTCCTCCTCGCCGTGATGGCGTCGATGTACGCGGTGTACCATGGCCCCGCGGGCCTCGAGCGCATCGCGCGCCGCACGCATCGGCTCGCCGCCATCCTCAAGGCGGGGCTTGAGCGGCTCGGCTTCGCGATCCCCGCGCGCGATTTCTTCGACACGCTCACCGTCGTCGTGGGCGATCGCTGCGCCGCGACCCTCGAGCGAGCGCGGGCGCGGCAAGTGAACTTCCGCCGCGTCGACGATCGCCGGCTGGGCATCTCGCTGGACGAGACCACGACGCGCGCCGACGTGGATTCCATCTTCGCGATCTTCGCCGGGACGGCGCCCGCCTTCACGACGCTCGATCTGGATCGCGACGGCGTCGATCCGATTCCCGCCCCCCTCGCGCGGACCACCCCCTACCTCGAGCACCCGATCTTCAATCGCCACCACTCCGAGACCGAGATGCTGCGCTACCTGCGCTCCCTCGCCGACAAGGACGTGGCGCTCGACCGCTCGATGATCCCGCTCGGCTCGTGCACGATGAAGCTCAACGCGACGAGCGAGATGATTCCCGTGGGCTGGAAGGAACTCGCGCACATCCACCCCTTCGCGCCGCGCGACCAATGGCAGGGCTACGCCGAGCTCATCGAGGACCTCGAGGCGCGCCTGGCGAAGGCGACCGGGTACGCTTCGGTGTCGATCCAGCCCAATGCCGGCTCGCAAGGGGAGTACGCGGGACTCCTCATCATTCGCAAGTGGCACGAGAGCCGCGGCGAGGGCTACCGCGAAGTGTGCCTCATCCCGAGCTCCGCGCACGGCACCAATCCCGCGTCGGCGCAGATGGCGGGGATGAAGGTGGTCGTGGTGGCCTGCGACGCGGGCGGCAACGTCGACATCGCCGACCTCGAGCGCAAGGCGGCCGCGCACGCGCACGATCTCGCGGCGTTGATGGTCACCTATCCCTCGACGCACGGCGTCTTCGAGGCGGGCATCACGAAGATCTGCGAGATCGTGCATCGCCACGGGGGCCAGGTCTACGTGGACGGCGCCAACATGAACGCGATGGTGGGCCTGTGCGCGCCTGGGGAATTCGGCGGCGACGTGTCGCACCTGAACCTGCACAAGACGTTCTGCATTCCACATGGCGGCGGCGGGCCGGGCGTGGGCCCGGTGGCCGTGGGTGCGCACCTCGCGAAGTTCCTGCCGGGCCATGCGGCGCTCGGCTACGCGCCGGAGGCGATCGGCGCGGTGACCGCCGCCCCCTACGGCAGCGCCTCGATCCTGCCGATCTCGTGGATGTACATGGAGATGATGGGCGCGCGCGGGCTCACCGCGGCGAGCGAGGTCGCGATCCTCAACGCGAACTACGTCGCGCGGCGGCTCGCGCCGCACTATCCCGTGCTCTATTCAGGCCCCGGCGGCCTCGTCGCGCACGAGTGCATCCTCGACCTGCGGTCGCTGAAGGATTCCTCGGGGATTGGCGTGGAGGATGTGGTCAAGCGCCTCATCGACTATGGCTTCCATGCGCCCACCATGTCTTTCCCGGTCGCGGGCACGCTCATGGTCGAGCCCACGGAAAGCGAGTCGAAGGCGGAGCTCGACCGCTTCTGCGAGGCGATGATCGCCATTCGTGGCGAGGTGCGCGCAGTTGAAGAAGGGCGCATGGACCGCGAGGACAATCCGCTCAAGCACGCGCCCCACACGGCGGGCGTCGTGTGCGCCGACCACTGGCCGCACAAATATCCGCGCGAGCTCGCCGCCTATCCGCTGAAGAGCCTGCGCGCCGGCAAGTACTGGGTGCCCGTGGGGCGCGCGGACGGCGTGTACGGAGACAGGAATCTCGTCTGCTCGTGCCCGCCTATGGCGGCGTACGAGTAGCCCCCGGCTTGCCGCGCTGCAGGCGCAGGAACGCGCCGCGCGCAAGCCACGCGATGGCCGCGAGGACCGTGAGCGCCATCGCCCAGCGCATGAGGCTCGCGATCGCGGCCGCGTCGAAGACGGGCCACGGGAATTGCGCGAGCTTTTCCCCGCGCTCGATCATCCAGTGCCACGCGGTGTGCAATACCAGCGCCGAAAGGATGATGGTACCGATGCGCTCCGCGACTACGTAGCGGAACACCATCTCCAGCGACGGCACCAGGATTACCAGCACCGCGAGCTGGCCCAGCTCCACGCCCACGTTGAAGGCGAGGAGCGAGGTGAGGAGGTGGGAGCCCGCGAACTGCAGCGTCTCGCGCAGCGCGAACGAGAAGCCGAAGCCGTGCACGAGCCCGAAGGCGAAGGCGAGCATCCAGCGCCACCCGGCCTTGGCGCCGACGATATTCTCCAGCGCCATGTAGACGATGGATGCGGCGATGAGCGTTTCCACGAGCGGCGGGAACCACAGGCCCGAGGGTCCCCAGCCCAGGGCCGATGCGATGAGCGTGATGGAGTGCGCGGCGGTGAACGCGGTGACGATCCACACGAGCGCGCGGAACCTGCGGAACGGGATCACGAGGCACAGGATGAAGAGCAGGTGGTCGGTGCCGTCGAGGATGTGCACGAAGCCGTCGCGCACGAAGCGCAGCGCCGCCTGATGCCAGCTCGGATCCAGGTGCACGAGCCCCGGGTTGCCATGGAGCTCGAAGGCACGTGACGGACTTCCCGGCGGCATGAACACCAGCGACACCGCGACGCGCAGCGCGAGGCGCTCGAGCCGCGGGTCGATCGAGAAGCGCGAGCGATCCGAGCGGATCGGGTACTCGATCAGCACGTCGAGGAGCCCCTGGTTCCATTGCAGGTCGAGGCTCGCTGGGAGCCGCGGCCCCGTGACGTGGGCGAGCGCCGCGTCGTAGGTCGCGAACGAGCGATCCGAAGGCAGCGAGATGCGCGCCTCGACGACGCGCGGCCCCGCGAGAAGCGTCCCGTCTTCGTAGAGGCGGATGTTGTCCGTGAGCCAGAGCGCCGCCGCGCCGCGCAGCGCCGGATCGACGCGCGCGAGATCGACGAATCCGCCCTCCCTGAACGGATAGTCGACCTCGGTCACGGCCACCATGGGCACGCGCACCAACACCTGCAGGCGCTCTCCCGCGGGCTTCACGAACGCCTGCACCCGGGCATCATTCGGTATATCGTGCGAAAGCGCGGCCTGCGGCGCGAGCCCCGATAAAAGACAGATCGCAGCGAGAAAACGGAGAGAGGCCATGAATAACGCGAAGCGTAACCTTTTTGCGGGCGCGGCTTTCGGCGTGACCCTGCTCGCCCTGGGATGCGGCCAGGCGCTCATGGAGCGGCGCGCGGAGGCCGGCCGCGCCATGGCCCAGGCGCCGAAGTTCGAGGTCGATCCCCTCTGGCCCAAGCCGCTTCCACACCACTGGCTCCTCGGCATGACGATCGGCGTGTGGGTCGACGACGAGGACCACATCTGGATCATCCACCGCGGCGCCGCGACGCTGAACGACAACGAGCGGGCGCTCGACCTCAAGGTGGGGGAATGCTGCACCGCGGCGCCTCCCGTGCTGGTGTTCGACCAGGCCGGCAACCTCGTGCGCGCATGGGGCGGCCCGGGGCCCGGCTACGAGTGGCCCGAATCGAACCACGGCGTGCACGTCGACTACAAGGGCAACGTGTGGATCGGCGGCAACGGCGCGAAGGACGCGCAGGTCCTCAAGTTCACGAAGGACGGCAAGTTCATCATGCAGGTGGGCCATTACGGCAAGGGCGGCGGCAGCAACGACCTCGAGAACTTCGGGCGCGCGGCGAAGATCTGGGTGGATCCGAAGACCAACGAGGCCTACATCGCAGACGGCTACCGCAACAAGCGCGTCGCCGTGCTCGACGCCGACACCGGCAAGATGAAGCGCTACTGGGGAGCGTACGGCAACAGGCCCGACGACGCGGGTTTGGGCAAGTACAATCCCGCCGCGCCGCCCGCGCAGCAGTTCCGCAATCCCGTGCATTGCGTGGAGCGCAGCAACGACGGTGTCATCTATGTTTGCGACCGGCAGGGCGACCGCCTGCAGCTCTTCACGCCCGAGGGCAGGTTCCTGAAGGAAGCGTTCTTCGCGAAGGACACGCTGGGCTCCGGCTCCACGTGGGACATCGCGTTCTCGAAAGACCCGGAGCAGCGCTTCATCTTCATGGCCGACGGCACCAACGAGAAGGTGCGAATCGTCGAGCGCGCGACGCTGAAGGAGGTCACGAGCTTCGGCGACGGCGGGCGCCAGCCGGGGCAGTTCTTCGGCGTGCACAGCATCGCGATCGATTCGAAGGGGAACCTGTACACGACCGAGACGTACGAGGGCAAGCGCGTGCAGAAGTTCGTCTACAAGGGCATCGGAGACGTGGCCGCGCAGCAGGGCGTCGTCTGGCCGCGCTGAAGCGGGAGGGCGAAGTCCATCAGAGCGAGCTCACCACGTGGCCCCCGTCCACCACCACGACGCTGCCCGTCATGTAGCTCGACGCCTCTGAGGCGAGGAGAAGCAGCGCGCCGTCGAGGTCCTCGGGGCGGCCGATGCGCCGCTGCGGCACGCGCTTCACCATCGCCGCGCCCGCCTCGGAATGCAGGGCCTCGCGGTTCATGTCGGTCTCGACGTAGCCCGGCGCGATGGCGTTCACGCGGATCCCGTAGCGCGCCCACTCGAGCGCGAGCGCCCGGGTGAGCTGGATCACCGCCGCCTTCGACGTGGCGTAGGCGAGGAGTGAGCCCGCGACGCGCAGCCCGAGGATGGACGCGATGTTCACGATCGAGCCGCCCTTGCCCGCGGCGATCATCGCCTTCGCGCCCGCTTGCGCCACGCGCCATGCGCCGTCGAGGTTGGTGTCGAGCACGCCGCGCCACTCCTCGTCGGTAAGATCGAGCGACGGCTTCGAGATGGCGATGCCCGCGTTGTTGACGACGATGTCGGGGGCGCCCACGCGGCTCGCGGCCTGGGCGAACGCATGGTCGATCGAGGCGCGGTCGGTCACGTCCATCGGTACCGCCAGGGCCTTGCCTCCCGCGGCGCCGATCGCATCGACGAGCGCCGCGAGCTTCCCGGCGCGCCGCGCGGCGACGATCACCGTCGCGCCGCCGGCGGCGAGCGTGCGCGCGAAATGGTTTCCCAGTCCCGTGGAAGCGCCGGTCACCAGCGCGACCTTGCCGTGGACGTCGAAGATCGAGGCGGGGTTCATGGCCCCCATTCTCGCATTCGCGGCGCGGGGGGCGTTCCCGGGCGCGACAAGCTATAATTTTCCCCGCATGCGCATCCTCCTCTCGAACGACGACGGCTACTTCGCCCCAGGACTTGCCGCCCTCGCCGAGGGCCTCGCTTCGCTGGGCGAGATCACGGTCGTCGCGCCCGAGCGCGATCGCAGCGGCGCCTCCAATTCGCTCACGCTCGATCGCCCGCTCATGCTCTCGCATGCCCACAACGGCTTCCACTACGTGAACGGCACGCCGACCGACTGCGTCCACATGGCGGTCACGGGGCTCCTGGACTTCGAGCCCGACGTGATCGTCTCGGGAATCAACAGCGGCTCCAACATGGGCGACGACACGCTCTACTCCGGCACCGTCGCCGCGGCCACCGAGGGCTACCTGCTGGGCATCCCGTCGATGGCGGTGTCGCTCGTCGGCAAGGAGTTCGCGCACTACAAGACGGCGGCGCGCGTCGCGCACGACCTCGTGACGCGCCTCGCGTCGGCTCCCTTCGGCGCGCCCGTGCTCCTCAACGTTAACGTCCCCGACGTGCCGTACGAAGAGCTCACCGGGGTCGAGGTGACGCGCCTGGGACGGCGTCACAAGGCGCAGCCCGTGGTGCAGGGAAAGAACCCGCGCGGCGAGACCGTGTACTGGATCGGGCCCGCGGGCGCGGCGCGAGAGGCGGGCCCCGGCACCGACTTCAACGCGCTCGAGCGCCGCGCGGTCTCGGTCACGCCGCTGCAGGTGGATCTCACGCACGGGCAGCAGATCCCGCTCATCACGAAATGGATCACGCAATGAGCGGGCGCGACGGCATCGGCATGACTTCCGGGCGCACGCGCATGCGCATGATCGACACGTTGCGCGGCGAAGGCATCACCAACGAGCGCGTGCTGCTGGCGATGACCGAGATCCCGCGCCACGTGTTCGTCGAGGAAGGCATCGCCTCGCGCGCCTACGAGGACGTGCCGCTCCCCATCGGCCACGGCCAGACCATCTCGAGCCCCACCATCGTCGGGCTCATGACCCAGCTCCTTCTCGAGAAGAAACCGATGAACAAGGTGCTCGAGGTGGGGACCGGCTGCGGCTACCAGACCGCGATCCTCGCCAAGCTCGTGAAGGAGGTCTACACCCTCGAGCGCATCGCCCCGCTCATGGACAAGGCGCGCCGGCACCTGCGCGACCTGCGTTTCTACAACGTGCGCTACAAGCACGTCGACGGCCACGAAGGCTACCCGGAAGGCGCGCCCTACGACGGCATCCTCATGGCCGCCTCGGCAACCCATGTGCCGGACGCGTTGAAGCAGCAGCTCGCGGTGGGTGGGCGCATGGTGCTGCCCGTGGGCACCGAGCAGCAATGGCTCTACGTGATCGATCGCGACGAGAAGGGCTTCCACGAGAAGCGCCACGAGGGCGTGCACTTCGTGCCGCTGCTGCCGGGGCTCGCATGAAGCGCCTCGCGATCGCGCTGCTGGTGCTGATGCTCGCCGCATGCGCGGCGCGGCGTCCCGCGCCGGTATCGGAGCGCATCCCGCCGCCCGCGCCGCCGGTCGCCGAGGCGCCGCCGGTCGTTGCCGAGCTGCCGGTGGAGAAGCCTGTCGCGACGCATGTCGTGAAGAAGGGCGACACGCTGGTGAGCATCGCGCTGCAGTACGGGCTCGATTATCGCGAGCTCGCCGCGTGGAACAACATCGCCAATCCCAACCGCATCGAGATCGGGCAGGTGCTCGTGCTCGCGGCGCCCGCGGGCATGGCGCCGCCGGCAGCGCCGGTGGCCACACCGCTCGTGCAGGCCGGGCCGCCCATCGAGGCGCGCCCGCTCGCCAATACCCCCACTTCCAAGGTGGAGCCGCGCGCGACCAAGGTGCCTTTCTCCGAGCGCGCGCTGGCGCAGATGGGGGCGGCAGATGCAGGCGGCGCGGCTGTGACCGGTCCCGCGCCCACGCCGATCGAGCCCGTGCCGGCACCGCCGCAGCCCCCGGCCGCCGAGCCGGAGAAGGCGGGCGGCACCGACAAGGAGGACGTGGACTGGATGTGGCCCGCCAAGGGCAAGGTGCTCGCGCCCTTCACCGAGGCGGGCAAGGGCATGGACATCGCGGGCAGGAAGGGCGCTCCGGTGCTCGCCGCCGCCGCCGGGCGCGTGGTCTATGCCGGCGCGGGGCTGCGCGGCTACGGCAAGCTCGTCATCATCAAGCACAACAACACGTGGCTCTCGGCCTATGCGCACAACGAGAATATCCTCGTGAAGGAGCAGCAGGACGTGCGCAAGGGGCAGAAGATCGCCGAGATGGGATCGTCCGACGCAGACCAGGTGAAGCTCCACTTCGAGGTGCGCCGCCAGGGCAAGCCCGTCGACCCGGCCAGGATCCTCCCCGCGATGTGAAAAGAGCCTCTCTTGAATTTCGAGTGGGTAATCTGTCGTCATGTTGAGCACTGCAAGGAGGTACGGAGATGACGGCCAAACTGTTTGAGGCGGCGCTGGGGATTGCTGCGCCGTGGTCGGTGAAGACAGTGGAGTTCGAGGAGGCGGCGAAGGTGCTGAGGGTGCTGGTCGACTTCACGCCCGGCAGCCGCTTTGCGGTCTCCGGGCATGAGGGCGCGCATCCGGTGCACGACACGGTCACCAAGACGTACCGGCACCTGAACTTCTTCCAGCATGAGTGCCAGCTGCAGGTTCGCACGCCGCGGGTGAAGCTGCCCAACGGCTCGGTGCGCCTGGTCGAGCCGGACTTCGCGGGGCGCCTGTCGGGCTTCACGCGGCTGTTCGAAGCGTTGATTCTGATGTTGGCGCAGCAGATGCCGTTTGCGGCCGTTGCACGCATCGTGGGCGAGTCGGCGCACCGGGTGATGGCGGTGTGCGAGAGCTACGTGGACCTCGCGCTGGGCCTGGCCGATTTCAGCGAAGTGAAGGCCTTGGCCATCGACGAGACCTCGCGCTCGCGGGGGCACGACTACATCACCCTGGCGGCCGACCCGCTCGAGCGCCGGGTGCTGTTCGTCACCGAGGGGCACGATGCCAAGACGATCGAGGCGCTGGCCGCCGATCTCGATGAACACCGCTGCCCGCCCGAGACCATCGAGTCGGTGAGCATCGACATGTCGCCGGCGTTCATCAAGGGCTGCGCCGAGCACCTGCCCAACGCCCGCATCACCTTCGACAAGTTCCACGTCGTCTGGCACGCCTGCGCCGCGGTGGACAAGATGCGCCGCATCGAGCAGCGCACCGATAAGTCCCTCAAGGGCATGCGTTGGTCGCTGCTGAAGGATCGCTCCAAATTGAAGCCCGAGGCCGCCGACGACCTCGATGCCCTGATCGCCAAGATGACCACCGTGCGCACTGCACGTGCCTGGGTCTACAAGGAGCAGCTGCGCG